>JAVBVA010000044.1:0-6586 GCA_031554665.1 Bacteroides sp. | reverse complement strand
ATATTTAAATGTATGAAAACGCAACTGTTTAACTTTAAATTAAAAGAGAACACAGGGCCCCAATTCTCCCTTTGTCCCCGCATCGGATTGATGTGTCTTATTGGGATGATGTGTGCAAGTTCCGTCTTTGCCGGTTCGAATACCAGTAGCCTTTTGACTGGAGAGAATATGGCGGGGGGGAAGAGTGCAGATGTAACTCAACAGAACACGACGAAAAAGAAACAAACCAATGGCCGTGTCCTTGATGATCAAGGCGAAGCGCTGATAGGTGTAACCATACGCGAGAAAGGTACCAATAATGGAACTGTCACCGATATCAATGGCCAGTTTCAGTTGGAACTCGAAAATGCGAATGCCGAGATTATCGTTTCTTATATCGGTTTTTCTCCACAAACCCTTCGCCCGGGTCTGAATATGGTGATCCGGATGCAGACAGATACGCAGCTGGATGAAGTCGTTGTCATCGGTTATGGAACTGCCCGGAAGGCCGATCTGACCGGATCTACTTCTTCACTAAGCAGTGACCGTTTGCATGAACAGTCCAACCCGAACCTTTCTGCACAGTTGCAGGGGCAAATGGCAGGTGTACAGGTCATGCGTAAATCAGGCGATGCAGCCTCATCGGCCGATATCCTCATTCACGGTGTGACAACGATGTCCAACAGCAGCCCGCTGATTATTATCGATGGGATACCGGGAACGCTGGATGATGTAGACCCTTCCGAAGTGCAGGACATACAGGTACTGAAAGATGCCGCTTCGGCTGCTATCTATGGATCGCGCGCCGCAGCCGGTGTGATCCTGGTTTCCACCAAACGGGCCAAGAGTAATCAGTTCAAAATGAGCTACAGCTATGAATATGGCATTGACCGTCCTACGAGAATGCCCAAATATGCCAGTGCCAAAGACTGGATGACCATGAAAAATGAGTTGACCTATAATGATGGCGGAGATGACCTGTACGGGGTGTATTCACAGGACTTCATCGACTCCTATGCAGCTAACCACGCGGCAGATCCGGACCGCTATCCGTACACCGACTGGCAGGATATTTTGTTGAAAAATCAAAGTGAACATCAGAGCCACTCTTTGACCCTCTCGGGTGGAACAGACAAGTTGCTCTCCAGCTTCAGCCTGAATTATTATAAAGGCAATTCACTGATTCCCGGAAAAGAGTACGAGCGTATCTATGCCAGAATCAATAATGATTACAACATCAACAACTGGATCCATGCGAAGGTCGATATGAACGTCCGGCTCACCGACCGCGAATATCCCAACAGTCCTATTTATTATGAACACCATTCTCATCCGCTTACCACGGCTTTCTGGTCCAACGGACTGATATCCGAAGGCCGCGATGGTGAGAACCCATACGCTTTGCTGACCTTAGCAGGCAATCAGAAGACACGCGGGTTTGGATTCTCCGGTAAGTTTGCGTTGGATCTCACCCCGTTCGAAGGGCTGACTATCTCGGCAGCTGCCGCACCGACCTTTTATCTCTACAAGAGCAAGGACTGGGATACGAAGTTCAATCTGTATGACATCAACGGCAATATCTATCCGAACTCCTCCACGACCAACCTGCGCGAGGACCGGAATGACAATAACAGCCTTACCCTTCAGTTGTATGCCAATTACAAGAAAATGTTAGGCAAGCATTCAGTGAACCTGATGGCCGGTTATGAAGATTATGCATTCAAGTGGGAAAACGAAGGTGCCTGGCGTAATAATTACGTGTTGTCCTCTTTCCCTTATCTGAATCTTGGACCGGAAGATCAGCAATACAACAGCGGCAGCGCCGGACACAATGCATACCGCTCGTACTTCGGCCGCCTGATGTATTCGTATGCCAATCGGTACATGCTTCAGGCCAATGTACGTACGGATGGTTCTTCGCGCTTTGCCAAGGGACACCGCTGGGGTACTTTCCCATCCGCCTCTGTGGGCTGGGTCGTTACGGAGGAGCCTTGGGTGAAGGAGAACAACGTTCTGAACTTCCTGAAAGTCCGCGCATCCATCGGCCAGTTGGGCAATGAGCGTATCGGTTCGGAATTCCCGTATCAGGCTTCTATGGAATTCAGCAACGGCTATCTTTCCAACAAAAACACAGGAATTGCCGATCCCACCCAGATCGCTTTCCAGTCCACGTATGCATTCACTAACATCACTTGGGAAACGACAACGACATACGGTATCGGAGTGGATGCCAACTTCTTCAAGAACCGTTTACGCTTCAGTGGAGACTGGTACTACAAGAAGACGGAAGATATGCTTTTGGTGATGAACTTCCCCAATTATACCGGATACAATGCACCCGAGCAAAATGCCGGCAAGATGAACACCAAAGGATGGGAAGTCGAACTTGCCTGGAACGATCACGTAGGCGGTTTCAGCTACGGAGCCAGTTTCAACCTTTCTGATTACCGGTCGAAAATGGGTTATCTAGGCAATCTCCGCAAGTTCTCCGGCAATTACATTACCGAAGAAGGCTCGCACTACCAGGCATGGTACCTGTATAAGAACAAGGGAATATGCCTGAATAAAGAATCCCTCTATGACGCCGAGGGGAAAAAAGTGGCCGTACAAGGCAATGAAACGGCCGGTTGTATCCAGTTCGAGGATATCGACGGGGATGGTAAGATCTCAGGCGATAAAGACAAGGTATATTGCGGGAACTCCCTTCCGGAGATGCAATTCGGCGGTGCTTTATGGGCCAGCTACAAAGGCTTCGATTTCAACCTTTCTGTACAGGGCATCGGCCGTTGGAGAAAATACATCAGCGATGTGATGGTCCGCCCCCTCGAATGGGGATGGGGTCAAGCTCCTGAAGTGCTCGTGAACAATCACTGGAGTCCTTACAACACGGACGAACAGAATGCCAAGATGAGATTCCCCATGGCTTCCTGGTCGCACCAGGGCCAACTTTACGGATCGAATGATTTCTGGCTGTACAATGCCGCTTACATGCGGATCAAGAACATAACGTTGGGGTATACCCTCCCGCAGCATATTACGAAGAATTTCTTTGTCAACAATCTCAGGCTGTATGTCAGCATGAACGACTTACCCGCTTTCGACTTGGGTAGTGGCGGCATCAAGGGCTGGGATCCAGAACAAGAAGTAGACAAGGACTACCTCACTACCTCTTTGATATTTGGCGTTAAAGTAACTTTCTAATTAGGTACATTATGAACAAAATGATAAAATCCATCGCCGTGGTATCGGCGCTCTTTACGATGTCATCCTGCGCAGATCTTGACTTGAGTCCTCTTTCAGAAGGATCGAGCAGTAACTGGTATCATGATGATACCGAATATTTAATGTCGCTCAATGACCTGATGAGAGCAGAATTCTATCCGGTCGACGGACTGCCGGGGGATGACGATGTGATGAGCCGGAATGCGCAGGAGGAGACCAAGAATGGCAATATGACCTCACAGTCGGGTACAGCCAAATCAAGATGGTTGATCCTGTACAAGGCTATTTCCCGCTCCCTGAAACTCCTCAACAACCTGGAGAATGCCGGTAGTACAACCAATATTACTCCGGCCAATATCCGTCAATACAAAGGGGAAGCTTATTTCCATTTGGGATTCTCCTACGCCGAGCTTGCCACCTATTATGGCGATGTGGTTTTGGACAAAAAAGGGATGTCCCTGGCCGAGGCTTATACAGCCACCCGCTCGCCCAAGAGCGAAGTCCTCGATTATGCCTATGCGTGTCTGGATTCTGCCGCCCTGCTGCTGCCGAAGACATATAACAGCCAGTTGAGGCCAACGACCGGAGCCGCTTTAGGATTCAAGGTCCGTTTCGCCCTTTTCCATGGCGATTACCAGAAAGCGATCGATGCCGCAGAGAAAATGATGGACACGGAAGCATACTCGTTGGAACCCAACTACCAGGAATTGTTCCAGAAACCCTACTCCAGTGAACTGATCTTCTATTTCCAAGGGAACAAGAATCTACAGTACTACTCTTCGGATATGTTTGGCTCGGTCAACAATTACTGCCTGCGCCAGATTGGCGGGAACTGCAACCGGGGTCCATCCATACAGCTGGTATGTTCGTATCTTTGCACAGACGGTCTACCCATCGACGAATCCCCGCTCTACAATCCCAAGAACTTCTGGGCCAACCGCGACCCCCGTTTGGCGTATACCGTTCAGCCTTTTATCCTGAAGCATGATCCCCGTTACGCGGATTACGTCTATACGCGGCAGAATGAGCAGACCTACCTGAATAACATTGCCAAGGGTCAAACCAACTATGCCGATAGCTTTTTGGTGAAAAAGTATCCGGAGTTCTTCATCTACGGCTATGAGTATGCTCCCGGGCCTTATGATTTCCAATGCCTGAATGCCAACACGCATAAAATGGAATCGAACAAGGATTCCAAAGCCAGCAACGAGCACGCCTCCTACCAAGGATTCATTATGAAAAAGTTCGTCACCGATGAATGGACCGATTACCGCAATATGGGTACACATGGTTATAATACATTCCCTTACCTGAGGTATGCAGAGATCCTGATGTCGTATGTCGAAGCTAAAAATGAGTTAGGCCAGTGTTCACAGGAAATACTGGACAAGACCATCAACAAAGTACGTGAACGTGCCTACCGGGGTAGCGGATTGGTTTACCCGCCAGTGACGATGGATACAAAGGAGAAACTCCGGAAGATTATCCGCATGGAGCGCCGCATGGAATTCCCGTTCGAAGGAGTCCGCTACCGGGATTTGCTTCGCTGGAAGATAGCCGAAAAGGTATTCAACACCAGCGAGTATTATCTGAACCGGGCCTGGTCAGGTAATGCCAATTGGGATGGAAAGAACATGAATGTGGTTTCGGATGCGTTCAAGACCATCCTGAAAAACTGGGATGAAGGCAACTATCCTATCGGGGGAGTTCCTGAGATCGACGAGGACGGTTTGCCCGACGTAGAGTATATGGTCGAGAAAGGATACCAGATCCGGTTCTATAAATACGGTTTTAATAAGGATAAAAACTATTTATGGCCCATCCCGGCATCCGACTTGTTGGTAAATGATAATTTAACTCAAAATCCTGGGTATTAGTTGATTGTTTTCTATCAGAGAGGGTGTGTAGAAACTACACATCCTCTTTTTATTAGCAGATATCCCACCGGTAGGGTCTATTTCCATGCCAGGGACTAAATTAGTAGGGAATTGTTTGCAAACTTCAAGGATTTTGACGAATATTGTGCGCAAGTTGCGCATAGATAATAACACCATCCATCGTTTTTATGATTCATTTTTTAAAATTAAAACTTATCGTTACAGGGGCGCTCATTTATCTTCTGGCACCCGGTCTTTATGCCCAGAATGGTGTAAAATACGGATTGGAATTCAAATCCCATACATATGCCCCCGAGAACCGAACAAGTCTGATACTTACCCCTGAAGATTATTTTTCATTCCATTCCGGTTTTTCCCTCTCATTCAACCTGTTAGTCCATACCGACATATACTCGTATGGATACATATTCAGGATGGTCGACCGGAATGGGAACCATTTCGACTTGCTGTTAAGTAAAGGGAAGATTGTTTTCCTGTCATCCATAGCCAAGGAGGCTCCCTATTATCAGGAAATAAACTTCAACCAATGGATGCACGTAAGAATGGATGTCGATAACGAGAAAGAAGAAGTAACCATACATATTGACGATAAGGCGAACACGTGGAAGCTCCCCCTCCTCAAAGATTTTAAGAAAGTATATGTCGCATTCGGGAAAAACGAACATCCCAAGATACATGCCATCGATGTAGCCACCATCACCCTCAAAGACCTGGCGATCAACGATACGTCCGGAAAACCTCTCTATTCCTGGATGCTGTCCCAATACACGAAAGGTGGGGTGTATGATGAACTGAAGCATCACTTTGCCAAGTGTGACAACCCTTGCTGGGTCATCGACGAAAACGGGTACTGGAAAAAGCAATTCGATCTGGTATTGGGGCGGAACCCTTACATCGCCTACAACCCTGACAAACATGAAATAGCCATATCCGATACCAGCTTCTTCTACCAGTATAATATCAGTACAAACCTGTTGGATAAAAAGGAGATTAAGCGGAGGACTTCTTTCCCGATGTATGCCAACCAGATGATCTATAATGAACTGGACTCGAATTATTACGCTTACAATATCATCAAAGAAGAAGATGGGAAGGAATTAGCCCTGTTCGACGGGCAAACAGGCCAATGGTCGGAAACAACCCCACACCAGAGTTTCTCGGACTACTGGCATCATAACCGGTATTTTTCGGCAAAACACAATAAGCTATATGTATTCGGAGGATATGGGCACCATAAGTACAAGAGAGGCGCTTATGTATACGACCTGGACAGTAAACTATGGTCCAAGGTCTTATTCAAAGGCGATACGATCTCGCCCCGGTACCTGAGCGGTATGGGAAAAATTGATGACGACCATCTGCTGATCTTTGGCGGTTATGGCAGCGAATCGGGCAATCAGGAGTCCCTCCCACAGTTCTATTATGATGCGTATATCGTCAATATCGAAACGATGGAAGCGAAGAAACTCTGGACATTGGAAGCCCCT
>JAVBVA010000128.1:0-32449 GCA_031554665.1 Bacteroides sp. | reverse complement strand
GTTTTTTATTACACCACAAATATACAAAATATAATTTACTTGAATAAGTATTTTAATATCTAATTAACAATATAATAAGATATTAAAATAGACAATATATAATAACAAACAAAGAAATAAAAGTAATGCGTCGACCCTGTTCACAGCTGTGAAAGGGCTGTTTCATTACTGTGGAATAGCTGTTTCACAGCTGTGAAATAGCCCTTTCACTTATATGGAACAACAAAAAGCTCGTTAGATGTTGTGATATCCCTCCGCAGATGATGAGTAACGCCTACTTACAAGTAATGTTATGAAGCGTTACAATAGAGCTAATTTGATTTTGAAGTAATGTAAACAGGGCTTGCTTGTACCGCTATTTGGTCAAGGTGAAGATGGTGAAATCAGGGTGAACCCTCTGCCTTCACCCCGGAACGCCGATGGACAAAGGGTTGACAAGGGGTTGAAGACGGTGGAGGGCTGAAAAAGATTTCTATGTATAGTTCTACCAATGATCCGTTTTACAAGGATGTTCCATTCACAGAAACATGGCTGTTTTTAGCTGTGGAACAGCATATTTTCAGAAAATAGGGTAGGAAAGATAAAGACGTACGCAGAAATCATTATCTTTGCAAAAGGCTTAGTGTTGTACAAGCATGTCAAAATACAAAGAATGAAAGTAATAGATTTAATTCATAGCAACCAACAAACAGCGTTTTCCTTCGAAATACTCCCCCCGCTCAAAGGCACGGGAATCGAGAAACTGTATCAGGATATCGACCAACTGAAGGAGTTCGACCCAAAATACATCAACATCACCACACACCGCAGCGAGTATGTCTACAAAGACCTCGGCAACGGGCTCTTCCAGCGCAGCCGCCTGAGAAGACGCCCCGGAACGGTAGCCGTGGCTGCAGCCATCCAGAACAAGTACAACATCACCGTAGTGCCGCATATTCTGTGCAGCGGCTTCTCTCGTGAAGAAACGGAATATGTGCTGCTCGACCTGCAATTCCTCGGTATCACCGAACTGCTGGTGCTGCGTGGCGACAAGGCGAAACACGAATCGACCTTCACCCCCGAAGGCGACGGATACCACCATGCCATCGAACTACAAGAGCAAATCAACAACTTCAATAAAGGAATCTTCGTAGACGGATCGGAGATGAAAGTCACCGCCACCCCCTTCTCCTACGGCGTAGCCTGCTACCCCGAGAAGCACGAAGAAGCCCCGAACATCGACTCGGACATCTACTGGCTGAAAAAGAAAGTGGAAGCCGGAGCCGAATATGCCGTCACACAACTCTTCTACGACAACCGGCAATATTTCGAGTTCGTAGAAAAGTGCCGGAAAGCCGACATCAACATCCCCATCATCCCGGGCATCAAACCCTTCAAACGGGCCTCGCAACTGAGTATGATACCCAAAACATTCAAGGTAGACTTGCCCGAGGCGCTTACCCAAGAGGTACTGAAATGCAAGAATGATGCCGACGTGCAACAGGTGGGCATCGAATGGTGCATCGCCCAATGTAAGGAGCTGATGGCGCACGGACTGCCCAGCATCCACTTCTACTCCATCGGAGCAGTGGACAGCATCAAAGCAGTAGCCAAAGAGATTTATTAATTAAGAATTAAAAACTAAGAATTGTTTTTCAAAGACGTCATAGGGCAGGAAGAGATCAAGCAACGGCTGATACAAGAAGTTAGCGAGGGACGAATACCCCACGCCCAGCTGTTCTGCGGCCCCGAAGGAGTGGGTGCATTCCCGCTGGCATTGGCTTATGCACGCTACATCTGCTGTACCAACCGTACAGGAACAGATGCCTGCGGCACATGCCCGTCGTGCGTGAAGCTCGACAAGCTGGTGCATCCCGATGTGCACTTCGTATTCCCGGTCGTAAAAACAGCCCGATGCGACGATTATATCAAGGAGTGGCGCCGGCTGGTGCTCGCCAACCCGTACTTCAACCTCAATCATTGGCTGGGCGAGATCGATGCAGAGAACGCCCAGGCAGTGATCTATACCAAAGAGAGCGACGAGATCACAAAGAAGCTCAGCCTCAAGTCGAGCGAAGGAGGATTCAAGATCACCCTCATCTGGCTGCCCGAGAAGATGCAACTCCCCTGTGCCAACAAACTGCTGAAACTGCTCGAAGAGCCACCTGCTCAGACGCTTTTTCTGCTGATTTCCGAACAACCGGAGATGATTCTGCAAACCATCCAGAGTCGCACCCAACGTATCAACATACGCAAGATAGACGAAGCAAGCATCGCCCGCATGCTGCAACTGAAGTATGGCGTATTGCCTGCCGACAGCGCTTCCATTGCCCATCTGGCCAACGGGAACGTGATCAAGGCGCTCGAAACGATTCATCTGAACGAGGAGAACAAGCTTTTCTTCGATCTCTTCGTCAGCCTGATGCGCCTGTCATACCAGCGCAAAATCAAAGAGATGAAACAGTGGAGCGAACAAGTAGCCGGCCTGGGACGTGAACGGCAGAAGAACCTGCTGGACTACTGCCAGCGCATGGTTCGCGAGAACTTCATCTACAACCTGCACCGTCAGGAGCTCAACTACATGACCGCCGACGAACAAAACTTTGCCGTACGCTTCGCCCCATTCATCAACGAACGGAACGTGATGGGACTCATGGACGAGCTCACCGAAGCACAGGCACACATCGAACAAAACGTCAACGCCAAAATGGTATTCTTCGACTTCGCCTTGAAGATGATCGTACTGTTGAAGCAATGACGCTCACTATATAAAAAAACAACATACTATGAGCGATAAAGAATTCAAACTGCACAATGGTAGCAACGGACTCTGCTGCCGGGGCTGCGGAAAGCAAGATAACAAACTGAATACATTCGACTGGCTGGCCGACATTCCGGGCAATGCCGAAGAGAGCAACATGATCGAGGTTCAGTTTAAGAACACCCGCAAGGGATACTTCAACAACAGCAATAAGCTGAAGCTTGATAAGGGAGATGTAGTGGCCGTTGAAGCCAGCCCGGGACATGACATCGGTGTGGTAACGCTCACCGGACGCCTGGTACCGCTCCAGATGAAGAAAGCCAACTTCAAGACCGAGCAGGAGGTGAAACGAGTATACCGCAAAGCCAAGCCGGTGGACATGGAGAAGTACGAGGAGGCGAAAGGCAAGGAACATGCTACCATGATCCGCGCCCGGCAGATAGCTCTCGACCTGAACCTGAACATGAAGATCGGCGACGTGGAGTATCAGGGCGATGGTAACAAGGCCATCTTCTACTACATTGCCGATGAGCGTGTGGACTTCCGCCAACTGATCAAGGTATTGGCCGAAGCATTCCGCGTGCGCATCGAAATGAAGCAGATCGGCGCCCGACAGGAAGCCGGGCGTATCGGTGGAATCGGCCCTTGTGGACGAGAACTCTGTTGCGCTACGTGGATGACGAGCTTCATCTCGGTATCGACCAGTGCAGCCCGTTTTCAGGATATCTCCCTCAACCCGCAGAAGCTTGCCGGGCAGTGTGCCAAACTGAAATGTTGCCTCAACTACGAGATAGATTGCTACGTGGAAGCACAGAAGCGTCTGCCATCGCGCGAAATCGAACTGGAAACGAAAGATGGTTCTTTCTTCTTCTTCAAAGCAGATATCCTGAGCAATCAGATTTCCTATTCGACTGCCAAAGGCATTCCTGCCAATCTGGTGACCATCAGCGGGAAACGGGCATTTGAGGTTATTGGCATGAATAAGAAAGGCATCAAGCCGGATAGTCTGCAGGAAGAACACCGCAAGGTGGAAAATGCCAAACCCGTCGACCTGGTAGAACAGGAAAGTTTGACTCGTTTCGACCGGAGCCGCAAAGACCGGAATGGTGGCGGAAACGGCAATAATGACAGAAGAAAGAAGAGAAACGGTACAGGCGACCAGCCAAGACCGGGCAATGGCAACAACCAGGGGCAAAGAGTGGAAGGAAGATCGCAACAAGGTAACGGTCCATCGCAAGGAAACGGTCAGCAAAGACCTCAAGGACAAGGAAGACCTCAGCAAAACGACGGACAGCAACGTCAGCAAAACCAGCGTCCGCAACAAGGCAGGCAAGGCGACGGGCAACCACAGAGACGTCAGAGCGGCGACGGTCAGCAGCAGAACAACAGACAAGGACAGCAACGTCCACAACCGCGCCAACAACAAGGTCGCCAGGGAGAGGGCCAGCAACAAGGCAGACAAGGACAACAGGCTCCTTCACAAGAACGTCCGCGCAAGAATCAGGCTTCTTTAAACGAAAAGCCCAGAAGCGAACAAGAATAACGAATCAGGTACAGGTAAATGATGAAAGGAATACTTAGGTACAGCCTCCTTTTACTGGCAACCGCATGGTTGGTAAGCGCCTGTAACGAGCATACAGTGTATTACTCTTTTCAATCCATTCCTTCCGAGGGATGGAGGAAGAGTGATACACTCTTTTTCAAAGTACCTCTCACCGACTCCCTGCAGCCGCTTCGATTCTATGCCGAGGTACGAAACCTGAACAGTTATGCATACCGGGAACTTCACCTTTTCGTCAACCAAAACTTCGAAGACTCAACCCGATGGAAAACCGATACACTGACCCTCGTCCTGGCCGACAAAGATGGACGTTGGAACGGAGACGGAGTAGGCTATCTGTACCAATCGGCACAGCCTCTCGGCACCATTCGACCCAAACATCCGGGCACCTATACCATCAAGGTATCACATGGAATGAAAAACGAAATACTAACCGGAATCAACGACATGGGATTCCGCATAGAGAAGTAACAGGCCGGTACGTTAAATGCGCCGGTTTCTACCGGCATCAATCCGCAGGAAGATAAAAAGCAGAATGGTGAATCCCCACAATGAGGAGCCTCCATAACTAAAGAAGGGTAACGGAATACCAATCACCGGAGTCAGCCCCAACACCATACCGATATTGATAAACAGGTGGAAGAAGAAAATGCTTACCACCGAATAACCATACACACGTCCAAACGTACTGGGTTGCCGTTCGGCCACATGGATCAGCCGGTATATCAACAACAGAAAGAGAATCAGCACAGCAGCCGAACCGGCAAAACCCTGCTCTTCTCCTACGGTACAGAAAATAAAGTCGGTATCTTGCTCGGGTACGTATTTCAGCTTGGTCTGTGTACCATTAAGGAAACCTTTCCCGGTAAGTCCTCCGGAACCGATGGCAATCTTCGACTGGTTTACGTTGTATCCCGCTCCGGCAAGGTCTTCTTCCATGCCCAACACCACCTTGATACGCGTTTGCTGATGCGGTTCCAGAATCTCGTCGAACACATAATCGCTGGAATAAAGGAAACCGATGGAAGCAAAAGAGAACAGTGCAATAAGCAAATATGAACGCTGCCGCTCGCTCAGCCAAAGGTAAAGCAGGTAGCAGATAACTACACCGCACAATCCCCACAACACCCAAACCATATTGAAAGGATCTACATATTCGGAAACGATATATGCCACCAGAACAGTCAGCAACCCCACCCCAAGAATGTTTCGGACAGGCGCCCACCTTTTGTTATACACCCACACCATACCGGCAGCAGATATCAATACCAGACATAATACTGCAAACTCACCGATCGGCGTCGGGGTATCGGCAATGAATTCTTCGCCAAAACGAATACCTACTACGAAGTAAAGCACTGCACAGAAGCCGGCAAAGAGGATTACTCCCGGCATGCCTTCCCGGTAAAGCATCAGAAAGAAGGCTAAGTAGACCAGTGCCGACCCGGTCTCTTTCTGCATGATAATCAGCAGCATGGGCAGCAAGATAAGCGCAGCTATTGTCACAGCGCACTTAGGTTTCTGCATGCTGAAAGAGTAGGCATTCATGTACTTGGCAAGCACCAGGGCCGTAGCAAATTTGGCAAACTCAGCAGGCTGAAGACTGACCGGCCCCATCTGCAGCCAGGACCGGGAACCCTTTACATCGGGAGCGATGAAGATAGTTACGATCAGCAGAAGAATCATACCTATATATATAATATAGGAGAACATATCGTACATCCTGTCCTCGAGCATGAGCAGTACAAAAGCCAGTCCGAAAGAGCAAACAATCCACATGGCCTGCTTACCGGAACGGGTGGAAAAATCAAAGAACTCCTGGCTGCCATACTCGTAGCTAGCCCCGCAGATGCTGAACCATCCACCGACAATCAGAATCAGGTAAAGAACAATTGTCACCCAATCTAATGATTTCCAAAGACTAACGTTCCTGCGTTCCATACTGTATCACCCGGTTACTGAACTCTGTAGCACGCGCTTCGCTCTCAGGCGATAGCTTGCCATTGATATATTGTTCCATGATGAGAGAACCGAGAGGCACACCGTATGTAGCTCCCCAACCACCATTCTCCACATAGACAAGCACAGCTATTTGGGGTTTGTTCATCGGCGCAAACCCCATAAACACAGAGTGGTCGTGCCCACGGTTCTGCGCCGTCCCCGTCTTACCACATACTTCAATACCCGGAATAGCCCCCGAACGACAAGTACCTCCGGTCACAGCAGCCCGCATACCGGTCACCACTTCTTCATAATGCTTCCGGTCGACATCAGTATAATGCCGGTTACGATAGAGGCTATCCAAGTCTGCACCCTGAATACCCTTTACCACATGAGGGGGCACATAATAGCCACGGTTGGCAATGGTAGCCGCCAGATTGGCAATTTGCAAAGGAGTAGCCAGAATTTCGCCCTGACCAATAGCAATACTGATAACTGTAAGTCCGTTCCAACGCCCTTTATAGGGCTTATCGTAATATTCAGCATTGGGTATAAATCCGCGCTTCTCACCGGGCAGATCAACACCCAGTTTATATCCGAATCCCTGCGACACCATATTGTCTTTCCACACCGTTATCGCCTTTTGCGAGGAACCATACTTCCGGTCGCTAAACATGCGATACAACCCCCAACAGAAATAGGAATTACACGAAGTAGCAATGGCTGGAATAAGTGGCAACGGCGCCGGATGGGCATGGCAACCCACATGCAAACTTCCATAATTAAAGCCATGCGAACAAGGATAAGAAGTAGAAGGCTGAATGATTTCTTCCTGAAGGAAAGTCAGCGCTTGTGCTGCCTTGAAGGTAGAGCCGGGAGGGTATGTACCCATCAAAGCACGGTTCAGCAACGGTTTCTGTATATCCTGCTGTAGCATCAGGTGATTCTTACCACGCTGCCGGCCAATCATCAACCGGGGATCGAACGTAGGCGAAGTAACCATACACAGAATCTCGCCTGTTTCGGGTTCAATGGCCACGATAGAACCGATTTTGTTTAACATGAGCCGTTCGCCCAACATCTGTAAATCGATATCCAGGCTAAGAGTCAGGTTCTTGCCGGGCACAGGACTTTTGTCATACTCGCCATCCATGTACCGCCCTTTGATACGTCCATGAGCATCACGCAGCAAAATCTCCACCCCTTTCTCTCCACGCAAGTATTCTTCGTACGATTTTTCGATACCCTGCTTACCGATAAAGTCGCCCCGGATGTAGTAATCATCCGCCTCTATATCCCTCATCGACACCTCACCAATATCGCCCAGCACATGAGCAGCCGAGTTATAGCTGTACTGACGAATCGTTCGCCGTTGAATATAAAACCCGGGAAATTTAAAAAGCTTTTCCTGAAACACTCCGCATTCTTCGGCAGAGAGTTGCGACATAAACACCTGGTTGGTATAACGGGAGTAGCCCGGATTACGGCGTTTGTCCCTCATATCACTCATGATCCTCAGGAACTGCACACGGGTAATATTCAGTGTTTGGCACAAGTCGAGCGTATCCAGGTTAACCACTTCTTTGGGCACAATCGTGATATCATAAGCCGGCTGATTGAACACCAACAGCTTTCCTGCACGGTCATACATAGCCCCACGCGAAGGATATTGAATTTTATTCAGGAAAGCATTACTATCGGCATTCTTCTTGTAGTCGTCCGACATAATTTGCAACGTGAAAAGCCGTATCAGATAGATTAGCACCACCACAGCAACCATACCTCCGATAACGAACCTACGTCGTTCCAATGCATAATTCTTTGCCATGCCTACTTCCTTATACCTTCAACACACAATATACAAACAACGGTGAACAAGACACAAGCCACCACCCGCAGTAATAACAACCAGATGCTTGTAAACGAGAAGTATTCAATCAAGATGAGAATCAGGTGATGAATCAGCACACTCATCACCACATATTTAATAAAGTTACTATTACCCAATGAACGGATGGAGGGCACAATACTCTCCAACAAATCACGCGGAGTAAACAGGCGAAGCAACAACGGACGGGCAAAAGCCAATGCTACCGAAGCCGCCGCATTCATACCCGGTGTATTCGAAAACATATCGACACCCAACCCCAGGAAGAAAGCCCAAAGCATCAATTCATTGCGGGAAGTCCCCGATTCGAATTTAAGGATGAGATAGATATACAGAAAAGGTGTTGCATATCCGAACAGATGAATATGATTCAGGATCAACACTTGAATCAACATCAGTCCAACAAACCAACCTATCTTATGTAAATAGTTGACTATCATTCCTGTTTCACAGCTTTTTGCTCCAGTTCTTTCTGTTCCTGTTGTCCATTCCGGGCAATGACACGCACATCGCTCACTTTCCCGAAATCAGTAGCCAGTTTCACTTTCAGCAGATAAGACAATCCATCTCTGGAATCCTTCATATCATCTACCGTACCAATCATTACCCCTTCCGGAAAAACAGTTGAGTAACCGCTGGTTACCACCGTGTCTCCCAAATTAAATTCGGCGTGACGGGGCAGATCTTTCAGGTAGGCATAACGCGGATCGCTTTGTTCCCACTTCAAGTATCCAAAATATTCACTGCCCACAATCTTACTACTGATGCTTGACTTACTGTTCAGCACCGAAATAACCAGCGAATAAGAAGGGGTCACTTCGTACACAATGCCCACTACCCCATTACCGTCTACAACCCCCATTTCCGGCCGGATGCCTGAAGAACTTCCCCGGTCGAGGGTGATGTAATTATCGACTTTTGTCAAACTGTTGTTTATCACATGCGCCTTGATGACCTGGAAATCTGTTTGTGGCAAATGCCGGATACTGCTGACTACAGTCGAATCTTCCCGATGTTGTCGTAAAGCTTTCTCCAGATTAGTTATCTGCTGTTCCAATGCCATATTCCGGTCCAGCAAATCTTCATTGACCGACTTGAGATGAAAATACGATGAAATGTTGCCCGACACCTCATATATCTTACCAGCCCAAGTATTGGCCGAAGTGAAATAAACACTCTTTTGGTAGTGATTGAAGCGGAACAACAAAACAAAACTGGTTACCTCTAAAAGAATAAAGAGGAACCAGTAATTGTATTTTAATAAGAAGTTCAGTAAATTACGCATAGATACATTCTGAACGTATTATCTCATCAGGAATGAGAAACGGTCGACATTCTTCAATGCAATTCCCGTACCTTTAGCCACAGCATGAAGCGGATCTTCAGCAATGTGAAACGGAATATTAATCTTATCGGTCAGACGCTTGTCGAGTCCGCGCAACAAAGCGCCGCCACCTGCCAGATAAATACCGTTATGCACGATATCAGCATACAATTCAGGAGGGGTATTTTCCAAAGCGCTCAGGATAGCTGTTTCAATCTTCGAAATAGATTTCTCCAGACAGTGTGCCACTTCCTGATAGCATACAGGGACTTCCATCGGAAGTGCCGTGATACGGTTCGGCCCATGCACAATATAATCGTCCGGCGCATCGTCACCCAGTTCAGTAAGGGCAGCCCCTACGTGGATTTTAATACGTTCGGCCATACGTTCGCTGACTTTCACATTGTGTTGGCGGCTCATGTATTCCTGAATATCGGCAGTCAAGTCGTCACCGGCAATACGAATCGAGTTATTCGACACGATACCACCCAACGAAATAACCGCAATTTCCGTAGAACCACCACCTATATCGACAATCATGTTTCCTTCCGGAGCTTCCACATCGATACCTATACCTATAGCAGCAGCCATCGGTTCAAAAAGCAGATAGACATCACGTCCACCGGCATGTTCAGCCGAGTCGCGCACTGCACGAAGCTCCACTTCCGTACTTCCCGACGGAACGCCGATCACCATACGGAGCGAAGGAGAGAAAAGACGGTTGCGGTTATTCACTCGTTTAATCAATCCGCGCATCATCTGTTCACAAGCATAGAAGTCGGCTATCACTCCATCGCGTAGCGGACGGATGGTACGTATGTTTTCGTGGGTCTTTTCGTGCATCAGCTTCGCTTTTTCACCCACAGCTATCATCTTATCGGTACGACGATCCAGCGCCACTACCGAAGGTTCGTCCACCACAATCTTACCATTGGTAATGATAATGGTATTGGCCGTACCCAAGTCCATCGCTATTTCTTGCGTAAAAGAGAATAATCCCATAATGTTTTTTGTTTAATGTTTAAAGTGGCGGATACCAGTCGTAACCATGGCAATTCCATGTTCATTGCAATAGTCGAACGTCAGTTGATCTTTCACAGATCCGCCCGGTTGAATCACTGCAGTAACACCCTCATTACCCGCTATTTCCACACAATCAGGAAAAGGAAAGAATGCATCCGAAGCCATCACAGCTCCCTGCAGATCAAAGTTGAATGATTTAGCTTTTTCTATAGCCTGTTTCAACGCATCCACGCGTGAGGTCTGTCCTACACCGCTCGCCAACAATTGTTTTCCTTTTGCCAGCACAATCGCATTCGATTTGCTATTCTTCACAACCTTATTAGCAAAGAGCATATCCTCGATTTCCGCTTGTGTCGGAGCCTTATCGGTAGCCTGTTTCAAGTCAGCCGGAGTTTCGATGTTCAAGTCTCTTTCCTGCACCAACACTCCATTCAGCAACGAACGGAACTGTTTCTTTGGCAACTTGGCTTCCTTACGCACGAGGATGATACGATTCTTCTTCTGCCCCAGGATTTCCAATGCATCTACATCGTAATCCGGAGCGATGATTACCTCGAAAAATATCTCATTCACCGCTGCAGCCGTTTCCTTATCGACCACTGCATTGGTAATCAGTACACCGCCAAAAGCCGAAACAGGATCACCTGCCAACGCATCCTTCCAGGCGTCAAGCAATGCCGGACGTGAAGCCAGTCCGCAGGCATTGTTATGCTTCAGGATAGCAAACGTAACCTCTTCGAACTCATCGATCAGTTCAACGGCAGCATTGATATCCAGCAAGTTATTGTATGAAATTTCTTTCCCATGAATCTGGTCGAACATCGCATCCAGGTTACCATAGAAATAACCTTTCTGATGCGGATTCTCGCCATAACGAAGTGGTTTCTGGTCATTAGCCGTACAACGGAAAGCCGAACCGTCTTCACCATCGAAATAATTGAAAATAGCCGAATCGTAGTGAGAAGAAACAGCAAACGCTTCTTTTGCCATCCAACGCCGTTCTTCGAGCGAAGAAGTAGCTCCATGCTCCATCAACATATCGAGCAAAGGTTTGTATTGCTGTTGTGATGCCACAATAATGACATCGTTATAATTCTTAGCGGCTGCACGAATCAGTGAGATACCACCTATATCAATTTTTTCAATGATAGAAGCCTCATCGGCCCCCGAGGCCACTGTTGCCTCAAACGGATATAAATCTACAATAACAAGATCAATCTCAGGGATCTCATATTTTTCAATCTGCCGTATATCTTGTTCCAGACTGCGACGACACAAAATTCCACCGAACACTTTGGGATGCAACGTTTTTACGCGTCCTCCCAGAATAGAGGGATACGAAGTCAAGTCTTCAACAGCCTTGCAGGGATATCCCAATGATTCGATAAACTGACGGGTTCCTCCGGTTGACAGGAACTCTACTCCTTCCTCATGCAGTTTGGTAATGATCTCATCCAAACCTTCCTTATGATAAACCGACACTAAAGCGGTTTTTATTCTTTTAGAATCAGACATTTGATTGCACTTTTTTGTTTGGTGGGCAAAGTTACGAAATATTGTTTACCGCACGTAATAAATAAGGTGTGAATTAACAATAAAAATGAGAAGTAATGTGATGCAGTATATGAGGTAATCTGACGTTATATATAAAGTAATATAAAAAACGCCAAAACATCTGCTCCCAGACTGATTTAGACGGGGGGAATGAGAAAAACAACCGGATAATCATCTGATTCTCCTTTGTTTTTGTTTTTATTTTCTATATTTGGAGATTATTCTTATAAAATTTTTTAATACATGGTAAAACAAACGTTAGTAAAATGTTGGCTTATGCTCTTTACAATGATAGCTTCCAACAGTTTTATGGCATTTAGCCAAGAGACTGCCATAAAAAAATATTTAGAAGCAGCAGGAGATTACGCAGTGGCCTATAACGGAGAAATCGGGACCATTTACAACCCTTATCTTTACACAAACACCCCCTATCTCATTTCTCCCGATTATACAACCGGAGATATTTATTTCCAAAACACCCATTACCCCAATCAACAAGTGCGTCTTGATCTATACAAAGATCAACTGATTCTATTGACTGCCAAAGGGCATCATGGAGTGGTAGTCGACCCACGTACAGTAAAGCGGGTAGTGATGTACAACAAGACTTTCATTTGGCATACCCCGCCCGAAAAAAGCGGATTAAAGACCGGATATTACATGGTCATGGCTGACGGAGAGCAGGTTAAATTGCTGTGTAAAATAATGTGCGTTGTGCTTTCTCCGAATGACAGACCTCAACGTTACTTTTCCGAAATCAAGAAGTATTATATTCTGTACAATGATTCCTATTACCCGGTAAGTAAAAACCGCTCATTCAATAAAATATTCCCTTCGCTGAAGAAACAGATAAAAGCATTCAACAAATCAAACAAGAAGGACGAGCTTACCCAATCAAAAATAAGCAGCGAAGAGAAGAAAGAGCTGGACATTACCCAATTGGCAATATTTTGCAACGAACAACTTAAAAAACAAGCAAAACAATGAAAAGACACACATTCCTTGCTTTGATTTCTTTATTTTGCTTGTTACCTTATCATGTAAGCGCGCAACAAGCTATCGGTAAAGATAGTATTTCGATCGAAAGTCTATTGAATTCCATTCGCCGGAGCAGCACGTTCCAGGTGTATGCTGTTATCGACCAAACATTCATGGTACCCAACCTCTCCAAAGAAGAGAACCCTCCTGTTCAACTACTGGAGAAATCACTCGCTGGTACCCCCTACCGGGTGTCTGTGTATGGTAACACTATATTCGTATTGAAAGAAATCCGGCTTACCACTACTTTCCATCCGGCACTTGCCCTTCAAAACAGAGTTGAATACGGCGATGGTGTATATAGCTTCAACAGCGGAGAGAAAGAAAAAGCCACATCGGAAAACAAAGTATACTCGATCGGAGATCCTTATACTAAAAAGAAACCCGAAAAGGTTGAACTAACCGGACAAGTAACTGACTTTAAAACCGGTGAACCTATGGTGGGTATCAACCTATCACTCAAAAGCCCCTGGAGCGCTGCTGTTACCGACAAAAACGGTCAGTTTACGATTTCCTTACCTGCCGGACGCATACAACTAGACATCACTGGCATCAGCATCAAGAATACCCGCCGCCAATTATTGCTTTATGGAAACGGAGAATTAGATATCGAATTAGAGGAACAAACGTACATGCTTGATGAAGTTTCGATCACCTCAGGAAGAATCCAAAATGTGAAGGGAACCCAGATCGGAATGGAGAAGCTCCAAATGGCACGAATCAAAAATATCCCAATGGCTTTGGGAGAAGTGGACATATTGAAAGCCATCCAAGCTTTGCCGGGAGTAAAGACTGTAGGCGAAGCCTCCAGCGGGTTCAACGTACGTGGAGGAGCCACAGATCAGAACTTGATTTTGCTCAACGACGGAACCATCTATAATCCCAATCACCTGTTCGGGTTCTTCGCAGCATTTAGTTCGGATATGATAAAAGATGCCGAAATATATAAGAGTAGTATCCCTTCCCGCTTTGGTGGCCGCATTTCATCCGTACTGGATATCACCGGTAAGGAAGCCAGCAAGGAAAAATTCACCGGCTCGGCCGGTATAGGTTTGGTAACCAGCAAACTGAATCTGGAGATTCCAATTGTCAAAGAACGATCTTCGCTATTATTGAGCGGACGTACTACTTATTCGGATTGGATACTGAAAAAACTCCCTAAGAAAAGTGGATACAACGACGGATCCGCCGGATTCTATGATTTAGGATTGGTCTACTCACATCGTTTGAACGATAAAAACAACTTGAACGTTTATGGTTATTACAGCCACGACCGTTTTTCATTCAATGAGAACCAGAAATATGCTTATAACAACTTCAATGCTTCAGCCAAGTGGCGTAAAGTATTCACAGAGAAGTTAGTGGGGTATTTTAGTGCCGGTATTGACCACTACGACTACGAAAACACGGAGACAGTCGATGAATATTCAGGTTTCAAACTATCCTTCGATATCAACCAGTTCTTCGGAAAGGCCGACTTCACCTATAATTTAAACGATAAGCACAAACTCGATTTCGGGTTTAAGACAATGTTCTACAATATCAACTCAGGAGTATACGAACCTGCAAGCAAGTACTCCATCATAAAGTACGATGCTCTGCAAAAAGACAAAGCTCTGGAATCGGCCTTATATATCGGTGACGAGTGGACCATCAACCGCCAACTTACCGTGAATGGTGGTCTGCGCCTATCGATTTTCAATGCTCTCGGCCCGCGCCAGTATTTCAAATACCAATCGGACGTATTGCCACACGAATCTACCATAACAGATACCGTAACTGCCAAGGCAGGCAACATACTGAAAACTTACGTAGGTCCTGAACTGCGACTTTCAGCCCGTTATGCGTTCAATGATAATCTGTCTGTGAAAGCCGGATTCAACTCCATGACACAGTACATCCACAAGTTATCCAACACAGCCATCATGTCGCCTACGGATACCTGGAAGTTGAGCGATTACAACGTAAAACCTCAACGCGGCTGGCAAGTAGCCGGAGGAATCTACCTGAATTCTCCCCACGATGTATGGGAGTACTCTCTGGAAGGTTATTACAAACGAATGAAGGACTATCTGGACTACCGGAGCAAAGCCCAACTGCTAATGAACCATCATATCGAAACCGACGTGATTGCTACCCAAGGACAAGCGTATGGTATAGAACTGTCAGTTAAAAAAGTAACCGGCAAACTAAACGGATGGGTGAGTTATACATACTCACGTACCTTCCTGCGCCAAAATAGCAAACTGATATCCAGCCCGGTAAACAATGGCGATTGGTACCCCACGGAATATGACAAGCCACATGACTTCAAGTTTGTAGGCAATTACAAATTTACCGAGCGTTACAGTATCTCGGTAAACACCGATTATAGCACAGGTCGTCCGGTTACCATTCCAGCCGGCCAGTATTACGACCGCGAACTGAGATCCACACGAATATACTACATGGATAGAAATTCGTATCGGATACCCGATTATTTCCGGACAGATATTTCGTTCAACATAGAACCCAGCCATAAACTGACTCTGCTGACTCATAGTTCCATCTCCATTGGAGTATATAATGTTACTGCAAGAAAGAATGTGTATTCTATCTATTATCTATCCGAAAAAGGGCAAATCAAAGGATATCAGATGTCTATCTTCGGGGCTCCTATTCCATTCCTAACTTATAACATTAGATTTTAGCATGATGAAAACAATTAAATACGCCTTATATATATTGCTACTGTGCGCCCTGACCGGAGCCTGTATCTCCGAGTTCAACGCCAAACTCCCGGATGGAGAAATAGATATACTGGTGGTTGAAGGCAATATTATAAGCGACTCTATCATGGAGTTTGCTTTCAGTAAAAGCTTCTCACTCAGTGAAGAAGTACCTCCGCTTGACTATAGCAATGTACGGGTCACCTTGAGATTGATAGGAAGCGACGGTTATCAAAGTGAACCTGCCTCCTATGTTGGGAATGGCATACACCGGCTCTACATCAAACAATTGGATGCTAATACCGCCTACGGCATTGAGTTCGAATATAATGGTGAGACTTATCGGTCGGAGCTGACCAAACCGCTGAAGACACCGGAAATAGATGAGGTAAGCTTTGTACAACCTGAAGAATACAAAGAGGTTAGCATCCGCGTATCCAGCCACGACAACACTCCCGGGCACTGCTATTTTATGTGGACTTACACAGAAGACTGGGAAATCGCGGCTCACTCTTACACAACTGCCTACTTCGATACGAATACTAATAAATATCAGTTAGCCCCATACCCTCTTACATATTATTGCTGGAAGAACTATAGCGGACGGGAAATTATGATAGGTAGCACAGAGAAACTGACCGAAAATTCCATAACCAATCACACACTGCTTAAATACTCGCCAACGAGTGATCGCTTTTCCGAATTGTACAGTATTCTTGTCAAGCAACAAAGCATCAGCAAGGCTGCTTACGAATACTACTTAGACAAGCTGAAAGACAATGAGGGTATGGGTGGATTGTTTACTCCCCAACCTTCAGAAACTGTAGGGAATATTTCGTGTATATCAACCCCCTCTAAACGAGTAATCGGATATGTGGGAGTAGTTCAGAATGTGGCTACCAGTAGGCTTTACATTACCCGGGCTGAGATTACTGTACCTTCTACGCGAAGTAATTGCTTGATGATAGATGGTGATTCTCTCGCAACTCTGACGGAGAAATTCAGTCCTCTCGAACTTTACAAGATGGGATTGCGTCCATTGGACTATGATCCGTATTTAGCAGGGCTATTAAGCATGACTCAAGTCGAGTGTGTAGACTGTACCTACAACGGAGGCACTAAAAACAAACCGGATTTCTGGCCGAATAATCATAAATAGTTAGAATTATGAGGACAACAAAGAGCACCTTCTACATACTACTGTTATGTGTTTTTTCCGGAGCTTGTATATCTGAGTTCAATGCCAAGCTCCCGGAAGGAGAAATCGACCTGCTGGTAGTTGAAGGAAACATTATAAGTAACTCAACCATGGAGTTCACTTTCAGCAAAAGCTTCTCACTCCATGAAGTGGTGCCTCCAGCAGGTTACAATGATGTGTCTGTCAATCTTACATTGGTAGGAAGCGACGGTTATCAAAGTGCGCCGGCCACCTATATGGGTAAAGGTGTGCATCAACTTCACGTCAAACAACTGGACGAAAATGTATCGTACGGAATCGAGTTCGAATACAATGGCGACACCTATCGGTCGGAATTAAGCAAACCGCTGGAAACCCCGTATATAGACGACGTCAATTGGATACAACCCGTAGAATATGAAGAAGTAACTATCCGTGTGTCTACCCATACCGATACGTCCGAACACTCTTATTTTATGTGGACATACACTGAAGATTGGGAAACCACAGCGGAAATTTCTACCGCATATTATTATGACGTAAATACAGACACTTACCGATCATATGATTACCCACTCACATACTATTGCTGGAGGAAAAATACCGGACGAGACATTATGATAGGCAGTACTGAAAAGTTAACTGAAAATAAAGTTACGAACCAAGCTCTTCTTAAATACATGGCTGGGAATGAGCGTTTCTCTAATTTATATAGCATCCAAGTCAAACAACAGAGCCTCAGCAAAGCCGCTTACGAATATTATTTGGATAAAATCAAGGACAATCAAGGGATGGGTGGTTTATTTACTCCACAACCGTCAAAGATAGAAGGGAACATTTCATGTCTGACAAATCCCGCCAAAAAGGTGATCGGATATGTGGAAGTGATACAGAATATAGCTACTTATCAAATCTACATTACCCGTGCTGACATTAGCATACCTGCCAAACGGAGTGATTGCTCAATGATATACGGCGACGAGCTCCAAAAATTAACGAATAACTTTAGCCGCCTTGAACTTCATAGAGATGGATGGCGCCCGGTAAGCATTAGTATGAACGGGGTCGATATTATGTCGAAGGTTGAGTGTGTAGATTGTACCTACAAAGGAGGAACTAAAAACAAGCCGGATTTCTGGCCGAATAATCATAAATAAAAAAACATGAAAACAATGAGATATTTACACTTTACTCTTTTTCTTCTGATTCTGGGCATCTCAGCACAAGCACAGGAAACTCTGAGCGAACGCGTATTTGTACATACGGATAAGGATTGTTATGTAGCCGGAGAAGATATACTCGTAAAATTCTTTGTGACCGACAGCAAGTTCAAACCCTCTACGTTCAGTAAGGTGGGATACATTGAGATATGCGACACGGAGAAACCACAAATGCAGTTTAAACTGTCATTAGAGAATGGAAGCGGTAACGGCAAACTATCTATTCCGCTTACTATACCTTCGGGAATTTACGAATTATCGGGTTATACGCGATACATGCAGAACGAGCGCGAGGATGTTTCTTTCAAACGACAAATAGCAATTATCAATCTTGCCCGACCATCAGAGGCCGATCGCATCCGATTGACCGATCCGGACAGTATTGAGTTTGTCCCGGTATTATCTCCGAACAATATACGGGTGGCAACAGACCAGAAACGATATGCTAATCGCAGCAAAGTGACGCTCAACCTGGAAGGAATACCAGCCGGCACCACCGACTTGACCATTGCCGTTTCGCGAAATGATTCCACGACTGTTCTACCTTATATTAATAAAGAGGCTTGGTTGAAAAAAGTAGCTCAAACATCGCCTATCTCTGATTGGAAATGGCAACCGGAATACGAAGGGCACATCATCATGGCCAAACCCAATCGTCATATTCCGGTCGATGATTGGTCTTTCTACTCAGCAGGCATCGGATTTGTAGGCAGAGACAACCACTATATACACGGACAACAAACGAACAGCGGTAACACTCTCTTCTACACTCAAGGAATTTATGGCCCACAAGAAGTAGTGACTTCGGTTATGGCTTACAACAATCAGCCTTTCCAAATGGATATTCTTTCTCCTTTCGCACAAAATTTACCTAAGGCCTTGCCAGCCCTGTCATTGGGTGCAGAAGACCAGCGGTTGATGGACCGTTTTGTAGGAGTACAACTGCAACAAGTAATGGGAGTAGACTCACTAGAAAAGGCAGTACCACTGGAAGATTACTATTACTTCAGCAAACCCATAGTATATGATCTGGACCAATACACCCGCTTTAACACCGTGCAGGAAACAATTATTGAGTTCATCACGTACCTTGCCGTCCGCAAGACCGACAAGAAGAAGCATATCCGTGTATTGATCACAGCAGAGAACCGCTTCAGCACCGGAAACACGCTGATACTATTAGACGGGACTCCCATCCGCAATCATGAAGAGTTATTGGAGTACAATCCGAGAAACATCCGGTACATCCAGATTTATGAAGGAAGATACTGTTTTGGCGGCGAGTTGTTCGAGTGTATGGTTTCGTTCGTAAGCCACCGTCAGAACCTGTCGGCCATCCAATTACGCGAGAATTCGCAGTTGGTAGCTTACGATTGCCCTTCTTTACCAGTAGCATTCACTGCTCCTGAGTATCCGGATAACGACACACGCCAATCGCTGACCCCCGACTTCCGCCATACATTGTATTGGAATCCGAATGCAGAAAAGCTACCACAGCCGGGCTCTGTTTCTTTCTACACTTCCGATTTGTGTGGTGAATTCAACGTAACCGTCGAAGGTTTCACGAAAGACGGGAAAGCAATTCAAGGTTCTGCCACATTCAGGGTCGAACGCTAACAACCACTTATAAAAAGAGAGGCATCCGTTTTTATTCGGATGCCTCTCTTTTTATGTCAATAACCGGTTACCAGATTGAAGCCCGCTTATCAACCGGCAAGAACAATGGATCTTTCTCTGTGATTCCAAATGCCTGATACCAGTTGCCGATATGAGGTAACGCACCATTCACACGCCACCTGCCCAACGAGTGTTCGTCAGTCTTCGTCAGACGAAGAATTTCTTCCGGTCGGATGTTTCCAGCCCATACATTAGCGTATGCCAGGAAGAAACGCTGATCGGCGGTGAAGCCTTCTTTCTCGGTTAGGGGAGCAGCAACAGTGGCGTTCTTATAAGCCTGGTAAGAGATCTGCAAGCCACCGTGGTCGGCAATATTCTCACCTAAGGTGAACTTACCATTGGCGTACACACCCGGTGCTACCTGGATGCTATCAAAGAAGTTTACCAGCACAGCAGCACGTTCGTCAAAACGTTTTCCGTCTTCTTCCGTCCACCAGTCGTTCAGGTTACCGTCTTTGTCGAACTTGCGGCCCTGATCGTCGAACCCGTGCGTCATTTCATGGCCGATGACCACGCCGATAGCGCCATAGTTGAAAGCATCATCTGCTGCCATGTCGAAGAACGGGTATTGTAGGATACCAGCCGGAAAACAGATTTCGTTGGTCGTCGGCTGGTAGTATGCATTAACCGTTTGCGGCGTCATCAACCATTCGTCCTTGTCCACCGGTTTGCCGGCTTTGGCTATCATCTCATTGTGTTGCCACAGGTTAGCACGCTCGATGTTTGCCCAATACGAGTCGTTCTTGATTTCCAGGCTGCTGTAGTCTTTCCATTTATCAGGATAACCGATCTTCACGCGGAAGGTAGCCAGCTTTTCATGCGCCTTCATCTTGGTAGTATCGCTCATCCAGGTGAGTTGATCGATGCGTTCGCCCAGTGATTTCTGCAAATTCTTCACCAACATTACCATGCGCTCTTTGGCAGCAGCAGGGAAGTATTTCTCTACATACATCTGGCCGACAGCTTCGCCCAACGAACCATTCACAGTGTTTACCGCACGTTTCCAACGAGGTTGTTGTTCTTTTTTACCCGACATGGTCGCACCGTAGAAGTCGAAGTTCTGCGCATAGGCAGCATCGTTCAGATAAGGAGCAGCCGCATCTATCAGGCACCATTGCAAGTATAGCTTCAGGTCATCCATAGGCATGGTGTTGATTACAATGGCTACTTCTTTCATGGCATCCGGCTGACCTACATCTACAGTCTTAATATCAGGAAGTCCGGCAGTGGTCAGATATACCTTCCAGTCGAACGGTGCAAAAACCTTATTCAACTCATCCATTGCCAGATTGTTATAATTAGCATGCGGATCGCGCAGATCGGCTTGTGCACGGGCAGCTTTCGCCAAACGGTTCTCAACGCCCATGACGGCCTTTACTGCTCTTTGAGCAACAGCTCCATCATATCCGGCCAACAGGAACATCTTGCCGATGTGCACCATGTACTGGTCACGTATCTTTTTGGTATCCTTATCGTTATCTAAGTAATAGTCGCGCTCACCCATACCCAGTCCGCCCTGGTACGTATGCACCATGTTCATCGAACTATTTTTCTGATCGGCAGCTACGTATAAGTAGAAGAAGGGTGAGATACCTTTTTTCTGCATTCCGGCAATCAGCGGATAGATGGCCGACTTGTCTTTCAGCGCATCAATTTCATCCAGTTCCGCCTTGATGGGTGTTGTCCCGTCAGCGTTCAGCTTCACGCTGTCCATGGCAATTTTGTACAGGTCACCCACTTTCTGAGCTATAGTACCGGCCTCGTGTGTACTGTCGGCGAGTGCTTCAATGAGTCCGTTCAATTGTTTGCGGTTGTTCTCGGCCAGCATATCGAACGAGCCGAAACGAGAATACTCACCGGCGAGCGGATGGTCTTTCATCCAGCCTCCACAGGCAAATTCGTAAAAGTCAGTCCCCGGAAGGGCAGTCGTGTCGAGATTGGCACGGTCTACACCCGATGTCAGGGGTGCTTCTTTCGGGCCATTGCATCCTGTAGCCAACAGGCAGAATGCGAAGACAGGTAAATAGTTTGTTTTCATTAAAAAATGATTTATTGATGTTTGAACGAATAAATATTCGCAAAATATTGTTGCGAATATATAAACAAATTTGCAGATACAAAGGTTTTCGGGGGAGGAATTAAGAGATTAAAAAATTAGGGATAAAGAATTTCCTACTCGGAAGCAACTCTTAATCCCCTAACTTTAGTTCTTTAATTCGTATTTTCTTCCAGTTCCATCAACGCCGACTCCCATGCTTCCTCGGCACGGGCAAGTTGTTGTTTCAGCTTTTGATGCTTTTCGTACAGAGTCATATCCGAGGCACCTGCGGGTGTAGCCATTTGTTGTTCAAGGATGTCGATAGCCGATTCAATTTGTTCGATTTCCTCTTCACAGTCGGCCACCTGTTTTCCGAGTTTCTTTAGCTTCTTATTCAATTCTTTCTGCGATTCGTAGGAGAGCTTGTTTTCCGATACCTGAGCAGGTTCAGCGCTCTTCGATGCCGTGTCGACAGTGGGAGATACCGATAGCGAGGGACCTTTCTGCAATTCATTCAGGCTTTCGATCTTCTTTTTCTGCAAGAAGTCGTAGATACCGCCCATGTGCTCACGTACCAGTCCACCACCGAATTCATAGACTTTCGTCACCAGTCCATCAAGGAATTCGCGATCATGGCTGACGATCACCACCGTTCCGTCGAACTCGCGGATGGCGTCCTTCAGTACATCCTTTGATCGCATGTCGAGGTGATTGGTAGGTTCGTCGAGAATGAGAAAGTTAACCGGTTCAAGGAGTAGCTTAATCATCGCCAGACGGGTACGTTCGCCGCCCGAGAGCACTTTCACCTTCTTGTCCGATGCTTCACCGCCAAACATGAAAGCACCGAGTATATCGCGAATCTTTAACCGGATATCGCCTACAGCTACCCGGTCGATGGTATCGAACACCGTCAGGCTCTCATCCAACATCTGTGCCTGGTTCTGGGCAAAGTATCCGATCTGTACGTTGTGGCCGATGGTGAGCTTACCACCAAACTCAATCTCGTTCATGATGCACTTTACAAGTGTAGACTTACCTTCACCGTTCTTACCAACAAAAGCTATCTTTTCTCCCCGGTTGATGGTGAGGTTCACATCATGGAACACCACATGCTGGCCGTATGCCTTCTCCGTATCTTCGCAGATCACCGGGTAACTGCCGCTCCGACTGGCGGGCGGAAATTTCAGGCGGAGCGAAGAGTTGTCCTCATCGTCTACCTCAATTCGGTCTATCTTCTCCAGTTGCTTGATGCGGCTTTGTACCTGCACGGCTTTCGTGGCTTTGTATCGGAAACGTTCAATGAAGTCCTCCGTATCCTGTATCTGTTTCTGCTGGTTCTCGTAGGCACGCATCTGTTGCTCACGACGCTCCTTACGCAGTTCCACAAAATCATCGTACTTCACCTTATAGTCATAGATCTGTCCGCAACTGATTTCGATGGTACGGGTAGTCACATTGTTCAGGAAGGCCCGGTCGTGGCTCACCAGCACCACGGCATTGGCACGTGTGGCGAGGAATGTCTCCAGCCATTGGATACTTTCGATATCCAAGTGATTAGTGGGCTCGTCGAGCAATAGTACATCAGGACGGCGCAACAAGAGTTTGGCCAGTTCGATACGCATGCGCCACCCGCCGCTGAACTCCGAAGTGGGACGGTCGAAATCCTTCCGGTCGAAACCGAGGCCCATGAGCGTACGTTCTATCTCGGCCTGAAAATTCGTGCCCCCCATCATCAGGAAGCGGTCGTTCTCATGCGTGAAGCGGTCTATCAGTTTGTGGTACTCCTCCGAGTCGTAGTCCGTGCGTTCGGCCAACTGCCGGTTCATCTGTTCCAAGTCGGCCTGCAGGTCGAAGATATGGTCGAAAGCCTGTTCGGCTTCCTGCATCACCGTACGGTTGTCGGTCAGGATCATCACCTGCGGCAGGTAGCCAATGGTGGTATCGCGCGGAACAGCTACCGTGCCCGATGTGGGCGACTGCATCCCGGCCAGTATCTTGAGCATGGTCGATTTGCCCGCACCATTCTTACCTACCAGTGCAATGCGATCCTTCTTATTAATGATGTACGACACTTCTTCGAAGAGCGGCGTCGCATTGAATTCTACTTTGAGTTGTTCTACAGAAATCACTTTCGATGTATATTTGATGAATTTGGGTGCAAAGGTAGTGATTTAGAATGAGGACACCCGACTCTACACACTTAAATGTAAAGCCGGGTGTTCTTATATTCTCCGTCATAAAGAAGGAAATATAGAATAAAAAGATTATTATTTTAAAACAGCTTGGCAGGATACTCGCCGGCATCAACCAGCGCCTGTATCTTGGCTACCACTTCAGGACGGTCGGCAGCATACGTTACGCCGAACCATTTGCTGGTGGTATCAAGTACTTTCACACGAGCTGTATTTTCTACAATGAGTTTGTTCACCATCAACGGAATGAAGAATTCGCTCTTCAAATTGTCCATATTCTCTGTAAGGAATTCTTTGAAGTATTCTTCCGAGTAGCCGAAGTAGTCGGGAGTGAAACCCCACATATTCATCGATACCGGGGTGTTGTCGGCGATCGTTACCAACTGGTCGTTCTCGTCTTTGAACGATACTTTGCCATCGATGCGTTCGATGGCAGTACGCTCTACAACGGTAGTCAGGTAGCCTTCGGCATCTGTTTCGCACACACCACGAGCTACGGAACCACTTTCGCTCAAGGTGTTACCCACGCGGTAGCCCACCATGCAGTAATCGTTCTCCTTACCAGCCATCTCGGTCAACTCCTTACCCAGTACGGCGAAGCTGTCGCGACCGTAGAAGTCGTCGGCATTGATCACGGCAAACGGTTCGTTGATCACACCTTTACCCATCAACACAGCATGGTTGGTACCCCACGGTTTCACGCGGTCGGCCGGACAGGTGAAGCCTTCAGGCAGGCTGTCTAAAGCCTGAAACGTCAGTTCCACCGGGATGTGGTTCGTGTATTTACTCAGAATCTTTTCACGGAAATCTTGTTCGAAATCCTTACGGATAACGAATACCACTTTGCCGAATCCGCCGCGGATGGCATCGTAGATAGAGTAGTCCATAATTGTTTCGCCGCTGGGGCCGAGGCCATCCATCTGTTTCAGACCACCGTAACGGCTGCCCATACCGGCAGCGAGTACAAATAAAGTAGGTTTCATAAGTATATTGTTAAAAATGGTTAGTGATGTTGTTTCTTGAAAACCTTGCAAAGATAGGGTAAATTTGTTAATTAGAATGGATATCCGATGGCAAAATGATAACCTAAACTTTTACCAAACGGGCCGGTGATATTGTAATATCCTTTACGTCCGGTGTCGTATGGAAGATGAAGCGCCACACCGCAATCTAAACGGAACACCAGGAACCCCATGTCATAACGGATACCGACTCCGGTATTAACAGCAATCTGCTTGGCAAAGTCCTTGAAAGTGAACTTGGCATTGGGGCGGTCGGCATCTTCGCGAAGCAACCACACGTTACCGGCATCGAGGAAAATAGCGCCGTGCAAGTCGCCAAAGATACGGAACCGGTATTCGGCATTGGCTTCGAGACGGATATCTCCGGTTTGATCGATGTAGGTACTATCGGCAGGCTGGAAGCCACCGGGGCCAATGCTACGCACGGTAAAGGCACGCAAACTGTTGGAACCGCCCACATAAAACTGTTCGCTGTAAGGAGCTACATCGACATTGCCATACGCACAGATCACTCCGGCAGTGAAGCGGGTGGCGATGCTCTGGTTCTTGTCAATATTCCACAGATAGCGGAACTCGGTATTGAGCTTCAGGAACTGTGCGAAAGGGGTACCGATAAATTCCTTGTTCTTCTCGTTGAAATCGCGACCTGCCAACCGGTAAATACACGAGGTGATGTTACCCGCCGAGGTAGCATCGGCCTGAAACCAAATCGGATTGTTCACACCACGCACCGTGGAATTATCGTAGGTATAAATGTATTCTATCGCCGGAATGAACTGGTTACGCAAACTGCTGTAAAGCGATGGATTGTCTTTCACCTTATCGATGAATGCTTCGGTCTCATTCTGCAACACATTGAACGACAAGCGGAACGGAATCACGCTGTGACGACTCACCCGTTTGGGTTGGAAGTTATATGCCACGCTCCCACCAAAGCTGAGAAGTTCGTAGTATTTGGCACGGTTCAGCTGATCGGCATACACCCGGAAGGTGGTCGTAGCGGGAAAGTCGTACTCATGCTTGCCAAACTTGGGAAGCAGTACCCGGGGAAAGGTAAGCGACGACGAAAGGCCATACTCCCAACTGTTCATCAGCGAACTGTTATCTCCTCCACCCGTCTGCCACTCATACGAGCCTTTGAGCTTGATGTCCCATGTCTCACCACCACCGAACACGTTGTTCTTAGTGAGAGTAAAGGCAGCACCGGGACCGGTCTGATCGTTGCTCTTCGTTACCACATTGAGCTCCAGCTGGGCATTGTAGGGTTTATCGAAAGCGGCATGCACGTTCAGGTCGAGCGTGTCGGACACATTCGTGGTATCGCGTGGGGTGTATTGCATATCGATATATTTGAAGATACCGAGCTGGGCAATACGTTCCTGAATACGCTTTTGGCGATATTCACTGTAAAGACCCGTCTGCTGATCGGCACGGACGGAGTCGTTGCGCGCGTATGCCTGATAGTGCAGCCAGCGGTACATCATATTAGGGCGGACCTGTAGTTTATCGTGATAGTAAATGGTGATATCTTTGTAACGCAGGCTGTCATTGGTAGCTTCGCCTCCTTTGCCCATCAGGTAGACATTGGTATTACCCACAAAGTAAGGTTTCTTTGCCGCATCGGGCAAACCGGGAACGGGTATTAGTTTCAGGCTGATATGCCCACCGGGTACGAGTGTGGTATCGGCCTGATAGGTAAAGTAATCGGGACGAAAATAGTAATACCCACGATTGCGAAGCTGGGTACTGATACGCGAACGTTCTTCGTCAAGCAGAGGAACATTGAACTGATCGCCGGGTTTGAGCAAGGTACGGCGGCGACCGCGTTCCATCAAGGTCATCATCCGTTTGTTGAAACGTTCGTAATAGATGGTGTCGATGTAATACGGGTTACGCATATCGACAATGTACTCCACGGAAGCTTTCTTGAGACTATCCTTGCCTTTATCGGGAATAACAGTCGATTTTACCGCCCCGTTGAAGTAACCGTAATCGTGCAGGATGTTGGTAGCCACCTTGGCACGCACTTCGGGATTGACAGCAGAGATAAAGACAGGCGGATCGGCAGCAAAGCGGTTGTACATCCACCGGCCGAAACCTTTGTCGTAACGGGCATAGCGATTATATGCCCATACTTTAATAGGTATAGGGAGCACGCCGAACATCTTTGTACTGGGTGATTTGTCGAGCGCTGCGTCAATCTCGCCCATAGCTATGTCTCCTGTTTTGGTATTGGAGCGGTCGTTGACTGTAGTCTTATAGCCGGTATAAAGAACTTCGCCCTCGGGCAGATGCTTGGTTGTGGAACAGGCTGTCAGCATGCACACCGCCACCAGCCAACAGGCCACTGCACTGACTCCTGCGGCTATTCGTATCTTCCTGCGTATGTATTCCGGTTTCTTCTTCATTTTTTTCTTTCTTCCGAAGCTACTTCTTCTTTTTAAATATAAACAGTTCGCTCAGGCGGTCGAGCTTCTTACGGAGCACCAAGCCGACACCTGTTTCGGTGATTTCGCCATCAAGGTTATCGTACGTCTTATCGTGGAACAACCGTATATAACGGGTCCCGGCAGCGTCAAGGCGGTATTCCACGGATATGTTGTCGATAAACGATTCGGTATCGTTCTGGGCATTGGCTCCGGTAGATACCCGTCCGCCGAGGACCACTTGCACCCGGTCGCTGAACAACCGCTGTGAGTACTTGAAGGTAAAGTCGGTTTGCCGTCCGTCCGAACTATCGCGACCTTCCATCCCGACGTTCAGGCTACCTCCCTTGATCGTATTGCTCATCAGAGAATTAAACTGACTCGTCAACAGGTTGCCTGCAATATTATCGACATTGATTCCACCTCCACTGGTTTTACCTATGTCGGGCATATAAATTCCGGAAACAAGCATGGCCACTGCCAACTGATTGCGCTCATCGGCACCTTTCGAGGCGAGTTCGGACTGAATGCCTGTATCATCGGGAGCTTCGATTTCGAAAGCCAATGAAAGGTCGTCGAGCCGGTTCTTTACTACCACAGAAAGGTCGAAGTTCACCATCCGCGACGAACCGTCGTCATTAGCAACGGATGCACGGGTACGTTCGGTAGCCTTGAAATTGAGCATCGGATCCATCAGGTCGCCCGTCCATTCCACGTAACTTCCATTATTGATCTGGAACTCTTTCAACGGAATAACGGGGAGGGCGTATTTCATCATTCCACCCGAGAGGGTATAGCGTCCGAAGAGGGTCATATCGCCACGCGGAGAGTATTTCAACGAGAGGTCGCCACCGCCCATCAGTTCCACCCGGCTGCTGCGGTCGGCACTTAAGTCGGCTTTGAGACGTACGGCCGGTTCAATGTGTATAGTCATCATCAGATCCATGCCGCCCAGTGCAAGTTTCTGTTCTTCCTCTTTGTGAAGTGAAGCGGTATCGCTGAACGAAACAAATGTAACCAGGTCGCCGAGACGGTCTTGCACAGACAAGGGGGAGTCGGTGAGCACATACGTGACGTCGGTATTACCCAACAAATTAATATTCCCCCGCATCACTAATGCATCGAGCGGACCGCGTAGGGTAGAGTTCAAATCTACATACACCCGGCCGTATACCAAACTTTCGCGCGTACGGGGTGCATTAAGCAGGGTATAGTTCCTGGCGTCCAGCTTCAGGTTGGCAGTAGGCTTGCTCATATCGCGGAAGTCTACATAGCCGTCGATGGTGAACGGATTCTTGCTGGTGGTATAAATAGCAAACTTATCGAACACGGCGCGACTGTTCTCCACCTTCATCGGGCGGTCGTCGAACGTAAAACGGGCACCTGCCTGGCGGGCATAGATCGATACGCTATCGAGCAACAACTGTCCGTTGAGCAGTGGTTTGGCACTACTTCCGCTGAGGTGTAGTTCGCCGTCCAGATCACCGCTCAACGTCGCTATCTGGTCGGGCACAAAGGCGTTGGCTATCTTCAACGGGAAGTGTTCGAGGTTGGCATTGACCACGATGCTGTCCGTGGTGGGTCCAATGGGATACAAGGCTCCATCGGCCGTCATAATCTCTTCGTTCTCGTGCGTGAGGTAGGTGTTGATGTGTTGCTTACCGCCTACACCGGGCAACCACGTAGCACCCAACGTCACATCGCCAATGCGTTGTTTCTGGTAGGCCAGCTCGTCGATAGTGGCTTCGGCAGCTATTTCGAAAGGCGACTCGGGCTTTTGTACATAATGCACCTCGGCCGAGAGTAGTCCGGATACTTCGGGGAAGTAAGGCAACAACTCGCTCAACTCGGCCAGACGGATGCGCTGGATTTCTACGTTCATATTCTGAAGCGAAGTTGTATCTTCGCGAACCGATTGCATTTTGAAAGCGTTTCCATCCGTTCCCTCCATATCGATGCTGGCATATACGCGCATGTTGTTGTGCAGATACAGCCAGTTGTTATTGTCCTTAAACTTAAACTTGCGGAAAGCCACGACGGGATTATCGGGGATGATGTTGATAACCAACCCGTCGCCGCTCCGTCGCGGACGGGCTCGCACACCGAGCAAGAGTCCGGTTTCGCCTTTGGCATTCTCGAAGTCAACCGTCAGTTCGGCATCGTTGGTACGTATCTCGCCTGTAACACCGGCTTTGAAGCAGATGTGCGGATTCTTTGCGGTATTGACGACACCGCCCCGCAACTGAATATGCGACGTATCCTGCCGGGCAGCAAAGTAAACGGTATCGAGTTGCAAGGTATCTATCTTCAGGGAGTTGACGTACGCCCTTCCGTTAAGCCCCCGCTCCGGCGAAGCATTGAAACGGAAAGCCGCCAGGTTGTAGCTGATCTTACTTTCGGCCAGATACCAGGCCAACGGGTTGTTCTTGCCGGCATTGAAGGTGATGCGGGCAGTAGGCAACATCTGCCGGAGAGCGCTATGATCTAACAGTTTGTTTTTTATCTGCATCGCCAGCAAGTCGACGAACTTCTCGCTTTGCTTGATAAGCGGATCGACACCGGAACGGATATCAAGGTCGAGCAGCAGGTCGCCCGAGGTAAGCTTGGCGGTAATGAAATCCTTGCGGGCTTCGGCATCCAGCTGAAAAGCCAGCGGACGTTTCTGCAACTCGGGCAGAATACCTATTTCGCGCAGGTCGATGCGGGTAGCATTGACGCTCACCTTTCCGTCGAGGTAATGGTGAGCCAGGTTGTATTCGCCATCAGCGGTGAGTTGCACCAACGCATTATCCGAAGAGAGTTTACCTGTAGCGACAGCGTTCTTCAATACGCCATCCAACTGTATATTGGCCAGATGATAACGTCCGTAATGCAGGGTGTCGACCGTTGCCTGGACAACGGCATTAGAGCGGTAGGAAGTAACGTCCACTCCCCTGCCCTTCAACGAAGCGGAGGCTGCAAATTCGTAGATGGAATCTTTCGGCAGGAAGTGATGTACTTGCAGGCCGGTGACTGCCAGATCGGCTTGATAGGCTTCGGTAGCCTGGTCGAAAAGAGCTTTTAGCAGTACGGCTCCCTGCTGCTCATGTATCTCCATATCGGCTTTATACGCCTTTCCGTCCATGCCGAGACGAGCCTTCATGCGGATGCTGTCGGGGATGGCTAAGCGGTCGGCCATGCCTGCCAGTTCGGTAAGGAAGTGCAGGTTGCCGGTAATCATGTCCAGATCGACCTTGGCCGAACGGTTCACACTGTCTGTAATGTGATGTAGTTCGCCTTCGCCATGCAGCGAGAAAGCTCCCGGCAGTTCGGCACGAAGTTGGGAGATGCGCATTTGGTCCAGGCTACCCTCTACGCCTGCCTGAATAACCAGCGGACGGAAGGGATATTCTTCCTGAAACTTTGGGGACATTGCACCGGCAAACAGCATGACATCTTGCTTGCCGATATAGGCATTAAAGCGGGTGGAGAGTTCGCCCGAAGTAAGGATATTAGTCAGATCCCAGCCCGTTTTCAGGTTGAAGTTCATCTCCGAGTGATTAGTTTTCAGACGGAGGTAAGGCACCTCTATGCCGTTATGGCTGGCCTGCACACGGCCGTTAAGGGTGTCGATGCGTAGTCCCGAGCGTTCGTTGAGCGAACATTCGCGAATCACGGCATTGACCTTTTTCCCTTCATAAAACACGGAGTCTATTCCGATACGGATATCGCGCACACTGATGTTCGACGGGTTAAATCCCTGAATACGCTCATCGGACTTCCCTACCTTGTACATGGCCGAAGCGCCACTGAGCAGAAACTCTTGCCAGCCATAGGCCTGACGCCCGAGATCGGCCACAGCATCCTTTAGCAAGGCTTCGCCGATATGCCCTCCCATATACAGGCTGTCTTCGGGTTGAATCATGATGAACGATACATTCTTCAAGTCCAGGTTGCGCAGGGCAATGTTCCAACGAATATCGGTAGCTGTAGAATCGACAGGCGCAACTGTGGTATCGGGTCTCATCGTCAGGCGCACATGTGTATCCGACAAGACTACCTGGTTGATCACCGCTGCCTGTGCTTCCAGATCGGCATTGGCCCGAAGGGTGAACGCACCTAACACACCCTCCACCTGCATACTTTCTATCAGGCCGGCCGAGTTCACACGTGCATTACGTAAACCCACTTCATTGACCTCGACCTTGCCTTGCAGCAGCGGCCAGGCTTTGACACGCACGTTCAGGCTTTCGAGCATCAGCAGTGTGTCGTTTTTCTGCACCACTTCGACACCACGAACTAACAAATTGAGCGGGAAACGCAAGTCGATACGGCGCACTTGTATTTGCATGCCGGTGGCTTCTGAGGCATACATAGTAGCCTCCCGCTTCAGAAAATTCTGGACGGGGGGTACATAGAGAAGTACCATCAGGAGCATAAATAGTAATATGGGGGTAAGCACAATCCAACTCACCCACTTTATCCACTTTCGTTTCATTCGGCGTGCTAATACGGTAAATTGATACAAAGTAAACAATTTTAGCTGTAAAAAGATTAAGGAGTGCGGAAATACTTACCAACCGGGGATTTTTATCGACGAACAACGAGCACGAATCACCATTCCCTCAAGAAATTTAATATCAGGGTGTTCGCTCAACAACTTTGTAAAGGTTATTAAACGGATGCCCTGTTGTGGATGGGTGCTTCCTCTTTTCTGTGACGAAAAAGTGATTTTATTCGTCACGTCGTCACGGTTTGAGAGTTTACTGTTTGGTTATCAACTGAATATACCGTGACGGGTGGCTGATTTATTCACCATTCATTCGTCACTTTTGGAGGGATTCGTCACGCGGGGTGTTGAGGTGGTTATTGGTGGGTAGAAAGTGTTTCATGCTGCTGAAACAAAGTGTTTCATCCTTTGAAACAGAGTGTTTCATTACT
>JAVBVA010000094.1:0-44996 GCA_031554665.1 Bacteroides sp. | reverse complement strand
CTGCTTTTTCCGTTTTTTCAAAGGTACTAATAATTAGGAGCAAAGAACTTGCTGACCGTCAAAATCTTGCTGACCGAGAGAAAACAGGGTTGTTCAACCGGGCTTAAGGTAAAGGCAGGTTAGTGGAGGTTATCTTTGCCCGTATTGAAACCCCTTTATTTTTTCGATCATGATGAAAGAGATGCTTGGAATATGTGCCGTTGGCATGGCAATAGGTAGCTGTTCACCCAAGAAAAGTACCCAACCAACAGTTGAAAGCGCAAGCAATAGAAGTGAGCTGACAATGCTGGTAGGCACATACACCACAGGTGAGAGCAAAGGTATTTACACTTTTCGCTTTGACGAAGAGAGCGGCGTAACGACTCCGCTCAGTGAGGCAGTGGTGGAAAATCCATCTTACCTTACTCTATCGCTGGACGGAAGATTTGTGTATGCAGTGACGGAAACGGATGAACAATCGGCAGTAACAGCGTTCGCTTTCGATAAAGAGACTGGAGTTTTGCAACAACTGAACAGTCAGCCGACGGATGGGAAAGGACCTTGTTATATATCGACAAACGGAGAGTTGGTAGTAACGGCCAATTATAAAGGTGGCTGCTTGTCGGTCTTGACATTGGCCGATGATGGAAAGTTACTGCCCTCGCCCACTGTATTCCAGTTCAAAGGAAGCGGGATGGATAAGGATCGACAAAACCAGCCGCACGCACACTGCGCCGTCTTCACCCCCGATGGAAAATATCTTCTGGTAACTGATTTAGGAACAGATAAGATTCACAAGTTTATAGTACAGCCTAAATCAGAAAAGGAAACAGCCCATCTTACCATGGATACCCTGGACGCATTCAGTGTAACGCCGGGTGCCGGTCCTCGCCACCTGACATTCAGTAGTAACGGCAGATATGCTTATCTGATTAATGAGCTTTCGGGCATGGTTAATGCTTTCGAATATTCTGACGGGATGTTGAAAGAAATCCAGACAATCGCTTCGGATACAGTGGGAGCACGGGGTAGTGCTGATATCCACATCAGCCCGGATGGGAAGTTCCTCTACGCCAGCAATCGACTACAAGCTGACGGGCTGGCTGTTTTCCGCATCAATGAAAACGACGGAACACTGACCAAAGCCGGTTATCAGCTAACGGGAATCCACCCGCGCAACTTCAATATCACTCCGAATGGAAAGTATTTGTTGGTGGCTTGTCGCGACAGCAATGTCATCCAGGTATATCTGCGCGACATTGAAACCGGATTATTGACCGATACGAAGCTGGATATTCAAGTAGACAAACCTGTTTGTATAAAGTTTGTCGAATAGAACTTCACGGCTAAGGACGAATGTTGTGCTAAGGCTTCACCGCCTTTACCTGCACGCCTTTACCCGATTGTGTACACTGAATGGCTCCTTTGCGCAGTTCGCCAGTCCGAAAATCGAATAGTAAGTCCGGATTGAAGTGCTGACCGTTCAGGCGGACTTCCAGGTGCAAGTGTTCAGTCGTTGCACGACCGGTACGTCCAGTCAAGCCGATGGGGTGACCGGCTTTTATCGTATCTCCGCTACTTACAAAATTAGTATGGTTATGGCTGTAAATGGTTTCCAGGCCGCAATCGTGCCGCACTACCACCACATTTCCATACGCTGCATAGGGTTTCGCCAAACGTACTACTCCATCAAATGCACACCGGATCGTATCTTTGGCACAGGTTTTTATATCGGCACCACTATGGCCGCGTTTACCCCCATAAGCCGAGATAAGCTTAGCACCAGGTAGCGGGAAGACAAATCCATTGGAAGCGATGGAATCAAAATGCAATGTCAGCTTCTTGCTACCGGCAAACAGGCCGGGAGTAGCTACCCGGATATGGCTGACCTCCATATTCGAGAACGGTGTTTGCGCTTTGGCAAGGATGGGAAAAGATAAAAACAGTAAGATATATAGCGTGTTCTTCATACGATAATCCTTATTCAAAGTAAACAAATTGGCAGTTGCCAGTCCCGGCATGACTTTGCAGTAACTTCTGTATCATCTCTGCTGCTTCTTCTAAGCCTTTCCACCCACTATACCCATTGATGATGGCCAAAATATGAGTCGTACCCAGATCCATCTTCGTGCGTTCGTCGTCACTGGTAGGCGTACCAATACCCCCTGCAGCATCCCGGTATACCGGAAGCCCTTCAATATTGAGTACTCCTCTGCCAATACCTTCAAACGGTTCTTCGGCTCGACCGATACCCAGCTCCAGCTCGCATCCCTGTATCTTGTCCGCATCGAAACCACCGATAGAGTATCCCGTACGGAGGGAGACAAGATTGATCAAATCGACCAATGTATCAATCTGATATAAAGGAATACCACGCATCAACCTGCGCCGCAAAGCTTCCGCTGAAGGGCGATAGCGACCCGGGTCTTTTCCGCAACGTTTGTAAGCTTCGCGCGTGGCAGCAATAACCGGCTGACGTTTGATATCATCCATCTGTGTTGTTGCGATCAGTTCCTGGGTAAAACTGCTGATCTCTTCCCAAAGCCCTTCACAATACACCGTATTTTTCACTTCGGCATACACAGCTACTCCGGCAAAACCGGGGCAAGCATTCTTCAATTCCTGAGATACACGTATGGTAAACATAGATTGTTTCTTACTATTTTCTTATAATCATAATCCCCGACAAGATACGCCCTGAGTGGATACCCAACCGGCGAGCGGAGAAGAACTGTTCCTGATTCGTATAGGTACAAATACCAGCCGTTTCAATCTGCGCGGCAGGTACGCCGAAGTCGAGCAACTGCCGGCGATTGGCTTCCCACAGATCCAGGTGATGTTTTTCGGTTTCTTCGTTCCAGCAGGCTATTTGCGCCATGTCGTATCCTTTCCGCAGAAAAGCTTCGTACACCTCTCCCCCTACTTCAAATGCCTGAAGCGATATACCCGGACCGATGCAAGCAATGACATCCTCACCTTTTGTTCCGAATACAGTGCGCATGCACTGCATGGTGCGCTCTACAATACCCTCCACTGTACCCCGCCATCCGGCATGTACGGCAGCTATTGCCTGGAGGCGTTTGTCATACAACAGCACCGGTACGCAATCGGCAGTAGAAATGCACAAACAATACCCCGGTTCGGCCGTGAGCAGCGCATCCGTTCCTTCGAGCCACTCTTGTTTTTGCGCAGGAGCAGCCTGCAGATAGGTTTCATCCACTACCAGACAACGTACACCGTGTACCTGATGAGGGATGACCAATTCGAGCGGACGTTGCAGCAAACTTTCGCACAAAGAGTCCTGATTGCTGCGTACATGCTCCTCCCGGTCGCCCGAGAAAGGCGAACAGTTGAATGAAGCATATGCCCCTTCACTGCACCCTCCTCGACGGGTAGTCACAAAATGAATAATGTCGGGATAGGCGCCCAGCGACCCATATCCCAACATTCTTCTATCTTCGGTAATTGCTATCATTCGTCTTCCCAATCTTCTTCTTCGTATTCGTACTCTAGGTCGTCCTCGCCTTCGTCTTCATACTCATACAGCAAATCTTCGTCTTCTCCCTGATCCTTGAGTTCCTGTTGCAGGCGGCTTACATCCTTCGGACGATGTACCAGTGCCTCTATCTTGTTGCTTTCCTTGTTCAGTTCTTCCCAGAGGATATCTTTCAGCACATTGATACCCAGTCCGGTAATCGAAGAGATAAACACATGCGGAACCCCTTCGGGCAGTGTCGGCTCTATTTCGTCCATGAGTTCCTGGTCTAGCATATCACATTTTGTGATAGCCAGCACCCGCTGTTTATCGAGCATTTCGGGGTTGAACGTACGCAGTTCATTCAATAACACATCGTATTCCTTGCGAATATCGTCACTATCGGCAGGTACCATGAAAAGCAACAACGAGTTGCGTTCGATGTGGCGCAGGAACCGGAGTCCCAGTCCTTTCCCTTCGCTGGCTCCTTCGATAATTCCTGGTATATCGGCCATCACGAACGACTTTCCATCGCGATAAGAGACGATCCCCAGATTGGGTTCGAGGGTAGTAAACGGATAGTCGGCAATTTTCGGTTTGGCAGCCGATACGGACGAAAGCAAGGTCGATTTACCGGCATTGGGTAATCCCACCAAACCGACATCGGCCAGCAGTTTCAGCTCCATGATCACTGTCATTTCCTGCATCGGTTCGCCAGGCTGTGCAAAGCGCGGCGCCTGACGGGTTGCCGTACGGAAATGCCAGTTTCCCTGTCCGCCACGGCCACCTTTAAGCAGGATTACCTCCTGTTCGTGATCAGTAACGTCGCAGATATACTCGCCTGTTTCGGCATTGTACACCACTGTTCCACAGGGTACTTCGATAATTTTATCTTTACCGTCCTTGCCAAAACTGCGGGCTTTACTTCCCGACTCACCGTGTTCGGCCATCGCATGACGGTCGTACCGCAAGTGGAGCAGTGTCCAGTAGTTCCGGTTACCACGCAAGATAACATGGCCTCCTCTGCCTCCGTCGCCTCCGTCGGGACCTCCGTTGGGGACATACTTCTCGCGCCTCATGTGCGTAGATCCTCTCCCACCCTTTCCGGATCGGCAGTATATCTTTACATAATCAACAAAATTCGATTCAGCCACGTGTATGGGGTATTTATAAATTTTCTATATGTTGGCAGATCTGACCAAAGATATCGTCGAATGTTCCCATTCCCCGGATATGCCGGTACTTGCCTTCTTTCTTGTAATACTCTTTAAGCGGACAGGTCTGCGTGTGATACACATCCAGACGTTTCCGGATTGTTTCTTCGTTGTCGTCGGCCCGGCCGGAATCTTTTCCGCGATTAATCAGACGAGTCATCAACTCATCTTCGGGTACATCCAGATCGAGCATAACCGAAACATCCTGCCCCCGCCTTTTCAGCATCTCTTTCAACGCTTCAGCTTGCGGAATAGTACGTGGAAAACCATCAAAGATAACGCCTTTACTATTTTCCTTACAATCCAGCACACCCGCAAGGATGTCCAGCATTAGTTCGTCGGGAATCAAGTTCCCGTGATCGATATACCCTTGTGCAATCTTACCCAACTCTGTGCCGCAACTTATTTCAGCACGAAGCACCTCTCCGGTGGAGATGTGACCAATACCGTATTTCTCAACAATACGTTGACTCTGTGTTCCCTTGCCTGAACCGGGAGCACCGAAAATAATAATGTTCAACATTTTTATAATTTAGTAACTGGTATATGTTTCTCGAAGTCTACACGACTTCGCTTTATTCAACTACCGTGTATATGTCAGCATAGTTCCGTCCGTATCCGTCATAATCCAATCCGTAACCCACGATGAAATCGTTTGGAATGCACATTGCTACATAGTCTATGCTCAAATCCACTTTCAACTTATCGGGTTTAAGCAGGAGTGAAGCGATACGGATCTCTTTCGGCCCGCGGGTTCCTAAAGTTTCGATCAGCCGTTGCATGGTCAGGCCCGTATCCACAATATCTTCGACGATAACGATGGTACGGCCTGAAATGTCTTCATTGATCCCGATGACTTCTTTGATAGTTCCTGTAGAAGAAACCCCCTGGTAGGAAGCCAGCTTCACGAATGAAATTTCGCATGGGATGGTGATCTGCTTGATCAGATCGGACGTAAACATGAAAGCTCCATTCAGAACGCTGAGAAATAAGGGGTTCTTGTCGGCCAGATCGCGATTGATTTCACCGGCCACGCGCGCCACTTCTTTCTGAATATCTTCCGCCGGGATTGATATGGCGAAAGTCTTATCTTTTATCTGAATGGTATCCATACTGGGAAGTTTTTAAAAAGTTGGGTGCAAAAATAAGATATTTTATTTCAATTTGAGCATCATTTGCTATTTTTTTGAACTTGCTTCATTTTGTACGAGCTGCGGGCCTTGCCTTGAAGCATGGCATTCAGCTTAGCACGGATCATCTGTTTGCGGAGCGGGGAGATGTGATCGATAAACATTTTCCCGTCCAGATGGTCGAATTCGTGCTGCATGACACGGGCCAGGTACCCTTCTACTTCTTCGTCGTACTCCTTGAAGTTCTCGTCCATGTATTTCACATGGATTTTATTGCTCCGCTTTACCGATTCGTGAATGCCTGGCAAACTGAGGCAACCTTCTTCCATAGCCACCAGTTCGTCGTTCGTTTCGATGATATGCGGATTGACAAATACTTTGTTAAACCCTTTAAACTCAGGATATTCGTCGGACAGCGGATCGAGGGTGATCACCACCACACGGATGGAAAGCCCGATCTGCGGAGCAGCCAAACCTACTCCATCGGCATTCGCCATCGTCTCGAACATGTTCACGATCAGTTCTTTCAGGTTGGGATAGTCGGGGGCAATATCTGTTGCCACTTCTCTCAACACCGGCTGACCGTATACATAAATAGGTAAAATCATGATTCTATTCTTGTTTTTATTTAGAAACTAAAACGTTTGTTCTCAAGATATGTTTGCAGAATGATCGTTGCACTGATTTCGTCGACCAAAGCTTTATTCTGCCGGTCTTTCTTTTTCAATCCGGCTTCGAGCATGGTGCGGTGGGCAAGTACGGAAGTAAAACGTTCGTCGACGTATTCGACCGGAATGTCGGGCAACCGTTTCTTGAGCGAGCGCACAAACGGTTCGATATATTTCATGCTTTCGGAAGCCGTATTATCCATCTGCTTGGGCAATCCCACAAGGATGCGTTCCACCGGTTCCCGCCCGACGTAATTTACCAGAAAGTCGAGCAATTCATGGCTGGGAACAGTGGTCAGTCCGTTGGCAATAATCTGCATCGTATCGCTCACGGCTATGCCGGTACGCTTGCGACCGTAATCAATGGCTAATATTCTACTCATATATATAGTTTGCAAAAATACGATTATTATTTGGAAGTCGTATGCTTTTAAGCCGGGAAGATGCCAAAGAAAATCGAAGAAGTCGTATATTTGCGCAACGAAAGAGTAAAATTAAAGTACGATCACATGAAGATATTATCGCCCAGCAGCATTCGTAAAGTGGATGCCTACACCATAGAGAACGAGCCGATAGCTTCCATCGACCTGATGGAACGGGCAGCCAAAGCCATCACCCATGCCATCACCAAGCGTTGGAACACCGATAAACCGGTAGCTGTCTTTGCCGGACCGGGCAATAACGGAGGCGATGCCCTGGCTGTTGCACGCATGCTGGCCGAACAGGGATACCGCATAGAAGCCTATCTGTTCAACACGAAGGGCGATCTCTCGGCCGACTGCCTGGCCAACAAGGAGTTGCTCGAGATAACCGAAGGGGTGCAATTTACGGAAGTGTCCACACAGTTTGTTCCTCCTGTGCTGACAGCCTCCCATCTCATCATCGACGGATTGTTCGGTTCGGGACTTAACAAGCCATTGAGCGGCGGCTTTGCTGCCGTGGTGAAATTCATGAATGCTTCGCCCGCTACCGTAGTATCCATCGACATTCCGTCGGGGCTGATGTGCGAAGAAAATACCTTTAACGTCCGTGCCAACATCATCAAAGCCGATATCACGTTGAGCTTGCAACTACCCAAACTGGCTTTCCTCTTCGCCGAGAATGCCGAGTACACCGGTCAATGGGAACTGCTTGACATCGGCCTGAGCCAGGAAGGTATAGATAATGCCGATACATATTACGAAATGTTGGAAGGAGACGCCATTGAGTCGCTCGTCAAGCCCCGGAAGAAATTCGCTCATAAGGGTCACTTCGGGCATGCGCTCCTTATTGCCGGTTCGCGCGGCATGGCGGGAGCTTCGGTTCTGGCAGCGCGTGCCTGCCTACGTTCGGGCGTGGGGTTACTGACGGTACATGTTCCGCAGGCCAACAGTCTGATTCTTCAAACAGCTGTTCCCGAAGCCATGATCGAACTCGATGTAGCCGAAACCTGCTTCAGCATACCCACCGATACCGAAAAGTATCAGGCGGTAGGTATTGGCCCCGGGCTGGGACAAAGTGAAGAAACCGAAGCAGCTTTGCTCGAACTGCTGAGCAACTGCCAAGCCCCCTTGGTGCTGGATGCCGATGCGCTCAATATCTTGTCCAATCATAAGTACTTACTGAGCATGCTGCCCAATGGGTCTATCCTCACCCCGCACCCCAAAGAGCTCGAACGTCTAGTGGGCACGTGCGAAGACTCATACCAGCGACTGCTCAAAGCGTGCGAACTGGCCCGGACAGCCAAAGTGTATGTGATATTGAAAGGCGCCTACTCGACTGTGGTCTGTCCGTCGGGTAAATGTTATTTCAACCAGACCGGCAATCCGGGTATGGCAACCGCCGGAAGTGGAGATGCACTTACAGGAGTTGTCCTGGCACTGCTGGCCCAAGGATATGACCCCGAAAAAGCAGCTGTCATCGCCACGTTCGTACACGGTCTGGCGGGCGATTTGGCCGAAAGAAAACTCGGCGAAGTCAGCCTTATAGCCAGCGATATCATCGACTGCCTGCCGTTTGCCTGGAGAGCGGTTAGCGAATAAAGGTTAAGAACCGATGTTTTTCCGGGAAACTTGATTATTTTTGCTTCTTGAAACTGATAATAAAACTCAAACGAATGAGAAAGTTAACAATATTGGCAGGGCTGTTTGCGGCAACTGCCGTGCATGCTCAAACAGAGGTAGTCACCGGAGTGATGCAAGGAAAAGACTATGGGGTAACATATATGCTGCCCAAAACGCAGATCGAAATCGAAGTTAAAGCCAATAAAGTGAAGTACACCCCCGGAGAATTCAGCAAATATGCCGATCGCTACTTACGCTTATCCAACGTATCGACCGAGCCGCAAGAGTACTGGGAGCTGACCAGTGTCAAAGCAAAATCGATCGGCGTGCCCGACAGTGAAAGCGTATACTTCGTAAAGCTGAAAGACAAGACGGTAGCGCCGCTCATGGAACTGACTCCCGACGGAATTGTTAAGTCAATCAATATGCCTTTCGTTCCGGTAACTTCCACAACTACTCCCCCCATTTCCATTCAGCCTAAGAAGAAAGCCGACCCGCGCGACTTCCTTACCGAAGAGATACTGATGGCCAGCTCGACAGCCAAAATGGCCGAGTTGGTAGCCAAAGAGATTTACAGCATACGCGAGAGCAAAAATGCGCTGGTGCGCGGACAAGCCGACAATATGCCGAAAGACGGCGCACAACTAAAACTGATGTTAGACAACCTCACCGAACAGGAAAGCGCCATGACCGAGATGTTCTCGGGCACCCTCAACAAGGAAGAAAGAACATACATTATCCGCATCACACCCAATCAGAGCATGGACGGACAGGTAGCCTTCCGTTTCTCCAAAAAATTGGGCATCGTAGCCATTAACGACCTGGCAGGCGAACCCATCTACATCACCCTTAAAGACACGAAGATTATCAACGCAACTCCTGTCGACAGCAAGAAGAAAGATGTGACGGGCATCGCTTACAATGTTCCAGGCCGCGCTTCGGTGATACTGAAAGAGGGGAATAAAACGCTGTTCGAGGGCGAATTACCAATCACACAGTTTGGCATCAAGGAATTCCTGGCCCCGGAAATGTTCAATAAGAATACGACTATAAAAGTCAGCTTCAACCCTACCACCGGCGGAATCATCAAAGTAGAACGGGAAGAGGGGAAATAACGCACGCGCGCACTTGCCCGCTTCTGTATGAGTTGTTCTCGCCTTGCTTCTTTCGGCTTCCAGACAACATTGGTTTGCCGGCAGCTTTGCGGGTGTTTCATTGCTTCAAACAAAGTGTTTCCTCGCTTGAAACACTTTGTTTCATGCCGTGAAACACTTTGTTTCAAGCGAGGAAACACTCCGTTTGAAGCGAGGAAAAAAGGATGATGAAGCGAGACAAAAGCCTTTATACAGCGAAGAGAAATAGTTTATCAAGCGAGGAAAGTTACATGATCCAGTGAGGATAAACGGTTTATGAAGCGATGTAATGCCAATTATCAAGCAATGTAAACCCGATGAACAAGCGATGTAAAAACGGTTTTGAAACGATGAAAAATAGCTGCTGTAACTTTTTTAGAGCCATTTCCTACTTGATTTTACTGGATTTCGTTTACGTTTTTAGATACTTACAGAATAAATCAGTGACGGAGGTGGGAGATGCTGTGGGAGATGAACTTAATCTACCACACTACTATCACACTGAAAAACAGATGTTTAACAACCTGCGTGGGAGGTGGTAGATTGGTTTGCATTTTTGCAGGGAGAAGAGAAGATAAGGGCCTACAAACATGTATGCATACACACATGTTTGTACTGATGATCCGGAATAAACGCGTAAGTGCGTAACTGCGGGGACAGTTTTCAACTTTCCTGAAAAAGTGTTTACATTATTGGTAAAAGGAAATGAACCCATCCTTTTCCAACTGATACAAATAAGTGATCACCCGGGACTCATAATTGTCTTCGCCGTCAAAATGCACGGCCATCTTCTTCAGGATATCGCGCACCGTTGAACACCCGTCGATGGTTTCCCAAACAGCACTCCCATGTGCTTCCAGGCGCACCCGGATGTATGGCGACATACCTTTGGGCACCAAGTAACGCTGCATCCATGCACGCCTGAAGCGGGGATAGGCAATCACAATGCGATCGCCCTCCCACTCTGTCAGTATGCCCGGCCTGCGGCAAGGAACCGTGTCGAAAATATGTTTTTTCTGCTTGTCGGCAACCACAGCGTTTTATTTCTTGATATTGGGTTCCTCCAGGTGATATCCTTTCTTCTTATCTACTGCCTTCAACAAGAAAGCTACTACCAGTGAGAGTACAGCGATACCGGTAAATATTTGCATGGGCAGCGTATAGTCGTACTGATTCACTCCATCGACTGTATTTGTAACGCAGCATTCTTCGAGTACCCAACCGATCAAGGTAGGGATTCCCCATAATCCGATGTTCTGGATGAAGAAAATCAAAGCGTAAGCTGTGCCCAACTGGCGGGCAGGGAATATTTTGGCAACCGACGGCCACATGGCAGAGGGCACCAACGAGAAGGCTATACCCAGGATCAGCATCAGCCCAATAGCCACCCATCCGCCGGTAATCGAAGTAGAAAAGATGAAATGCACGAAGATCAGCATCGCCGAACCAAGCACCATGATAGAGGCAGCCCGACCGGTTCTATCGACCAATCCGCCGAATATCGGAGTAAGGATCAATGCCCCCATAGCCGGAAGCCCGACGTAGGTCCCCGCCCATGCCTCGTCGATGCCGTATTTGGTTATCAGCAATTCTGAAGCGAACTTCTGGAACGGGAATACACACGAATAGAAGAGTACGCACAACAGTGCAATCAACCAGAATCCGGGATTGGTCAGAATATACTTCACATCGCCAAACGAGAATTTCTCTTCATTGTTATCGCCCTCGGCTACCAACTGGCGGTCGAGTTTCTTGTCGAGAATGGAGAAGGCAAAGAAAGCAATCATACCACCAGCCAGTACCACCAGGCCGATAAGTACCGGGGTGGTGAGGCTAAAGCTACGCGCCAAAGGGATGGCTACCGAGTACGCCGCCTGCGAACCGATACGTGCCAACGCCACCTGTACCCCCATTGCCGTAGCCATTTCCTTGCCTTTGAACCACTTGGCGATCATTTTCGTCACGGTAATACCCGCCACCTCGGCGCCTACCCCAAAGATAGAATACCCTGCCGAAGCGATAAGCACATCGGCCTTATAACCAAGAATCATCGAGTCGCCACCGCTCATAGCCAGCATAGCATAGTATTCGAGGCCGGTACCTACCACCATCAGGATAGTAGCCAGCTTTCCGGTGAAGCGAATTCCAAAGCGGTCGAGGATCAGCCCTCCCCAGATAAGCATCAACAAGAATACATTCAGGAAGCTGTATGCTCCGGTGAATAAGCCGAAATCTTTACTGTTCCATGCCAATTCCGCTTCGAGCATAGTCTTCAGCGGTGCCACTACATCGTTCACATAATAGGCTGCCATCATTGTAAATGCAACGATAAACAGCGCTCCCCATCGATTCAAAGCCGAATCATTCAGCTTCTTTTTCAGTTGTTCTGTCATTGTAATATAGATTTATAATATTTCACACGAATAAGTCTTAAACAGGTTATCCGGTAGATTGTTTAAAGCACACAAGAACGAAGCCGCAAACTCAGAAGAGAATTTGCGGCTTCGTTTATATCCACAGCACGGAAAGCCCTCCCGGCCGGGTATTAGTTTGCAGAGTCGTTAGCAGCAGGCGCCGGCATCTCAGCAGCAGGAGCATCCGTACCTGCAGGCAGGTTGTACGGATTGGTCTTCTCTTCTTTCTGAGCTTGCTCCAGGATTGCATCATGTGCTGCAGGAGCATTATGAACTGCGTATGCCGTAACAATACTCATCACTACCATGAATGCAGCCAGACTCCAAGTGGCTTTCTCTAAGAAATCCGTTGTTTTACGAACACCCATAATAGCATTTGAAGATGAGAAGCCAGAAGCAAGACCACCTCCTTTTGAATTCTGAATCAATACGATGAAGCACATTAAGATGGCTGCAACGACCATAAGGATAATTAAAAACAAGTACATTTTTACTATTTTGATTTTGCGTTAATAATCAATTTCTCCAAAAATCTGATTTGGTCTGCAAAGTAAGCATTTTTTTTTGGATATTTCAAACTTAATTTTTTAATTATTTCAAGTGCTTTATCATATCGTTGCTGTTTCGTGTAGATTTTAGCCAAAGTTTCCGTCAGATAGCTGTCATCTTCTTCCTCTTCTTCTTCATGCAACGGTTCTCCGCTATCTTCTGTTTCCAGCAATCGCATCTTCAAAGAGGAACTATCGTTTTCGCTCTTTTCGATAAATCCGTCAATCAACTCCTGTCCCCACAGTTTCAAAGGTGGTTGTTCTTCTTCAACGACTGCATCCTCCTGCATCAGATAGGCTGTATAATCGGTTGCATAATCCAGTTCAGCAGGCTGTTTCATCTCTGCAGGAACGGTAGCTAAGAAAGCATCTATCAGGTTCAGTGTACGGTCGAGCGACGGTTCCTCTTTCAGGCGTTCGCTGAAAGATACATCCTGCTTATGTGATTTCAGCACGAACTTATCGCCTTCTATCAGGTAAAAGAGCACACGACGATCGGCCACATACAAAGCAGCTTTACGGAGTTCGGCGCCAAACGAGACATCGTGAAGTAAGTAAAGATTTTTAAGATAGAGCAAACGGGCCGTTTGAAAATAGGGATACCGCGAGACTACCGTACGCAACTCGTACAACGTCTCCCGGTTTAATGTTTCGGGATGCAGTATCCACTGTTGAAGATTCGCAGCATTCATCCCGATTACCAGTTTGCTACAGTTGCATTGAATATCTGGTCGACAATTTCTTTCGTCATTTCAGCGATCAGCTGGTCTTGCACTTCCGTCAGCAGCTTTTTCGAATCATACACACGGAATGCCGAGAACTGTTGATTGTCAAAGTCTTCCGCATGATTGGTATTATTCACAAAACGCACATTCACGGTAATCGTCAATTTGGTTTGCGAAGAGTACCCGTCGGCCTGGACAGCCTGGTTATACTGGTTATATCCGGTAATTTCCCCGTCTATTTCCAGGTCGGCATTCCTGTTCACCAACTTAAGACGCGTCTGCCTCAGATAGATATCCTTCAATTCTTCGTTAAAACGTGTAGCCAACGGCGCATACACATATTCTGATTTAATAGGAAAATCGGCAATAGAGATTGTCTTTACCTTATCGTAGTTAATGGAAGCTCCATTGAATTTATACGAAATCGTGCAGGCAGTCAACCCAATCATCAGAATGACCACCGCCAATATTGCTTTTGCTTTTTTAGTCCAAACCATATTCTTTTATTTTTCGGTAGAGTGTACGTTCGGAAATCTCCAGATCTTTCGCCGCGTCCTTCCGTCTACCATGATGCTTGTCAAGCGCTTTTCGTATCATATCTTTTTCGGCATCGCCCAAAGAGAGCGATTCTTCGACATACTCCTCGGTATCTTGAATGTCATCGTCATGCGGAGTAACCTGCTTCACCGGATGGATGATGGTAGGTACCGAAGAAACCGGGGTGGTGATACCTCCGTAATAACTGCCCGTCGACACCACACTGCCTTTATCTGTCATCAGGTCGTGTACCATCTTTTTGAGTTCAGACACTTCCTGACGCATATCAAATAACACCGAGTACAGAATCTCACGTTCACTCTCAAAACCCTTCGTTGTTCTGTTTCCGCCAAACAGCGCCGGCAAGCGTTGGGTATCCTGCTCCGGCAAATAAGTGCGTAAGATGGCTGCATTTATTTCGCGGTTTGTCTCAATGATGGATATCTGCTCAGTAATATTCTTCAACTGGCGCACATTTCCCGGCCACGAATAACCCAGTAACACTTGCTTTCCGTCCTCAGTCAGCTGAATGGCAGGCATCCGGTATCTCTCGGAAAAATCGCTTGCAAACTTGCGGAACAGTAATAAAACATCTTCGCCCCGCTCGCGTAACGGAGGAACCTGAATAGGAACCGTATTGAGACGATAATACAGATCTTCGCGAAAACGCCCTTCGGAAATAGCCTGCGCAAGATTGACATTGGTAGCAGCCACAATACGTACGTTGGTCTTCTGTACTTTGGACGAACCTACCTTAATAAACTCTCCCGACTCGAGCACACGTAACAAACGGGCCTGAGTGGACATCGGCAATTCTCCGACCTCATCCAGAAAGATCGTACCCTTATCAGCTTCGCCGAAATAGCCTTTCCGTTCACCGATGGCTCCGGTAAATGCGCCTTTCTCATGACCAAACAGTTCGGAGTCGATCGTTCCTTCGGGTATAGCGCCGCAGTTAACAGCAATGTACTGCCCGTGCTTACGTTTGCTATACTGGTGAATGATCTGCGGAAAACTCTCCTTCCCCACTCCGCTTTCACCGGTTATAAGCACGGACATATCGGTTGGTGCAACCTGGATAGCGATTTCGATAGCCCGTGACAGTCCTCCCGCATTTCCAATGATACCAAACCGTTGTCTTACTTGTTGTATTTCGGCTCTCGTCATAAATCTATTCTATACATCATCATCTACCGTGTCGAGCTTCAGTTTGTCACTGTCGTCACGTTTTTCGTAATATTGTTTCCGCAAGGGATTCGAGCGTGCTTCTTTCTCGCGCTGACGATTACGGAAAACATCCATCGCCACATATACAGCCTGGCGGAAAGAATCTTCGCAAGCGATTCCTTTTCCGGCAATATCGTAAGCCGTACCATGAGCCGGCGATGTACGCACCACCGGCAATCCGGCTGTATAGTTTACCCCTTCGTCCATAGCCAGGGCCTTGAACGGAGCTAATCCCTGATCATGATACATGGCGAGTACCCCGTCAAAACTTCCATAATTGCCGGAACCCATAAATCCGTCGGCCGGATAGGGGCCATAACATAGCATTCCTCCCTCGGCCAATTCTTGGATAACCGGTGCTATAATTTCTTGTTCTTCCTTGCCTAACAGCCCCTCATCGCCTCCATGCGGATTTAAAGCCAATACGGCTATCCGGGGAGCGGAGATACCGAAGTCTTGCTTCAATGAACGATTGAATATGATCAACTTTTGCTGAATCAATTCCCGGGTTATAGCCGACGCTACCTGGCTCACCGGAATATGTCCCGTCACCAGAGCCATGCGGAAATCACCTTTCATCAATATCATCAGTGACTTGCTGCCATTTCCCAGCCTCTCTTCGATATATTCGGTATGGCCCGGGAAAGCAAACTCATCCGACTGAATCGTATGCTTATTGATAGGAGCTGTCACAATCACGTCAATCAGTCCTGCCTTATACTCTTCAATAGCACGTTCCAATGCACCCAAAGCAGCCTTCCCGGCTTCCGGGTCTGCTTTCGAGAACTCTACCTTTACTTCATCATCCGTACAGTTCACCACGCTCAGTTTGTTCGGGCCGGCTTCGGCTGCCGAGTTTACGATACTGAAATTGGCAGGTAAGTCTAACGATTTACGATGATAGGCAGCAACTTTCGGCGAGCCGTATATAATAGGAGTACAAAGTTCCAACATCACCGGGTCGGCAAAAGTTTTTAGAATCACTTCATAGCCGACCCCATTGATATCTCCTTGAGTAATACCAATTTTTATTTTACTATCTTCCATTATTTAATTGTTATTAGATTGTTCTTCCCGGGTAACCCCCATCGGTATTTGTGTTTTCGGAGCTTCGTCCGGGAATTTTAATGTATAAAGAGATGCCTCCAACAGGCGCACCAGGTTACGTTTCAATTTATCGGGCGAATATACAAATACTTCTGCGGTAACAATCCGCTTGTTCGCTTTGTCCAGACGCACATGGGATACGTATGGGCCTCCCATCTTATCACCTTTCATCTTCCACAATCCGCGAGCCTCCATCACGTATTCTCCGTGTAAGTTAAGCGGCCGCACATCGGTCAACAAAGAATCCGTCGACATATATATGCCCGGTTTGGATCCCGGTATATTGGCTTTCATGACGGAGTCACGTTTATGCACAAAATACGCTTGGGTAAAGGTATCCTTGTCGGTATAAGGATACGAGTAAATCACAAAATTCTGATCGGCAGTTGCCGTATTGGTCCCCGCCCAGAAGAAGTTTTCTCCGACCTTTGAGCTTGACAGATCGGCAGGAAGCCATATATCACAATCGAACATGCTCTTTACATTGGTTGAGATAAAATCATTGTGATTTCTTTCTAACGCACTGATTTGACGATTCATCTCAGCACGGGTGAAGAAATCGAGAATGACTTCCTGATTATCGGTAACGAATTTCTCAAATTCCTCGTCATTCGGTGCCTGGATAGTCAGTATCACCTGCGGAGATGCGTATACATCACGGGCATATTTGAACTTGGCAGTCGTATAAATATCCTGTACATCTGCAATAATGATGTTACGAATAATCTTCAAAGTAGCATCGTAGTTCTGAGGTGTAGTGTACATGATACGGAAAGAGCGTTCGGACTGAGGTAAACCCGGTACATCCGTATCGAGTACATTGTATAATGCCCGGCCAGCCGGGCGTTCCCACAAGCCTGTATTAACAACGACAAGAATCTCATAAGCACGACCACTGGATGTCGGGTTAAATGCACCTTTCTTACCACCACAGGAAGAAAAAACTACGGCTACAAGAGCCAGACAAAAATAAAATAAGTTCTTTTTCATACCGATCGTTTTTATATACATCCACAAAGCTACGACAAGATCGTATAATATCAACAGACAAGATTAATAATTTATATTAAATTCCGGTTATTCTCCTCTTGCTTTGCCGTCGAAAGCATTCCACAAGCTGCAAAGATATCTTCCCCGCGCGAAGCACGTATAGTCGAGAAAAGTCCATGTGACGTGAGATAATCCCGGAAAGCAACCATTGTTTCCATATCGCTACCTTCGAGCGATACGTCTGGAATAGCATGAAAACGAATCAGATTAACACGGCAGTCCAGCCCACGAAGTAACTTTACTAATTCTTTGGCATACACAGCAGAGTCATTAACCCCTTTGAACAGGATATATTCAAATGACAACCGGCGTTGCTTACTGAAATCATATTTTCGCAACAGCTCCACCATCTCGGTAATCGAGAAAGCGCGTTCGGCAGGCATCAACTCGGCCCGTTGTGCCGGGATCGGCGTATGCAAACTGATGGCCAGGTGGCAATCGCTCTCTTCGACAAAGCGCTGTAACCCCTTACGGAGCCCTACTGTAGAAAGTGTAATACGCTTGGGGCTCCACCCATACCCATACGAAGCTGTTAACACATCCAAGACTTTCAACACTTCATCCGGATTGTCTAATGGTTCGCCCATTCCCATCAACACTATATTGGTCAGTTTATCCCGTTCGGGCAACGAGCGTATCTGGTTTAGTATCTGATGCGCCGTAAGATTCACAGCGAATCCTTGTTTGCCGGTCATACAGAACCTGCAATTCATTTTGCACCCTACCTGTGACGACACACAAAGAGTAGCCCGGTCTTCATCGGGAATATAAACCGCTTCTACATAATGCCCATTTCCTACCGGATACAGATACTTAATGGTACCATCTGCCGAGCGCATGGCTTCGACCGGTTCTACCTTACCGACTTCATATTCTTCTTTCAGTAATTCGCGGAACTTCAACGAGAGATTGGTCATCTCATCAATCGAATCCACTTGTTTGTCGTACAACCAGGAAGCAATCTGCCTGGCGGAGAAAGCCGGCATTCCAAGGTTCTTCACCACCGATTGCAATTCGGGCAAAGTCATTCCTGAAAGGGGATGTTTGGACATATTATCTGCTGTTTATTGTTTATTACCTGCAAAGGTACAGAATTTGAGTTGAATTTCATCTCTATACACCGAAGTTGAAACAAAAAAAGCTGCCCCGAGAGACAGCTTTTTATGTTTATCTTTATCCTATTTCTTTTTAGAAGAACAAATAACGAGTATCCTTCACATTGGCTTTCAGATATAAATCGTTCATCAAGCGGCTTGCGAAACGTGCATGCATGGTTTGCTGTGCAGCTTCTTCGGTTTTCGCATCGAATGTTTCATCCAATTTGTCTTTACCGTATACCTGCAATACAAACACGCCGGCATTACCCTTAATCGGTGCGCTTTGCTTGTTGACTTCGGCTACCGAAGCGAAAGCTCCTACCAATGGTTCGCTGCTACGCAACGAAGGTATATAAGCCGGTGCGGCAAATGTAACATGCTTAACCGAGTCGGAGGTAGCATTCTGCAATGCTTTAACCTGATCAAATGACAAGCCTTTCAAGTCAGCCATGATCTTCTCAGCTTTCTTATCTTTCGCAATTTCAGCTCTCAACTGTGCTTGTACCTGTGAGATAGAGCGGTATCCTTCTTTGTTGATGCCGCTCAAAGCAACCATCATCATACGATCGTTTTCACCACACTCATATAAACCGGACACATCGCCTGCCTTAGCTTCAAACACCCATTTCAAAGCATCTTTTGTTCCTCTAATGCCAGCAATGTAATGTTCAGAGCTACTCAGATCGGCTCTATCCAATACTTTGTAACCAGACTCTTCAGCATTAGCTTCCACCTTTTCCAAGGTAGGATTGGCAGCGATGAACTGGCTGAACTCATTGTAAGCTCTGTTATAAGTATCTTTACTGAAGTCAATGGTACGCTTAATAACAGCTACCTTATATTTATCTTTCACAGCTTTCTTGGCAAGAACCTGAAGAATAATATTTCCCTGACCAAGTGATACATTCGACAGTTCGTTCACACCCAAGTTATTGATAGCCGAGATAAACTTCACATTCTCAGCATCCAGCTGTGCATTCTCATAGTTGGCAGAAGAGATCCAGCTTGCCTCGCCGGTCTGACCGTATTTCTTGGCAAGATCAGCAAAAGCGGCTCCACCCTTCAGTGCATTATAAATACTGTCGGCCAACGCCTTGGTCTGATCAGCTGTTTCAGCCATCACTTGAATCTGACGATATTCAACAGAGTCGGCAGCATTCGTTTTCGAAAGAACCTTGAAAGAGTTGAACGTATTATCCGCCACATTGTAGTATGGTCCGTAAACTTCTCCAATAGCAGTAGAGTCCATACGGGCTACCACATCATTCGGGAAAGCGGTTTTGCTATAATACAAATCGGTATAAGGATATTCCGAACCGGTAGAACGGATAAACGATGCATAATCGGTAGCAACAGCACCCATCTGTTCGGTATATTCCAACATTTCTTTTTCAAGAGCTGCTTTGTCTTCCGGGCTCGCAGTTACCTGTACATCAATATATTTAATATTACGGGTTTCTACATATTGCTTGAATTGTTCTTTCTTCTTATTATAAAGATCTTTCAGTTCCGACTCCTTCACAACGATTGTCGAATCGGCAACTGATGAATACGGAATAGATGCAATAAGCAAATCTGCCTGATTGACTCTGCCATCAAAGGTAAACTGTGCCTCAACCGGATTAGAGAACAATGCCTTAGATACCAAAGCCTGATATTTCTCAGCCAGACGGTTTTGTTTCAGGCTCTTCTGCAGGAACGACCAGAACTTATACAACGAGGTATAATATTCTACATACTGTGCCGGCATTGTCTTAACATCCATCTTGGAATATTCTACCAGGAATTTGTTCAACATATCCTTATCAAAAGCGCCCGTCTGCGGGTTGCGGAACGGAGTTTGCATCAGCATCGGATTGGTACCCGAATTAATAATGGACTGGATTTCAGCGTCAGATACTTCAAGACCCAATTGTGCAGCTTCCTTCTCAAGGATTTTGTTGTTTACATACGAGCGCCATACTTCGTCTTTCACCTGATTGGTTTGTTCGTCACTCAAAGAAGTCATACCTCTGGAAAACTTAATAACTTCGGTATACTCTTCTACTAAGGCCTGATATTCCTGTGCAGATAATGCATCTCCATTTACTTCGCCCACATCATGTGACTGATGCGGCTGAAGGATTTTCCATGCGTCACCAGCTACAAAAGCAAATAATGCCAAGCCAATAACGATAACCAACAAAGGTCCCTTCGATCTAATCTTTTGTAATGTTGCCATTTTGATTTATACTTTTTTATGTTTATTGTTTCTTTTCTGTTTTAGCGCACGAAGATACAAAAAATGCTAATATGCTTCTATTTATTAATCAAAAATTTACGGTTTCGAGCTATTATTCCATTACTTTCAGTCTTACCAGTTCTATTTTCGTAGCCGAGACCTTGATTATTTTGAATTGATATTCTCCTATCGCTATAATTTCGTGCAATTTCGGGAAACTCTGGTATTGATTCAGAATCAACCCTCCAACTGTCAAATAGTCATCGGATTCCGGTAATTCCAGATCAAACAGTTCGTTCACCTTTTCTATTTCCAGCCGGGCCGAAAGCACATATTCACGATCGCCAATCTGTTTGCAGATGTATGACGTATTATCGTGTTCATCTTCTATATCACCGAATATTTCTTCCACCAGATCCTCCAATGAGACAATACCCGAAGTACCCCCGAACTCATCCACCACCACGGCGATCGTTTTTTTCTGCTGCATAAACAGTTTCATCAGCTTATTGGCAGCCATGGTCTCGGGCACAATGGGGATTTCCTTGATATTATCGGCCCACTGAAGAGGATTGCGAAACATCTCTGACGAGTGAATATAACCGGCCACATTGTCGATATTCGCATCATAAACGATCATCTTGGATATACCCGATTCAATAAACTTAGTCTTAAGATCAGCCAGAGAGGTATGCAAGTCGACAGCTACTATTTCGGTACGTGGAACGATGCAATCGCGTATTTTAATTGCCGAAAAGTCGAGTGCATTCTGAAAGATCTTCACTTCGGCATCCAACTCATCCCGGCTGTTGGCATTATCAATGCCCGATTGAACAAAATAATCGAGATCAACCTTTCCGAAAGCACGTGCTGACGCATCCTTAGTGATTTTCATACCGAAAATGCGTAAGAACATGTAAGAGAGACCCGAAGCCAGCTTTGAAATGGGGTATAATACAATATAGCAGATGAACAGCGGTAATGCACAAACCTTCAGTACAAAGTTCGGATTAATTTTAAAGAGTGTTTTTGGAAGAAACTCCCCGGTTACCAGGATGATAAAAGTAGAAATAATGGTTTGTACCAATACCATTAAAAAATGGTTGGTGATGAAGTTCCCCAAAAGATTATCTCCGATGAGTTGCGCCATCAGAATACCATATACCACCAATGCGATGTTGTTGCCCACCAGCATGGTCGAGATAAAATCATTGGGATTCCTGAAAAAGATCGATAAGATACGTGCAGACACACTCCCTTTCCGTTCTAACTCAAAACGAAGCTTATCTACCGAAACAAATGCAATCTCCATTCCGGAAAAGAATGCGGAGAATACCATTGTTATCAAGAGGAAGATAAAGATATTCATAGTTATCTGACGGTATCTGTTTGCTGAGCAGTCTCTTGTGGCTCCGCATCCTCGTCCACATAAAACTGGCCATGAATATCATGAATCACATAGTGAGTCATTTGCTGGTTAGACTCAAACCCTTCTCCCCAAATAGTCTTGTCGGGCTGCACAATTGTGATAAACTTATCCGAATAGACCTTCTGGGTATTTTGATTCCAATAGAGTAGTTCTGTGGTAAAGCGTTCACCTTTCAGGTTCTGGATATCCACATTTCCTATTAGCTTCCACAGTTTTTCCTTGTCGTAATAATAAGCGGTATCTGCCTTGATACTTGCATCGACATGATACAGCGAATCGAATTGTTCTAAGAATATGCCTTTTTCAAAAGCCCAATAAGAAGGCCTTTTCCGATCGAACATCAACCACTCTTCCGTATTAATCCGATAGCGGATAACACCCGAATCGGAGACCAGCGTAGTTACTCCGTAAGTAGCCATCACAGGTAAAGAGTCACGTTCGGTAATAGCTTCGCCAAGTGCCTTCTTCCTTCCTTCACAAGATGGGAATAAAAGAAGCATAACAATTGCCCCGAAGACAATTGTTATGCTCAGTTGTTGTATTACTATGTTTCTTACCGATCGGATCAACATAAGTTATCTGATAGTCGTAGTCTCTCCAATCCAGCCACCGATTGTAATACGGTCGCCTGCTTTGTAGCCCAACATAAAGAGATCTTTCGGCTGCGGAGTATGAGCAGCATACATATTGATCATCTTGTTCACTTCGTCGGCAACGCTTGGATCTACCGCTTTGGCTCTTTGCAGTTTATCGATTACTGCAAAATAAGTACATTTATTCAAAGCAGATTCATCGCTCCAGTTAGGACTGGTAGCATACAAGGTAGCTATCAGGATGTATGGTTTACCATAACTATCGTTATAATTGATTGACTTCTGGCAATAGCTTCTGGCTTGCGACAAACGTTTGGCTGAAGCCAATACAGCTGCCGCCGCATAAGCCTTTTCTGATTTCTTCACATTATCTGTTTCCAGATTGATCGATTCGTCAAAGAACTTCACAGCACCATCGATATCACCCTTCTTAAATGCCTGATATGCGCATCCGGCAGCGGCTTCTGTAGTAGGTTCTATCTTATATGAATAGTAGGCGGCTTGTTGATAAGCATCGTTTTCGGTACAGCCCATCATTCTCATAATATCGATCACTTTCTTCAGATAAGCCAGATCGCCTTGGTTGGCTTCTACTTTCGGCGCGTAGATATTCTGCAACGACTCACAGTCGGCAGCACCACTATTAATAAACAAAGCTACCAGATTGTCTTTCACTCCCTGATAAGCTTGCTTCATAGCATCTTTTGTTTCTGTAGCAATCGCTTCATCGGCATATTGCGTAGCCGACAAATAATCCTGAATAAACTGTTCTTTATGGGCATCATTTCCTTTCAACTTATTCATTGACATTTCCACGAAGTAGTGCAATACAGCAGGCTGTGATTCGGCCTTAGTAGCATTTACCGATTCGCTCAGCCAGTTATAAGCTACATTCACATCCACACTCGGAGCATAATGAATATAGTCAATGGCTTTCTCACCCAATGCTTTATCTACTGAAAGTACTCCCGACATTCTTGATTGATAATCAGGAATATACTTTATACGTACATCGTGTGTACTCATCAGTTCATCAAAATACTTTTTATAATCGGCCGAAGCCTTGTCTCCTGTTTCCAAGAAGTTTTGAAGAATCAGGAAACCATCCTTAAAAGTATAAAAGCGAAGTGTAGGACAATTCTCCAACACGACTTTCCAAGGCAAATATGCATCCTTAAAATTGCCCGCCCGCACAGCTTCATGCGAAATACTGCTATTCGAATTGCAAATACTGTCGCTCTGTGCCAAAGCACTTGCCATTCCCACCCAAAGGAACAACATAGCCACAAACGTTTTCTTTCTCATGTGTATCTAAATTTTAGTTGTTTATTGCTGTTTATCTCACTTTCCATTTTTGGAACCAGCGTTCATTAAAGGTAACACCTATACTCAATCGTAATATGTTTTCGTTCAATACATTTGTCGTCTGTCCTTCTACACGCACATACTGTGCTGTAATGCTTACAATGGATCTGGATTTTGGAACCGGCAATCCAAAACCTGCTGACACACCATATTCTTTAGACGCTCTTTCTCCACCTATTTTATAATAAGGTGTACTGTAATGAGCTCCCAAGCGGTACTTCACATGCGAAAAATAACTCCGGCTCATTACATTGGGATAAAACTCTGCACCTGCTGCAATCTTATGAAGGTCGCAAAAAGCATTGGGTTGATTCATGTAGGTAACGCTTCCCCATTTCTGCATGGTATAGTCCAGGCCGAAAGTCCACTTCTGGTCGTACTTATATACCAACCCTACTCCCCAGGTATCCGGTGTTCCACAGGTCACAACGGTGTCTTTCTTCGACGTCACGCTGTTGGTGGTTCTGGTTGTCTGATCATAAGTTGAATTGTCGGTCAGCAAGTAGGCCTTATTATTCAGATTGTGCTTGGGCGAGAATACCACACCCAGCGTTACTTCGTGCTTCTTTCCGAACTTCTGGGTGTACTGTGCTCCGAAGTCCAACTTGTAATCTCTTACTTCCAGATACGAACTTTCAGTGTATGTGCTGGAAGTTGTGGTGGAAGGGTAGTAAATGGCTGACTTCCGGGTCATATCTCCCCAAAAATAGGAGGCATTCACTCCTAACGAGAAGTTTTTCACCGGTTCGACACCTAATCCGACGAAAAGCTGATGCAACCCACCTTCACCTGTAAACGTTTTAGTATTTTTCGGTGTACTACCGGAAGCATCTACGCTCTGCGACACATTGTAACCCACATTCGAATAGGGCAATACACCGGCGGTAAACCCTAACCCTTTATGCAAACGGAATTGCATGGCCACATAGTCAAAACTTGAGTTCTTGGCATTCAGTTTGGTAATTCCGTCACTCATATTTGAGTTCTGTAAAGATACTCCCCCATCAAACAGAAAGGTCAAGGAATCGACTGCGGTATAAGAAGCAGGATTCAAAGGATTGATTTGCATGCCATCGCGCAGGGCCAAGCCCACTCCCCCCATGGCTTTACTCTTACCGAAACTTTGATCAGACAGATCGCCATAACCATAACGTGTATAAGGAGAGTTTGTATTGTTTTGAGCGGTTGCAACACCGGCAATTATGAGCAAAAGCACACAAAGTGTATGTTTAAATCCTACCATTAATTACAGTTTAAAATTCTATTTAATCCTTTCAACACTAAAAATCTATCTGCAAAGATGACACTTTTTAAGTTTGTATCAAAAGAAAATTCATCTCCGCCCGTTAAAAAAACCAAAAGTTCAGGATATTTATACTTCAGCGACATAATGTATCCCTTTATTTCATGTTCTATACCTTTTATTACTCCTGAGCGGATGGCGGTTTCAGTATCTTTTCCCAACAGAGGCAACTCGCCTTCGGCCGACACTAAAGGCAAACGGCCCGTATAGTGATGTAATGCATTGAAACGCATGTGCATACCGGGGGCGATATTGCCTCCGTGGTATTGTCCCAGCGAATCGACAAACTCATACGTGATGCATGTACCGGCATCGATTACCAGAATGTCACGATCCGGGAATTGCGCATTAGCACCTACCACAGCCGCAATACGGTCGTACCCTAATGTCTTTGGAGTCTCGTACAGATTGATTATCGGAAGCATAGTTTCGCTATCCAACCACAGAACGGGAAACGGAAGTTGCCTGATTTGCTCCAACATCTGTTCGGCGAGATCTATGACTGTAGCGATAATCGCTTTGTCGATGGGGTACTCAGCGCAGACAGCCTGCAGGCAATCCAGCGACTGATTGGAATCATAAAACACCTTGATCAGCTCTTCGCCTTCAAAGAGGGCTACTTTGGCTACTGTATTTCCTATATCGATGATTAAATTCACTATGCTCTAAATCCCTATTGGTTTTCGGCTGCAAAGATAAGCAAAAAGCACTTACAGAACGATAAATGACCGATTGTTTTTCTTCGCGTCCATACTTCCTTTGCCAACTGACCTTCCTCGTAGAGTAAGCTTACGACACTCTACGACCAAGTTTATAACACTCTACGACCATCGATGTACGAGATGTACATCTGGAGCAGTACGAGATGCACATCTGGTACTGTATGAGATGTACATCTCGTACATCGACCCTCGTAGAGCTAAACAACCTCCCTCTACGAGTAAAGGAAGTTTGCTCTACGAGAAACGGTAGCTTGCCCTACGAGTATCCGGTTCACTTGTTTTAAGATGTGTTAAACCAGCCTGTTACTTTAATAAAAATACGTACTTTTGTCGGCTATGTATACAATATTAAAAAAATACCCACTACTGCTTCTTATCCTTACCATGCCTTTTGTCGCAACAAAAGGCGAAGGAATCCCCTCCGACTCCATACGCATCAGTCTGTTGACATGCGAGCCGGGCGAAGAAGCTTATTCACTATACGGCCATACGGCTATCCGTTACGAAGACTTCAGGCAACACACCGACGTGGTGTACAATTACGGAATCTTTAGTTTTAGTACCCCCAACTTCATGCTCCGCTTCGCACTGGGCGAAACCGACTATCTGCTCGGGAAATACGACTATCAACGATTCGAAGCTGAATACTTCTTCGAGGGACGAAGCGTTTGGCAACAAACCCTGAATCTCACTACCGAAGAGAAGCACCACCTAATCAATCTGCTCGAAACCAATTATCAGCCTGCCAACCGGATGTACCGGTACAACTTCTTTTACGATAATTGTTCCACCCGCCCTCGCGATAAGATAGCCGAAAGCATTGACGGGAAAGTAGTGTACGGCAAACCACAGAAACCGGATCATCAAGGACCAAAAACTTTCCGTGACATTGTGCACCAGTACACCAAGGGGCATCCGTGGTCTCAATTCGGCATTGATCTCTGTATAGGACGCGATGCCGACCGACCCATCACCCGGGAACAAATGATGTTTGCACCGCTATATCTGATGGATTTCTACTCGACGGCACGTATCGAAACAGCTACCGAAAGCCGGCCGTTAGTGACAGAAACCTCCAAAATAGTCGACGTGAGTCTCGAAAATGATACGCCTTGGTGTCCCTCTCCGTTGCAAACTTCCCTTACCTTATTTATAATAGTCGCTTTGGCTACCATTTATGGCTTGCGGAAAGAAAAAAGCATGTGGGGAATCGACGTTTTTTTGTTTGCCGCCGCCGGTATAGCCGGTTCTATTCTTGCTTTCCTGGCATTACTGTCGCAACACCCTGCTGTTAGTTGTAATTACCTGCTTTTTGTGTTCCATCCCTTTCATCTTCTCCTGCTTCCTTTCTTCATCAAAGCGGAAAGAAAAAGAAGGAAAAGCTGGTATCATGTAATAAATTTTACGGTTTTAACACTTTTTATAGTGCTTTTCTTGTTAATACCTCAAAGAATTGACTTTGCTGTCGTACCTTTGGCACTCTGTTTGTTGATACGTTCGGCGAGCAATCTTATTTTGACATATAAAAAACAATAATGAAAGGTTTACTGACTTCCCTCATAACAGTACTTACGTTCACCGGACTCCAGGCCCAGTCGCTGTCTCCTACACCGAAAGTGGTCATAGGACTGACTATCGACCAGCTACGTACAGACTACATTGAGGCTTTCTCTGCTTTATACGGCGAAAAAGGATTCAAAAGACTTTGGAAAGAGGGACACGTATTCCGCAATGCAGCATATTCTTTTAGTAAGGTAGACAGGGCTTCGGCCATTGCAGCCATCTATACCGGTACCACTCCTTCTATCAATGGCATAATTTCCAATCAGTGGCTGGACATTAAAACCCTACGTCCGGTCAATTGTGTGGACGACCCCGCCTTCATGGGTAACTATACCGACGAAAGTAGTTCGCCGGTTCAGTTGTTGACTTCGACCATTGCCGACGAGCTTAAGATTGCTACCCGCAACCGGGGATTGGTGTATGCCATCGCACCTTACCGCGACGCAGCCATCTTCGCCGCCGGGCACTCGGGCGACGGCGCTTACTGGATCAACAACCAGACGGGTAAATGGTGCGGCACCACTTATTACAAAGATTTCCCCTGGTGGATAGGACAATATAACGACCGGAACGGCATCGACTTCCGGATTGGCAATATGGTATGGACTCCGGTTCACCCGGTCGAACGATACACGTATCTGCCCGATTGGCGCGATATCGCCTTCAAGTACAAGTTCGACGACGACCGGATAAACAAATACAAGCGACTCATAACCAGCCCGTTCGCAAACGACGAAGTGAATATGCTGACCGAAGCGTTGCTCGACAAAAGTGATATTGGCAAAGACAATATCCCCGATTTGTTGTCGCTGACCTACTATGCCGGGAATTATGCCAACAAAAACACGCAGGAATGCGCCATGGAAATTCAGGATACGTATGCACGTCTGGACCGTAGTATTGCCGACTTGTTAGATCTGATCGATCGCAAGATAGGCCTCCATAACGTCGTATTCTTTATCACCTCCACCGGTTATACAGCCCCCGAAGCCGCCGATCTGGGACTTTATCGTATCCCCGGAGGACAGTTCTACCTGAATCGTTGCGCAGCTCTCCTCAACATGTACCTTACCGCCACGTACGGTTCGGGACAATACGTGGAAGCCTACTACGATCAGCAGATTTATCTGAATCACGAACTGATTGAACAAAAACAATTAAAGTTAGTTGAAATACAAGAGAAGGCTGCCGACTTCCTGATCCAGTTCAGCGGAGTAAACGAGATCTACTCATCCCATCGCCTGCTACTGGGCGCCTGGACACCCAATATTCACAAAATACGCAACGGATTTCACCGGAAACGTTCGGGCGATCTGCTGATAGAAGTACTTCCCGGATGGACCGTGGTCAACGAAACCTTGCCCGACGAACGGTTCGTGCGCAGCGCATTCGTACCCGCTCCGCTGATCTTTCTGGGAAACAATGTCAAACCAGCCATCATACAAACACCGGTTGACATCGAACATATAGCACCTACTGTGGCTAACTTCATGCGTATCAGGGCGCCGAATGCCTGCACCCTGTCTCCTATCACCGATATACGGTAAACGATCATATTCATCTGAAATAATAACAATTACATACATACAAAAATGGGATTTAATGAATTTTTAAGCTCGATCTTCGGCAACAAGGCCAGTCGAGATATGAAAGAAATCCAACCCTGGGTAGACAAAATCAAAGCTGCCTACCCGGAGGTTGCCAAACTTGACAACGACGCGCTACGTGCCAAAACCGAAGAAATCAAAGCTTATGTGCGCAACTCAGCCAACGCCGAACGCGCCAAAGTAGACGAGCTCAAGGCGGGAATCGAATCAGTGGAACTCGAAGACCGCGAAGAAGTCTTCACCCACATCGATAAAATAGAAAAAGACATCCTCGAGATTTACGAGAAAGCTCTGGAAGAAGTGATGCCTGTGGCATTCTCCATCGTAAAAGATACTGCCAGACGATTCACGGAAAACGAAGAGATAGTGGTAACTGCCACCGACTTCGACCGTACGTTGGCTGCCACAAAAGACTTTGTACGCATCGAAGACGACAAAGCCATCTACAGCAACCACTGGGTAGCCGGTGGTAACGAGATGGTGTGGAACATGATACACTACGACGTACAACTCTTCGGTGGTACGGTTCTGCACAAAGGTAAAATTGCCGAAATGGCAACGGGTGAAGGTAAAACCCTCGTGGCTACCCTGCCCGTATTCCTGAATGCGCTGACCGGGAACGGTGTACATGTAGTAACCGTGAACGACTACTTAGCCAAGCGTGACTCGGAATGGATGGGCCCGCTGTATATGTTCCACGGATTAAGCGTAGACTGCATCGACCGTCATCAACCCAACTCGGACGCCCGCCGTCAGGCTTATCTGGCCGACATTACTTTCGGTACCAACAATGAATTCGGTTTCGACTACCTGCGCGACAATATGGCCATCAGCCCCAAAGACCTCGTGCAACGTCAGCACAACTATGCCATCGTCGATGAGGTCGACTCGGTATTGATTGATGATGCCCGTACACCACTTATCATCTCCGGTCCGGTTCCGAAGGGAGAAGACCAACTGTTCGAGATGCTCCGTCCGATGGTAGAACGCCTGGTAGAAGCACAAAAGGCATTGGCTACCAAATATTTAACGGAAGCCAAGCGACTGATCGCTTCCAATGATAAGAAAGAGGTCGAAGAAGGATTCCTGGCTTTGTTCCGTAGCCACAAAGCATTGCCCAAGAACAAGCCGTTGATCAAGTTCCTCAGCGAGCAGGGCATCAAAGCCGGTATGCTGAAGACCGAAGAGATTTACATGGAGCAGAACAACAAACGTATGCCCGAAGCAACCGATCCGTTGTATTTCGTGATCGAAGAAAAGATGAACAGTGTAGACCTGACAGACAAAGGTATCGACCTGATTACCGGAAACTCTGAAGACCCCACCCTGTTCGTTCTGCCCGATATTGCCAGTCAATTATCAGAACTGGAAAACGAAACCGACCTCACCGAAGAACAAAAGCTGGAAAAGAAAGACGAACTGATGACCAACTATGCCATCAAGTCGGAACGTGTACACACCATCAACCAGCTGCTGAAAGCTTATACGATGTTCGAGAAAGACGACGAATACGTAGTCATCGACGGACAAGTAAAAATCGTAGACGAGCAAACCGGACGTATCATGGAAGGTCGTCGCTACTCGGACGGACTTCACCAGGCCATCGAAGCGAAAGAGCGTGTAAAGGTGGAAGCTGCCACACAGACTTTTGCTACCATCACCTTGCAGAACTACTTCCGTATGTACCACAAACTCTCGGGTATGACGGGTACAGCCGAAACAGAAGCAGGCGAGCTTTGGGATATCTATAAGTTAGACGTAGTGGTAATTCCTACCAATCGTCCCATTGCCCGTAATGACATGAACGACCGTGTGTACAAGACCAAACGCGAGAAGTACAAAGCAGTCATCGAAGAAATCGAGAACTTAGTCAATGCAGGACGCCCGGTGTTAGTGGGTACCACGTCAGTAGAAATTTCCGAAATGCTGAGTAAGATGCTTGCCATGCGCAAGATTGAACATAACGTACTGAATGCCAAGCTGCACCAGCGGGAAGCCGACATTGTAGCCAAAGCCGGTTACAGCGGAACCGTAACCATTGCTACTAACATGGCCGGTCGTGGTACCGACATCAAGCTCAGTCCGGAAGTGAAAGCTGCCGGCGGTTTGGCCATTATCGGTACCGAGCGTCATGAATCACGCCGTGTCGACCGCCAGTTGCGTGGTCGTGCCGGACGTCAGGGCGACCCGGGATCATCCGTATTCTTCGTATCGCTGGAAGACGACCTGATGCGTCTCTTCTCTTCCGACCGTATTGCCAGCGTGATGGACAAATTAGGCTTCCAGGAAGGCGAGATGATCGAACACAAGATGATATCCAACTCCATCGAACGTGCGCAGAAGAAAGTAGAAGAAAACAACTTCGGTATCCGTAAACGTCTGTTGGAGTACGACGACGTGATGAACAAGCAACGTACGGTAGTATATACCAAGCGTCGCCATGCCCTGATCGGCGAACGTATCGGCATGGATATCGTGAACATGATCTGGGACCGTTGCGCCAACGCCATCGAAAACAATGATTACGAAGGATGCAAGATCGAGATGATCCAGACATTGGCGATGGAGACTCCGTTCACGGAAGAAGAATTCCGCAATGAGAAGAAAGAAAAGCTGGCTGAGAATGCATTTGAACTGGCAATGGCCAACTTCAAACGTAAAACAGAGCGCATGGCGGGAGTAGCCAATCCGGTTATCAAACAAGTGTTCGAGAACCAAGGTCACATGTACGAAAACATCATGATCCCTATCACTGACGGAAAGCGGATGTACAACATTTCGTGTAATCTGAAAGCAGCTTACGAGAGCGAATCGAAAGAGATTGTCAAATCATTCGAGAAGTCTATCCTGCTCCATACCATCGACGAAGCCTGGAAGGAAAACCTCCGCGAGCTGGACGAACTGAAACACTCCGTACAGAATGCCAGCTACGAACAGAAAGATCCGCTGTTGATCTACAAACTGGAATCAGTAAACCTGTTCGATAAAATGGTGAATAAGATCAACAACCAGACGGTTGCCGTCTTGATGCGTGGACAAATTCCCGTACAGGAACCTGAGCAGGTACGCCGTGCCGAGCCCGAACAGCGCGAAGACATGAGCAAGTACCGTGAACAGAAAACCGATCTCAATGACCCGCACCAACAGGCAGCCGCCCAGCATGACACACGCGAAAACGTGAGACGCGAACCGCTTCGTGCCGAAAAGACTGTAGGCCGTAACGATCCGTGTCCTTGCGGCAGTGGCAAGAAATTTAAGAACTGCCACGGACGCGTGTAACGAAGTTAAACTACAACTCTTATAACTATCAGCGGACTGCGCCTTCACAGCGTAGTCCGCTTTTTTTATACAATCTCACTTATTCATGTTGTATTTCTCAGAAAAAGAGTATATTTGCTCATCATAAATTCTTAAGTAAATATGAAAGTTATGTCGAAACACATTTCCTCCTTACTTATTCTATTATTCATCGCAAGCTCCTGCCAGACTGTCGAAGAACTTTCGATCGACTACATGATTCCTTCCGAACTCAGCTTCCCAGGCGAATTGCGTAAAGTAGCCGTGGTAAACAACATAGGAGCTACTCCTGATGCCATGTCGAGTGACGAGATACAGAAAGTTATCGGCAAAGGCGGGGGCAAGAAAACCTATTCTCTGACCGTCAAGAGTGCTGTTGCTACCGAATCATTGGCCAAGGCCATTGCCGCCGACAACTATTTCGACGAAGTAATTATTTGCGACTCAGCCCTACGCGCCAATGATTTACATGCCAGAGAAAACATATTGAGTCGCAATGAAGTAACCGAACTCACACAAAAGTTGCAAGCAGATATCATTGTTTCATTAGAAGACGTGCAGGTACAGGTACAACGTAACATCCGGTTAAAGCCAGAGTGGAACTGCTTCTGGGGCACGGTCGATGCAAAGATATACCCGGTTATCCGGGTATATATCCCCAACCGTATGGGCCCCATGGCCAGCATCGTAACCAATGATAGTATATTCTGGGAAGACTTTGGCAGCGAATTGCACGTTCGTTCCAAACTGATTCCGGACTCCGTAGTGATAGAAGAAGTTTCGGAATTTGCCGGAACCATCCCTGCCCGGTATCTTTCTCCCCAATGGAAGTCGGCTACCCGTTATTTCTATGGCGGAGGGTCGATAAGTATGCGCGATGCCGCCCATTTTGCACGTGAAAACCAATGGGACAAAGCATTTCCGATCTGGGAAAAGGCACTCAACTCCACAAAGAGCAAGAAGAAGCAAATGTACCTTTCGCACAACATTGCCTTGTATTACGAGATGACAGACAAGCTTGAAGAAGCCGGCGTCTGGGCAAAGAAAACACTGGATTTAGCATATGAGTTAGAAGATGTGGAGATAGGAATTACGAAGGGCATCAGTCCTGAATACTACCCGCTAAGCGTCCAGGCCACTCTCTACTATAGTGAGATAGAGAAAAGAATAGAAAATTTAATGAAGCTAAATGCGCAAATGAATCGGTTTGCGAATGATTTTTAGTGAAAATGCACAACAGTTATTATTTTTTTTATACCTTTGAACACAACAATAGGAAAAGATACCCATGAAACTGAGCGAACAATCACAATTACAGATTGATTCGGCTATCCGGAAGGTAGTCGGCAAGTATGAACGTAGCCACGAGCAGGCTTCGATCACTGATATTTATATACAGCCGAATCCAAGCTCCGGTGAGCTTTGCTTCTTCGATGATAACGACCACAAACTGACGCAAGTCGTTATCCCTGAATGGGTAAGTTACGCGAAAGAAAATTTCTATGAGTCTGTCGAACAAATATTGCGCAACGCACTCAACAAAGCCAATCACTCGGACGTCTTTGCCAGACTGAACATACTCAAGCCTTACTCCTTTGTGTTAATCGATGACGATAAAGAAACGATCAGCGAGTTGTTATTGATAGACGATGACACGTTGCTGGTCGATGGAAGCCTGCTGAAAGGCCTGGACGAAGAGTTGGATGCCTTCCTGAAAGATTTGTTGGAGAATTAACAACTTGCTTCAGAGTATCAGTTGCCGAAAGAAAGTACATCTTATATAAAATTAAACCGGGACTCCTTCAACAAGAGTCCCGGTTTAATTTTACACCTTATTCTATTATACATTCTTCAAAGCTGCAATGCTTTCCTGAAGAGACTTGATAATACTTTCGGCATCGGCTTGTTTTTTACGTTCCATATCGAGCACAGCAGCGGGTGCATTGCTCACGAACTTCTCGTTGCCCAACTTCTTCAATACACCTTGCAAGAAGCCTTCTTTGTGTTTCAGCTCGGATTCCATGCGGGCAATTTCCGCTTCAACATCGATCATATTACCCAATGGAACAGCGAATTCGGTTGTGCCTACCATGAATGAGGCAGCACCATCGGCTTTCGCATCGACCGCTTCAATGGCCGAGAGGTTGCACATCTTCACCAGTACAGCTTCGAAGCCGGTTATCGGATTGACGCCTAATACCTGCAAAGCAAGTTCCTCTTTCTGAGCGATATTCTTTTGCAAACGGATAGAGCGAATATTAGCAACCACCTCTTTCACCGTTTCGAACTGTTGCAGCAACTCCGAGTCAACATACGAATCTAATGTCAGCGGGCTCACCATCAAGCTTTCGCCGTCCTCACGCTCGTACATCTGTTGCCACAACTCTTCCGTAATAAACGGCATGAACGGATGCAGCAAGTGAAGCAAGTTGTCGAGGTAGCAAAGTGTGGCATTATGGGTAATTGCATCGATGGGCTGACTGTAAGCCGGCTTGATCATTTCCAGGTACCAGGAAGAAAACTCATCCCAGAACAACTTGTACACTGCCATCAATGCCTCACTCAAACGATACTTGCCGAACAGGTCTGCCATTTCGGCAGCTACCTCGTTTTGTTTGGATTCAAACCAACGCATGGCAAGCACCGAAGCTTCCGGGGTCTGAATACGACTGTCGACCTGCCAACCTTTGATCAGGCGGAAGGCATTCCATATCTTGTTATTGAAGTTACGTCCTTGTTCGCACAGTGTCTCATCGAAAAGAATGTCATTTCCGGCAGGTGCGGCCAGCATCATACCCATACGTACACCATCGGCGCCGAAACGGTCGATCAGGTCCAACGGATCGGGTGAGTTACCGAGCGACTTGGACATTTTACGACCCAGTTTGTCGCGTACGATACCGGTGAAATACACATTCTTGAACGGCATCGTTCCTTCGTACTCATAACCGGCCATGATCATGCGGGCTACCCAGAAGAAGATGATATCCGGAGCCGTTACCAAGTCAGCAGTCGGATAATAGTACTTTATTTCCTCGTTGCCAGGATTGTTGATGCCATCAAAGAGTGAGATAGGCCATAACCAGGAAGAGAACCAGGTATCAAGACAGTCTTCGTCCTGACGCAAGTCGTCCATAGTCAGGGCAGGGTTACCAGTTTTTTCCCGAGAGATGGCCAATGCTTCGGCATCTGTAGCAGCTACCACATAACCGCCTTCAGGTAGGTAATAGGCGGGGATCTGATGTCCCCACCACAGTTGACGGCTGATACACCAGTCCTTGATGTTCTCCATCCAGTGACGGTACGTATTCTTATATTTGGTCGGATAGAACTTGATATCGTCGTTCATCACCGGTTCGAGAGCAATCTTGGCCAGATGTTCCATCTTGAGGAACCACTGCATGGACAGTTTCGGTTCGATGGCCACATTGGTGCGTTCCGAGTAACCTACCTTATTGGTATAAGCTTCAGTCTTTTCCATCAAACCGGCAGCTTCAAGGTCTTTCTCGATCTGCTTGCGTACATCGAAACGATCCATACCGATATAAAGTTCAGCCGATTCGTGCAGTGTACCGTTATCATTGAAGATGTCGATGCTCGGCAGGTTGTACTTCTCGCCCAGCATATAGTCGTTCACATCATGCGCCGGAGTTACTTTCAGACAGCCGGTACCAAATTCGATATCTACGTAGTCATCTTCAATTACCGGAATCACACGGTTCACCAGCGGAACGATCACTTTCTTTCCTTTCAGGTGTTGGTTCTTCGGGTCATTCGGGTTGATGCACATGGCAGTATCGCCCATGATCGTTTCCGGACGGGTAGTAGCCACTACTGCATACCCATCCTCGCCTACGATCTTATAGCGCAGGTAGAAGAGCTTTCCGTGTTCTTCCTTGTAGATTACTTCTTCGTCGGAGAGGGCAGTCAACGCTTTCGGGTCCCAGTTGACCATGCGTACGCCGCGGTAGATAAGACCTTTCTTATACAGGTCGACAAATACTTTCAATACGCTTTCGCTGCGGATCTCGTCCATGGTGAATCCCGTACGGTCCCAGTCGCACGAAGCGCCCAGACGACGAAGTTGTTTCAGGATGATACCTCCGTGCTCGTCGGTCCATTCCCAGGCATGTTTCAGGAATTCTTCGCGGGTCAGATCGGTCTTCTTGATTCCTTGCGATGCCAGGCGACCCACCACCTTGGCTTCGGTAGCAATCGAAGCGTGGTCGGTACCCGGTACCCAACAAGCGTTCTTACCTTCCATGCGGGCGCGACGCACCAGAATATCCTGAATCGTATTGTTCAGCATGTGCCCCATGTGCAGCACACCGGTGACGTTGGGCGGAGGAATGACGATGGTATACGGTTCGCGTCCATCGGGTTTCGAACTGAATAATTTGTGGTCCATCCAATACTGGTACCACTTCCCTTCTACGTCAGCGGGGTTGTACTTGCTTGCTAATTCCATGTTGCGTATATCTATATGTATAAAATTACGAAATAATGGGTGCAAAAGTACTAATTTAATTCAAGAATTGGCTACTTTTGTTCGCCAAAACTTGGGTGGAAGTATGGAACAAAAGATCAAATTACGATATATCATATTGGGAGACCTGCTGGTTGCAGTGTGGATAGCGCAGGGAATACCGGCCGTAGGCGCATGGTATGCTAACTCGGTCTACCCTATCCTCTCGCGGGTACTCTCCTCTTTCTCTAACTTGTTTCCTTTTGCCATCGGCGATCTGTTTATCTTTCTCAGCATCGTGGGAGTGATTGTTTACCCTATTTACGGACGTATGCAGAAGCAGTCGTGGAAACATATCCTGCTACGTGACGGGGAATATCTGTTGTGGGTGTACGTATGGTTTTACATCGCCTGGGGACTGAACTACTCACAGCCCAACTTCTTTGTGCGCAACCGCATCCCTTATGCCGCCTATACTCCCGAGAATCTGAAAACATTTACCGACGAATACATACAGGCGTTGAACGATTCGTACACCGCCGTAACCTCCATCGACCCCGACCTGATATGCCGGGAAACGGTAAAGGGCTACCAGGCTATTGCCGGAAGCATGGGCGTACATCGTCCGCCCACCGCACGTCCACGGGTAAAGACGATGCTGTTCACCCCGCTTATCTCCAAGGTAGGCGTAAGCGGCAGCATGGGACCGTTCTTCTGCGAATTCACACTGAACGGCGATGTTCCCCCATCGCAATATCCGGCTACGTATGCACATGAGCTGGCCCACCTGACGGGAATATCGAGCGAGGCCGAGGCCAACTTCTATGCCTATCAGGTGTGTACCCGTTCGGAGAACCCCCAGATACGCTTCTGCGGATACTTCTCCATCCTGAATCATGTACTGGGCAATGCCCGCCGGTTGATGACGGAGGAAGAATTCATGGACCTATATAATCGTATCCGTCCGGAAGTCATCAATCAGGCACGCGAGAACCAGGAATACTGGTCGGCCAAATACAGTCCGCTGCTGGGCGACATCCAAAGCTGGATATACGATATCTACCTGAAGTCGAACAAGATAGAGAGCGGACGGAAGAACTACTCGGAAGTGATAGGCCTACTTATCTCGTACAACGAATACTTACGGAATTCCAACCAATAACATACAAAGAAATGCATACAAGAGAAGAAAAGATGGAAGCCTTCGGCCGCTTTTTGGACATACTCGACGAACTGCGCGAGAAGTGTCCCTGGGATCGGAAGCAGACCAACGAGAGTCTGCGTCCCAACACCGTAGAAGAGACGTACGAACTATGCGACGCACTGATCCGCGACGATAAGGACGAGATCTGCAAGGAGCTGGGCGACGTACTGCTGCACGTGGGCTTCTATGCCCGAATCGGCTCGGAGAAAGGTGATTTCGACATGAAGGATGTGTGCGACCGCCTGTGCGACAAGCTCATCTTCCGCCATCCGCATGTATTTGGCGAGGTACAAGCTGATACCGCCGGACAGGTTTCCGAGAACTGGGAACAGCTGAAACTGAAAGAGAAAGGTGGCAATAAGACGGTGTTGAGCGGGGTACCTGCTGCCCTTCCCTCGCTGATCAAGGCTTATCGGATACAGGATAAGGCCCGCAATGTAGGGTTCGACTGGGAAGAGAAAGAACAGGTTTGGGACAAAGTAAAGGAGGAATTCGGCGAACTGCAAGCCGAGATTGCTACCCTGAACAAGGAGGAGGCCGAAGCTGAATTCGGGGATTTGTTCTTTAGCATCATCAATGCAGCCCGCTTATATGGCATCAACCCGGACAATGCTCTGGAACGTACCAATCAAAAGTTCATCCGCCGCTTCAATTACTTAGAAGCACAGACTAATCAGAATGGTAAGTCTCTAAAGGAGATGTCGTTGGAAGAAATGGATGCCATCTGGAATGAGGCGAAGCAAAAAGGGTTGTAGAAGACAATCACAAGTCAGCAAACATTTCCAAAGAAGCGTGCAAACCAAGTGTTTCATCACTTATAACAAAGTGTTTCCCGGTGTGAAACAATCTGTTTCAAGCGATGAAACACTCTGTTAGCTCGCTTGAAACATCTTCCTTGCAAGGAGAATAATCCGATAACGTCAGTTGATACTATTAGTAAAGCCATGCGCGATTCGAACAAAGCCATCGTATACACAGCCATCGCCGTACTCAGTTGGAGCACGGTAGCCACTGCTTTCAAAATAACCCTGCGCCACTTCACTTACTTCGAGATGCTACTGGTAGCCAGTTTCGCCGCCTTGCTGGTGTTTGCCGGCGCACTGACGGTACAGAAGAAATGGCAATCGATCCGGGCGCTCACCGCCGGACAATGGAAACAGTTGGCCATTATCGGAGCACTAAACCCGGTAGCCTACTACTTAGTGCTGTTCAAGTCGTACGACCTGCTCCCGGCGCAGGTAGCACAACCCATCAACTACTCCTGGCCCATCGTCCTGCTGATATTGCTGGCGGTATTTGCTCACCAGCCCATCCCGAAGATGAAGTACATCGGCATGGTCTTTTCCCTGGGGGGTGTAGCCCTGATATCGCTGGGAACGGGTAGCATCGGCGGGCAACAGTTATCTGTGCCCGGACTTCTGCTGGGCTTCCTGAGCGCCTTCCTTTGGGGAGGATACTGGATGCTGAATAACCGGAACCGGCAGATAGACAGTAGTGTGGTGCTCTTCGTCAGCTTCCTGTTCGGCTCATTCTACCTGCTGATAGGGTCGTTCTGGATGAATGTCGACCTGGTTTCGACTGCCGGACTACTCTCTGCAACGTATGTAGGCGTGTTCGAAATGGGTATTCCGTTCGTCTGTTTCGGACTCGCCATCCGCAAGACGAACAACCCGGCATTAGTCAACCAACTATGTTACCTCTCCCCCTTCCTTTCGCTGTTCCTTATCAGCACCGTGCTGGGCGAGAAGATAGTCTTCACGACTTATTGCGGCTTGTTCCTCATTGTATTTGGCATCGCGTTCAACGAATATATAGTAAAGGCATTTACTTTATCCCGAAAATCGTAACATTGGCACGCCCGCGAAGAACACCTCGTGTGTCATACCAAAAGTCAATCCTGCGAATCTTCCGTTGCCCTACTCCACGTAAGTCGATGATGCGGCTTTCGCCTCCCTGAGGAATATCAAAAGCAGTCGGTATCTCATCCGGAGCACCGTTGTCGTAGGTGATCTTCATGCGTACCATCCGCAACGGGGCATCGGTCACTTTGAACTTCACCCGCCGGAAGTTGTCGAACGGGCCGGCCACCACGATATAATCATGATCAGCCGTGAAACGGGCTTCGGTAGTTCCTATCACCCGCCAACTGCCCACCACTCCGGGGCGCGGTGCACGAACTTGTTGCGCCCACATATTTGTACTGAATCCCAGTTCCAGCAACAGGAACCCGAGGATATACATTATTTTTCTCATACATTACACTATTTAGGTTTCTATATTCAATTCGTATGTTCTTTAGAAAAACGCTTTTCAACCAATACGGCGGCATTGATACCGTACTGCTTAATCAAACGGGAGAATTCCGGCAAACTGATATTCAGCAACCGCACTTTCTCCTTGAGAACAATTTTCACTTCACCACCATTCAGTCCACCCCTGACAAGGCATACGGCATAATGTTGTTCGGTCTCACTGGTGACATAACAGAGCGAGAACCCATCGTCATTATATAACAAAGCCGGATGAAAGTGGCTTTGCGACTCCACCCCGGTTTGTGAACCAAATACCGTCTTTATCAGGTTGTACATCGGTATTTTGGAGAGTACACTGCTCTCATACTTCTCCATCTGTCGCTTTACATACGGGCTACCGAGAAGCAATCCACACAAATACCCCAACAGGAGCATCAGGAAGATAGAAATAACAAATACTCCCATTACTCCCAACAAACGTGTGATGTGCAATTGCGACTCTACCCAATGGGTGACAGGCAGTAACAGGTTGTGCAATTTCTCCAACAGAATAAAACTCACAATCAAAGGAAACAACAGTCCCAGATAGCCGTTACATATTTTATTAAAAAGCTTCTTCATACCAAGGTTTTGGAAGAAACAGCCGGAAGCAGTATTTGTTCGGATAATGCCTGCCTATTTAACGAGAGTTTAGTACATAAAAAAAACCGCTCTGTGTATACAGAACGGTCAATTCATACTTTCTCAAATACCTTTCGGTTTTGCCCTGAAAACAACTTTATTACTTTTTACCTTTTTGTTCTTTTCCATCACGAGGCCGGTCATTAATACCTTTCAGCAATTCCCGGTGGAACCGCATTTCAGCTTTCTGTACCAAATAGAGTTTCTTATAAGTAAGAATCTTCTTGAACCTCTCCAGATAGGTCTTCTCCAAACGATCGGAAGCAATACGTGAGTCGTACACCCCTTCCAGAATCTCAGCATACTGGGCTTCTGTTGTATTATCGTCCTTTCCTTTCTTCAAAAGATCCCAAGCCTTGTCGTTTAAATCCTTCTTTTTATCCTGAAGTTCAAAATAGATCGGAAAGAATTTGGCAGCCTCCTCTTTAGTCAGCCCGGCCTTTTCTGTAATAAAACACTTTTGCTTTGTCCGAAACTCATCCTTCGTCAAATGCTGGTTCGATCCATCTTCCGCCCATATACGGGGTACGAAGCTACAGAATACGATTAAAAGTACAATCCATTTCTTCATCATTCACTACTTTAAATTATTCAGCACCGGCATCAGTGAGATACACATACAATGAATAGTCATCAATCATTGAGCTGTTTACCACGGCATTGATATATTGATCTTCCGCATCCACGGCAAGAACCGGTTCCTGAGTCGCTTTGTGATCGTTCGAAGCCACGCGGATAATCATTGCCGCCCCGGCAAACATGGCAGCCATGTATACCCAAGGTTTCACTTTATCCCACATAGTAGGCACTTTGATCTCCAAAGCCGGTTGTTCCTTTTCCGGGAGCTTATTCATCACTTCCGAAGTAAGATTTTCAAAGTAACCTTCGGGAACCTTGAAGGGATTACCCGCCCCTACTTTTCTTAAGATGTTATCTTCTTCTCTCATACAATATTCTCCTCTCTTTTCCTTTGACGTTCTATGATCTAAAAGGTTTAATCGAGCACCTCTAAATATTTTTCTATTTTCTTCACGGCGTGGTGATACGAAGCTTTCAATGCTCCGACCGAAGTACCCAGCACATCCGACATATCTTCGTACTTCATCTCCTGGTAATACTTCAGGTTGAACACGATACGCTGCTTCTCCGGCAGCGTCAACAATGCTTTCTGCAAAGCTATCTGCACCTTATCGCCTTCAAAATACTCATCGCTCTCCAGCCGCTCAATCATATCGGCTCCGGCATCTTCGATGGTAACCGTGTTTGTGGCGCGTTGTTTATTCAGGAAAGTAATGCACTCGTTCACGGCAATACGGTACAGCCAGGTGGAGAGCTTCGCTTCCGCCCGGAAATAATCAATATTGATCCATGCTTTGATGAATGTATTCTGAAGTAAATCGTTCGCATCGTCGTGCGAGAATACCATCCGACGGATTTGCCAGTACAATTGCTCGCTGTATTGCGCTACAATCTTCTCAAAACCTTTCTTCTGTGTATTTTCGTCCTGAAGGAGCGCCAACACTTCGCGTTCATTGTAGGAGTTCATTCTCTATCGGTTTCCTATTGATAAACATTACCGCTGCAAATATAAACCGTTTCGCGTTACCAACCAACATGTTGTGCATCTCTTTTCTTACAGAGTGATGCACAAATTCTCTTTTGCCATCAGCGTATTCGGGAAAACGGCCTTGGCTTCTTCGAGTAACAGAGTATCGTCTTCGTACCTGGCCGAGAAATGCCCGATAACTAACTGGCCGACTCCTGCGTCGAGTGCCACCTGTCCTGCCTGAGCTGCCGTAGTGTGAAATGTTTCTTTAGCCCGGAAAGCATCCGACTGGGCAAAAGTAGCCTCGTGGAACAGTAGGTTCACCCCTTTGAGTTGCACAGCCAGCTCTTTCATATAGATGGTATCCGAACAATACGCATAGCTCCGGGGAGGCGCCGACGAGCGTGTCAATAGAGCATTGGCGATGGTTTCTCCTTCGGGATTCACATAATCGGCTCCGTTCTTGATCCGGTTCAGTTCGTACGTCGGGACTTTATAGTAATCGATCATATCACGCAGGATATGCCGTGGGCGGGGTTTCTCGGAAAAGAGGAATCCGCTACAGGGAATGCGATGGCGCAGGGGTATGGTAGTAACCATCATCGAACGGTCTTCAAAGATTAGTTCCGGATGCCCGGTTTCGAACTCATGAAATATCACTTGGTAGGAAAGTCCTTTGCAAAAGAAATCCAGTATCGGTCCATACAGGTCCTTCAACCCTTTGGGCGAATAGATGTGCATATCGGCCGTGCGCCCCAACAAGCCGAAGGTAGAGATCAGCCCCGGCAGGCCGAAACAATGATCACCGTGCAAATGCGAGATAAAGATATGATTCAGCCGGGAGAACTTCAGGCGCGACTTGCGCAATTGCATTTGCGCCCCTTCACCGCAGTCGATCATAAAGAGTTTATCGCGCATATTCACTACTTGCGAAGTGGAGAAATGGCGCGTGGTAGGCAAAGCCGATCCGCAGCCCAGGATATGCAGCTCAAATTTTTCCATGGTGGTGCAAAGATAAAAGAAAAAGGGTACCATTGCTGATACCCTTTCCCTTTTATTTCAAGAAATATGTATTATTATTTCTTTCCTTCGAGTTGTTCTTTCAAAGCAGCCAGTGCATCGAAGTCGCCCAAAGTAGTAGAAGCAGCCTGATTCTGGATAGTCGGGGTAGCATCTTCTCTCTTGTTATTAGCAACCTTTCTTGCGTTTTGAGCTGCTTTCTTTTCAGCTCTTTCTTCTGCCTTAGCAACATCTTCGTAGATACGGCTGTGCGACAGGATGATGCGTTTTGCATCTTTGTTGAACTCGATTACTTTGAATTCGAGTTTTTCGTCCAACTGAGCCTGAGCGCCACCTTCTTTTACCAAGTGCTTCGGAGTTGCAAAACCTTCTACGCCGTAAGGAAGAGCTACTACAGCACCCTTATCCAACATTTCAATGATGGTTCCTTCGTGTACCGAACCTACAGTGAATACTGTTTCGAATACATCCCAGGGATTTTCTTCGAGTTGCTTGTGGCCGAGGCTCAAGCGACGGTTTTCTTTGTCGATTTCCAATACTTGTACGTCGATATCGGCACCGATCTGAGTAAATTCAGATGGATGCTTCACCTTCTTCGTCCAAGAAAGATCAGAGATGTGAATCAATCCGTCAACACCTTCTTCAATTTCTACGAATACACCGAAGTTAGTGAAGTTACGAACTTTGGCAGTATGTCTGGAACCGAGCGGATATTTCACCTCGATAGTTTCCCATGGATCTTGCTTCAACTGCTTGATACCAAGTGACATCTTACGTTCTTCGCGGTCAAGAGTCAAAACTACAGCTTCTACTTCGTCGCCCACCTTCATGAAATCCTGAGCCGAACGCAAGTGTTGCGACCAAGACATTTCAGATACGTGAATCAAACCTTCAACGCCCGGAGCGATTTCGATGAATGCACCGTAGTCGGCCATAACCACTACGCGACCGTTCACCTTGTCACCTACTCTCAATTCAGCACTCAAAGCATCCCATGGGTGCGGAGTCAGCTGCTTCAAGCCGAGAGCGATACGTTTCTTTTCGTCATCGAAGTCGAGGATAACCACGTTGAGTTTCTGATCAAGTTCAACCACTTCTTTCGGATCGCTAACGCGGCCCCAAGAAAGGTCTGTGATATGAATCAAACCGTCTACGCCACCCAGATCGATGAATACACCGTAAGAGGTAATATTTTTAACAGTTCCCTCGAGAACTTGTCCTTTTTCAAGTTTACCGATGGTTTCTTTCTTCTGTTGTTCGAGTTCAGCTTCAATGAGTGCTTTGTGCGATACAACAACGTTTTTGAATTCCTGGTTGATCTTAACCACCTTGAATTCCATAGTCTTTCCAACGAATACATCGTAATCGCGGATAGGCTTCAC
>JAVBVA010000002.1:0-49348 GCA_031554665.1 Bacteroides sp. | reverse complement strand
TAAGTACCAGTTACTAATTAGTTTGCATTAAAATGCGAGAATTTGATTCTTTGCCCCTTCCCCATATCTGCCATGCACCTGTCAAGTGCATATGCCAGAGTTTCCTTGTTCAGATAATCTTCTGGATCAAGCCACTCTTTCTTGAGTTTTCTCCAGAGCGTTTCTGCAATGTTCAGATGTGGAGAATACGGTGGGAGAAAGAACAGGAACAATCCTCTCTTCTGCCAATAAGGTATTCTTTCCATAATGTCTTTAGTTTTATGTATTCTTGCATTATCCAACACAACAAAGGTTGTACTGCTTATTTCCCAAGAGAGTTTTTCCATGAATTCCAAGATAAACGCGGTATTAATATTCTCCTGCGTGATTTTCCAGTAACACTGACTTTGTCTGTTTATGAGTCCAAAACAGTTGAACTTATAAGACTTCTCCGAGAGAAAGCAGACATCTTCTCCAGGAAATTGCCAACCATAAGGAACATATCCTTGGCTACAAACATGAGTCTCATCCCCGTAGTAAAGATTAATTTGGCCTTTCACACTCATATCCTCCAGCTCTTGGAGTTTTTCCACTTGAAGTTGGTAATGTTCGGCCAGAGGCTGCCCTTTGGGTCTGCGCCTTATGCGTTTATATCGTCCGCCAAGGCTTTTAAAAAATTCTTAAACGTGCTGTCACTCACTTGTCGTCCGCTTTCAGCTTCCCATTGCGCTTTAGCTGTACGCATGCGTTGCCGGTTGGCTTTGATAGCAGACAAGATAGGTTCTTTATCTTCTTCAAGGGAAAGAACAGCCTTGCGGCCTCGACCGGGTTTGGTTAGCAAACCGGAGATACCTTCGCTTTTATATCGCTTGAGCCAGCTGTTCACACTCACGGCACATAAGCCCGTGATGGATCCAACTTCTTTAGAATCACGACCATCAGCTTTCAGGAGAATGCTTTGGCAGCGTTGGCGAAAACAATGGCTGGCACCTTCGCGTAAACCATGTTCTAATTCTTTGCGTTGCTCGGCTGTCAGTGCCGGCGTGTTAACTCGTCCCATAGGGGAGCAAAGATACAAATAATTTAAATTAATTTATAATCAGTACTTAGTTGATATGCCTTATGATCGTATGGATCTTTATTTTTGTTTTTCTGCCGGATAGCGAACATGGCGTTAGCCTGTATAGGCACTTGCGTCAACGCCAATATCCAACTGAGCAACAACGAAACGGCCAACACGATAAATAAATCGCGTACATAAACTCCCGTTGTATCAGGCGACAGGAAAATAGGCAAGAATGCGAGGATGGCTATTAGGGTGGCTGCCAATAAAGGCATGGCGGTTTTAAGCCCGATAGAAGTAAGTGCTGTGCGGCGTGGTTTTCCTTGCTTTATATCCACCAATATCCCGTCGACAATCACAATGGCATTATCGACCAACATACCCATAGCCAATACGAAAGCAGCTAACGATACCCGTTGCAAGGTTCCATCGAAAAAATGCAACACAAGAAACGACCCCGCTACGACGATGAAAAGACTTGTCCCAATGATAACTCCACTTCGGAAACCCATTGTCAACATCAATATACCGATTACAATCAATATGGATTCAATCAGGTTTATCATAAACGAACCCAACGCATCGTTTACCCTGTCGGGCTGGTAAAACACTTTATTCAGGACGATTCCGGCAGGCAGGCGGCTTTCTTTCAGGTGTTCTATTTTGTTTTCCACTTGCCAGCCTATTTTAGTAATGTCCGTGCCACTCATAGCCGAAACGGCAATCCCCAACGCCTGTTGGCGATCGTAACGCATTTCGTTGCGTGTCGGGTTTTCGTAATCTTCCGTTACGCGGGCAATATCGCGCAGACGCAGTTGGTCGTTTTCATGTCCCTGCAACAGCAGGTTTTCGATGTCGGCTACGGTTTTGTATTTATCGTTGACCGACACGAGCAGGCGGTAACCGTTGCTTTCGTAATAGCCCGAATAGACGGTTTTGTTTTGTCCGTCGAGGGTGGCAAGCACTTCGGCGGGATGAACACCCAGTGTAGCCATGCGGTCTTCGTACAGTTCAATGTTGATGCACTCTTTGCGCTCGCCGTAAATAATTACATCCGAAATCCCTTCAATCGTTTGTATTTCACGTTTCACCAATTCGGCATAATCGCCCGTTTCCCGGTCGGAAAACCCGTCGGCAGTCATGGCATAGAAAATACCGTACACGTCGCCGAAGCCGTCCATCACCACCGATTTCCCTGCACCTTCGGGCAGACTGCTTTGCACGTCGCCCACCTTGTGGCGCAGGATGTCCCAATGTTGTGGTACATCTTTGTTTTTTACCAAGGTTGAAAGTTCCACGGTTATCATCGACACATCGTTCATAGAGCGACTCGAAACGTATTCAAGCTCTTTCATCGAACGGATGTTCTTTTCCAATACATCGGTTACTTCCAACTCTACCTGATGCGCCGATGCACCCGGATAGACGGTGAGTACAATGGCTTGCTTCACCTTTATTTCCGGGTCTTCCAGCTTGCTCATGTCGTAAAATGAAAGCACCCCTCCTACCACTAATACGGCGATAACAAAGTAGAGCAACTTGCGGTTGTCTAACGCCCAATTACCCCAATCTTTCATAATAAACCTCCTATATTAGTGGGCGATGCGACGGGCAACAGTTTCACTTTCTCGCCTGCGCGCAATACATGTACGCCTGCGCTAACTACGATTTCACCTTCGTTCAACCCTTCGGAAACGATGACTGTTCCATCCGTATGGATTTCCTTCATTTTGATGGTGCGGGCTTCCACCGTTTGCGAGTCGCTGTTGTACACCCATACAGTCGATGCGCCTTCTGCTTCAAATACGGCAGAAAGCGGAACGCTCACCCATGCTGTTTTTCCTGCCTTAAATTGTATGGTTACGGTAGTTGTCATGCCGGGTGCGGGCAATTGCTGCGTGTCGCCTTTTATTTTCAGCCGCATGGTGTAAAGCTGGTTAAGGTTCGCTTTTTGTGCAATGCCGATAAGTTCCAACGGGAATGTTTGGCCGGGATAAATATCAACAGTACACGAAAATAAGTCGAATTGGTCGCGACGGATGAAGTCTGCCGACGGGATATTGATTTCCACTTCGGGCAGGTTGGTACTAATCATGGATACGACAGGCATTCCCGCTCCTACGGTTTCGCCTGTGTCAAAAAGGCGTTTCTGTATGTAGCCATCGAACGGCGCGCGAAGCTTGGTATCGGCCAGCGCATTCTTATGTGCATCGTATTTGGCTGTGATTTGATTAAGACCATACACCGCTTTGTCGTAATCGTTGGGTGTGATGCTGCCTTTCTCATAAAGCGCAATCACCCGTTCGGCTTCCGCTTTTATTTGTTTGTACTCGGCTTCGGTGGCGGCCAATTGCACGGCATAGTCGCGCGAATCAATTTCGGCCAACACCTGTCCTTTCTTCACGTGGCTTCCGGCATCTATATACATTTTTGCAATGGGTCCGCTGATGCGGAAAGCCAGGTTTACGTCGGATGCTGCTTTTACTTTTCCGGGAAAGGTGGTACGGCTTTTCTCACCATACGCCTGCACCGTGTCCACTTTGACGATTTGGATAGTTCCACCGTCTGTTTTCTTATTTGAACAGGCCGACATGATAACCATCAGCCCCACCAACCATACGATTGTTTTCTTCATGTCTAAAATTCTTATTCCATATTATTTTCTGCAAAGGTACGGGGGTGCAATGGCCTATACAATCTCAATTTTTACTCAAAAATGTTCAATATGTACTTTTTATTATTTTTTCTTTTGGCATTGGATGTCTTTTATGTTTAACTTTGTATTTAATAGAATTTAGGACATGAAAGATTTGACGACCCTTTTTTATGATTTCAGGGAAAGTATATTCGAAGAACATGAGTTGCCGCAGCAATTGGAAGACGGTGGTATCTTTATCTGCCTGCTGGGCGAAGCGGATTTCTTTCTTGATTTGAAGCATTACCGGTTGAAAGCAGGTGATATGTGCGTGGCTTTTCCCGCTTCTATTCTGCAACCGATACACAGAAGTGATGATTTCGAAGGATTCGGAATGGGCGTTAATGTGGGGCTCTTTAATGATATTCAGTTGCCTTCACCCATGGATTACTACCTGTACATCAGGGACAATCCCTGTATATCGCTGACAGAGGAAGAACAAAATGTGATATTGGAATCGTGCCAGTTGATGATACAAAAAAACAACTGCCACAATCATCCTTTCCGGCAGGAAATCACTAAAAGCCTGTTCAGGGTGCTGTATTGCGAGATAGCGGCGATCTATAAGAAGGGTACGCCTATTTCGCAGGAAGTTGTTTCAAGGAAGGAATTGCTTGTCCGTAAATTCCTGTTTTTAATGGCTAAGAAATACGTCATACACAGGGAAGTGGATTACTACGCACAGGAATTATGCGTTACGCCACGTTACCTTTCCTCAGTAATAAAAGAAAAGACAGGAGGCAGCGCTTCGTTTTGGATTAACGACATGGTGATAAAACAGGCAAAAAGCCTGCTGCATGATCACAATTTAAGCATCATGCAAATATCGGACGAACTGAATTTTCCCAATCCTTCGTTTTTTGGGCAATATTTCAAAAAATATACCGGAATGACGCCGAAGAAGTTCAGGGATTTAGGACAGGGATAATAAGCACTGCGAAATGGGCAAAACAAATGATTAAAATACATTCTTTACCACCCCTCCATCCACACGCAAAGCAGAGCCATTGATAGCCGAAGCTCTCGGGCTGGCAACGTACGCCACCAGATCAGCCACCTCTTCCACCCTTGCAATACGTTGGATAAGTGATGACGGGCGAACAGTACGGGAAAAGCTGACGGGACAACCGGATTCCACTTAGTACATTGATCTCAAAGAAGCGCAACCATTCTTCATCGGGTAAGTTATTTAGCATTCCTCTCTACTTCAATAGCTTCCCGGATATAATTCCTCAAAACAGGTTCCATTTTGATGATTTCCGCTGCATCAGCAAATCTCATCTGTCGCCCCATCTGGGTCTTTTCGCCCATTTTGACTAAAACACAATCAGCTTCTTTCAATAGATAGCCTTTGAAAAACAGCAGGGCAAAGTACGCCTTGAAGGCTTGTATCAGGACAATCTTTTTCCCCTTGCGACATATAGCAGGGTTTCCCCCATTTTAGTTCTTCAGTCAATCCGCAGTCAAGAAGAACTTTTCGTTATGAAATTGTTTCTTCCTTCCATTTCGGAATCTTGCTGATATATTCGTCTACTTTCGGGTTCATGGTGCTCATCTTTTGAGTTGAAATTTCAGTAGAAACATTTATCGTTACATCCTCATGCTTTGCGGCTCTACATTGATGTCTGGCAGGAATGCCAAGTATGAGAGGGAGCTTCTCACTGTTAATCATGATACTCTCGTTTATAACCACGGCGTACTTCTTACTTTACCACGGTGCGCAGACCGCAGTTGGTACGCACATACATCAGTATACAGAGCTTGATGATTAAAAGAAAGACAATGTCCGGGAACAGGATCGAGGGATATTTCTTTTGTTCTTCTGTCACTTTCACGGGTAATCGAGGCCACTTTTTCATTTTTCTTGACTGGCCTCAATTTTGTCAGCGAAAAACGCTCAAAATCCTCATTCCTGTTTCACTTTCAGGAATAAAAAATGTCTGCAAACTATTCATTTACAGACATTTACTCATTTTCGCTTTTTTTACTTAGTGGAGCTGGAGGGAACCTGTCCCTATTTTTTCCACATTGATTATCAATGAGTTATTTCCGTAAATTCGGGGTGTCCCCGATTTTGTATTCCCGTTTTTACTTTGGCTAATAAACCGTAATTAAAACTTGTACAAAGGTACGAAAAATAATCATACATACAAATCCCGATTACAGAAAAGTTTTCATAGAAAATCGATCAAGTCCCCCCTATCCTATTCACGAAATTGCTACCAAAACCATGAAATAGAATAAGTAGCTATAAACAACTCTACAAAACTCAGCGAATGTTAAATATGAGTATATGTAAGTGGAATTATGTACAAACACACTACACTTTTAATGATTTGTAGTACCTTTGTACATTGATTAGAAACTTAGAGTATGGGAACATCTACTAAAAAGAACAGCTTCATAACCTCTTCCGAAGTAAAGGGAAAAGGACGGGGAGCCTATTACAAGATGTTGGAAGAGGCTCGTGAAGGCAATATGATTTGCATTCGCCGGGGTGTGTATGCCACCATGGATCAATTGGCCGACACCATGATAGACCTGAATGTTGTAGTGCCGAATGGTATCCTATGCCTATTTTCGGCATGGAACATTCACAACCTTACCACCTCTTTGCCTCAAGCCTTTCATGTGGCCATTAAAAGAGGAAGAAAGATTGGACTTCCGGCATATCCTCCTATCGAACTTCATTTCCTAACCGAATCCATAGTAGAACTAGGTGTAGAAGAGAAGACTATAAGTGGCTATAATATTAGAATTTATAACGTAGAACGATGTGTTTGCGACGCTATTAAGTTCAGAAATAAAGTAGGAATAGATGTATGTTCGGAAGTGGTCAATAATTATCTGGCTCGCCCCGAGCGTAACCTCACCCTATTGATGGATTATGCGGACAAACTCAGGGTAACAAAAACCCTTGAAAAATATCTCGAAATCAAACTATGAGCGAAAGAATAAAGAATTACGGCAAGTCAATCAGAGCACGATTGCTCAATGTGGCTAAGCAAGAAAACGTATTTTTCCAAACAATACTGACCCGCTATTTCCAAGAGCGGTTGCTATATCGTATCTCACAGACACCTTATAGAAGCAATTTCTATTTGAAAGGAGGAGCACTCATGTATGCGTATGAACGCTTCTCCGCCCGCCCTACATTAGATATTGATTTCTTAGGTGCTAACATCAGTAATGATGGTGAAAAGATAATCAATGCGTTCAAGGAGATTTGTGCAATTCCTTGTGAGGAAGACGGTGTGAACTATGACATCACTCGCATCACAGCACAAAACATCACGGAGTTTAAGGATTATCCTGGCATCAGACTGAGCATTCCAGTAACAATGGATACCATTGCACAGATAATGACAATGGATATTGGCTTTGGTGATGTGGTTACTCCCAAACCTATACCACTTGATTACCCTATTTTACTAAATCACCTTCCTGGTGCCAACATCCTGGCATACTCCATCGAAACTGTAATTGCAGAGAAGATGCATGCAGTAGTTGATTTGGCAGATCAAAGTAGCCGGATGAAGGATTACTACGACCTTTACCAGATTTTGTCTGCCAATCAATACGATACAGAAGTACTCAAAGAAGCCATTGAACGCACTTTTGAAAATCGCCACACCTCTTATTCAGCAGATACCATGTTCTTTCGAACTGAGTATCCCCAAAATTCTGATATGCAGGTGAAGTGGAAAGCTTTCATCCGTAAAATCACAAGCAAGAGCGAATTGCCTTTTGCAGAAGTCGTTTGTTTTCTACAAACCACACTAAAGCCCTATTGGGAAAATCTAAATCATGAATAAAGACAAGAACCCACTCTTCACGCTCTCTTTCCCTGAGGCTAAAGGAATCGTAGTCTCCGGCGACATTCACGGCGACTTCAATCAGTTGGTGTTCAAACTCTGCTTGCAATATCGGATGAGAGACACTCTGCTGATTGTTGCCGGCGATTGTGGATTTGGCTTTGAAAAGAAAGAGAGTTACGAGAATATGGTGAAACGTAATAGCAGACGCATGGACGAAGCGAATAATTGGATTGTATTTGTCCGCGGCAATCATGATAATCCGGCATATTTTGATGGACACGCATTCAAGCATCGCCGATTCATTGCCGTTCCAGACTACACCATTATTCAAAACTGTTCTCACACCATACTCTGTGTGGGAGGAGCTATCTCTATCGACCGCCAACATCGTATCAATGAATGGAAATACCGTCAAATGAGGTCCACTTCAACTTATACAAATGATGCCACAACCAATAGCTTCCTCAAAAACACATATTGGTCCAATGAGCCCCCGTTGTTTGATGAGAAGAAAATGGACACCATTCATTTGCAGTACTCCATTGATACGGTCATTACACATACCGCACCATCATTCTGCGAACTCTTCGCAAAGGGCAATCTTAGCCAATGGGCTGAATCGGATACCCACCTTATCGCGGATGTAAAATCAGAACGTGCCACAATGGATAAGCTTCATGAGCGAATCGTTCAAGACCATCACCCCGTGACACACTGGTGTTATGCCCATTTCCACCAAAGTTGGCATTGCTCCATACATGGAATACTATTTAAAATGCTCGACATTATGGAATTCTATCCTATTTATTGACAAAACAAGACTAAGTAGGCGTAGAAAGAACACATAAATTCCCCATTATCTGGATGCTTTCCTATAACTGGATTCTAATAGTCTTTCCAAATCAGATTCACGATACAAAATCTTTCCGCCCAGTTTGCAATAAGGTAGTTTTCTTATGTTCCTGTATTCTAACAATGACCGGCGACTGATTTTTAATCGTTCGCAAACTTCTTTGTCTGTCAGATACCTTTCTCCATTGAATGTAGGCCTGATGCATTGACTCATCTGTTCCAGATTGCATAACATACGATCGAGTGATGCCAAGAAAGTGATGATATGAGGACTCTTCCTAGTAAGCAGACTGCTTCCGGAATCTGGAAATGTTCTTTTATCTTCCATTGTTTACCTCCTTTCCTTCCAAATTTTTCTCAATGAATGTCTGCACATCCTCTTTTTTATAAAATGCTTTGCTTCCGATTAGGCTATACGACAATTTTCCACTATCGCGTAGTGTCTGTAAGGTGCGTTTGGATATATTCAGTATTTGGCAAACATCCTGATTATCCAACCACTTCTTTAATTCTTTATCACCATGCCTTTCGCATAGTGCATCCACGCTTCGGGTGAAATGTTCGAAGCATTCCATCATCGCCTCGTATGTACGGGCTTCTATACTTACAATTTCCATGTCTCATTTTTATCAGTTATATCACGGGGAAAGCAAAGATAAGTCATTTCTAGTAGCCTGCTATCAACCATTCAGGCTGTGGATGCTTGTGTCCGGGAGTGTCCGGCCTTATCCCGTTCAAAAAGAATTCCCCGGCTGATAGTCCATGCCGGGGTAGGGATTTTCCTCCCCTGATTTTTGTGCAAAGTTACAGGAAACCCGGCACAAGTCGCAAGGTCGGGCCTTACGGTTTAGCGGACAATCTTCCTTTTTCTCCTTCGTAGAAAAAGCGTATTCTCCTGAAAACCTTGCGTGAAGTCCCGTATTTCCTGTGGTGCGCAAAGCAAAAAAACATTGTAGAACAATTTAAAATTTTTGCTTATGTGTACCGATTATCTTACCATCCCCGAAATCACAGTCACCTACAAAGACCAGGTGAAAGCCGCCGACAGAGCCGCCGTTTACGGGGCTGCCAATTCATTTGAAATCTTTCAGCCGATTTATGAAGATTTTGTACAGCACCATGAGGAACTTTGGGTCATGTACCTGAACCAAGCTAATAAGGTACTGGGTGTGTCCCAAATTTCCAAGTGCGGGCTGACCTGCACATTGGCCGATATACGGATTATCATGCAGACAGCCCTTAAAGCAAATTGTGTCAGTATCATACTAAGCCACAATCACCCGTCCGGCAATAAACAGCCAAGCCCGGACGACAAGAGGCTTACCCAAAAGGTAAAGCAAGCCTGCGAACTGCTGGATTTACGATTGCTGGACCATATCATCGTAACCGCAGAAGGCTATTATAGTTTCGCGGATGAAGGGCTTTTATAGCCCTTTTTTTTGCTCGTAAACTCGTAAACTTCCGTTGGTATTCACTATTTTTACAGCCTGAAAATATCGAATACATGGCTGTAAAAATAGAAAAATGGGTTGTCGCCCAAAAGAAACATAGACTGTCCGACAAGCACGTCCAAATGGCGCGTGAATTGGGCTTGAACCCTGACAAGTTGGGTAAGATTGACAACCACAAGCAGGAGCCGTGGAAAGCACCCCTGCCGCAGTTCATCGAAGAGATTTACTACAAACGCTATAAACGGGAGGAACCGCTTGTCGTTCGTCCGTTGAAAGACATCATAGCGGACGATAAAGCTCGTAAGGAAAAGAAGAAAAAAGTGAAAGACAAGCACCCCAAGAATGAGGCTTTAGCCGATGATTCCGGTAGTGAAATAGAACAACCGGCAAAACCTCTTTCCTTTTCAGCCAAACTTAAACTACTTGATGGGAAGCCCAAAGTTAAAGTCAGATTGGAGGGTGGAGAAACACCCGATTCCATTCTTTCGAAGGAGGCTCACTTTTTTGACGAGGCTTTTGACTTTTACGAAAAAGAAAGTGTTACGTTTTCTCAGTTGGGATTTATTCTGAAGAAAATACATCCCAGATATAAACCACGTCGTTATGGCTGTAAGACATTAAGAGAGATTTATGAGAAATTGAATAAGTATGAGGTTATAGAAACGGAAGAACCTATTGTGTGCAGGAATCATGAGGGAACGATTGCGCCTTGTATTATTTGAGAATCATTTATTTCTCATTTTTCTCTCTAAAATCGAATATCTCAGTTGACGAAACGTTGCCTAAAAGAAGATTCGCGAACACGATTTATCCATTCATAAATATCTCCAGGAATATTTGTATTCACTGAATCTTTTTCCATAGCAAGTGCAATTAAAGAAAACTCGCGCTCAATGTTGGTATGGAATATTCCTAAATCATCCGTATTTATGGATACCGGAATTTGTGAAGACAAATGCGCGGTGTTTATCCCAAAGTTGAAAAACTTAGTAATAGGATGGTTAGAGTAAGTACCAAGGGATCCTATCCGGTAATTGGAAGTAGGATTGGTTTCAATGCATATATGCCTTTTTTCAATTTCCAAGCACATTTTTCTCTGGATATCACGGATAGTGAACTGATATAAGGCATCTATTTTCCATTGTTCGCTTTTTGCTCCTCTTACCTTAGTGTCAGCGTCAAAATGATATAAGTAGAACAGTTTACAGGCATCTTGATTATTTCTGGCTTCAACTATCTCTTCCGAATATTTATTAAAACCATATTTATTATAGCCGTACATAAAAATGTCGCTACGTTTACCGTTTACTGAATAAAAGAATGGATTGTCTCCTCTTAATAGCCAGAACTGGTAATAGGTATACATTGAGGGTAGATTGTTGGATAGTATTCCTTTTCCTGTTCCATAAATCTCTCTGAAATATGTTTCATACCATTGTTGCAGTTTATACAGCAAAGGATAGCTTTCGGTTAGACTATAACTTCTGATTTTTTCCCAAAGCCATACAACGTTGTCTAAAAAATCATGAAGTGGCATAACAATGGTGTGGTTTTTTCGGTTATAGTACTCTTCCGCATCTATACCAAGTGCAAGTGCATGGCCTAAACGGTCTCCGTCTGAAAAGTTTAGGAACTTTATAGTTTCGTCAATGGCACGAAGCCCATCCACTAAATCCATAAAATCTTCGCCGGCATGGTAAGTGAAACCAAGTTGCCGCTGATTGGTGGGGAATATATATTCAAGCCATTTTTTAGGGGAATGCCCTCTTAAAAATCGGAAAGCTTGAGCAAAGATTTCGGGCCTGCATCCTATTTCCGTATTGGCGGCATCAATGCCAACTATGCGGCTGGAAGTATTGCTGATGTAGTCGCGCAATCTTGCAATGGCAACTGCTTGCTTTGTTACTTTTCCACGTAAATCTTTGCTTCGGGGGCGTTGAACGAGAGTGTCGTTTTTATCGAATACTTCTTTTACTTTGATAAAATGAAGTACATAATGGTAATTGGTGGTATCTGTAGCATAATTAGTAAGCGCAGGCGAGAGGAATGAGGAATGAGAAATATTTCTATCCGTTGTTTGTATGGATTGACTTAGCTCAAGTGCATTATCTTTGGGCGTTATTCTAGCTTCGACATAGTTGTTCGGATTTTCTTTCAAGGTATTGTGTATAGCCTGATGGGGTATCAGTGCTTCATAAATGCTTCCTTTAGGAATAAATTGTTCTTTTCTGCCTTCGTATGCTGCAAAATTGGCGAATCCGTTTTTCTCATTCAATTGTACGAGTTCCTGACGTAAACGGTTTTTCTCTGTTAAGTAGGCATAAAACAGACTTGCAAATTTTTCGAAACTTTTATCGGCTGAATAGATTTTCTTGAATACGTGATACATCAGCCATCTTTCGCCAGAAAGGATACTGTTTCGGTATTTATTCTGGTCGGTAAATTCATCGTAAGTTAAATTGGCCGGAACGGCATAATCGACTTTATGTGTTACGTAAGACTTCCCATAGCAGTATCGGGCGCTCTTTAATTTAGGTTCCAACCAAGAAATAATACCATGCCAATCAGTGCCGGAAGCTAGCAAAAAATCTATATGTTGTTCTTCCTTTTTAGAAAGATTATTTGTGATTTTTTCAAATAGCGTATAGCGAATGAGACAGGCTTTGGCTACTCCCGTATAAAGATTATCACTCTCTCTGCCGCTATCTGAAAGTATCATTGTTGGGTTTTGGAGCTTTTCCAGTTTGCTAAAATCCTTTCTCCTCTTGTCAATGGAGTTCATCAGGCTCAACCAGTTTAAATCAAAGTTGAATGATGAACCTTTAAGGTGAAAATGTATATCTGCTACAGATCGCCCTAGAATATGGTTGAGTGCTACATTATCATGACTGATACAATGGTTCCAACTGAATAGATTGCGGTCTTTGTACAATGCAATGTCTCTGGCGGCTAGAAAGGAGGTCGTAAAGAGATCTTCTCCAAGCTGACTTACCAGCAGATGCCAACGAAATAACCGATGGTAGCGACATATGGGAAATTGCTCTTTTTCCAATAAAATTTCATCACAATAGTGCAATAAAATATTGAATACGCTATCAGTAGCAAAAGAATGGATCGCTGGATTAGTAGGAGCATTATACGCTTTCATCCAGTTGGTTGAAAGTATATTATAGATTTCAATTATTTGGTCGTAAGAGTATATATTAAATTTCTCCCGAAAACAACGACAAAACCAATCCCGGTCAATAAACTTATCCGCCCTTCTATTGGGGTGGAAATTGTTTATTGAATTTAGAATTTCCTGACCGTTTCGGTGGTTGAATAGTACGAGTATGGTGGCTCTTAGATTATCCATAGGCTATAAGTAAAATTAAAGGATCTCAACTCTGGATTTGTATTGGTGTAACAAATTATTTACTTCTGAAGTAGGATATCTGTACTCTGTTTCCTGTATAAACAACGTATCGAAAATGGTACGATATTCTCCATTATCATTTAAAGGAGGATTCTTATGTATTAAACGTCTCCATATTTCACTTTTAGGGTAGTCGTGACCTCGTAGATTCAGTCTTGTATTCAGACGTAATCTTAGCAGAGAAGGAGTCAAACTGGCAGTAGAAGAGGATGTACCAACAAACAATTGCTCGAATAATTCCGAGTTTACGTCTTGCAATACAGCTGCAAATTCTTTCAGAAAAGGGAAACTGATTGTATAATAGTCGTTGTCTCCTTCTTTATCGTATGTATAAATCTTAAATTCACTTGCAGATAAAAAAAAGTTCTTTATCACTTCAAGGCTGCTGTCTGCTCCTTTGGGCTTATTATATTCGAGATGTAATACAAAATCCTGTAAAACTTCGGCATTCCGAATGCAAACCCAGGATGTGAAACTATATCTTGCTTTTTTATGATATCTATCTGTTGTTCTTTCTACAATTCTATTCAATAGAGAGTACTGATTTCTTCTGCAAGTAATATACAGTCTTTTATGGAACCTGTTGTATGCTTTTTTGATAAATGGAAGATTGTATGTAAAGGATGTTATATCAAAATATAAGTTTCTGAGATTGGGGTTGTCAAGGATAGCGTTATAACTAATTTCCTGATTTGTTCTATAATTTCCTCTTTGATCTTCTAATCTGGTTATTGTTAATGCAAAAAACTCCACCAGATTCAGTGCTACATTATATTCGACCTCTCCTATTTCGGGTATAGAGATAGCAGATGTTCCGGAAAGGACAGAATTAAGCAACGAATAAAATAATCTACCATTTATTATACGTTGGGTTCTCCTTCCTGTTCCAGTGCTAGCCGGTAATAAAGAATCCGAGTTTGAATTAATAAAATTACCTCCAGCTAATTTCATATAATTACGAAGGTCTTTGATGTAATCATTTTTTCTCACCTCCTTTTCTTGAGAGATTTTGTTCGGTTGTTCTTCTGTTATCTGGTTATAATATTCATACAGCCTGATGGAGTAAATGGATTTAATCATGAAAAGCAGTTTTTGGTCTTCTGTTTTTTCTGTTACGTTTTCAAGATAATAGATTATTGACATTACATCACCCAAGGAGATATTATAAGTAACATTTTTAGAGTTTAGAATTGCTCCTAACTCCAATTGACTGTCTTTTAATATTGAATCAAAATATTTTTTTAATAGACTAACTACCGACTTGTTTATCAAAACCGCATCCGTGATATCCAAGAGTGTTCTTACCACTTCTCTCCCTTTTATATCCAGGTTATTTGATACCCATGTTTCATAAAAGTATTTCCTGAACAGGGTTTTATTATATTCGGAACCATTATCTTTTCCATATGTGTCCATGTTCCACAACAGGTTAATAATATGCCTTAACTCGCGTAGGTTGCGTGGAACAATGTAACTCGTCGTACCCAGAGAGTTATAAAACAAGTATCTTGTTTTTCTAAAGATTAATGTGGGTACTGCCTCTCGAATAGTTGAAAATTCTTCGGGTTTATCTTTGTTTTTATCGTTTATAATCAACCGGCTTTCCAAAAATGTTTCCAAGTCTGGTAAAAACAAACGTTGAGCATGCGGAATTAGTTTACCCAGATAGCGGTCTACCATTTCTTCGATAGAATCAAATGCCATTCCATATTCATTGAGTAATACTTCAAATTCTTTAGCATACTGTCGCTTCATTACATTGGCAAGCTGGTCTAATTTGACAGCCAACAAAATAATAACATTGGGATGGATGAAATATTTCCGTATTTGTTCTACCATTGCATGTGCATGCTGGGTATTCAGATCGATATCATCTACCATGATAACCATTATGTCATCATCATTATGCATGTATTTGAGATAGGCATTAATGAGTTTTTTGATGTCAGCACGTAAGTCTACACTAGCCGAGAAGGTTATCAATTGTTCTAAATCGTCGTCGGAGCTTTTTTTTCCGCCGATAATGCAATTGAGACTAATTTGTACTTTCTGGAAAGCTTCCACCAAATCTCGTCTCGTCCCAAAATCATCGCATTTCTTATTGCAAAGTTGTTCCTCTTTTTCTTTGAATTCTCTAAAAAGTTTTGCAATAATTATATTAAGGATGTTGTTGGTTTCGTCAAAAAAGGAAGGGTCAACAAGGCCTATTGAATGAAATTGGTGTTTTTTTATCTGACTATATTTATTAAATACATTGCGGTCTTTTTCTGCCAGCGATTTGGCAGCTGACATCATACATGAGGTTTTTCCGGAACCTCTTTCACCTATAAAAGCCATGATGTTGTTTATGCTCTCATTGTGATTTTCGGGCTTATCGGATTGTAGGGAAAGATACCTATCTATTTCTTCAAACACTTTTTTATATTGTTCGGTAAATAGGCTTTCGCTGTTCTCTAAAGGGAAAGTTATGTCTTCAATAACAGGACGAGTTTCTTCTCCCAGATTTACATTGAATGTTATGCAAGTGGTTTCCATTACTGTCAAATTTAAGATGTATTTGTATATAATATTCCTATATGCAAATATATAAAAAATAAATTACAGAAACCATAAGTAATATATTTCTTTCATACAAAACGGTAGTTATTTGTTGGCCTCTTACAGTTAAGCTTCATTTATATCCTATAACGCGCAGTCTCTTCGGTCATTATTAAAGGCATTAAGACGTATTTCGGGAGTCCGTAGGTTCTCCGGGTTTTCTTGTGGGTGAGGTTTAATACATCAACGCCCGCAACCACGGGCGTTGATTTTAGATGAATAATGTGTTATAAAGTGGGTATTCCCATTGCCAGCATATTCTTTGGAAGTTTCATGGTGGCAATTAGGCTCATGGAGGATTCAGGTTCTTCTTCCTCTTCAATACTTTCATTCTGCCACGAAAAAGTCTTTTGAACAACCTGCCCGTGCGAATCTTCTATATACACGTCAATACTTTGCTGATCAGTGCAACGGGAGGTGTAGTAGAGCCGGACTGTTTCTTTTGTCAATAGATACAGATCGTTCGGGACGAACGCCGTTCCGTCATCCATGCGAAGCTCACCTTTGCCATCGACCTGAAACATCCTGATGTAGTACCGGGTATCGGCAAAGTTTCCCTCTTTTACAAGTTGGCATCGTATTTCAGCCGTTTCGCCTTCGATAATTTTCTTCTGCACTGGCATAGTTTGAAGATCGAATCGGTAAACTGTATTAACATCCATGCTGTCGCTACAGGCTACGGCCAGTAGCATCATAGCTACCAGCCACACTGTTACTGCAATAAAATTCTTTATCTTTCTCATATTGTTTTTTGTTATTAGTTTATCATAATCCTGATGCCCACACCGAACTGAGTGTGGAATTTTGATATGTCCGAACCGAATAAGATGCGTTCACGGCCTGTAAATAGTAATACCATCCGGTCGGACAGGTAGGTTTCTATTTCCAGCGTAAGGGCACCCCCATAGATAAAAGCATCTTCACCCGTGAGCGTGGCACCGTCGTACAGTAGCTTTTCACCCCAATTTGAGGTTTCGTAGCCTGCCAATGCTGAGCCGCCCAGTGATAAGAAAAAGGTCTTTGAAGGATCGGACAGGATATTCAGGTAATACCCACCTTCAGCGGTAAACTGTGCCAACGGAATCCGGGTTTCCCGGTATGGGTAATACCGTTGCAGATACTCCGCTCCGAACACCCACTTATTGCAGTTCTTCGTGTATGTTGCCATAGCTGCGCCGAAGTAGTAACCCGTTTCGCTTTGAGTGGAGGATGAGTAAAAACCGTCCACCATACCGCCTGTTACCTGTATGCCTCGCATACCGGGTAAGCACCGCTGGGCGTATGCTTCACCCGCGAGGGCAAAGCATAAGGCAAGTGTGAGGATGATTGTTATCCGTTTGGGTAATTTTTTCCCGTTCGGCAGATCGCAAAGCTTGTTTTGCATCCGCTCTCTCTTACTCAACTTTTTCATCTTACTTCACTTTGAGTTCGTTGATAACTTTTGCGCGTACTAAATCGGCATTGTCCACTGTGAACCGTTGGTGGCGGCCGCCGTTCTGTTCGTTGAGTTCCACGACCAGTATTTTATCGTCAGGTATGGTAAACTTTGGCAGGGCAAACACCATGCGTTCGGTACGTTTGCCACCAATCAGCATCAGGTTGTTGTAGGCGCGGAGCGGCCATACTACCTGTTCCTGAATAGCGGTGCGCTTCGCTACCTGTTTATCTACAATTTTGAACGTGATAAAATCGACGTTGAAAGGCACGTTGGACGAGTTTCTCAACTGGAGATGAAAATACAGTAATCCATTGTGGGTATAAATCCCTTTCAGTGTATGCTGGATTCCGAAACGTTTACTGCCGATGTGTTTGATTTCGCGGTCGTCATTCTTATAAATGGACTGCATAATCAGTTTCACCAGCAGTGGCGATTCCTGCCCCAATTCCTGCATATAGATTTGCAAGGCATTGTTCGGACGGTTGACAGCTTCGCCATCGTGCAGGAAGTCGGTCATTTCCACGGACAACTTTACCGGCTCATCGGCGTATTTCACATTAAAGGCATAATAGGCCCCATCTTCGGTTATTACCGCCAAATTGCTTTCCCGACTGAAATCCCGCAGGGCGGCTTTCACACGCAACACATTTTCCGTACCGTCCGCTTTGGCTGCCAGCAGATCGGAAGAACCCAAGTCAACGTACCTGATGGCGGACGGGAAGATGACGTGTACCGTCTTGTTAAACGTCACTTCCAGCGCATACGGCGGAATCATCCGGTTGAACGTCAGCGGGCGTGTATAGCCCTGATAATAGTCGCCGGTGGAGGGCGAAGTATGCATTTGTGCGATACTGTCCGCTACATGGGTTTCCTGCGCAAAGGCAGTTGTAAGGCTTACCATAAAGGCAAGCAGAATGAATATTTGTTTCATTGTTACTTGTTTTTAATTGTTCTACAAAATGTATGTCGGATTTTAGCCTGTTCAGCTAAGCAGATTTTTCCGTTTAGCTACCGCGGATTTTCTCTGTAGGTACAGAGATTTTTCTGTTTAGCTAAACGCGAAAATCTGTTTAGCTAAGCGATGGGTGGTTTTAACTAATTTCCATCTTTCACTTATTGCGTTTTGGGGAGCAACAGCAGGCGGTAATTCGCTTTCAACGTTACTTTCACCACGCTCATTTTCTTACTCAAATACTGCGATGCGCCTTGTATCAACCCCTTTCCCATATCAGCAGCCAACTGCGACCCGGCGTTATCCGAAATCATAATGCTACTTCCTGCAGAGTTCGCCAGCGTTGCGGCAACTTCTTTGGCGGCGGTAATCTCATCGTTGCCCGGTGCGGATATTCCTTGCTGCCCATCCGTGTCATACACCACTAATTCCACAGGGATAATGTTGTCGGCATATTGGATAGAGTTAACCGTCACGTTCAACCTTTCCCCGCCAATACGGCAGGTGCCGGTAACAACCGTATTTGCAGGAATCAGCATATTCCCTGCCCGCATGGGTTCCAACAGACGTATTTGCAACTCCTTCCCGTTGGTTAGCGTTACCGTTTGGTACACCGCCGCCCGGATACTGTTCTTATCCTGCACACCTTCGTTACCGGCAGCCGTCAGGAATCCGAGGTTTCTTGGTTGGCTGTATGACTGGATAAACGCAGCATCATCCATTGGGGCAGCCAGCAGGGATACAACATTTTGCCGCACCTGTTTTACCGGTTGGGCGATGACCTTATCTGTTTGTCCAGCCCGTTGCGATGTGGAAGGTACTTCCGTACCATCCGCTGCAAATGCCGGTTGCCCTGCTGTCTGCGGAGTATATTTAGCCGCCAGCTTGTATGTGTTTTCAATCATCGCCAATTCTTCTTCCTGCAGACGCTTCCGCTCATCGACTTCTTCCTGCTTGCGCTCCAATTCCTGTATGCGCCATTCCAAAGCAAGCTGTGTCTGCTCGTCTGCTGCGGTGGCCGGTTGCTCATGCCAGGTGTCCAACTGTTTGTTGATATCCTTATAAGCCGCCGTTGAAGATTGGATACCCGGGGTTGAAGAGGAACGCCCGGAAGGGGAAGGGCTGCCGGTAGTATGTGACGGAGATTCGTCATACTCCGTGGAAGCCTGCTGCCCGGCATCGGAAAGTTGGACGGAATAGTCCTGCAGACTCCGCACCCGTTCACGCTCTTTATTCTGCAAAGCTTCCCGTTCGTAGGCATCGCGTTTGTCCGATACCAATCCCTCATCCTTTGGCATGGGGAGTTCCACATTCAGCCCGGCTTGCTGCGCCGTTTTCTCCTTATCCTTACCGGACGGGGCGAAAATCAGCCACATGGCAGCACCGAAAATCAGAACAAACAGTGGTATGACGACCATTTTCCTGCGTTTCTGCATCTGTGCCGGAGTAAGTTCTTTTTTCTGATTTGCCGGTTTTTGAGCCGACTTCGGAGGCTCTTTTCCCGTTTCCGGCGGTTGCATCCCGTTACTCAAATTCTCTTCCATTGTACTTATTGTTTAATTGGTTAATACTGTCCTTGCAGACTTGCTCCTGCTGGAACCGCAAGGTTTCCATGCGCTGGATCTCCATTTGAACCCCGCTCTTTTTCCCGAAATTGTATATTGCCGAAACGGTCACGTAGATGGATAGACCGCTGAACAGAAAGAGCATGGTCAGCACGAGGATGACACGGCGGTCGGGTGTCATACGGCCCACCAAACCCCGTACGGCATCCTCCAGCCATTCGTTCAGTTTACTGATTGCTTTTTTTACCATCGCTTACCGACCTTTCCAAAACCCGGAGGTCTTTGTTTTCAATGATCTCAAAGCGTTCCATCGTAAACCCCTGCGGGTTGTTGTCCGAGCGTACCGAATTGATCAGGTTGCAACGCGTGACAAGACTCCGCTCGGTAATGTTCGATGCACGGATAATCATTTGTCGGGCATAGGTTACAGCCGTGTACGGATAGGTATTCAGGTCGAGCGCAATGCTATCCACTGCAATGTTCTGGTTGATATTCCCCGAAATCACCCGGTTGTAGTATCCTTTCTCCGCCATATCCGAATAATATTTGTAGGCACTCTTATCCACCAGGAACAGGGCGCGGTTAATATTACTTTCGATGGCGGCTTTGTCGGGTGAGAGTGTAAAGAACAGTTCATGGAAACGGCGCACATGTTCGCGGGCTTCCACCGGACGGTTCTGTGAAAGGTCTTGGGACAGAGCCAGCATGAGCGACTTACCCCCGTCGAGCACATAGATACGCTGGCGTTGCTTCTCCGCGAACGAGTACGACGACCACACGGAGTAACCCGTGATAACGGCGCACAGGCAAACGAACACAATACCGAAAAGTCGTATCTGCTTGAATGACGTTTCAATGTTTTTTAAAGATTTGAATTCCATTTATTAATTTGTTTTATTTAGTACGCAACAAAAACGCGGGGTGCTAACAGCTACATACAGATATGCAGACAGCTATCCTGTTTTAAGCAGATCAGTAATCGTATCAGTGTATATATTCTTTCGTTTCAATGCACTGAAACGAAAGAGTTAATGCACTATCTCTTTCTTATCAATGCATTGATACGATTACCTGCTTTCAAAGAAAATAATACTTGCCAGTACTTCCGGTTATACTTATTCGCAAAGGGGCGAATAGTGTACTACTGCTCAGGATCAGGAATGCTCCCCACGTCATTTTGTCACGTATTGAACTTTTTAATTGTTTTACCTTCTGCCCATTAAGCGGCCTGCCACACCTGATACACGGCCTGCTACATTTCCGGCCACCGCACCAGCGGCACCGCCTGCCAAAGCTGCCCCTTTCGAAGCCACGGTGTTTACGCCACGGTTGAAGCCGCCACCGCCTCCGGCCTGTATAATCCAGCCTGCTACCGTCGGGATACTGAAATACCCGATAATCCCGATGACCAGGAAAATAATATATACCCCGTTCGAGCCGTCCGGCACATAGGACGGGTCTTTCAACAGGTCTATATCCATTTGCAGCATCAAAGCCTGTATTTTGGACAGTACTGCCGAAAACAGGTCGGCTACGGGCAACCACAGGTAAATACTGATGTACCGGGAAATCCAGTTGGTGAGCGTGGACTGGAAACCGTCGTAGATGGAAAGGGCGAACGACAACGGTCCCAATATGGAAAGTACCACCAGAAAGAAGGTCCGCAGGGTGTCGATGGTCAGGGCAGCGGCATGGAACAGCAGTTCGAAGAAATCCCGGATCAACTGGCGGAACCACATCTTCATGTCGTAAAAGCCGCGTTCCACCCACATGCCGAGTTTTTCCGTGGCATCCAACATACCCAGTTCTTCCATCTTCCGGTCGTACTCTTCATTATCAACCAGCCATGCTTTTCCCTCCCGTACCCGCGCATCGTATTCCAACTGCTCTTTTTCTTTCTGTAAGTCGTGCACATCCGTTATCTGCGATTCCAGAACGGTATGCGCTCCCTTGACTACGGGCGACATGACGGCATTGATGGTACCGAGTACGATGGTGGGGAAGAACATAATGCACAGGCCGATGGCGAAAGGTCGTAGCAGCGGGAATACGTCGATAGGTTCCGCCCGTCCCAACGCCTGCCATACGCGGTATGCCACATAGAACAGGGCACCCAATCCTGCCACTGCTTTGGCAACACCAATCATGTCGCCACAAAGTGGTAGCATTTCCTGATACAGACTAAGTAACATCTGGTGCAGGTTATCGAAGTTTATTACAAGCAACATCATGGCTTACCAATATCTTTCGGATGGATCACCGTACAAGGAACGCACTCTCTCCAAATCGTCCTTTTCCTGACTCCGTATGAAGGAAACGGATATGCTCTTTTTGGAATAATACTTGACCAGGTTGCGGTAATCGGACATTTTTGTATGTATCCCGTCTATCACAGCCATACGCTCGGCATCGGTCATGGAGAGGCCGTTGGAAGCTGAAACAATGTTCTTGATATCCGAGAGCAGGTTGCCACTTTCTTTCAACAGAATGGCGTAGCCGTCGCCAATGGCTTCCAGCTCTGCCACGGAGAAATTCTTATCTGAAAGCATCTTGTTATAGTTGGTGGCGTATATCTTCGATATTTCGCTGACCATTTCTATGGTTTCCTTGACCTTGCGCGCATCCTTAATCAAGTTATGTACTGATTTGAGCTTATCATAATACTCTTTACCCTGAGTGTAGATCTTCTGCATTTCCTTGAAAGAGTTGATTACATTGCTTGCCGTCGTTGCTGTCTTGGATACCGTGAGAATATTCTGAGCCAAGTTGGACGGGTCGATGACCGCCCATTGCGCCCGTGCCTGATGAGTGCTGCAAAGCATTACTGCCAGCAGGCTGAAAATGATCTTTTTCATACTTGTTTGTTTTAATTGTTAGTACTGATTTTCGTTTATCCGTGGCGGGGAAGCCTTACAGGCTAATCCTCTGCCCGGATGTAGTCACCGTAGTCGGAAAGCGAGAGTACATCCCGCTCCCCGTCATAAGTCAGTTCCATTCGCCCGTACAGGTAGAAAAAGGTAATGCCCCATCGCTGCCTGAGCGGGCAGGTGAAGACTGTAGCGGTGCTGTATTTGAAATACAGCCGGTAGTGCGTCCCCGTGAATACTATTTGCACATCCGGCGCTCCGCCAAGGCTTGTCCACCATCCACACACTTCCCGCAAGGGGAAATGTGTCCGCGCGGACATCGAGTTCAATACGCTGCATTCGTCCCTGCACATGATTTCTTAGTGGTTAATGGGGATTATCCCCGGTTGATACTTACGTTTATTTCTGTTTGGCCTCGGCAAGTTGCTTAATGGCCAGTTCAATGTCCCCGCCGAGTTCGTCCGCCTTGCGCATCACTTCCAGTTTTTCCGATTCTTCGGTCGTGTACGTCAGGTATTCGGCAACCGATACCTCGGTGGCATACACTGCCGATTGTACCCCGCCCAGACCGAACCATACTTCTTTGTATTTCCGGCCGGGGGCGTTGGCCATATTGATACTTAGGATTTGACTTTTCTCTTTTTCGGTCAATCCCAATAACGCCTGTATCGAATCAAACTTGTTCATATACTTGCGCTGGTCTAACAGAATCTTGCAGTCGGAGTTGTTGATAATGGATTCTTTGACGATGGGCGAAGCGATGATATCGTCTACTTCCTGGGTTACGACAATGGCCTCACCGAAGTATTTACGAACGGTTTTATGTAGGCTAAGCATCCAGCGCCTTATCGGATTTCTCCGGTAGGTTTCCAGAAACTCGCCTCCGAACCGGACTTACACCTCTCAGCGTATCCGGCTCTCCACTAATCTTATCAGTCTAAACTTTGCCCAAATGTCGCAGCCTGTGACAACTTGCACATAACGCAATGGTTTTGCGTTTGCGTGCCAACATCAGCTTTTCCCAACTCTCTTTACCTTCAATGTTTTTGAGTTTGTTGGTATGGTGCATGATGAGTTTGTCCTTTGCTCCACATAACTCACATCTTTCCGCTTTGAGCCTGTCCGTCAAATTGGTACGGCTCACATCGGCGACGGAGTATGGCTGTAGGTCGCAACTCTGGTCAAATGCCGTTGTCCGGCGTTGAAAACTTGCCTTGTAAAAGTTCCGAGTTTTGATGACGCCTTTCTGCTCGTATTCTACGACAAATCTCTTGTCTTTGCGGTATTTCTTATTGATTTTCCGCACTGAACTTTTGTATTTGCCTGCGAAAGTTTTATACATACTGTACTCCATGATAAATCGAAAGTTGTGCAGTAGTGCGCAGTTGTTGGCAATCAGGTAATAGTTGCAAAATCCTACCAATTCACGGTTGTACCGGTCGAGGATTTCGAGGTCATCATTATAAATCAGACCTGAACGACACTTGGGTTTCCATACTTCTTTTCCGTTGCGGATTTTTATCTCCATTGCTCCGTACTCCAGAAGTTTGTTCCGAAGCGTATCCATACTGACATTCAGTCGGACACGTTTGCCGTAGGTACGTCTTAAGCGACCTCGCACATCTCTGCGTTGATGATTTTCTCTGCTTACCGTTATCTCATATCCGAGGAATTTGGCTGCCTTATCCGTATGGGTAATCAGCGTTTTCTCATCCGACAGTTCGAGGGCTAAAGTTTCGGAAAGGAAAGATTTTATATCTTCCTTAATCCGGTTTGCATCCTCTTTGCTGCCGATTACGCTTAACATAAAATCATCGGCGTATCGGACATATTTCAGACGGCGGTAATTGTCGTCCATCTCATCTCCGCTTGAAAATGCGGCACGTTCCTGTTCTATGGCTTTAAGTCTTGCTACCAAAGCCATTTTCTCGGTTTCGTCTTTTACAGACTTCAATTTTCGCACAATCCGTTTTCGTTCGTTGTCGAAATCTTTTGTTTCTTTACCCGGTTTGCGTTTACCCCCTCTGTCGAAGTTTCGGATGTACTCTTTCACGTACTTGTCTAATTTATCGAGGTATATATTTGCCAATATGGGACTGACAATACCTCCTTGCGGTGTTCCGCTATAAGTCTTGTGAAACTTCCAATCTTCAACATATCCGGCGTTCAGGAACTTTCGGATTAAGCGTAGGAAACGGTCATCCGATATGCGTTCTCGCAAGGTGTTAATCATAACATCGTGGTCGATGTTGTCGAAGAACCCTTTGATGTCGCCCTCGATAAACCATTTTGCACCGCTGAATGTCTTTTGAATCTGCAATAGTGCTGTGTGGCAGCTTCGCTTTGGTCTGAAACCGTGCGAGGTGTATTCAAAATGCCCCTCGTAGATGGCTTCCAAAATCATGCGGACTACTTCTTGCACCAACTTATCTTCAAAAGCCGGTATTCCCAAAGGACGTGTTTTCCCGTTTTTCTTCGGAATATACACCCTCCGCGACGGATAGGGCTTATAGCTTTCGTCTTTCAACGAGGCTATCAGCTTTTCAATCCGGGCAAGGCTCATGTTGTCGATACTCTGACCGTCAGAACCTTTTGTCGTGCAACCATCATTTGATGCTATCTTCTGATAGGCCACACAAAACATTTCTTCATTGAACAGAATCCGGTAAAGGCGTTCAAACTTGTAGCTTGAATCCTTACTGTGTTCGTTCAGACTGTTTAATACTCTTTCTGGATTTCTCATGTCTCTCACATTTTCCTTTAATTGTATTAATGAAAATTAGCTGCCTCCCTTCGCCATGTACAGGACGTTACCCTGCTCGGACTACTATGGAGGCTCCGTTACCACTCCTGATTTTCATAGGTCTAAAACCTAATAGCCTTGCGGCATTCAGGGAATAGGTAATCCCCGTTTATTGCTTAGTAACTATTAGCATGATAGATTGTCGGATACGATTTCCGTCCTTTCCCATTTACTATGGTTGTTCCGCGATAAGTTCTTGCTGGCTTCGTACCTGTTCACCGAAGCAGTATCGCAGTATGACGATTTTAGTAACCTTACGCCATAGCCTCAAGTCGAGCAACTCGGACTGTCGTTCAAACAGTATGGTCTTTATCCTCATATCTATCGTTTCATCTCGCCATTCAGTGGCAGTCTGGTAACTGACTGACTTATGACTTTTCCGTCATGCTACGCTCCCAGGTCGCTTAAGTTTTCACGATTCCGGTAGACGGCTGATGATAAGTTTTTCAAAGAACACTTACTTAGTCTCTTGCTAATGAGACATTTACTAAGCAACCTTTACGGGCGCACACAGATATTTCATGTATTCGGCCATGTTCGCACTGGACAATGCTTTCCATGCTTCTTCCACGATCAGTTGTTTACGGATGCCTTTCAGACGGCGCATTTTATTGATAAATGCTTCCATTATGATGATCGTGACCACCGGAAAAAGTTCGCGGTTCTCCTTTATACTGTCAATTTCGAATACTATGAACCGTTTATTCAACAGGTCGATGTTCTGTGTAGAGTTCAGCAGAAAGTCGAAACGTCCGCCCCGGTAATACTGGCGCAGGGTGGTGAGCATATTGTCGATGTTGAAGTCGTCCCGGCTTACCTTGATATCCCGTTCCTCCATTTCTTGGCGGTAGTCATCGCGCATGAATTCGTAGAAGGTATTGAATGATGGGACAATTCTTCGATCGGTAGTGATTCGCCCAATATAGGCAGATACCGCACTACCTAATTCGCCGCTTTCTGTCTTACTTACCTTGTCGTCCTCGGACTTCCAAAGGGTCAGCAGCAGGGTTTTGATACTGTCTTTTTTTTCCACATCGAATACGTAGTCGTCGGTGAAAAACGGGTTAAAACTGATTGGGCTTTCTTCGGTGTACGTGAAATAAATTCCATCTTCGCCTTTGGTTTTCCGGCGTATCATTTCACATAGGCCCTGATAGCTGTTACCTGTGTCCACAAGGACAACGTGCGTACCCTGTTCCCAGTATTGGCGTACCAAGTGGTTCATAAAAAAGGATTTCCCGCTACCGCTGGGACCCAACACGAACTTATTACGATTGGTGGTAATTCCCTGTTTCATGGGTAAATCCGATATGTCCACATGGATAGGTTTGCCCGAAACCCGGTCGCACATCTTGATACCGAACGGCGAGGGTGAACTGTGGTAGTTCGTTTCCTCTGTGAAGAAACACAGTGCAGGTTCGATGAAGGTGTAGAAACTTTCCTCTGCCGGGAAGTCCCCGGCGTTGCCCGGCATACCCGCCCAATAGAGCGTTGCCGCATCCACTGTATTGTGGCGAGGTTTGCACTCCATAAGTGCCAACTGGCTGCCGACATCGTTACGGATATGCTTTAGTTCCTCCACATCGTCACTCCATGCCATCACATTGAAGTGCGCCCGTACCGAAGTCAGCCCGAAACTGTGGGCTTCGTTCAGGTACTTATCGACCCACTCCTTGTTGATTTGGTTGCCCCGGCTGTACTTGGATAGCGACTGCATATTCCTGGCGGACTTCTCAAACTTCCGCAAGTTTTCAGCACTGTCATCAAGGAAAATGTACTGGTTGTACACATGGTCACAGGAGAGCAGCAGGCCAACCGGTGCGGCAAACGAGAGTCGGCAATCGCTTCTATCGGTCGATAGCTTTTCATACCGCATATCTGTTCCGACCTGTCCGGGCAGGTCCTCCACATCGGAAAGCGTATGCAGGCAGACGTGTTTATTGCCTATGCGCAGGCCGTCGGCACCGAGTGCTATATCTTCCAGACAGGTGGTATCTTCCAGTGATAGCGAGAAATACTTTTCCACCAATCCCGGAGCATCGGGTATCCCGGTAATTTCGTCCGAGGTAAGCCGCGTGAGGGTGATAAACCCGCTGTCATTGACGATACGTTCGAACTGGCCGACCGATTCCAGAAACTTGACAGCTGCATCCTTGTTTACTTCCTTCGGGAGAATAAAGCCCCGGCAGAGTGACGAAAAGTTCGACTGCATCCGCATTCGCTCCTTGGTCGTTTTGGTCAGGAACAGGAAACAAGTATGGTTCAAATACGGTCGTTCATTGAAGTGGCGTTCAAAGCTGCGGGACAGGAAACTCATATCTTCCTTGTCCGTTTGCGGATTGTACCGTTCTTTCACAAACCAATCGGCTTTATGTATGACGGAATAATCCGGCAGCACCTTGATTGCCTTTACCCAAGCCGAGTGTATGGCTTCGTATTCGGCACTCGTTACGGTAAACAGTTCGGGTAAGTCCACCCGGAAAGCGACGGTAATATTGGCATCCTTTGAAATGATACAACCGCTTTCCACCGAGAGTAGCGGAAACTTGCTCTCGATGGTGGCTGCTTTCATGACGTTACGCATAGGCGGCCTCCTTTCGTTTGGGGTATTTGAAAAGACGGCGCGAGTTACGGCGGTTGATCAGGTAACGGGGATGTTGACGTTTTGCAAACAACTTCATCAACCCGTATTCACCGTATTTCGCATTCAGGTTGAAAGTCAGCCATACCAGTGCAGAGGCGGCGATTACGCCGAAGGCTATGCAGATCCATTGATCGATGCCCGCCATGTACATGACCACAAAGACAATGAATACGGCCAGCAAGCCACCTGCGAAGATGAATAGGTACTGCGCTTTCAAACCCTTAAACTCGACACTCTTTCCAATACCTTTATTGATATTGTATTCCATAATCTTTACTGGTCGGTAGATTACAGGAAGAAGGAACGCAGGATGGTAGCTGCAACAATCAGGAAGATACAGGCACCGAACCAAGAGGCAGCGGTTTTGCTCGTATCAGGGTCACCGGAAGAGAACTTGTTATAGACTTTTATCCCTCCGATAAGCCCTACAACGGCACCAATGGCGTATATGAGTTTCGTCCCCGGGTCGAAATAGCTGGTGACCATATTGGTAGCCTCAGTGATACCACCGATGCCGTTACCCTGTGCGAATGCACTTGCAGCGGTCAGGATGGCGACCGCCGACAAAAGATATTTCTTTTTTGTCATTGCTAATTGTTTTAAATTGGTGGGCACGGGGTGGGATTAGTCCCCATGCACCACCGGTTGATAATTGCTTGTTGTTCTCGGATTTTTTAGTGGTTGGTTGGCTCATGGCTAACCGTACTCTTTTTCTTTCATACCTCACAGTTTTAATTGTTAGTTACTCTACGCAAAGGCGCGTACATCAAAATCGGTCGGGGCTTTCACGTGCGGTTCGGGTTGGGCTTCCGATTGGCGGCGGTTCCAGGCGGCGAAATAATCATCCATGAGTTTACCGGCGACCTGTTTCTTTTTCGGCTCTCCGGCTACGATCTGTTCAAACAGCTTGGTCATTCTCACCTCGACCAGCACCCGCCCGGCTTCTTCGCGTTCCTCCCCGGTAGCGGCCTCGGCATTGTCCACCGTTTGCACCATCCCGGAAAGGTCGTCGAAACTCACCCCCTGCGCCATTGAAACCCCGGCGGCTTCCTCCGCTTCCTCGCTTTCCTGAAAGTCTATTACCTCTTCCCATTCTTCGGATTCATATTCCCCCTCTGGCTCTTCATCGTTTATTTCGATTTCACCGGAATCGTCACCTTCAAAATGGAGCGGGTAAACCTCGTCAGCATCGGAAATAGGGTCGGCCGCCGGAGTATTTTGTGCCTCGTTACCTGCGTTTCCGTGGGCAAATATAGGGGCATTTTCCTCACGTTTTTCGCTGATTTCCAGCGTGGAAGCTTGTGGCCGGGAGTGTCTGAGGGTAAAAGTGGATTTTCCGATAATATCCTCTTTGGGTGCTGCACGAAACGGCCTCAGGGCAGGCTTTTTTCCCGCGTTTCGCTTGCGCTTTACCGACCGTTCCCATACGAGGTAACAGGCCAGAAAAACGAGGTACAGCCCGATAGCTATGATGAAATATCGTATCATAGGCTATAAAAATTTATCGAGTTGTTGCCGGTATAGTTCAGCAATTACATCTTTGTGACTCTCCATGTGTTCAGCCAGTACATTATCAATGTAGCCGCCGACACTGATCTCCTTTCCTGCCAACGCCAGCACATGGACAAGGCGGGCGATAGAGGCGTGTATCTCCTGACTGATATAGACCGACTGCCGTGTTTTGAGTTCTTTACGCTTCAAAAACACTTCATCGTAAGTTTCCACCTGCCCCCGCTTACGTTTTCGTGGTGGGGTAGACACCGTTTCCTGTACCGGTTCTTCAGATACCGGTTCCGGTTCTGCCGCCGGAAGAGATACTTTTTCCACGGGCGGGGTTTCCGGCTGCAATGTTCCGGCTGGCTCTTCCACCTTGTCGAGAAACTGTTCCGACGGCGGAACGTAAGCCCGCAGCTTCCGGCTCCGGCCACCGGTTCGTTCAATAATACCCGAAGTATCAAAGCCACTGTTATCTTTATTTTCTGCCATTGCATTTTATTTTAATAGTTCTAGTAATTCGTCTGTAAGAGCGTCGATGTTAGAGCCTTTCACGAGGGAGCGGTCGGCGGGAAACAGTGTTGAGCGGAACAGGGCTTTATGCCCTATGGATTGTTCCCGCCGGAAACGCTTGCTGTCCGGGATAAAGGTTTTGAGTAGCGTAAAATCCAGTTCCTTGATAACCGCCTCGTACACTTCGTACAACTCGGACTTTTCGCGGCCATCGACCAGATTCCACAGCAGGTAAATTCCTTTGATGTCGGACTTTCCGCTCCCCATGATGTCCTCCCGTACCGTTACCATGTAATCCAGCGTGCTTTCCATGACCACCCTGTCGGCAGCAATGGGGGCGATGATGTAGTCCATTTTCGCCAGTGTCCGTATCAAGTCCTCATTGTTGAGCGTTCCCGGCAGGTCAAAAAAGATAAAATCATATCTGCCCTGTGGAATCAGGTACTCCGCATCGGCGATTGCTTCTTTCGTGCTGCTCTCGATCACCGGGTAGGCTTTCTTTTTCAGCCGGGTGAACTGTTCGTAAGCCATTCCCTTGTAATACTCGTCGGTTTCCACCATCTTGAAATCTCGTTCCCTCATTTCAAATATGGAGTGCTGAGGGAAATCGCAGTCGATGATTGCCACGTTGTTGCCTTTCACATAGTGCAGGTAGGAAGCTACTAGCACGGTAAGGGTTGTTTTTCCGGCTCCACCCTTTTGGGTCGAGAATGCCACGTACTTTGTTTTTTGTTTCATGTCAGTAATTTTTTAGGTGAATAATTATTTGATTCTTTGTCTGCGTTAAGTAACCCGTCGGCAGACTTATTTATTCCTATCACTATTTCTCTGCATATCCCATTCTCCTGATTATTGAATGGTATGCTTATTGGGGTACTCCTTTCAATCTCTCCATTCTTTCAACCATTCAACCGGTGGTTTCAGTAAATCAGTAACCCGCTTCTTTCAGTAAGCCAGTAACCTGTATCTTTCAGTAAGGAAGTAATTCACATCTTTCAGTAAGCCGGTAACCTACATCTTTCAGTAGTGAATTATACCAGTAAACCCTGCCATTCATTACACCACTGTTTTACCTGCTTCATTACTTGCCTTATTAAATTCTTCACTCCTTCATTTCGTAAGTTATTACCCACTTATCCGGTTAAGAACAGAACTGTCGAAACAGGCCATTATTTCAAATTCATAAGCAAATTAAAATCTTCTTTTTTGATTACGTACTATGTTTTTGAGGGGTGGATACTTGTGGCCGGGAGTGTCCGTCCTTGCTGATATACAACGTATTATCTATGCATCTAACTTTGCAGCATGAAATGTTACGGTGGGGTCAGGGCCACTTTTTAAGCATCGGTTTCCCTCTCCCATGTGCCCGTTCCGGTGACGCTTTTACCCCTCCACTGTTGGGGTAAAAACATCTGCCCCGCGGGCAGAAAATATTTGCATTTAAGCAAAATGTCGAGTAAGTGAGAGCAATCAAATTTATTTGAATTGCCGAGCGTGAGACATTTAGCTTTTGCAAATAGCAAGATGTGTTGATTGCCGCATAAAACAAGTTTTGCAGCACTCAACCTCTTGCCCCGCCGGGGGGGGTGCGCTCACCTCCGAAGTCGGTAGCTTATAGGCGTCCTGTCGGTCCGCCGTAACGTATTTACAAACCACTAAAAAGCTGTGTTATGAATGAGAACAATGTACCCCGCAAACGGGGCAAAGGGGGCAGGCCCCCGAAGAACGACCCTGCCGCTCACCGGCTGACGGTCAACCTGAACGATGAGCAGCACGCCCGGTTTCTGTCAATGTTCGAGCAGTCCGGCGTGGTTTCGCTCTCCGCATTTATCGCCGCCCGTATCTTCGGTGACGAATTCCGGGTGCTAAAAACCGATGCTTCGGCGTTGGAATTTACCGCCAAGCTGACTACATTGCACAGTCAAATCCGGGCAATCGGCGTGAATTACAACCAGGTAGTGAAAGAATTGCACACCACTTTTGGCGATAAAAAAGCGTTGTCACTGCTCTATAAATTGGAGCAAGCAACCATTGACCTGTCGAAAATCGGACGGCAAGTGCTGGAATTATGCGAAGATTTTAAGAAGAAAATCGTATAAAACATGGTGGCAAAAATCTCTCACGGCAGCAATCTGTATGGTGCTTTAGCCTACAATCAGGAGAAAGTGGACGGAGGTTTAGGCAAGGTATTGGCGACAAATCTTGTCATAGAACCTGCCGACGGGAAGTTCAACGCGTATTCCTGCATGGAGGATTTTCAGCGTTTTATGCCCTCGCACGTGCGCACTTCCAAACCCATTGTACATATTTCGCTCAACCCGCACCCGGATGATAAACTGAGCGATGCACAGCTTTCGGACATCGGACGGGAGTATTTACAGCGGCTCGGCTACGGAGAGCAGCCGTTTATGATTTTCAAGCATGAGGACATTGACCGGCAACACATCCATCTGGTGACTACGCGTGTAAAACCAGACGGCTCACTCGTACCAGACAAGTTCGAGAAAGACCGCAGCCACAAAATCGTGCAGCAGTTAGAAAAGGAATTCAACTTGATACCCGCCAAAGGGCAGAAGCAGGGTGAGGCGTGGAAGCTTACGCCAGTGGATGCTTCGGCGGGTAATCTGAAAAAGCAGGTGGCAAACGTCATCAAGCCACTGGCAAGTATGTATAAATTTCAATCGCTTTCCGAATTCCGGGCTTTACTCTCCTTATATAATATAGGTGTGGAAAAGGTCGAGGGTGAGAACAAGGGCAACCGGTACACCGGGCTGGTATACTCCGCTTTGGATAAGGATGGCAACCGGGTAGGAAAGCCGCTCAAATCTTCCCTGTTCGGGAAACCTTTCGGCATTGACCGTCTGGAGCAGACGATGAAGAAATCAAACGGGACTATCAAAGGCGAAGGCCGGGCTGCCAAGACAAAGGCACTCGTTTCCGCGTCCCTGGCAGACTCCTGCACAGGTAGCGAGTTCCGAGCAAACTTGCAAGGGAAAGGTATCGACCTTGTGTTACGGCACAATGATCAGGGACGCCTTTTCGGAGTGACCTATATTGATCATAACAGCCGCACGGTGTTCAACGGTTCGGCACTGGGCAAAGAGTTTTCGGCCAATGCCATTGCAGGGCGGTTCGCAGATTTTTCGCAGACAAGCCGCGAGGATCTGCAACCTCATTCACCTGCCACACAGATGGGACCGGACACCAGTCGCAAACCGTCCGCTATTGTGCAGAATGCACACACGCAGTCGGATCGCTCCGGTGATCCTCCGGGTAGCAGTCTGTTGTCGGTACTGACACCTGAAACAGGGTATCCTGACGATAATCAGCCTATGCCCAAGCCTCGCAAGAAGAAAAAGCGGCGGTACGGACGGCAGGTATAAACAACAATTTCAAACCATTAAAATTTTAGAGTTATGCAAAATGAAGATGACTTGCGCGGTCTTGCTAAAGTAATGGACTTTATGCGTGCGCTCTCGATATTGTTCGTAGTAATCAATATCTACTGGTTCTGTTATGGAGCCATTCAAGAATGGGGCATCAACATCGGCGTGGTCGATAAAATCCTGATGAATTTTAACCGGACCGCCGGATTGTTTACCTCGATCCTGTGGACGAAAATCTTTGCCGTAGTGTTCCTTGCCTTGTCCTGCCTAGGTAGCAAGGGCGTAAAGGATGAAAAAATCACATGGAATAAAATCTACGTCTGCCTGACGTTCGGATTTATCTTTTTCTTTCTGAACTGGTGGCTGTTAGCCTCACCGCTGCCGGTGGTGGCGAATGCCGGACTGTATATCTTTACCATTACAGTAGGCTATATCCTGTTGCTCATGGCAGGTATATGGATGTCGCGTCTGCTCAAAAACAATCTGATGGACGACGTTTTCAATTTGGAGAATGAATCGTTCATGCAGGAAACACGCCTGATGGTGAACGAGTATTCGGTGAACCTGCCTACCCGGTTCTGGTACAAGAAAAAGATGTGGAAAGGGTGGATAAACGTCGTAAACCCTTTCCGGGCAAGCATCGTGCTGGGTACGCCGGGGTCGGGTAAGTCCTATGCGATAGTCAATTCCTATATGAAGCAACAAATAGAGAAAGGGTACTCGCTCTATTGCTACGATTTCAAGTACCCGGATTTATCGACCATTGCCTACAATCACCTTTTGAACAATCGCGAAGGATACGCCAAAGTACCCACATTCTATGTGATAAACTTCGACGATCCTTCCCGCTCGCATCGCTGCAATCCGATTAACCCGTCGTTCATGGATGACATATCGGACGCCTACGAATCAGCGTACACGATAATGTTAAACTTGAACCGCACTTGGGTGCAAAAGCAAGGTGATTTCTTCGTGGAAAGTCCTATTATTCTGTTCGCTTCCATTATTTGGTACTTACGTATCTATCAGGACGGAAAGTATTGTACATTTCCCCATGCGATAGAATTTCTGAATAAGCGGTACGAAGATATCTTCCCGATTCTGACTAGCTACCCGGAGTTGGAAAACTACCTTTCACCCTTTATGGATGCGTGGCTCGGTGGTGCGGCTGATCAGCTCCAAGGGCAGATAGCATCGGCGAAAATCCCTCTTTCCCGCATGATTTCCCCACAACTTTATTGGGTTATGAGTGGAGATGAATTTACGCTGGATATCAACAATCCTGACGATCCGAAAATACTTTGCGTGGGCAATAACCCGGACAGGCAAAATATCTACGGGGCAGCCCTGGGATTGTATAACAGCCGTATCGTGAAGTTGATCAATAAAAAGGGGCAACTGAAAAGTTCGGTGATAATCGATGAATTACCAACCATCTATTTCAAAGGTCTGGACAATTTGATAGCCACAGCGCGAAGCAATAAGGTGGCGGTACTGTTGGGCTTTCAGGATTTTTCGCAGCTAAAGCGTGATTATGGCGACAAGGAGGCCGCCGTAGTGATGAACACAGTAGGTAATATTTTCAGCGGTCAGGTGGTTGGCGATACGGCCAAAACCTTGTCCGACCGCTTCGGAAAAGTGTTACAGAAACGGCAGTCCATGACAATCAACCGGCAGGATAAATCTACCTCCATTTCTACGCAAATGGACAGTCTTATCCCACCCAGTAAGATTTCCAATCTCACACAGGGAATGTTTGTCGGAGCCGTCGCCGATAACTTTACCGAACGCATCGAGCAGAAGATTTTCCATTGCGAGATTGTGGTGGATAGCGAACGGGTATCTGCCGAGGAAAAGGCATACAAGAAAATTCCCGTTATCACCAGCTTTGTAGATGAAAACGGTGTGGACAGGATGAAAGAAATGATTAAAGAGAATTACGACCGCATCAAAGCCGAAACCAAGCAGATTGTCGCCGATGAACTGGAAAGAATCAAGATGGACCCTGATTTATGTCACTTATTGCCCAAGCAAGATTAAGGAAGAAATATGAAATTATTATGCTACCTGTCATTTAAGTCTTCTCATCTTACTATCTCTCGTATTTATTCCTTACATTTGCTTAACATATAATAGATTAATAATATGAATTCAATCAGAGAAATATTAGATTCGTGCTTGGTTACTTTAAAATCAATGCGGATAGACTATAACACCCCCATTGGGCCTAAAACAAACCGCCTTATGAATGATGCAAAATTGCTAATTACATTGATACAAGAAGATTATCCTAAGATTTCCCAAACAATACAAGAAGCTTTAAACTCGCTGCCTATCCGAAATCCAATTGGAACCTTGTTTATTAACGCATACGCATTTGGTGATTTGAGAACAGCAATTAAGATTCTAGATAATTTATATCCACAAAGAAAAGGATATAAAAGAATCTTTATCAGTCATTCTTCTAAGGATAAGGACATAGTAGAGAATTTTATAGATAATATCCTTCGCTTAGGGCTTGGCTTTGACACTCATGATATATTTTGCACCTCTATCGAAGATATGGCGATAAGGAATGGAGAAGATATGAGAGAGCATATACAGGCCAACATAAACAATTGTGATTTGGCGTTTCTAATGATCTCAAAATCTTACAAATCCAGTAGTATTTGTTTAAATGAGATGGGCGCAGTTTGGGCTTACAAAAAGAAAATTAAAACTTTTGTATTACCAGATGCTACATTCGATACTATAGGCTGGCTATATGAGGTCTCTAAAGCCGACAGAATAGATAATGCTCTTTCATTAGACGCCTTATATGACGACCTTACAAACATATATAATATTGACAAAAAAACAGTGGAATGGGGAAGGCAGCGAGATAAATTCATAAATACCCTTTGCATAGCCTCTCAATGAAAAATATGCTTAAACAGCGATATGAAGATTCTTTCCCTCATATCGCTGTTTTATTCCTTATTTAATTCTCTTTAGTTTCATGGTCGGATTTTTATCATACTCTTGCTTCAATCGATACAGCTCTGTTTTTGGATTAATGATATCATTCCTATAATTAGTGTAATGATTCAGGAAATTTAGAACCTGTTCATTATTCGTAATTGAATGGACATCTTTAAAGTCATTATTATAGATAATATTCAATGCTGTTTCTCTGTCTTCATCTGATAGTTGATTCAATTCACTTCTCCATTGATCGGTCAATCCAATGCTCTCAAAAAAGAATCGATAGAGAATATAAGTTTCCGGCATATGCAACAGTTCCATGTATTCATCAACATTCCGCCCAAAAGCTTTTTCAAAAAAAGAAGTTCCTTTTCCGATCTTACCTTTGGTTGCATTCAGAATAGCTTGGACAGCCCTAATGAATTTTCTATTCCAGTGTTCTCCAATGAAATCACGGTTCTCACTAAAATCACCCATGAGAGGATGGTATTTCATGGGAAAAGAATAAATGCTAATCTTTAATTCATCACACAGATCAATGTTTATCCGGAATCTCTCATATAGTTCTTGGGGAGTATCCCTGAAGTTGTATAGGAGATAGTTTGAGAAGTCCTTTATCCCATATTTGGCTCCTAATCTGATCGCTTTAACGTAATCCTCTTTTACATCCAAATTATCAAATGCAATCCTAAGAGGGCGAATTGGGATCTCACTCAATAAACGAACCTTCTCTTCCGTAAAGAGTCTAGCGTCGACGCCTTGATTAAAATCAACATATCGCAACTTAGGAGACTTGTTCCTGTGAGATTCAAATAGATCTTTCAAAACATCGTAGGCCATAATCATACTTTCTTGGGTACAGGTCTCAAGTTTTAAAAGATTATTTTGTTTCAAGACATTATAGACCAATGTTTGAGTCTCATCTTTAGTCTTGTTCAGCAGAACTTGAAACAGGTAGTATGATTTGCGTATATATGCTCGAATATTTAAGCCTTCCCTTAAGTTAGAGATAGCAATATCTAACTGATTAGGTTCGACGTAGGTAGCTCCTTTGTAGAAACCACTGTCTTTGATATCGGAAATTATATTCTCAAAGTTCTTTGAAGCAAGAACATTATTATCCAATAATAGCAAGTTGCGCTGATCTCCGTATGTCCTTTTGGTTAATTCTATTTTATTCTTAATTGGAATATATTGGTTGAATTTTGGCTCAAGAGTTGGAACGGCACAAAAAGAACATTTCCTAATACATCCTCTTGTCATGTAGCCATAGTATGCATTATTCTCAGGATACTTATAGTCAGTTTCATCCAGTATGGAATAATCCAGCGGAAGCTCGTCTATAATATCAGTATTCCCTTCGTCCAATACACCGGGAATATTTAGTAATCCTCTCCAGGGTTTTATACCTGTAGCCTCTTCCACTTCTTTATACAATATAGTCGCTAATACGCCACCAACCATAATATTATTATGGCTCTTTACCAACGTTTTTGCAAACTCAATAGTCTCTATAGTAATCTTCCAATAGAAAGTGAAAAGAGTAGTTACAAAAACTTTATCCCAAATGGGTGAATCTACGTATTCTTTTTTCCAATAATAATTTTTGTAATTCTCCAACCAACCTAGAATCAAGTTATAATGCTGGCTGTCAATAATATCCAGATCATCAATAAAGGAATTCTTCCTTGTTTTAATGTATTGATATATTATATTCTTCTTGTCATGCCAAAGAATGGTATTATCAATATCAATCAGCTTGTTTATACAGAGTTCTGTAGCCTGATTGATGATAAACTCTTTCATGTCACCTTTGTAAAACACAACATTATCGCCCATATTTCTATGGTACGTTGCAATCTTCATTAGTCCTATTGGAGGGTATTTATTTTTATAATTGGGCTCCAATAGTAAAATATTTCTACTCATTTAAATGCTTCTTTCACTTTAATAACCAAACTAGGAATTATCTTTTTATCAGGAAGATTATCCGTAATTACACAGAATATCTTCGAGACCAACTTCCTTTCAGCATTGGTTAACTTACTTAAATCGTCAAACTCAAAATTGCTATTTCTAACTTTCTCTTCTATTTTATCCGTCAATTCTTTGGTAGGAGGAGAAGATGTAATACTTTGTTCTTTAGAGGCTGATATGTTTTTGAAAATTTTCTCATGCACTTCATTGCCAGATATTGCAGATTCATATTTCTTTAATTCCTTTCTGGCTGATTCGGCATCTTTCTGAGCTTTCTTTACTTTAAAGATATGTTCATCTTTCTGCTGATTGTTGAGAAACTTTTTGCTGTCCAACTCTTCCAAGAGCTTAATTTCACTCTCAAGTTTACGGTAAGCACTTCTAACCCCAGAAGCAAAATAAACCATCTTATGATGGTCAGCAAATGTTGCTCTCAACAAATCATAGAAGATCTTGCATGTTTCAGTAGGAGTAAAATCATTTCTTTGCGAATTAGGCATTAATTCTGGGTGGACGGCATGGATTTCTCCAAAAAAGTAAAAATTACCTCTCTTTGTATCTTTATGAAACTTACTTAAAGTGTTTTCATTTCCTACCTGAATGTTATGTTTTCTCAGCCTAATCCCTCTGGCTAGATTCTTCTTGTTCTCGGGTATAATACCTTCAAAATTTGAAATGCTATACCATCCCCATGCAAGCAACTCGTTATTAGTCGGGTTTCTAAAATCAAAGAACGCTAATTCTTTTACTTCGTCATTTTCCTTTTTCTTCCCATACTCGTCATATATGCTTGTATTGTAGCATTTGGATACTGGTTCGTTATTTACATTAACTTCATATTCATCCAAGTGCAAGTTATTTTCTTGCATATATTGAGAAATGAATCCTCTATAAAAATAGGAGAAAGTCCTATCAAATGGAACAGGAGCAACCATTTTAAGATAATCCCGAACGGCTTGTTTAACTAAGAGCTCGTCATTATTCACATCGCATAATATGACTTTGAAATAATGCTTATCTTTTTCTTCTGGTTCTGTTTCTACAGTTGTAATTAATTCAATTACAGTGGTGGCTTCCTCTTTGCGTTTGGAATCATATAGTATATTTTGTAGTAAAACGGCATCCCAATATATTATCGTTTTATATTCTTCTCCGGCATAGGATGTCTCAAAAATCAGCTGTTTACAATATGCAAGTCCGGCTAAACGACCAATTCCCCTAAATCCTTTATTTTCATTTCTGTTTTTATTAGAGGCTGCAACATCTTTTAGAATCCTTTCTGCTTCAGCCATTGGAATACCTGTACCATTATCTTCAATAACGATCATACGTTCGTCAGGATCAATGTCTATTTCGATGTAGCCATTTTTTTGAGATTCCAGTAATCCCAATTTAACCGCACTATCTATTGCATCCGCTGAATTCTGGATGTATTCTCTATAAATAGTTTTATGGTCATCATACATACTGAGCGTCAACGTCTCAATAGCATTTTTTCCGATTTTTGTTTTGTGGTTAGCCATTTTTGAACTGTCTATATGAGGGACGAGGGAATTTTATGTTTATCAACGAACGGAATATAGGATTCTGAATAATATATTCACCCTGTTCCAGTCGCGTCATCATATTCTGATAGACTTTAGGAATGAACCTGTAATCCGCTTTTGATATTTCTATAGCATTTGTTCTGCCATAAGCATGTGTCGCACAGTTACCTTTCACTCTATCATGGATTGCACTTTTGAACTGTTCGGCAGAGAACAAAATTATGCCAAGAGAACGGCCTCTTTCTGCTATATCCAGTAATTGGCGCAAAATAGGAGAATTCTTTGGCACATCTGTAGAAGCATACTTATTCAACTCATCCACAAAAATAATCACCTTACTTGGAATCTCGTCTCTTTTTCGGCCTAATTTTTCCTCATCCACTCCAAGTTTCATCTCGTATACAGCCCGAGCTACATCTCCAAAAACAAAGCTTTGTGTATCTTCATCCAATCTTGCAATGTCAATCACCATCACTTCATTCTTTTTAATCTGTTTTACAGCAGCATTTAGCCGAACTTCATTATTGTTCTCAATTACTGCACGGCCGGCAAAAACGTCATTTGAAATAGCTTTTGAAATAATTCGCTTGAACTTTCTCCAACTAGTTGACAGAATTGCATCTTTTCCACATTCTGTTGACTTAGTATCAATCTTATTTTGAACTTCTTCCAAAAACTTTTGCCACGTCTGTATTGCACCAAAATTTCCATGGTTGTTGAGAACCAAGTTGACTATACTGTCCATTGTACCAGTAGAATCTTCTTCATTGGCCAACAGTAAATCAATGTTATTCTTATCTTTTTCGTAAATGTATTTATATTTATATGCTTCATTCAAATCTATCTGACGACGTATATCTTCTAAATCGGCATAGCTTTGTACATTTTCAGCATTCTTATTTGTAGAGAACGGATAGTAGAATTTTACATTCTTAAATGCCTCTTTATCCCATCCCATTTTGTCATATATCCTTTGATCTTCATCAGTTAACTCATCGTTAGATTCGTTTAAACCGAGTAAGTCCCTTCCTTTTACATTAAAGAATATAAATGCTACACTTTGATTTTTATCCTCTCGTTCTTCAAAATCTTTATTTAAAAACTTCTGCTGGATATTCTTTAGCAAGAACATTGCATAAGAAGTTTTTGAAGCCAAACCCGAAATACCGGAGATGTTGAGATGAGCTCCTTCAGGCCCAATTAGAAAATGAGAGTTTACACTAATCGGAATTTCTATCTGATTAGGTTTCTGATACATTTTCAGGTAGCCACATGCCAACGGATTTTTAGGATTCTTGAGACCTAATGCCATTAATACATCGTCTTCATTGCAGGTTTGGACTTGACTACCATCTAGAACAGGTGTGTATATGTTAGCAGTATTGTGAACAACCTTGGCTTTCACATAATTCATCGCTAATCTGTACATGTTGCCTGTGCCCTCAACTTCTCCAAAATCGTTGGATAAGAAGCTTGTAATATGGCTCGTAGCATCAGTAATGTGGGATATTTCTTCAACAACTCCATAAGTCGTGGATGATTCCCCCTTTTCATTCTTAACATGTCGAACCTTTATTACATCAAAAGGGCTTAATACCCTTTCTTTGTCTGTCCAAAAATAAAATTCATCTACCGTTGAAGGCGATTTCTCCGTAGCAGATACTTTACCAATAATTTCTGTAGCCATATCTTTCTAAAATAAATTGAGGAAAAAGCTATCCCCGATATATTGACTTTTAATAAATGATTCTGTTAAATAGACTGGGTAAATATGGTTCGCCCATCTTTTGTCTGATCCATAGCAGACAGGATTGCGCTCATTAATCAGATGTGCGCTTATCTGATTAATAACATCTGTATTCATCCCTTCTTCAACTTCTTCTTCGGTGGTTAATATCATTTCAACTTTCACCACACCTGCAAATTGATGCTCATTGAAGATGTTTCTTCTAATCCGCAAATACCAAACACAGAATGTTGTTCCTTCAAATGTGTATTTGAAAGCTTCCGAACGGTGATATGCAGGCAATTCCGCAATCGTTCTGGCAATACTTTCATTATCGGATTTAAAAAGTTCCGGATTAAAACTTTTTGATACGCCAACTACATATTTATAGTGTCTCTTTAATTTAGACAGCTCATGTCCCTTGATTGAATCACGTCTGGAGTATTCCAAAGAACCATCTTTTAATAAGTAAGAACTGTCACTTAAAAGATACTCTTTTCCCAATTCGTGAACTACCTCCTGTTCCAGATCCATCATTTCATTTTGAATCAAAGCAACACCTCTGTCTTCATATTTCTCTCTTTCTCCAGAATCTTTCTTTTTTAGAAGTTCCGTTTCATAAGGCAAGATTTTCGAAAAGCTCACATTCATCTTTTTCAAGATGGGGCTTTGGTTAAGCTCATCCGTCAGACTCTTAAAGAATGGTGCATCGGGAACCCCGTCAGTATTTAGCATTATGGGTAATGATAAGACAAAATGACGTTCTAGTTTCTTCTTTTTAAAGGTCGCTGGATCAGCTCTATAACAGCATCCTACGGCTATTTGCCCAGCTATTATCGGATATATTCTTTCTCCAATTGCTATATCGTCCACCTTATAAGTTTTCCTGGAACCATCAAGAAAGTATTTGAAAATTGAGTTACCTCGGTATTTCTCAGCCTCTTCTCTAACAGAAATATACTTTAGCCTTTTTCTGTTTGTTTCTGCTTTAGGTTCTAAAATGACTTTGGGCTTATCATCATATTTTAATGTAGGGATACTCAAATCGTCTAAACTATATTTAAACGATTTGTAACATTTTCCATTTGTTGTTTTATCGAGAAAATTCAGTATTCTTCCCATGTTATTACGATTGTTCAGGGTTCACAACTACAAAGTTAATTTTAAAATTTTGAATAATTTACACAAAATTCAAATAATTATCCTTGTTTATGACGTCAAATGTTGCATTGGGATAAGTTTCTTTGAATATATTCGGGATATCCGGCTTTTTATTGCCCCATTTAAACTCTAATGCTGTAAGAGAATCTGCACTTTCTTCAATAAGGTCTATTTCCTGACGATCGTATGTTCTCCAGAAATAAAATTCTTTACCTAATCCTTCGTTATAATTGGCTTTTATCCGTTCGCCTATCAGATAGTTTTCCCACAATGCCCCGACATCCTGACGGATTGATAGAGGGTTGAAATTTCCTATAATTGCGTTACGTATTCCGTTGTCATAAAAATACCATTTTCCGGCCTTAGTCACTTCTTTACGTAAATTACGTGAATAGGCTCCAAGGCGGTAAACAACAAATACTTTAGAAAGCAGGTCAAGGTATTTTTCAACAGTATTTTTACTCATACCCAGCTGTTTGCCAAGCTCGTCATACGATACCTCATTACCGAGTTGAAAGGCTATCAGACGCAATAACTCTTTCATCTTCCCGGAATTCTTTAGCCCGTCAATAGCCAAAATATCTTTCAATAGGTAAGCACCTACAATATCTCTCAAATAATCGGTTTTACGTTCAAAACTATCCATAGTCACGACTTCGGGATACGCACCGTAAATAAGGCGGGATTCGAGATTTTGTCTGGTTTCCAAAGCCGTTTCAATTTGTACGATCTCTTTCTGAGAGAAAGGAGTTAAGTGAAACTGTACACTGCGTCCAACCAACGGTTCGCCAGCTTTATTTAAAAGGTCGAATGAGGATGAACCACTCGCAATAACCCGAATGCCTTTAATTTCATCTACAATCAGTTTTAATTTTGATCCTATGTTGGGTATGTTCTGCGCTTCATCTATTGCCAGCAAATCGATTCCTTCCAACAGATGTCGATAATTAGCGACAGATTGCTCTTCCAACAGAGCTAAAGTATCATAATCTTCTCCATTGAGCAGCATTGTTTTCTTTCCAAAGTTCTTAACCAATTGACGCATCAATATAGTTTTCCCAACTCTTCGTGCGCCAAAAATCAGAACAGCTTTATTAGGCTCTATCCTAGCTGCTATTCTATCATGTAATATTCGTTTTAATGGCTCCATAACTACTTTTTCTTTCTTGCAAAAGTAGCGATTATTTGCTAACTGACAAAATTTACATAAAAAAAGTCAGCCCATTGACGATTTTTATGTACGCTGGGCTATTAATAGTAGGGATGCACCTTCCGGCACATCCCCATTACATACCCTAATCACCGCTACTAAGCCAATGGATCTGTGGGCTCGTTACCATCCGAAGAATCACTAGCCTTTGCCACCTCCTACGGCACATACTTCACAATACTCATAGTAGACAACATACTCTTCAACTGATTACCCGGTGTGAAAATAATTCTCCGCGTATGGATATTATCCGAATCCACTTCACTCAAATTCGCATCACTCTTTGACCGGAACGAAGGCCTCAGACAACCAAACTCACCCAGCTTCACTGTCTTCCCATCCTCCATGTACATCTCCATGGCATCGAGCAAACCATCAAGTACCAGTTTCACCTGCCCTCGGTGGGCACCACAAATAAGTGAAACACTCTTACATAACTTCGGGAAGTCAATAATTCCGTCGCTTACAGGCTTGGGAATGAACTTAGTTGTTTTCGACTTGTCGAAGTTGAACACTCTTTCTTTTACGGCATACTTTAAACTCATAATTGTTTTGTTTTTGAGGGTTAATTACTTTATTCTATTTCTCTGTGATCACGATGCAAAGATAGGGCGAGTGAAAAATGCCGATGCAGAGTTAAGCGGAGTTAGGCAGAGTTAAGCGGAGATAAGCGGAGTTAGACAGAGTTAAGCCGAGTTACGATTGCATATTTATGCAAACAGGCTAAAATGGGAAACCAAAAACGATAAAGGAAGAATTATTAAATTACCTCAAAAAACACTAGCTGCTTAGCTAAGGAGATTTTTCTGTTTAGCTAACGCGGATTTTCTGTTTAGCTAAACAGGAAAATCGCTGTAGCTACAGGACTAGTAGTTTTTGAGGATGACTTAATACTCTCTCCCCAGCCACTCCCGGCCACAAGCATCCACCGCCTGAAAACCTTGCAATCCTTCCAAAACTTCCTCCTACCTTCGTTCTGCATTACTAAAAATGCAGAATAAAAATCATTATTTTATGGATGAAAACAAGGTGAATCACAATCGCGACATTTTGCTTGTCAGGAGCAAGAGAAGCGGTAATCTGCAAGCCGTTACAGGCATGGGAGGAGATGGGAAAATCAAAACCGTTAAACCGAGTACGAAGAACGACAACTTTTTCCTAACCGTTGACAAAAGTTCCAACAATCTGGAAAAGTTCTTCAAAGACTTCATGGCTCAGGCTAAAGACCCTGCCAGTACGGAATTTTACAAGATGGGACTCAGTGGAACGGAGGTATTGCAAAACGTAATCAACCTCCATCCTAACGCCCCGTTAGTCGCCGAAAGCCGTGTCCATCCGGAGGATTATCTGGGGCAAAAGCAGGAACAGGACCCGAAGGTCATTCTGACTCAGGGTGAGGATGGCAAACTCAAAGCCATTGCGGAAGATGCGGACGGCAAGCTCAAAACAGTCGATCCCACGAAAGAGAACGCAGACGGATTCTTGAAGATCGACACGCGAGGCAATGCTCTGGAAAACTTTTTCAAGAAGTTTACCGAGCAATTCAAGGCCCCGTCCCATACGGGCCTTTACGCCGTAAGTGCTAAGGCTGTCGACAAGGTGGCTGCCTTCTTCGACAAGATTATCAAGGTTAACCCGGAGGACAAGGCACTCACCCCATACAAACTGACGCCGGAAGGAAAACTGCCCGAACCGGGGCAGGGCAAGTATCAACCGCTCGACCTGAACAAGCTGGACTGGAAAGAGGTCGAAAAGTACGGACTGACGGGCGACAAATTGCAGGATGCCCTCAAAGCCATGATTTACGGGCATAAGTCGCCCGGACTGCTCACCATAAACATGGAGATCAACGGGAAGATGTATGAAACTCAGGCCCGCTTGTCATTGCAACCTCAACCCGACGGCAGTATCAAAATTGATCCGCATCCGAAACAGGAGAAAGTCGATTTTGAGAAACCGTTTATGGGCATCCTGTTTGATGCCGACGCGCAAAAACAACTCACCACCACCGGCAACGGCGGGCGGGTGTTCGATTTGCAACCGGTACCGGGAGGCGAGACAGTCCCGTCGCTCGTTTCCCTTGACCGCCTGACCAACCGTTTCGAAGCGGTGCCCGTGGTAGCTATCCTTATCCCGCAGACTTTAAAGAATGCCCCGCTTTCACAGGAACAGCAGGATGGACTCAAAACCGGCAAAGGGGTGCTGGTGGAGAACATGGACAAGCGGGTAAGGTCCGGCGAGGAACCCGGCAAGATTACCCGTATTGTGCAATACAATGCTGTCAATAAAAACTTTGATTTCCTATTCACCCCCGAACAACGGCAGAAGCACCAGCAGGAACGGGCAGCCAACAAGGAGCAGAAGCCTGCAAAGGAGCAGAAAGAGAAAAAAGGGCAGTACGTCGGTAAGGTATTCGTTCCGAAAGTTGTGCTGGGTGTGACACTTTCCGAGAAACAGTTCAACAATCTGTTGGCCGGTAAAGCTACCAAAGTCGAAGGTATGACAACTCCGTCGCCCAAACCGAAGCCGGGCGAGCAGAAAGTCGAAGCGACTGATGCCAAAGGGGAAAAATTCAATGCATGGGTGAAACCTAGTCAGGAATCGGGCAAGTTGAAATACTACAAATGGAATCCGGACAAGTCCCAAAAGCAGGGAGCGGATGTAAAACCTGCTGCCGGGTACGAAACCCAGCACGCTGTCAACTCGCAGGGTAAGACCAACGAGGCTACCAAGCACTCGACCGATCCGCTGAAGCCGGGACAGGCGCAGCCCACCGAAAAGCAGGCCGCAAAGAAAGAGGAAAAGCAGCAAGAGCAACGTCAATCTCCTGCCAAACCCAAGAAAAGTACCGGGCATAAAATGTAATCCGATTAATCAACCACTAAAAAAATCCAACAATGAAAGTTTGTATAGCAGAAAAGCCCAGCGTAGCGCGGGACATAGCCCTTGTTTTAGGGGCATTGATAAAGAAAGACGGTTATATGGAAGGTAACGGCTATCAGGTAACGTGGGCGTTCGGCCATCTGGTCGGACTGGCCATGCCGGAAGCATACGGCTTTACCGGATTCAAACGGGAAAACCTGCCGATATTACCCAAAGAGTTTAAACTGGTTCCCCGTCAGACAAAAGAGGGAACAGAGTGGAAGAACGACCCCGGAGCAATGAAACAGCTTAAGGTTATCAAAGAATTATTTTCCAAGGCCAACAGCATCATTGTTTGCACGGATGCAGGACGGGAGGGCGAATTGATACACCGCTACATCTATGATTATGTAGAATGTACCCGCCCTTGTCAACGTTTGTGGATAAGCTCGCTGACCGATAAAGCCATCAAAGAGGGATTCCAAAACTTGCGGCCCGGTAGTGATTATGACAACCTTTACCTGTCCGCCCAAGCCCGCAGTCGTGCAGATTTTATAGTCGGTATCAATGCCTCGCAAGCACTTTCCATTTCTGCCGGTCGTGGCTCCTGGTCGCTCGGCCGCGTCCAGACACCCACGCTGGCAATGATTTGCAGCCGCTATCTGGAGAATAAAGATTTCAAGCCTCAAACGTATTTCCGACTAAAAATCCACACGGCTAAGGAAGCCACAGCGTTCGCCGTCCTTTCTGCCGACAAATACGACACTCGCCCCATGGCCGACAACATACTGCAAAAGGTCAAGGCTGCCGGAACTATCCGTGTTACGGCTGTTGAAAAAAAGGAGATTAAGCAGGAACCGCCGCTGTTGTATGATCTTACCACCCTTCAAAGGGAAGCCAATAGCAAGCACGGTTTCTCTGCCGACCAGACGTTGAACATTGCACAAGCGTTATACGAGAAAAAGAAAGTGTTAAGCTATCCACGTACCGGAAGCAGGTATATTTCCGCTGATGTGTTGGACGAAATACCGCACCTGATCGGCACACTTTGTTCGCACCCACGTTTCGGGGATTATGCAGCCGGCATGGAGAATACCGTGTTAAACATCCGCTCCGTGGATGATAAGAAAGTGACCGACCACCACGCCCTGATTATTACAGGCGAACCGGCTACCGGATTATCGCCGGAGGAACAAACCATCTATGATATGGTCGCGGGACGTATGCTGGAAGCGTTTTCGGAAAAATGCGTCAAAGAGAACACCGTCGTTTCGCTGGACGCGGACGGCGTACACTTTGTCGCACGGGGCAGCGTAACGCTACTTCCCGGCTGGCGCTCCGTATTCGGAACTGCCATCAGTGAAGAAACGTTGGAGGATGAGGATTTAACCACGTTGCCTGTGTTGGCCGAAAACGATTCGCTTTCTATCCGCGACGTTGATTTGCTCGAGAAGCAAACCAAACCCAAGTCCTTGCACACCGAAGCCTCCCTGCTCTCGGCGATGGAGAGCGCGGGCAAGGATTGTATAAATGAAGAAGAGCGCGAAGCGATGAAGGATGCCGGTATCGGTACGCCTGCCACCCGTGCCGCTATTATTGAAACATTGTTTGCCCGCGAATATATCCGGCGGGAGAACCGACGCCAAGCCGAGAGCCATCGAGCTTGCTCGAATGGCCGAGGCGCGAAGGAGGAAGGCACAGTCAAAAAGACACTGGTACCCACCAATAAGGGACTGATAGTGTATCTGGCCGTTAGAGACAAGAAGATTGCCGACGTTGCCATGACCGGGCAGTGGGAAGCAGACCTTGCCAAAATCAGTACGGGCGAGATGGACGCAGACACTTTCCACCGTAGCATCGAGGTATATGCTTCGCAAATTACCACCGAATTATTGGATATGGCTTTTGAACGAGCGGACGATCGCCCCAGCTGTCCCTGTCCCAAATGCAAGAGCGGAAAGGTGACTATCTACCCAAAGGTGGCCAAGTGTAATAATGAAAACTGTGGACTTACGGTTTTCCGCACCATTGCCAAAAAGGAATTGACCGATGCGCAGCTTACCGCCCTGCTGATGAATGGCAAAACCGGCATTATCAAAGGTTTTACGAGCAACAAAACGGGAAAGACGTTCGATGCTGCCGTAGCTTTTGATGCCGACTATAAAACCATCTTTCTATTCGAAGACAAGAACAAAAGCGGCAAGAAAGGCAAATCAAAGTAAATATATTCTAATGAACAACTCTGTTTTCTCGTGCTGCCCGTAGCCCCGTTGATAGTTTTATTTTATTTTATTTTTGATTATGGCCTCCTGTATCGCTATCTTTTCAGCAAATAGCATTTAGGGAACCTCTTTTGATGCCCCTCTTT
>JAVBVA010000052.1:0-44771 GCA_031554665.1 Bacteroides sp. | reverse complement strand
ATAAACAAGATCGCATTGATGGCTATCAAGAAGAGTCCAAAAAAGGGGAGCCTGAAAGGAAAAAGGAAAGCTGCTGGATGGGACGAAGCTTTCCTTGTTGAATTATTAGAAGGAGACTGGAAGTAATGCGTCGACCCTGCAGCTGTGAAACGCCAGAAAGCTGCTTGCAAATTCAATAAGTTCTGCCTGAAAGACATCAAACTACTGCTTAGAGGCTTGTAGAAAGATGGCTTATATTAAAACGATAGTCTGTTTCGATCGTTTTTTTACTAAGTAGGTTGTCAATATGCCATCTGCGTTCAGGACGGGACAAGGTGAAGACAGTGAAGGACAGACATCTCCTCCCCTTCACCCCGAAACACCGATAAACAAGGGCTGATGAAGGGTTGAAGGTGTGAAGGCCCGAAAAAGATTTCCGTGTATAGAGGTCATATAGAATGATTCGAGCATAAGGATTTGCCGGTTATCCGAAAAAGCAGTATCTTTGCAGCCGATAAAAACATTTGATGCCGTGAATAGCGGTCGTGTATTCTAGAACACCACGTAAAAAACAAGAAAATGAAAGAAAAAGTATCTGTACCCTTCATGTTGCTGGGCATATTGTTCAACGTATGCCTTATAGCAGCCAATCTTCTTGAAACCAAAGTCATCCAGGTGGGCGGAATTGCCGTCACAGCCGGATTGCTCGTGTTTCCCATTTCGTATATCATCAACGACTGCATTGCCGAAGTGTGGGGCTTTAAGAAAGCCCGGCTCATCATCTGGAGCGGCTTTGCCATGAACTTCTTTGTTGTGTTGCTGGGGCTTATTGCCGTGGCGCTTCCTGCCGCCCCGTTCTGGGAAGGCGAGCAGCACTTCAATTTTGTCTTCGGTATGGCGCCCCGTATTGTGGTAGCCAGTCTCATCGCCTTTTTGGTCGGTTCGTTCCTCAACGCGTATGTCATGAGCAAGATGAAACTCGCCAGTGGAGGTAAGAATTTCTCCGCGCGTGCCATCTGGTCGACTGTGGTGGGCGAAACGGCCGATTCGTTGTTGTTCTTCCCGATTGCTTTCGGGGGAATCATCGCCTGGAACGAACTGTTGTTGATGATGTGCATTCAAATCGTACTGAAATCATTGTACGAAGTTATCATCCTCCCGATCACGATCCAGGTGGTAAAGGTGATCAAACGTATAGACGGAAGCGATGTGTACGACGAAGGTATCTCGTACAACGTATTGAAAATCAAAGATATCTGATCCATGAAGGCGTTAGTGGTATTTAGCGGCGGACAAGATTCTACCACTTGCCTGTTTTGGGCAAAACGGCAGTTCGAAAAGGTGGTTTCCCTTAGCTTTCTGTATGGGCAGAAACATAGTAAGGAAGTGGATCTGGCGCGGGAGATAGCCCGGAAAGCCGGGGTGGAGTTCGATGTGATGGATGTTTCCTTCATCGGACAACTGGGACGCAATTCACTGACGGATGCTTCGTTGACCATGGACAAAGAGGTGCCTTCCGGCGGTGTACCTAATACATTTGTACCGGGTCGCAATCTTTTCTTCCTGAGTATCGCTGCGGTATATGCCCGCGAACGAGGCATCCGGAATATCGTTACCGGGGTTTCCCAGACCGATTTCAGCGGGTATCCCGATTGTCGCGATAACTTTATCCGCTCGCTCAACGTGACGCTCAACTTAGCTATGGACGAGCAGTTCGTGATACATACCCCGCTGATGTGGATCAATAAGGCGCAAACTTGGGCATTGGCCGATGAGCTTGGAGTGCTCGAACTGGTTCGCCGGGAAACCCTTACCTGTTATAATGGGGTGCAGGGCGATGGCTGCGGGGAGTGCCCCGCCTGCCTGTTGCGGAGACAGGGCTTGGAAGAGTATCTGAAATGTAAAGCATTTGTTCACCAATAATCAATAGTATATGGCCGATTTGAAAGAGCAGCTGTCACTGTTAGGACAGAAAACCGAATACCGTCAGGACTATGCACCTGAAGTACTCGAAGCATTCGACAACAAACATCCCGGCAACGATTACTGGGTGCGTTTCAACTGTCCGGAGTTTACCAGTCTGTGCCCCATCACCGGGCAGCCCGACTTTGCCGAAATCCGTATCAGTTACCTGCCCGACGTGAAGATGGTCGAAAGCAAGAGCCTGAAACTCTATTTGTTCAGTTTTCGTAATCATGGCGACTTTCACGAAGACTGTGTCAATATTATAATGAAAGACCTCATCCGGTTGATGAACCCGAAGTATATCGAGGTGACCGGGTTCTTTACTCCACGTGGAGGAATCTCCATTCATCCGTATGCCAATTACGGACGTCCGGGAACGAAGTATGAGAAAATGGCCGAGGAGCGGTTGATGAATTATCAGCCGTAAGAATCGCTTATGAGTATCCTTATCATTTCCATCCTTTCATTGGTTTCCAATATCTTTCTGGGTAGGTACCGTGTGAAATACCGGCGAATGTCATTCATGTGGCTTTTGATGATTCATGCCTCCATTCCACTGATTATCCCTCTGCGTATTTGGTTGGAGACACCTCGTGTGGCGAGTATCCTTTTTATTGGGTTGGCAGCCGTCGGACAGGTGATAGGTTCTAAATTTTGTGCGGCTAAGTCGTAGATTGTAGAAATAGACGGCGGTCTTTATCACTCATGGTGATAAGGCCCTCCGTTTAATATCGTCATAGCACGATATACCTGCTCCACAAAGATCAATCGGATCATTTGATGTGAGAAGGTCATCTTCGACATCGATATCTTTTCGTGGGCGGCATCATACACCTTTTGTGAGAAACCATACGGTCCGCCGATGACGAATACCAGGCGCTTGTTTACGTTAATCTGTTTCTTTTCCATATACGTAGCAAACTCCACCGAACGCATCTCCTTGCCATGCTCGTCGAGTAGCACAATCACATCACCCGGTTGGAAAGCCTTACAGATCAATTCGCCTTCTTTCTCCTTTTGCTGTTCCATCGACAAGCTCTTGGTATTCTTCAATTCCGGGATCACTTCCATGTCGAACGACATGAAGTGTTTGATACGCTCCAGGTAATCATTTATCGCTGTAATATAATGCTTTTCTACGGTTCGTCCTACGACAATCAAGCTGGTTCTCATCTCGTTAACATACTGATTTATGCACAAAAGTAGGCATTTTTTGCGGTATTTATCAATTATTATCTACCTTTGCCTATCATTAGTTGAGTGTTTTTGTTGAAAACCCCAACATAATACGATTTGCTTATGAAAAAGCGAGCATTTTTATGGTTTGCATCCCTCTTCTTGTTTGTTTCCGTGCTTTGTGCACAAGAAGCATCCGGGGGAATAGCACAAGCCTTCAGAAAAGGCAGTTCGCAGGAACTCAAAGCCTATCTGTGCGATAATGTAGAGTTGGTTTTCCAAGGGAAGCCGCAGAAAGCCAATAAACAAAGTGCCGAAACGCAATTGGAGGCATTCTTCAATAGCAATAAAGTCAGCGGTTTTACTGTAAACCACGAAGGAAAGCGCGACGATTCGAGTTTCATCGTTGGAACATTGACTACTGCTAACGGAAATTACCGTGTAAATTGTTTCCTCAAACGTGTACAAAACAACTTTTTAATTCATCAAATAAGAATTGACAAAGCCAATGAATGATTTAATAGACAGACTGATCGACCTGGCGTTTGCCGAAGATATCGGTGATGGCGATCATACCACCCTTTCGTGTATCCCTGCTACTGCTATGGGGAAATCAAAACTTCTGATTAAAGAAGCCGGTGTATTGGCCGGTATGGAGATTGCCAAAGAGGTATTTCACCGGTTTGATCCGGAGATGAAGGTTGAAGTATCCATCAACGATGGCGCCGAAGTGAAGCCGGGCGATGTAGCCATGGTGGTGGAAGGCAAAGTTCAATCGTTGTTACAAACCGAACGCCTGATGCTGAATGTGATGCAACGTATGAGTGGTATCGCTACCATGACACGCAAGTATGTGAAGCAACTGGAAGGTACCAACACCCGTGTACTCGATACGCGCAAGACTACTCCGGGCATGCGCATGCTCGAAAAGGCTGCCGTTAAGATCGGTGGCGGTGTAAATCATCGCATCGGCTTGTTCGACATGATTCTGTTGAAGGATAATCACGTGGATTTTGCCGGAGGTATTGACAAAGCCATCAACCGGGCGAAAGAGTACTGCAAAGAGAAGGGCAAGGATCTGAAAATAGAAATTGAAGTACGCAACTTCGATGAACTTCAACAGGTACTCAATATCGGTGGAGTAGATCGCATCATGCTCGATAACTTCAATACTGAGAATACAAAGAAAGCGGTTGAGATGATCGGTGGACGTTACGAAACCGAATCATCAGGCGGTATCACATTCGATACACTTCGCGACTATGCATTGTGCGGTGTGGATTACATTTCTGTAGGAGCATTGACCCACTCGGTAAAAGGACTCGACATGAGTTTCAAAGCTTGCTGATTGTAGGGTTTGAAAAGAAATAACGAAATCTGTTTAACCTTCCGTATGCTTTATTCTTGAAAGTGAACGGAAGGTTTTATTGTTTAGACGAACTACATAATTGGTATAGGAAATGGGAAGAATGAATTGGAAGCGTGTGAAGAACACCGTTCGCGGATGGCGAATAGGAGATTTCATCCGGCAATTGGCTATTGTAGTATTGGGTATCGTGATCACCTTTTGGGGAAGCGATGCTATCAGCGACTATAAAAAGAAAAAAGAAGTTCGTTCGGTAATGCTGTTAGTTAAAGAAGAATTGATCCAGAACCGGGAACTATTTAACGACTTAGTTGAGCAATGGAGAAAAGAGCGACATATTAGTCTCATGTTGACAGATAATGGGTTTCAATATCAGAATATACCCATAGATACATTAGAAAAATATAAGTCTGTTATAACAGACATTCGCAATTATTCGCTTTCTACCGATGCCTTAGATGTGCTCAAGGGTTCAGGATTGTTGCAGTCTGTTCCAGATAAAAACTTGGTGCTTCAGTTGAATAAAACATATATGACTTTACGCGGATTTGAATCAAGTATTGCCACTTTAGGTAATAAAAAGATGAAAATGTTTGAAGCAGCTGATAGATATGATATAGATGAGAGTGATGGGAAACTAATTGATTCCGGAGATTGTCTTGCCTTATATAAAGTATATCTGAGTTTGCCGGAAACGAAAGGTTATATCAGAACCGTTCCTGGTTTTTTCTATGGAGATCCTTTTCCAAAAATTGATGCAATGATACAGGAAACTATCCAAGCCATCGAACAAAAATATGAATAAAATTCTCTCAAATTAAAATATTTTAAGAATTCGCTTTGCAGCATTCCGCTGCAAGCATCGTCTAACTAACAAACGGCGCAGAAATGCCCCGATAATACGCAACTACTTTGGAGAACGAGATGGAACTGATAAAGGGCTGTCGGGCAGGAGAAGATTCGGCCCGAAAGAGGCTTTACACTCTCTACTCCAAGCAAATGTTGGCAGTCTGTTATCGATATACGGGCAATGTGGATGCGGCCCACGACGTGCTACACGACGCATTTGTGAAGATATTCACTAATTTCTCCTTCCGGGGAGAGGCGTCCCTCGCAACGTGGATCAACAGGGTGATGGTGACGCAAGCCATCGACTACCTGCGGCGGGAAAAACGGTTCGGACAGATGATAGTTTACGAAGAACAGCTACCTGATGTACCCGACATTACCGATAGCAGTGGCGACCGGATTCCCGAAGAACGGTTGATGAGCTTTGTTGCCGAGTTACCCGATGGGTGCCGGACAGTGTTCAACCTCTATGTGTTCGAAGGGAAGTCGCACAAAGAAATTGCCGGAATGCTCGGTATCAAAGAACATTCGTCGACTTCGCAACTGCACCGTGCCAAGAGTTTGTTAGCAAAAAGAATTAAAGAATATAGAAATTATGAAGAGAGAAAATGATGAATTAACCGATTTGTTTCGCTCACGTCTCGACGGAGCAGAGCTGACGGTGCGCGATGGATTCTGGGATGAACTCAGCTCTTCAATATCCGTTGTACAGCGCCGCCGCAAGTTAGTACTGACACGCATTGCCGCCGCAGCCTCCGTACTGTTGGTACTCGGTGTATCGTCCGCTGCGTTTTGGTACTTCTCACCCAAAGAAGAAATACAACAAGCTTTTACTCAAATAGCAGCTACTTCCGATGCAGGCTCGCTCAGCGGCGATGCGGTACGTCAGGAGTTTAAGCCGATACAGGCACAGCCCATTTTGCAGAAGCCGGCCCCCGCACGTATGGGAGCTTCGGTTTGGGACGACCAGGAGGATGAAGACTCTATCTCGGTATCGTTCTCCATGTCATTCAGTTTTACAGCTACGAGTAGTGGTACCCCCCGTCGCACGAACGAAAACAGTACGGAACACTGGCAGGCAGGAGGAAACGGTAATTCTACGACTGTTTCGGGTGAACAAAAAGACTTAGCGAGTGTTACTGCTGTAGCAAGTGATGCGAAGCCGCGGCGCAGAGCTGTAAAAGCTGCTGTGGGCACAGCATTGCCTGCAGGCAATGGAAAATACAAGATGCCGGTATCTGCTTCCGTCATGCTTGAACAACCATTAGGTAAGAAGTTCTCGCTCGAAGGCGGGTTGCAATACTCCAATCTTCGTTCCGACGGACAGAACTTGCATTATATCGGTATTCCGGTAAAGATGAATTATACGCTGGCAAGTAATCGCAAAGTCGATTGGTACGCTTCCATAGGGGGAGTAGCCGACAAATGCATTGCCGGAGCACCGGATAACAGTGAAGAACCTATCCAGTTGGCACTGACTGCTGGTATAGGGATGATCTATAAAATATGTGATAAAGTGGCGCTCTTTGCCGAACCGGGTATCTCGTATCATTTCAAAACGAGCTCTGCACTGGAAACCGTCCGTACGGAACGCCCAACTAACTTAAACCTGATATGCGGGATTCGCATGACGTATTAACGAACCCTTAAACACAAATGGTATGAAAAAGGCTTTATTGATGATGCTGCTTATTATGATGACTGTATTTGCATGTACAGGTTGCAGCGAAGAGACATTGGACTATAACAACCCGGATGTAGAAGTTTTCGTCAAACAACTCAAGTCCGGTAAATATAACACAAAGAATGAAAAAGGAGTTGTTGAAGCACCTCTTTTCACAGTGGAGGATATTCCCGCCTTGTTGAAATACGCCGAAGATATGACGCTGATCTCTTCTTTCCCTTCTATCTATCTGGGCAATAATGGCAAGATTCGCCTGGGCGAGTGTATGCTTTGGGTCGTTGAAAGTATCCGGTTGGGCTTCCCTGCTTCCATGGGATGCCAGATGGTACGTGCCGATGCTGAAAATTACGAAGCAGTTTACTTCCTGAGTGACGAAGAGGTGCTCGATGCCGTAACCTGTTACCGCCGCTGGTGGGAGAACCGGCAGTACCCCCGTACTGTTTGGACCATCGATCCCTGCTACGATGACCCGCTTTGCGGAACCGGTTATCGGTGGTGGTAGTGTGTAACTAAAACAATCAGAATGTCAAAACGATATATAAGTTTGCCGTTACTTTTTATAACGGCACTGGTCGTTCATGCCCAAAACAAAGGATGGACCGTACAAGATTCCATCAATTTGCGACTTATATTAAAGGGGAACAGCGAATTGAAACTAAATCCGGAGGCGATGAAGTTGATAGATCTCGGCGATTTGGTAGGTTCTCCTAAAGAGAATACTGAGAAACCCTGGATGCTGCCTGACGAAACATTGCCCGACATCCTTCCGGATAAGCCGGCAAAGAAGAAAGTACTACTTACGCTTTTTCCTTACAATGCCTCTACGAAGTTCAACTGGGACCCGGTCTATCAGAAGAAGATCAAGGTGAACGAAAATACCTGGAAGGAGGATCCGCTCGGGCATCTGAGCAGTCAGACGGTTTATTCCAACTGGGCCAAGAAACCGATGCAGGGAGGTGTACGAAAGTCACTCGAAGAGATCGAAGCCACCGGATTGCGCTACAATCCGGTGGGTGAGCGTGCCAACAACATGTCGGTAGGAGTTTGGAAACCAACATCCAAACCTTCCGGCATAGACTTAATGACTCCTTTTACCAAGAAGTTCTGGGACTTCAAAGGACGTAAGCGACGGGCTCGTACAATGGATGTGCTGAGCACGTATGGCGACTCTACAGCTACCGCCCTTCCGGATGCGTTGCCGAAAAAAGCTAAATTCTAAAAATATAGACTTATGGACAATCGAATAACAACACTCTTTGGCATACAGTATCCCATCGTTCAAGGTGGGATGGTATGGTGCAGCGGATGGAGACTGGCTTCGGCCGTGAGTAATGCCGGCGGATTGGGGCTGCTGGGCGCCGGTTCCATGCATCCCGAAACGCTTCGCGAACATATTCACAAGTGCCGGGCGGCTACCGACCGGCCGTTTGGGGTGAACATACCACTGATGTATCCCCAGCTACAGGAAATCATGCAGATTATAGTGGACGAAGGGGTGAAGATTGTGTTCACTTCTGCCGGTAATCCGGCTACGTGGACCGGGTGGCTGAAGGAACGGGGCATTACGGTGGTACATGTCATATCATCTTCCCGCTTCGCAATGAAATGCGAAGAGGCTGGAGTCGATGCCATTGTAGCCGAAGGTTTCGAGGCAGGCGGACATAACGGACGCGAAGAGACGACCACTTTCTGTCTGGTCCCTGCGGTGCGCCGGGCTACTACGTTGCCACTGATGGCTGCCGGTGGTATTGCCTCGCCCGAAGGGGTGCAGGCTACCATGATCCTGGGAGCCGAAGGGGTACAGGTAGGTACCCGTTTCGCGTTGACACACGAAAGTTCGGCTAATCAGCAGTTCAAGGAGTATTGCTTACGATTGAATGAAGGTGATACTCGTTTGTTATTAAAAAAACTGGCTCCGGTACGTCTGGTAAAGAATAAATTCTCAAATGAGGTGGCCGAACACGAAGCCCGTGGAGCTTCCGCTGAAGAACTGCGTGAACTGTTAGGTAAGGGACGTGCCAAGAGAGGTATCTTCGAAGGTGATTTGGAAGAGGGCGAGCTGGAAATCGGACAAGTAGCTTCTTATTTGCGACAGCAGGAAACTGTAGCCGAGGTCATGGCTGACTTGAAAAAATATTTGCCGGTGCCAATCAATGATTAGCAACCGGCAAAACCTATTTATTAACAAAGTAAGCAAACTGTTATAGGGCGGCAGGTTCGTATTTCAAACCGAACACATCGGCAATAGCTTTGTATACCACTTTCCCTTCTATTACATTCAAACCCAATGCCAGTGAAGGGTCTTCCTTGCAGGCTTTCTGCCATCCTTTTTCGGCCAAAGCAATGACGTATGGAAGCGTAGCATTGGTCAGTGCCAATGTCGAAGTATAGGGAACAGCACCCGGAATATTGGCTACACAATAATGCACGACACCATCTACTACATACGCCGGATCGCTGTGCGTGGTGGGATGCGATGTTTCAAAGCACCCACCCTGATCGATCGCCACATCCACCATGACTGTTCCGGGCTGCATCAATGACAGCATTTCACGAGTGATGATGTAGGGGGCCTTGTCTCCTGGAATGAGCACGGCGCCAATTACCAGGTCTACCTCAGGTAACTCTTTCTGTATCCGCAAGCTTGAAGCATACAACGTTTTCACATTCTTGGGAAGCGTTTCGCTCAAATAGCGCAGGCGATTCAGGTTGATGTCGGCAATCGTTACATCGGCTCCCAATCCGGCAGCCATTTGTGCAGCATTATTTCCTACCACACCTCCACCCAGTACAAGCACTTTGGCAGGTTTCACTCCCGGAACACCACCCAGCAAGATGCCCTTCCCTCCTTGCGATCGCTCCAGAAAACGTGCTCCTTCCTGTGTAGCCATCCGGCCTGCCACTTCGCTCATCGGAACCAGCAAAGGGAGTGAATGATCGGGAAGTTCTACTGTTTCGTAGGATAAGCAAATAGCACCGGAATCAATCATCGCTTCAGTCAACACTTTGTCGGAGGCAAAATGGAAATAGGTGAACAGCAACTGGCCTTTCTTGATCAGTGCATACTCCGGAGCAATAGGCTCCTTTACTTTTACGATCATCTCGGCAATGGTGTAGGTCTCTTCCATTGTAGGTAAGATGTGTGCTCCAACGGCTGTGTAAGCCTCATCCGGAAAACCGCTGTTGATACCTGCTGACTGTTGAATGTACACTGTATGTCCTCTGCGGGTCAATTCGGCCACACCGGAGGGAGTCATACCAACACGATTCTCGTTGTTTTTGATTTCCTTTGGAACTCCGATTATCATAACGTTATGTTTTAGGGATTAAATGTGCCGAAAAGTACGAATATCTCGCTTTAGTTGTTACCTAAATCACTATGTTTTTCAACAGAATGTTATATTTTATATAGTTTTATTTAACACAGCCTGTAAAATATCCGACTGAATTTCAGAATATGCACGGAAAAACATACCTTTGCGTATTATCAATCGTATAAACATGAGACATTATATATTAGCCTTGTTGTTTGTCTGCTGCCTGGGAGTGCGGGCGCAAGAGAAAACACAGGTCATTTTCGCTTCTCCACTGAATCCTCCGCTGACGCTGAGTGGCAACTTTGGAGAGTTGCGCGCCAATCATTTCCATGGCGGACTTGATTTTAAACTGGGCGGCGTCATCGGCAAACCAGTGATGGCACTTGGCGACGGTTATATTTCCCGCATTCGGGTTACCCATGGCTCGGGCTATGTGCTCGATGTGTGTTACGACAATGGGTATACCACTATCAACCGTCACCTCGACAATTTCGTGTCACCCATTGCCGAGCGGGTGAAGCAATTGCAGTACGAACAGGAAAGTTGGGAGGTCGAAATAGTCCCTTCTCCCAATGAGTACCGGGTGAAGGCAGGCCAGAAGATAGCTCTGGGAGGAAATACCGGCTACTCCTTTGGTGCCCACCTGCATCTCGATGTGATCGAAACATCCACGAGCGATTATATTGATCCGACACTGTTTTTCAAAAAATATATCAAAGATAATACCGCCCCCAAGGCAGTGAGCTTCTTGTTGATACCGAAACCCGGAAAGGGCGCATTGGGCGATAAGCAACCGGAAGTTATTATTCCGGTTGAGAAGGCTCGCCCGGTCGAAGCCTGGGGAGTGGTCGGTGCAGGAATCAGGGCATACGACTATATGGATGGGGTGAGCAACCGGTACGGAGTCTATTCCGTAGTGCTGACTGTCGATGGAAAAGAAGTGTTCCGGAGTACGGTAGACCGGTATGCGTATGCCGAGAACCGTTTCATCAATTCGTGGACATACAAGGGGCACATGAAGTCGTTCATCGATCCGGGTAATATGCTGCACATGCTGAAAGCCGATGCCGAAACACGTGGATGGGTGACCATCGAACAGGAACGCGACTACCAGTTCCGCTATACCTTGAAAGATGCATTCGGTAATACCTCCCGGTACGACTTCGTGGTTCGTGGGAAGAAGCAACCCATTGCTCAGCCTGCCAACCGCGATAAATACTTCTTCGAATGGAATCGTACCAACGTCTTGCAGGATTTGGGACTTACGCTGGTGGTTCCGAAAGGAGCGCTCTATGAAGATATTCCGCTTACCTTCCGGCTGCGTGCCGATAGTTCTTCGGTAGCCTTTACATACCAGTTGAACAAGGAGGCTGTGCCGTTGCATGTACCTGCCGACCTGACCATCGGCTTGCGTCGCCAGCCCATAGCAGATACGACCAAGTATTACGTGGCGGGTATCTCGCCCAAAGGAAAAATGTATAGTGTAGGCGGCAAGTACGAGAATGGGTATATGAAAGTGCGTGTCCGCGAGCTCGCTACCTATACTGTAGCCATTGATACAGTTCCGCCATCCGTGCAACCTGTCAATCCGAAAACATGGGCTGCATCCGGCAAAATAATCTATAAAGCGGAAGACAAGGAAACGGGCATCCGTTCCTATCGCGGAACTATCGACGGACAGTATGCATTATTTGGAATGAGGAATTCTACCAATGATCTGCTGGAATACCGGATCGATTCTGCCCGGGTGAAGCGGGGAGAAGAACACACATTAGAACTGGTCGTCGTCGATAATTGCGGCAACGAAACCGTGGTGCAAGATACCTTCAGATGGTAAGAACAACAATTAATATAATATATGTGTATGAAGAAGAAACTTATCTTTTGCGCCGCTTTCTTAGTGGCGGTGGCAGCGAATAGCTTCGCTTGTACGAACCTGATAGTAGGCAAGAAGGCTTCTGCCGATGGTTCGACCATTGTATCTTATTCGGCCGACTCGTATGGGCTGTTCGGCGAATTGTATCATTACCCGGCTGCCACGTATAAGAAAGGCGAACGCCTGAAAGTATACGAGTGGGATACAGGCAAGTATCTCGGCGAAATAGAACAGGCCCGCCAAACCTATAATGTAGTGGGTAATATGAACGAATATCAGGTGACCATCGGCGAAACTACTTTCGGCGGACGTCCTGAACTGGGAGATTCACTCGGACTGATCGACTATGGTAGCCTGATCTACATCGGCCTGCAACGTTCACGTACTGCTCGTGAGGCTATCCGCGTGATGACCGACCTGGTACAGGAATACGGTTATTGCAGTAGTGGCGAGTCGTTTACCATCGCCGACCCCAACGAGATATGGATCATGGAACTGATTGGTAAAGGCCCCGGCGTACGTGGAGCTGTTTGGGTAGCTGTTCGCCTGCCGGACGATTGTATCTCGGCACATGCCAACCAGGCACGTATCCATCAGTTTGATATGAACGACAAAGAGAACTGCCTTTATTCGCCCGATGTGATCTCGTTTGCCCGCGAAAAGGGATACTTCAATGGGGTTAACAAGGATTTCAGCTTTGCCAATGCGTATGCACCACTCGATTTTGGTGCCCGTCGCTATTGTGAAGCGCGTGTGTGGAGCTACTTCAATATGTTTACCGACCGTGGCAATGAGTTCCTGCCTTATATTTTGGGTAAAACCAATACTCCGATGCCACTGTATCTCAAAGCCAACCGCAAAGTATCCGTACAGGATATCAAGAATGCCATGCGCGACCATTACGAAGGTACACCGCTCGATATCACCAACGACATGGGAGCCGGTCCTTTCAAGATGCCTTACCGCCTTTCGCCACTCTCTTTCAAGGTGAACGATCAGGAATACTTTAACGAACGCCCTATCTCTACCCAGCAAACCGGATTCGTATTCGTGGCACAAATGCGTGCCGATAAACCGAATGCCATCGGTGGTGTATTGTGGTTTGGTACCGATGATGCCAATATGACTGTATTTACTCCCGTATATTGCTGTGCCGACCGTGTGCCTCCCTGTTATGCAGCCAACGGTGCCGATTATGCCCGTTTTTCCTGGAACACGTCTTTCTGGATATTCAACTGGGTTTCTAACATGATCTATCCGCGTTATAACCTGATGATCGGTGACTTGCGCGCATCGCAACAGAGTTTGGAGAACACATTCAACGAAGCCCAACCGGCTATTGAAGAAGCAGCCCTGAAACTTCATCAGAAGAATCCTGCCGAAGCCAAAACTTTCCTCACCAACTATACAGTAATGACGGCGCAGGATGCTTTCGAAACATGGAAGCGTCTTGGTGAGTTCCTGTTAGTTAAGTACAATGACGGTGTGGTGCGCCGCGTGAAAAACGGAGAGTTCGAGCGCAACAGCATCGGCCAACCCATGGCACCCGTACGCCCGGGATATCCGAAAGAGTTCCTTGAAGAGTATGTGAAGCAGACAGGCGACCGTTACAAAGTGACGGAGTAAGTCATTTTTTTCATTCCAAATGTAGGTTTTATAAACTAATATCTTTACATTTGTGATTCTGATAGTGAATACGAATAATAACTAATCCATAAATTACAGCTAAATGGAAAACCAAGAACTTATTAAGCAAGTTACGGAGAAGGCAATGAAATGGCTCTCTCCTGCTTATGATGCCAACACGCAGGCAGAAGTGAAGCGTATGTTGGACAATGAGGATAAAACGGAGTTGATCGAATGTTTTTACAAAGATCTCGAATTCGGTACCGGCGGTTTACGTGGTATCATGGGTGTAGGAAGCAACCGTATGAATATCTATACGGTAGGTGCAGCTACGCAAGGGCTTTCCAATTATCTGAATATGAACTTCCAGAGTCTGCCACAAATTGCTGTGGTGGTAGGGTACGACTGCCGTAACAACAGCCAGTTGTTTGCCAAGATCTCTGCCGATATTTTCTCGGCTAATGGCATCAAGGTGTATCTCTTTGAGGATATGCGCCCCACTCCCGAAATGTCGTTTGCTATCCGTCATCTGGGATGCCAGAGCGGTATTATCCTTACTGCCTCACACAACCCGAAGGAGTACAACGGTTATAAGGCGTACTGGGACGACGGTGCACAGGTGTTGTCTCCGCACGATACCGGTATCATCGACGAAGTGAACAAGATTGCTTCGGCCGCCGATATCAAGTTTGAAGGCAACCCGGCGCTTATTCAAATAGTAGGCGAGGATATTGATGCCTTGTATCTGGATAAGGTAAAGACTGTTTCGATTGATCCGGAAGCCATTGCTCACCAGAAAGATATGAAGATTGTCTATACTCCGATTCATGGAACGGGAATGAAGCTTATACCGCGTGCCTTGCAAATGTGGGGCTTCGAGAATGTATATACCGTGCCCGAGCAGATGATCAAGGATGGTAATTTCCCCACCGTCGTATCGCCGAATCCTGAAAATGCGGAAGCGCTTACGATGGCTCTCAATTTAGCCAAGCAATTAGATGCCGACCTTGTGATGGCAAGCGACCCGGATGCCGACCGTGTAGGTATTGCCTGCAAAGACGATCAGGGTGAATGGGTACTGATCAATGGTAACCAAACTTGCCTGATGTACTTGTATTACATCATCACACAATACACCAAATTGGGTAAGATGACCGGCAAAGAGTTTGTGGTGAAGACCATCGTGACTACTGAACTGATCAAAGCTATTGCCGACAAGAACAATATCGAAATGCTTGATTGCTACACCGGTTTCAAATGGATTGCCCGTGAAATTCGCTTGCGCGAAGGCAAACAAGTGTACATCGGTGGCGGTGAAGAAAGCTACGGCTTCTTAGCCGAAGACTTCGTACGTGACAAAGATGCCGTATCGGCTTGCTGCCTGATAGCCGAAGTAGCTGCCTGGGCCAAGGATAATGGTAAGTCGTTGTATCAGTTACTGCTCGATATTTATGTAGAATACGGTTTCTCGAAAGAGGTGACTGTGAATATTGTGAAGCCGGGTAAGAGCGGTGCAGAAGAAATCAAGCAAATGATGGCAGACTTCCGTAGCAACCCGCCGCGCGAACTGGCCGGATCGAAAGTGATTCTCACCAAAGACTATGAAGCTTTGACAAAGACAGATGGTGAAGGTAATGTTTCGCCGCTCGATATGCCCGAATCATCGGATGTATTGCAGTACTTCACCGAAGACGGCAGTAAGGTTTCCGTACGCCCGTCAGGAACAGAACCCAAGATCAAGTTCTACATGGAAGTGAAAGCAGAGATGGGTTGCCGCAATTGCTATGCCGGAGCCAATGCGTCGGCTGATGAGAAAGTGGGTGCAGTGAAGAAGTCATTGGGTATTTAATTACCCCGTTACACTTCTGTATAAATAGCGAAAGGTGCCTCAAAAGGGCACCTTTCTTCGTGTCAATGAGTGATTAGTAAATCATGTTTGGTTGTTCTGCCGGGTGTTTGTACCAGTCGGCATACTCCGGATTCAATCCTCCGGTCGTAGCCCAATTCTCAAATAAGGGATATGCACTTGTAATCACCTTTGCTTCTACAGGATATTTAAAATCGGGAACACAAACCGCCCAGGTTATTTTACCGGCTACAGCCATGTTCTGGTCGTAAACTGTTCCTTTGGCCGTGGCTCCATAGCTTCTGAATTCGTACAAGTGTACTTCCGTACGACCGGCTAATGTTCCGGGATATCCGATGAAGAAGTCCAGGTTACTATTGGTCAGAAGAGGCTCAGTTTTGGTTTGGTCGGCTAAGGTAAGCGTTACCGTCAGTGTTACCGGAGTAAACGATTGTGCGTTATGATTGGTATTCAGCATCGGACGGGAGGTAGTACTGTAGCCCACCGCTTTGTGTGCATCACCGAAAAGCGGAATGACAAGATGCGGATCACCTGCTTCTAACGACACATTCTCAAACAGTGCATTGCCCAATGTACTTCGCAAACCATCCGGATCGGAGAATTCAATGCTACTGATCTCACTTTTCTGAACGCCTATCAGGCGAAGGGCCGCTCCGTGCATCTTGATACCGCCGATAGCTCTGAGTTTCACATCGTAAGCTATCTTCTGAATCCTGTTCGAATTGTCACGCGTGTATTTCGGAGTAACGTCGAGCACGATATCATTGAAATCATAGTCGCCCGGATAGGGAAAATTGTCTTCGTATGCATATGTGTAGGCCATATCTTCGGTTACGACGGGATCTTCTTCTTTGTCGGAGATGTATCCGTCGCCGGTACAATCGTCTGCGGGCAGAGTGAAGTTGGCCTTCTCCGGATTACAATAAGTGGCTCCGTTTTGCAGAAGCCTGTACACCAACCAGTCGAACATACTCCAGGAATCTACTTTATTGACCGACCATCCTGGATTTTGGATATGGGTCGTCTGGTCAGTAACTTCGCAAATTACATTGTTTTTTATATAGGATGTGCTTGAACTGTCATATCTGTTGCCCGTTATACTGTTCATCTTAAATAAAGCATATCCATCGGTAGGGCCGGTAATTTTTCTGCTGAGGTTGGCTGTTCCTAAGCAATTGAGCAGGGTATTCTTTTCCAGGAGCACCGTTACTCCACTTCTTCCGTCGTGTGTAAATGAGCCGCATTTTACTGCCGAGTTGCTTCCAATAACCAGTTCTTTACAACTCAGATTGTTGGCCACCTCCAGATAGCAGGCACTTTTCACTTGCGAGTTGGCACCGTTGTAAGTAGCGATTGTAGCAGTTCCTCTGTTCACGAAAACATTGTTATTGGTCGAACTGAATGTCTGTAACTTCAGGGTACCATAATTATAATAGCATTTTCCTTCTCCGGCCGAGAATGTGATTTGTTTGATGTCGATGGAACCTCCGTTATAGTTGATCTTTCCTTCCGAATGGTTGTTAAAGGTTATTGTAGCTCCTGCTCCGGTAACCCGTCCGCCTGCCATTACAATCAACCGGCAATCGTTAGGCAGTGAATAAGTACCGTTGCCCAAATTGAGTACGGCACCGGGTGCCACAATAATTTCAAGACTGTTACTGTAGCTCTCCGGAATCTGTACATTGTTCGACGCAATGATAAGTCGTATATTCTTTCCGGACATGTTTGCATAGAAATATTTTCGCCCGTCGCTTGTAATCTTGAATACCCGGTCGGTTTGTTTAAACACGTCGTAGTTACTATATGCCCCTCCTTGCGAACTATTGGCAGTGAGGTCCCAATTCGTTTGAACTTCGGTAGCTTCTGCCAGTAAAGCTTCGATTTGTATATTGGTGTAAGGTGCATCGCAGGTAGGAACTGCCGACTCATCAGCGCGTGTCATAGCCTTACCTATGCGGGAGGTCGCACTTCCGAAGGTTGCCGTGATTGTACCGTTCTCTACAGTTACAGGTTGAACCAAATAACGTCCATTTTTGTCTATACGGGCAACAAATGCTGTAGTAAGTGCTTTGGGGAAATCCGTTACTGTTTGGAATGTCATGTCTTGATTGGCATAACCTTCGGCGACCAATTTAGCATTGGAAGATGCATTTAGCGGATTGGCATCAAAGATTTGCACTTTATAGTCGGTACCCCGATCTTCGTTAACAACAATATTTACCTGGGTATTCTGAGTCATTTTCCAATCCATGTCGGGATTGATATTCTGTACCGGGAATGTTTCTTCATAGAGTTTTCTTGTCTTTTCCGGGTCAAATAGGTTTTTATCGGTGTCGCAACTGCTGATTACAGCGCACAAGATTACGCCGGACACCAAAGAAAGGCGTTTGGTAAGATGAGATTTCATAACTGATATTATTTGGTTTTATGTTTGTAAAATTATGATTTTAAACATAAAAAACAACCTTGAAAGACTCTTATTTTCAGCAAATTAACTTTAATTAGAGAGAAATATCCTGTTTTTCAGCACGAAAGGAATAGTTTTTTCTTAATTTTCGGATTCTTTTTATTTCTTTAGGTTTCATGGAGAAATCTTTTTCGGAAAGCGGTTGTTCTATCAGCACAACCAAACGAAGACAAGTAATAATAATTCTACAGGCTGCGGGGCACATTGGTTTATTGATGTTTCCGGAGGTACACGGAAGCGGTTCGTTTGTAGTTGTGCGTGCTCCGCGGCCTGTTTTTTTATTTTCTATCGAGGCCGCTATCCGTTCGGATTCTCCAACCACCAGTCTATCAGTTTACGTGCCAGGCTAAGTTTACGAGGCAGTTCGGGCAGATTATCGGGGGTAAAGAAAGCGGCTGTGCTCAGTTCTTCTTTCTGTATTCTGATCTCGCCACCGGCATAGTCGGCTATGAAGCCCACCATCAATCCGCTGGGATAAGGCCAGGGTTGGTTTCCGAAGTACGTGATATTCTTCACGTCGAGTCCGGTTTCCTCTTTCACTTCCCGGCGTACGCATTCTTCGAGTGTTTCGCCTGTTTCGAGGAATCCTGCTACAAGCCCGTAGTGGGTGCCCCGGAAGTTGAGCGCGCGTACCATCAGGGCAGCATTATCTTTGCGCACCAGTACGATGATGGCGGTAGATATATTGGGATACATCTCCGTGCCGCATACAGGGCACTTCTTCATGATAGCTTCCTGTTGGTGCATCAAGGCTCCGCATACCGAGCAGAAACGGCTGTTGTGATCCCAATGTAATATCTCGAAGGCTTTTCCCGCCACCTGGTATTGCGGGTCGGGCAAAGCATCGTAGGCCATTCGCAACCCCATGGCAATATACATATCCGATTCTTCGATATCCCGGTCGATGGAGAATGCCTTGCAGGGTATATTGTCGAGGGTGGTAATTTCGTGAATGGTCGTTCCCGTAGGTGGGGCGACAGGTGCGGTAGCTCCGCAAGGCAACACGAGGCTACCGTTTTGTTTCTCGAGTAGCAGTTGGTCTTTGTTGAAGACCAACCACCAGGCTGTTTCTGTTTGATTCATTTTTTTACTATTCTTTTCATGCCACAAAACTACGAATATTCCGGCATACTGGCTTGCGAATATAGGTTTTATTTAACTTATTCAATGTCTGTTTACCTTTATAGTCTGATACTCCCTCCTACCCCTATCTCATTCATAAAATATCGGTCGTGACTTACCACAAGTACGGTTCCGGTAAACTCCCGGATGGTGGTCGTAATGATTTCCGTACTGTGAATGTCCAGATTATTCGTGGGCTCGTCGAGGATGAACATATCCGGTGTGTTGTTGCCGATCATCAGGCAACAGAAGGCTAAGCGCATCTTTTCGCCACCACTGAGCTTGGCGCAAGGCTTGTCCCAAACGGCCGAGGGAAACAGGTAGCGGTTCAGGATCGTTTTGATTTCATGTTCGGGCAGATGCCGGGAGTTGAACGCTTCGGCTTGTTGCAGAATGGTGCGGTCGCCCCGCACAATGGAGTATTCCTGATCGAGGAAGACGTAGGAGAAGTCGGCCCGTGTCAGCGTACCCGTCGTAGGGAGCAGTTCGCCGGTGATGAGCCGTAGCAGGGTGGTCTTTCCGCTACCGTTGCTACCTTCGATACATAAGCGGTCGCCACTCCTGATCTCGAAATCGAGTGGAGATGCAAATAAATCGTTTTCCTGATCTGTACCATAACCGAAGTTGACGTTCCCGGCACTGACCAATATCTTGCCTGTGTGCAGCCCCGATGCATTGAAGTCCGTTTTCAGTCCTGCCGATCGCGACAGGGTAGAACGGATCTTCGAAGCTTCATCACTGAGCTTTTCCATCTTCTCGGCATGCATACCGCTCAACTTGGCCGCACTCTTTTCGGCCATATCCTTTAGTCCTCCCATGGCAATGCGCGGAACACCTTTCTTGATGTTCTGCTTCTCACCCCGGACATTCTGTTTCTCCCGTCGTTCGGCCGTTTCGCGGGCTGTTTTACGGGCCAGTCGCAACTCCTTTTCTTTCTCTTCCAACTGTTGCTGGAGGGCGTTGAGGCGGATTCCTTTCTGCTCTTTGTAGAATTCGTAGTTGCCGCCGTAGCACACCATCTCATGGCGGGTAAGTTCGCAGGTGAGGGGTAGCAGATTGAGCAACGTGCGGTCGTGACTTACCACCAACAGGGTAGCCGGTGTACGTTTTACAAAGTCGTACAGGCGGTTACGACCGGCTGTATCCAAGTGATTCGTGGGTTCGTCGAGCAAAATCGTCGAAGGCTCGTGAATCTCCATTCCGGCCAGGAATACGCGCGTCTTCTCCCCACCGCTGAGCAGCCCCATTGGTTGGGTTAGGCTGAACTCTTGCAATCCCCAGGCATCGAGTGCAGCTTGTGCCCGTTCTTCGATGTTCCAGTCGTCATTTAGGAGCGTGAAGTTCTCGGCTTCGACATTACCCATCAGGATAGCGTGCAGGGCATGAATCTTTTGGTCGATGTATAAGGCTTGTGCGATGGTGAGATCGTCATACTGGCCGAAGTGTTGCGGTACGTAGTATAAGTCGTCCGGCCGTACGATGGTTCCTGCCGATGGCTGTAGCTTTCCGGCTAAGATTTGCATCAGGGTCGATTTGCCCGAACCGTTATTGCCTACGAGTGCGGCTTTTTGTCCCCGGTTGATGGTGAGTGACAGATTTTGGAACAGGGTTTCTTTGTCGGCGTGGATATACGCGAGTTGTTGCATGGTAATACTCATGGCTTTTCAAACATTTTGGAGGTTGTAAACTAAACAAGATTGTCGGCTCGGAGAGGAGAGTGAGCCCGGGTAAGGTTGGCGACAAACACAATCGGGGCTAAACAACACAAATGGTGATGCTTAGCATTTGAAAAAGCATATAATAAGAGTGATGTTTACCGGGGTGTGATGTCTTACTGAGTAACTTTCATTGGAGTGTTTTTAAGTTTCGCCGGCAAAGATAGGTGTTTATATTGAAATACGGAAATAAATTCCGGTACAAAAGAAGCAAACAGGCTTTACTCGTAGAGCAAAGCAGTGGTACTCGTAGAGGTAGGTAGTTTAGGTCTACGAGGGTCAATGTATAAGATGTGCATCTTGTGCTGCGTAAGATGTACATCTCGTACTGCATAAGATGTACATCTTATACATCGATGGTCGTAGAGCGTCATAACCTTGGTCGTAGAGTATCTGTGGCTTGCTCTACGAGGAAAGCAAGTTAGCATAGAAAGCACGCTTTCGAGACTCTGACTTCTAAGTTAAAATGCTTCGGAAATACGAAAGTAAAGTCCCCAGTCGCCCTTGCCTACAGCCGCATCCACGCCCAGATTGATGTGATAAGAAGGAAGCGCCATAAAGCGCAAGCCTACACCTCCTGCCGGAAGCAGCGGACTGGTATAATCTTCATCGGGCGTGGCGGCCATGGCGAGACCGAAGAACCCGACGGCTCCCCAGCGTTTGTAGAAATTCCAGCGTAGTTCGCTCTGGAGGGCATACGTCTGATCGCCCCGGTATTCGCCTTTGGTATAGCCACGGATGTCACGGTTGCCGATGTAGTTCTGGCCTACGAAGGGTAAGGCTCCCAGTCCCACATTCATGGCGAAACGCGAAGCCAGTATTTTGTTGTGATCCAACCGGCGGTAGTAGTTCACTTCGCCGTGCATCTTATAATAGGTATCGGAATTCTCCATCCAGGAGGGGAAGAAGTTAACCCGTATTCCACCTTTGAATCCTTTCGAAGGGTTGTAGGGACTGTCGCGGTTATCGAACATCACGTTGATGGCTAAGGAGTTCATCCAACTGGTGCTTATCGAATCGGGTTGCGGATCGGGATAGTCCATGTCAAGATGCGACTTGAACATCTGTCCGCCGATACCCACATACAAACGGTTCCATACCCGTATCGATGGTGCAAAGAAGAAGTATCCTCCGTGGTTGTTGTACGGTATTTCTACATTGGCATCGTCCATCTGCTCGTATGTCTGGAAGTTGCTGTTCATGTATCCGCCTCCGAACATCAGGCGGTATTTATCGCCGGCAAAGTAAAGTTGTCCCATCATGGAAGCATTCCAGTTGTTCTTGGTAGTCCACTTTCCTACGACTGATACACTCGACGGTTTGGTACCCGGTTCGTCACTCAGTTTGAAGAATGCCATTCCGGCGCCGCCGAATCCGGTCCCCTTCGAACGGTCGAACGAGATGATCGGTAGGGCGGCGATGCTCACTTTTTTCGCAGCCTTGGCAGGCACGGCAGTAGAATCGGGCACACTCTCCTGTGCCTTTGCCGGCAGTAGGCAGAAACACATCGCCAACAGGAAGAAACTTATTTTATTCATTGCGGAAGGTTTAGATTATTCTTAATGTGTTATGAACAACTGTTCACACAAAAAGTTTAAACCGTCCAGCCTTTTCATTCACTCCGCAAGGCTTCGGAAGGAGAAATTCTGGATGCCCTTGAAGCCGGGATCCAGGTGCCGATGAGGGCCGTAACCAGCAATAACAAGTATGTGATAGCAGATACGATGAAGAAGTGCGCCACCGGTTGGTTTTGCAGGTATATCGGATCACCGTTTCTGGTAGCTTGTGCAAAGCCATCGGCTATCACTTGTTGTAAAACGATGAAGACACCTACGATAAACCCTACGGTAACCAATAGCCAGGCTTCAGTGAGGAATTGCCGTAAAATCACTTTTTGGTTGCTGCCCAGCGCCATGCGTACACCAATTTCGTCGCGACGAGCGTTGCAGCGTAGCCAGAAGGTACCCGATACGCCAAGGAATGTACAGAGCAGAAAGAATATTGCCAGTCCCGATTGCAGCCGGAAGGTGCCTGTGGTTCCCATGGTGTATTCAAACTGTTGGCTGATGGTGGGGAAGCTGGTCAGAGATTCCAAAAAGAAATTTCCTTGTTTCAACTGCGGGCGCAACTCTTTCTTGAAATTCTCGGCGAAAGTAGTGGAAGCCAGTCCGTCACGTACCCGGAAAATGATACGGGCATCTCCCGGCAGGCTCGAAGCTGCGAGTTTGGTGGGGAATATACACAGTGGATAGGGTTGTTCCATACTCCTTGTTTGAATGCGGGGCAGGATGCCTGTAACCCGGAAGGAGACGGAATCGGAGGTGAGTACATATTGCCCAATCGGGTTTTCGTGTTTCCTGAACAGCTTTCCCGCCAATGCTTGGGTAATGTACACAGAGTGTTCGTCGGGCTCTTCTTCTTGACCTCCTTGGTTGGTTTTGCTGATAAGCGGAATGCGGAACACATCAAGATAGTCAGTACCTTTCACGAACCAGAACGATTGCATATCTCCCTTGAGGGTATCGTGAAGTAATTCATCACTCGACCAGAAATCGCTTTGCGGGAATGAACCATGGAACGCAATACTTGCCGCTACCACCCCGGGGTACTGTTTTACTTTTTCGAAGATACGCAGGAAGTTTTCCACACGCACAGAGTCGCTACTCATTTCCGACTGGTACAGACGGTGGGTCGACTTGTATTCGTTGATGTTCAGCCGGTAGGTATCTTCCAGTTGGTATCCATCGTCTATGGCCCGATTGGCCATCAGTACATACACCGGATCGATGACCACCCACAGGAAGTAAGTAGCAACAATGAGCTCTATCCATATCCAGGTGCTGGAACGACGCTGTCTCCAGAGCTGTCGAAGTATTTGGGAAATCATATTACTTATTTTTTATCGTTCAATGAATAGACAATTTCTTTGCGCAGTGCATTCCACGCCGGAATGATGGCCGATAGCGTATTCAGTACCAGACAGATGGCGAAGGTGATGCCAAATATGGTAGGATTGAACAGCATCTCGAAGGTGAAAAAGGTATCGATCTGATCGGGAAGCGCTTTGGCCAGTTTAGCAAATAAATCGGGGAGCCAATTGCGTCCGAAGTAAATCAGCAGGTAGGAAAATACCAGCCCTGCCACTCCACCAAGGAAGGTAAGCAACAGATTCTCCGTCAGCACCTGGTTCAGCAACTTGCTCTTTGAGGCTCCGAAGGCTTTACGTACGCCCAGTTCGGCCAACCGGTGATCCATGCGTGAGGAGATCATACCGGCCAGGTTCAACGCCGGTATCAAGAGCAAGGCTATGAGCAGGGTACCGAATACGCGTATCAGGTTTCGCCAGTCGGGTATTTCGTTAGAATACACATAAAAGGTACTCTTCCAGTAAGGAGTGGGTTGTTCGTACAGCTCCAGCCGGTATTCTTCTTGCGAGGCATTCAGCTTTTGTACCTTCCCGTCTACTGCTTGCTTGATGGTAGTCATAGACTCCTTGTCGCGGGCCAGTATGTAGACCTGGAAACGGCCCAGAAGCCCCTGTGCCCATGCCGATGGCTTTACTGCATCGGGGTCGATGGTGAAGGGTACCCAAACATCGGCAAAGCTGGCCGGGGTGATGTACGATACATCTCGTACCACACCGCTGATGCGGAATTCGTCATCGTCCAACAGGAAAGTACGTCCTACTGCATCTTCTTCTCCGAAGAGTTTGCGAGCCATACGTTGCGAGATGACCGCTGTACGCATACCCGATTGGAAGTCAGCTTCGGTGAAGGGCTTACCGGCTATGAAGGCACAGTCGAACACTTGCCAGAAATGAGCATCGGTGTATTTCACCTGGACGGGTTGTACTCCCAGTTCACCCGGGAACTCTACCAGTGGATAGTTTCCCCATATATCCAGAATAGCCGTGACAGCTTCGGCCCCCTCTTCGGTGAGCGGATAGAAATAATCGCAAACCGTCTGGTAGGAGAAGAATGAACTACTATACCCTCTCTGATTCGTTTTTTGTACAGCGGCTCCTTTGGCAACCAATATGCGGTCGCGGTTCCACTCCGGATATACAGGCGCCATTTTGATATAGTACACAATGACGACGGTCATCGTCAGGGCGATGGATAGCCCTGTGCCCAATATGTAGATGCTGCTGAACAGGGGATTCTGCTTCAATAACTGCCAGGCTTGTTTGAAATATACTCTAAACATAATACGAATTGTAAGCCGTTACTCATTAATCGCCATCTATCTCACTTTCAGTTTGCTCTTATTCTTGTACGATGACATGTCACTTACCACTACCTTGTCGCCCGGTTGCAGTCCGCTTATTACCTCTACATATTCGAAGTTCGAGTCGCCCAGTTGTACTTTGCGTTTCATCAATTCATTCTCAGAAGTCAGCACGAAGAGTTCATATTCCCCCCGTCCTACATAGTACGAAGAGTTAGCAATACGCATCACATCTTCCTTCACGGCATTCATCACGTAGACATCTGTTTTCAGTCCCGAGCGTAGCCGGCGGTTGTTGTCGTCCTGCAACTGTACGCTGAAAGAGATCACCCCGTTCTTGGAGAGCGGCGTCACACTGCTGATGGTACCTTCCAGTTTCTCATTGCCAATCTTGACGATGGCTTTTCCACCGGCGGCTACCCGGTCGCCGTACGTATCGGCTACCTCACCATCTACCTTAAAGTGGCTCAGGTCCGAGATGATGGCCACCTGTCCGCCTTGCGATACCTGCGCACCTACCTGATTGTTTATATAAGTAAGGATGGCTTTGCGGGGTGAGCGAATCTGGGCGTCGTCCAGCGTACGTTTGGTTTCGGCCAGTCCTTTGCGGAAGATGTTGAATTCCAGTTCCTGTACTTTCATCTCGGCGGCGCTGACCTCCTTCTCGTTGGCAAACTGCTGTTTCAGTTGCTCGTATTCCAATTGGGCTACATTGTAGCTCAGTTCCGCCTGGCGTACTTTGTCGGTAGTTCCGGCGCCGAGGCTATCTAAGTAGAATTCGTTACGCAGTTCCACCTTCATGCGGCTCAGCTTCATGTCCGAAACCTTTATCTGCATCTCCATGTTTGCAAGCTTCGTCTGGTTGTTCACACGTAATTGGTCTAATTTGTATTGACGCATCTGTTCCTCGTCCAACAGTTTCTTGTAATCGGTCTCGGCACTTTGCAAGTCCAGTTTCAGGATGGGTGTACCCACATCCACGCTGTCGCCACCTTTGCGGTACACCTCTACAATACGGCTGTTGATAGGTGAGTTGATAATCTCTTCGAAAGCCGGCACTACTTTACCCGATGCGCTGACACTCACTTCGATGGTACCTTTGTCGATGGTGGAAACTACGAGATCTTTCCGCTGTACTCCCGTACGCATCACGGAGATAAGTACACTGATCACTACGATGACTGCTACACCGATGGCCGAAAAACGGATAATCTTCTTGTTACGCTCTTTGTTGCGTACTTCTTTCGGAATCTCTCTGTCCATATATATACTTTTTTATTATTAACTATTTCATACGCTTTAGCATAGTCAAATAGTGTGCCGAAAGTGTAAACAACTGATATTGAATAACAAAACAAGAAATAAGAGTGTCCGATATCGAACACCATTGTTCGGATTTGAGCAAAAAAAAGGGATACTGCCGTATCCCAATCTTTATTTAGTGACTTTTATCTGACTCTCAAACGGTCGCCGATTTCCGGAATATACTCACCATCTTTCCGGTTCATCTTGTACAGGCTCTTCAACTGGATAGCGAACATCTGTGAGATACTATGCATAGAGTCACCATCGCGTACCACATATACGGTGTACTGTTTGGAAGCTTTCTTTTTCTTGGCTTTCAGGTAGATAATATCGCCATCGGTCAATGTGTACTCCCGATGCAGGTCATTGTACTTCACAAGTTTCTTCCAACTGATATCAAACTCTTTGCCCAGTTCCTGGAAGGTATCGCCGTTGCGCGCTACAATGTAAGCCAGTTCATTGGCAATAAATACCTGATGCGGGCGGCCGGTAGTAGCAACTTCCTTGCGCGACGAACGTCCTCCGCGTGTATCATATTTATATAACTCGTAGTCTTCGATGATGGTGATCAGCCGGTTGGCATATGAGGGGTCGGTGGCATATCCCGCTTTCTTCAGTCCGCGAGCCCAACCTTTGTAATCTGTAATATCGAGTTTAAACAGGAAAGCATACCGGGCGCCTCGCTTCAGGAACACCGAGTGATCGTCGTACGAATCTTTGGGGTTACTGTATGCCCGGAAGCATTCGTTGGGTGCGTCGTCGGTATATCGTACGGTTTTCCCGTTCCAACTGCCTCCGCACTTGATACCGAAGTGATTATTACTTTTCCGGGCCAGTTCGCTCATACCTGCACCACTCTCCAATAAACCTTGTGCAAGGGTAATACTGGCCGGGATCTTATGCTGCTTCATTTGCTCCACAGCCATATCACTGTATTTATCGATGTAGTCTACGTAACGGCTATTCCGACGTTGAGCTTGTGCTCCTATACAAAGGAAGAGCACGGCGGAAGCAACCATCAGTCTGAGAAGTCTGTTATTCATTCTTTTTGCTTAGTAGGTAATAGGACACAAAATTCATAAAAAATATCCGTATTATCAATCTCTTTTCTAACTTTGTGACAATTTTTATCTTATCAAAAGCATTTGACGAATGAAAGACCTGACAATCACAGCCATGATCCGCGTATATCAATACGACGAACTCAGTGAAACCGACCGGGCTTTGGTAGACACCGCCAAAGAAGCAACCGCCCGTAGTTATGCACCCTATTCCCACTTCTCGGTGGGTGCTGCCGCCTTGCTGGCCAATGGGGTGGTGGTAGCGGGTACTAACCAGGAAAATGCCGCATACCCGTCCGGGTTGTGTGCCGAACGCACCACATTGTTTTATGCCAATTCACAATATCCCGACCAGCCGGTAACGACTTTAGCCGTTGCTGCACGTACGGAGAATGGCTTTATTCCAATGCCTATTCCACCCTGTGGCGCCTGCCGCCAGGTGATACTCGAAACCGAAAGACGTTACCGGAACCCTATCCGTATCTTGCTTTATGGAGCGAATGAAGTGTATGAAGTGAGAAGTATTGGCGACTTGCTTCCGCTTTCGTTCGATGCTGCGGCGATGGAAGTTTGATTTATTCTTATAAGAAAAACAGAACCGTTCGGAAACGACAGTTCGTAATTGGGCAGTATGTTCGTTTTCGAACAGCTGCCTTTTCTTTTAATCTTTTCATAATTAGCGCCTTATGTTTTTGGCACGCCATTTGATCATAAAGAGGCATCCTGTCGATGATAAATAAATTCATAATAAATTAACTTGTATGATTACATTAAACTCTCTTTCCAAAATTTACCGCACGAATGAAATCGAAACGGTAGCCCTCGAGAACGTAAATCTCACCGTTGACAAAGGCGAGTTTCTCAGTATCATGGGACCTTCGGGTTGTGGTAAATCCACACTGCTCAACATTATTGGCCTGCTCGACACCCCCTCTATGGGAAGTATCGAAATCAACGGTACAGGTATCGAAGGTATGAAAGACAAAGAACTGGCTGCTTTTCGTAACCGTACACTCGGTTTTGTATTCCAGTCTTTCCATCTTATTAATTCGCTCAATGTACTTGACAATGTAGAGCTTCCGTTGCTCTATCGTCGCGTGAAAGCCAGCGAACGCCGCCGGCTCGCACAGGAGATGCTCGAGAAGGTGGGGTTGAGTCATCGTATGCGCCATTTCCCGACACAGCTTTCCGGTGGTCAGTGCCAGCGTGTAGCCATTGCCCGTGCTATTATTGGTAATCCCGAGATCATCCTCGCCGATGAGCCTACCGGTAACCTCGACTCCAAAATGGGGGCCGAAGTCATGGAACTTCTCCACCGCCTGAACAAAGAAGACGGACGCACTATTGTGATGGTGACTCACAACGAAGATCAAGCCAAGCAAACCATGCGTACCATCCGTTTCTTCGACGGACGGCAGGTACAGTAAGCATTTATCTATCAAATTTAATCCCACTAACTTATAAGCAATATGAGAACAATCGTTTGGATCGCTACCTTGGTAGCCTGTATGTACGCAACTACCGCACAAGCTCAAAAAGATTGGAAAACAGTAGAATACAACACATTGGGCGACTTCACCTCTCTTGATTTCAACGCAGTAGGTACCATCTATTTCACACAAGGCGATCAGTGCACTGTGAAGGTAGAAGGTAGCGCAGCCCAGTTGGAAAAGGTAAAAATAGAAGTACGCGAAGGCACTCTTCGAGTCACTTATAAAGATGATAAAGGTAAGAACAATAAGAAGCTGGTGTATTACGTCCAGGCTCCTACGCTATACAAACTCGATTTTAATGGAGTAGGCTCGTTCCGCTGCGACCAGCCACTTAACATGAAGAACGACGTAAGATTGAAAATGAATGGTGTAGGTAACTTAAGCATCAAGGAAATCAACTGCCAGAATTTGAGTCTCTACTTTGATGGTGTGGGTAGCGTGGATGTGAACTTAAACTGCCAGAACTTGACGGTGGACGCTGACGGTGTAGGTAGTGTGAAGCTAACCGGTACCGCAGCCACCGGACAATTATCGAAGGATGGCGTGGGTGGTATGAATACCAAACAGTTGAAAATAGGGAAATAGAAAAGTGATTAGTAGCGTTCAGTAAGGTGAATTGATAATAAACGATATGATAAAACTCTACTTCAAACAAGCCTGGCAAGTGATGAAACAGAATCCGTTTTTCAGTTTCGTCTCTGTGCTGAGTACGGCTGTCACCATTGCATTCGTGATGGTAGCTTATATGGCTTACGATCTGAGCAGCAGTGATCTGTCGCCAGAGATTCATCGCAGCCGATCGCTCTATTCCAATGCAGTATACGCTTTCCGTACTAAGGATAATGGAAGCGCCAGTTCCGGTATGTCCTACAAAACAGCCCGTGCCTTGACCGAACAATTGCCATCTGTCGAACTGGTAAGCTACCAGACAGCCAATCGACCGTACACCTGTGAAGCGGTAGGCGGTGAAGGTGAGAAAGGACGTCGCCGGGGTCGCTATGTGGATGCTGCCTGGTTCCAACTCTTCCAGTATGACTTCATAGCCGGCCGTCCCTTTACAGACGATGATTTTACTGCCCAGCGTAAAGCAATTATTCTCTCTGAGCGGATAGCCCGCGAGATGTTTCACACATCCGATGTCGCAGGACGTGAAGTGCTGATCAATTACGAACCCTATACTGTATGCGGAGTAGTGAAAGATGTCAGCTCCCAATTCTCAATAGCTTATTGTGACTTGTGGATGAACTTTACAGCCATGAGAAATATCCTGGAATATGGAAATGGAAGCGAGCGGGTGAATGGGAATGTCAGTTTCATCGCTTTGGCTAAACCCGGACAAGTGGAAACCCTCCGACAGGAGATCCGGACAGAGATAGAGCGGTTCAACAGTCAACTTACCGAAACAACCTTTGAGATGCGAGCCGAGACCCACAATCAATACACCTTCTCGGATTTTTTCGACCTCAGTCCGGCATTGATTTATACATTACTGGCTGGCATCTTCCTTATCGTTCCCGCTATGAACATTTCGGGATTGATATCCTCCATGCTCGATAAACGGTACGAAGAAATTGGTGTCCGCAAAGTGTATGGCGCTTCCCGCTTTTCCGTAGTCAGACAGTTTCTCGTCGAAAACCTTCTGCTGGTAGTTATGGGCGGAGTCATCGGGGTACTATTCTCATTCCTTGCGCTCTATCTGTTCCGCAACTGGTTGCTGGGTGTAAAGGTTTCTTATATCTCTACGCTCCACTTGTCGGGATGGATGTTTTTCCGTCCTTCGGTATTTCTGGCTGCATTGGCCATCTGCCTATTGTTCAACCTGCTATCTACCTTTATTCCCGTGTGGCTTGCCTCCCGGAAGAATATTGTAGATACCTTAAAAAGTTAATGGATATGGTAACTTCACTCCTGAAACAAATATGGAACAAGCGGCGGGCTAATGGCTGGCTTTGGGCGGAACTGTTTGTTGTTTTTGTCATCTTGTGGTACGTCATTGATTTTCTGTTGACAGCCTTTTGTGCATCGGTTGAGCCAAAGGGTTACGACACGCACCACGTGTATCATGTCTCGATAGCGGTGAAGCCTACCCAGAGTGGTGAGTACACGCCGGAACAGTGGTCGGAAAACTATCTGCAAATCTTTCGCCAGGTAAAGGAGTATGCTGGTGTAGAGTCTGCCTGCTATTATGGCGGAACGATTCCATACGAAGATGGATCGATGTTTCAAGGATACACGGTGGATAGCATCCACCGCTACATGGCCAATATACGGATGGTGAGTCGTGAGTTCTTCGATGTATTCCGGGTAGAGATACAATCGCCTGTTCCTAACAATTGGGACATTCCAGACTATCCCCGCCCGGCCGTCATCAGCCAGGATCTGGCCGACAGCCTTTTCACCGGGAAGCCGCAATTGGGGCAGTCCTTCTTCGATTATTATGAACCAGAGAAGAAATACATACTGGGTGGAATATCTGCCCGCACCAAACTGACGGAGTACGATCGCTACGAACCATTTATCTACGTTCCGGTGGAAGACTGGATGCTCACGCGATGGGTACCTATGCTAAGCGTACGTGTCCGTCCCGAAGCCGACCGTAACTTTGCCGACCGCTTCACTGCCGATATGCGCAAGCTTGCCATCGGACCGTTCTACTTTTCGCAGATTCGGTCGTATGATGAGGCGAAGGAGATATTCGATACACAGACGAATAACTACATACGTACTTCATTGGCTATCCTGTCGTTCTTCGTATTCAACATTTTTTTGAGTGTCACCGGTACCTTCTGGTTCCGTACCCGGAAACGTAGAGGCGAGATTGGGTTGCGGATGTCTGTCGGTGCTTCCCGGAAGCAGATATTTTCCGAACTGACCGGTGAGAGTATACTTATCCTGCTTATCGCCGTGCTGCCTGCCATGTTGGTTTGCTTTCATATCTGGTGGGCCGATGTAACGGTCAACCTCTGGATGGATGCTACCTGGCTTCGGTTACTGGCGGGTATAGGATGTACCTTTGGGTTGATGCTCGTCATGGTACTGGCCGGGGTATGGTATCCTGCCAGACGGGCGATGAAGACAGAACCGGCTGAAGCATTACATGAAGAATAAGGTATTAATAAGAACGATATGATAAAACTCTACTTCAAACAAGCCTGGCAACTGATGCGTGAGAGCAAACTGCTTTCCGTTATCTCCATCATCGGAACGGCGCTGGCCATTGCCATGATCATGTGCATCGTGCTCATCTATCAGGCGCGTACAGGCAATTATGAACCCGAGGTAAACCGCGACCGAACTTTATCTATAGGCATGGTGGTGGCGCGTAACATCGGCGATGAAGGATGGAATAACAGCAACAGCCTGTCCCTGTCGACCATTAAGAGATGTTTCTATCCACTTGAGTCGCCCGAGGTAGTTACTGCTTATATTCCCTTCCGCACGTTGCTGGCTTCCACCCCGGGCGGAACCACCGACACCAAATGTTCGTTGACTTATACCGACGATGCGTTCTGGAAAGTCTTCCAATTCCGCTTCCTGAGTGGTAAACCGTACGGCGAGGAGTTCGCGTCGGGGGTAAAAACCGTAGTGGTAAGTCGCTCCCTGGCCCGTAAAGTATTTGGGACTGACGATGTGGTGGGACGTACCTTGTCACTTTCATTAGTCGATTATACCGTTTGCGGTGTGGTAGCCGATGTGTCGCTACTGGCCGAGCATGCATACGCCGAAGCATGGGCGCCTTATACTACTTACAATCGATACGAAGAAGCAAATACGGATGACATTCTGGGCAGCTATCATTGTTGCATATTGGCTCCGGATACCGAAAGTCTGGAGGTGGTACGCCAAGAGGCGCAACGTCGGGTAGATGCCATGAATGCTGCACAGAAGGACTTTAAAATGATGCTATTCGGTGGTCCCGATACCCAGTTGATGTCGATGAGCCGTGACAATGCATTCGAAGAGCCGAATGTAACCAAGCGGGTCCTTACCTGGTTGGTGGTTATCTTTATCCTGTTGCTGGTACCGGCCATCAACCTGAGCGGAATCACCCTGTCGCGTATGCGTCGACGCATGGAAGAGATGGGTGTTAGGCGGGCTTTCGGAGCCGGAAGGGGCGAACTGCTGCGTCAGGTGCTGACCGAGAATCTGGTGGTAACGCTTATTGGAGGAATGATCGGATGGATATTCTCCTACATAGCCGTACTGGGCATGCGCGAATGGCTGCTCAATACCTCCATGTCGGGTTGGTACGGAGTGGATACAGCTGTATCCTCCGGTATGATTCTCACCCCTGGTGTATTCGGTTGCGCGTTGTTGTTTTGTTTGCTGATGAACTTGCTTAGTGCCGGCATACCTGCCTGGCGGGTATCGCGTACTTCCATTGTCAACTCCTTTAAATAACTGTCCGTATGATTAAACAATTGCTCAAACAAATCTGGTCGCAGCGTACCGTCAACATCTGGATATGGATGGAGTTACTGATTGTCTTCGTCTGTCTGTCGTATATAGTCGATTATCTGTACACCACCGGGCGGACTTATTTCTCGCCTTTGGGGTATGACGTGGAACATGTATATAAGGTAGAATTAGGGGAAGTTTCACCTCAGAGCACGGCTTATGATAATCAGATAACCGATAGCATGCACCATGAACACTTGGTTCAGGTCTTGACACGTATACGTACTTATCCGGGGATAGAAGGAGTATCAGTCAGCAAGGGCTCTCATCCTTACAACTCAAGTACGTCTAACGGAATTCGGGGGATAGATACCATATGGGTACATGGATACACATTCCAGGTATCGCCTGAATTCTTCCGGGTATTCCGCATCACCGACCTGAACGGGCAAACCGAACCATTGATAACGGCTGCCCGCGAAGAAAAGAGTGATGTTGCTTCGGCCGAGGAAATGAGAAAGTTTGCCAAAGAGGGCTATACACTCCTGCACAGCGGCGTGAAGTGGTACATGGACACCATTCCCACACGTACCGTTCGGGCGATATGCAACGATATACGCTTCAACGATTTCGAAGAAGTGTATCCAGCTCATTACAGCTGCTATCCCGAAAATCGCCTGCTCGCAAGATATGCCGAGATCTGTTTCCGCGTTCGTCCCGAAGCCGATAGCCCTGAGTTTGCCGGTCGTTTCCGCAAAGAAATGAAGCAGCAACTACGTTTGGGTAATATCTACTTAATGGATGTCACCTCGTTTGACGATATCCGCACGAGCTATTACCGGGGCAATGGACTGATCAACGAGGTGAAAATCCATTTGGCCGGTCTTTCTTTCCTGCTGCTCAATATCCTTCTTGGTGTCATCGGTACTTTCTGGATACGTACACAGCAACGTCGGAGTGAGGTCGGTGTACGGATAGCGATGGGTGCTACCCGTGGTAGTGTCCGTTCGTGGTTGTTGGTCGAGGGGATCATGCTTCTTCTATTGGCTGCATTACCGGCTCTTATCATCGATTGGAACATCGCTTATTCACTGGTCGACAATTTCATGCGCGACGATCAGTTTATGTGGGAGCGTTTCCTGGTTGGGCAGGGACTCACACTACTGTTCATGGCTATGATGATTCTGATCGGAGTATACCTGCCTGCACGTCAGGTTATGAAAATACAGCCGGCCGAAGCGTTACACGATGAATAGCATTTAATGATACGTGAATAAGAAAACGATATGATAAAAACTTACTTCAAACAAGCCTGGATGCTGGTAAGCGAAAACAAATTGCTCAGCATCCTCTCCATAGCCGGTACGGCATTGGCCATCTCTATCATCATGGTGATCATCATCCTGTTGAGGGCAAAGACGGCCGATTGCGAACCGGAAGTGTATCGTAGCCGCATGTTGTATGTCAAGTGGACAGCCATTGTGGCTAAAGCCGATTCGGCTGTCAAGTCGCGTAACATGCTTTCGCTGTACGATGTCCGGGAGGCTTTCTATCCTTTGCAGATACCCGAGGCGGTGAGTGCCAACTATTCGTATGGCGAGGTATTGCTGAGTGTGCCGGGCATGGACGAAGAGGTTAATTGCGACATGATGCTCTATACGGATGCTGCCTTCTGGCGGGTGAATGCGTTTGGCTTCTTAGCCGGAAAGGCGTACGACCAGGCAACGGTCGATGCCGGACTGAAACAGGCGGTCGTTAGCGAAAGTGTGGCGCGTGCCTTGCTGGGAGGAGTGGAACAGGCAGTAGGACGCCTGATTCATGTCAACTTTGTAACATATACTGTTTGTGGTGTGGTGCGCGATGTGAATAAGTTTGCCGAGTGGAGTTATGCGCAGGTATGGATACCTTATACTACCAATAGTGAGTTGGCGCGTATCAATCCTAAAGCTTGGGGCGATGGGCATGGAGGCAGGTTCCGTTGTCAGATACTGGCTCGTTCGCGTGCCGACTTTCCTGCTATACGCCAAGAGTTGACTGCCACCATGCATCGGATGAACGATGCTTCACCGGATTACTACCTGGATATCATGGAACAACCCGATGACTTCCTTCACCAATTGTTGCACGACATGGGAGTGGGTGGCGAGCCGTTTGCAAGTGTCATACTCCGGTACACCCTGATTATCTTCGTAGTGCTGCTTGTGCCAGGGATCAACCTGTTCGGTATCACCCAAACCCGCTTGCGCAAACGTATGAGCGAGATTGGGGTACGAAAAGCTTTCGGAGGAACGAAGAATGGACTGATATACCAGATACTGGTCGAAAACTTCCTGCTGACTATCCTGGGTGGTGCAGTGGGGTTGCTTTTCTCTTACCTCTGTATAGGTATGATGTCCGGTTGGCTGCTGGCTTCGAGTCTGGGCGGGGTGGCTACGATGAGCACTTCCATGATAAGCCCCTGGATATTTCTGGTAGCTCTGCTCTTCTGTCTGGTACTCAATCTGCTGTCGGCAGGTATACCCGCCTGGCGCATCATGCGTACCACTATTTCTCATGCATTGAACGAAAAAAGATAAGTATGTTGAAGCATCTGATAACACTCGTATGGAACAACCGTCGCCAGAACTTCTGGCTGGGAGTCGGACTGTTCGTTATATCCATCTGCTTGTGGTATGCAGTGGATTATGTGTATTGCATAGCCGTTCATCAAACCAAACCGCTGGGTATCGACTGGACACATGTGTACGAAGTGTCTGTGGAATCGCTTACTCCCGAAAGCAACGGATATGTGGCCGACAGTCTGCATACGGTAGATGCCGGAGACGATTTTATGACTTTTACCGACCACTTGCGCCGGCATCCGGCTGTAGAGTCGGTCTGCATCACGCGCATGTACAGTCCTTACCGCTGGGGCAACATGTATGGTATGGTCTCGGCCGATACACTTAAAACATACGCTGACTTCCGGTACATTACACCCGATTATTTCCGGGTATTCCGGGTAAGCGGAGCCGATGGTACGCCACCCGAACGTATGGCTGAGATGGCGGAATCCAACGGATACGTTATCAATAAGATGGTTGCCACACGCCTGTTCCCGGGTAAGAATGCCATTGGTGAGTGGATTAAGCTGAATGAATACGATAGCCTGCCGGTGAGCGCCGTTTGCGAGAATCAGAAGTTCAACGACTACCTGGCATATTATACAATGGTGTATATATGTTCCATACGTGACGAACTTCGGGAGTTCGACTGCCGGAGCGCTTCTATGTATGGAGTCTATATGCGTGTACGCCCCGAAGCCGATGGTTCCGACTTTATCCGTACCTTCCGGAAAGAGATGCGCACACAACTTCGCATCGGCAACCTGTATATGGCTAATATGTACCGGCTGCGCGACCTTCGCAACGAATTCCTGCAATACTATCGCAATCCGCTCTATACCAACATGAGTGTAGGTTTCTTCTTCCTGCTGAATGCATTCTTTGCCGTGCTGGGCACTTTCTGGTCGCGTACGCAGCAGCGGCGGAGCGAACTCGGATTGCGTATTGCGTTGGGAAGTCCGAAGTCCGGGTTGCGCCAGATGCTTTGGGGCGAAGGGTTGCTCCTGCTCACGCTGGCTTTCGTACCCGCCGCTATCGTTTGCTACAACCTCGGGTTGGGCGAAGTGGTGGCTACGTTCCCTTTGCCGTTCACGCCCGGGCGGTTCTTTGCCGGTTTGGGCATCACCTACCTGCTGCTGGCAGTCGTTACTTTACTGAGTATCTGGTTTCCTGCCCGGCAGGCTATGAAGGTACAGCCTGTAGAGGCTTTGCGCGATGAATAAATAATCTAAAAGAAATACGATCATGAAAAGATGGATGTTTGTAGGACTTATGCTGTTGATGGGACGAACTGTCTGTGCACAATGCACATTCAGTGGTACCGTCGTTGATAAGGAGAAAGAAACACTTCCCGGCGTACAGGTAATGCTAAGTGTTAACGATTCGCTGGTAGCTGCTACCATCACAGACGATAAGGGGAAGTTTATTATCCGTCAGCTGCCTAAAGGAACATTCCTGATGCAACTGTTCTATCCGGGCTATACCTCGGTAGAAGAAGAACGAACTATCCAAACCAACATGGACGTGCAACTGGTATTGATGCGCGAAATGAACGTGGAACTGGAAAGCGTGGAAGTGACTGCCAATCGTAATGACTTGGTGCAGCGTACGGCTACCGGCCATATCTACCGCCTGTCCGAGCAAGCTAAGAACAGCGGCGACCCGTACCGGGCATTGAAAGAGATTCCCGGAGTAATATCCAACGAAGCATTGCAATCCGTTAAGATGGAAGATGGAAGTGCGCTTTTGGTGCTGGTCAACGGCAACCGGGTGAATACCGGCATAGCACCCATCGACCCCAAAGAAATAGAATCGGTAGAGGTGATGGATGTAGTCAACGCCCGCTATCTACAGATGGGAGTCAGGCACATCATCAATATCAAATTGGTAGAGAAGCAGCACCCATATACTTTCTTTCAAGCTGCGACGAGGAACGATGTACCCTTGCGCAAAGGTTTTGGAGTGGTCTATTTCGAAGTGGGAAACCCGAAGTTCTCCCTGTATGGCAGGGCATCGGGCGGATACCTGTACAACGACGACTCTACCACCGAAGGCTGGCAGCGTGATACGGACTACTACAAGCAAAGCGCGGGCAAACACCGCAGTAACGGCAACGACCAACTGGGCGAGCTGATCTTCAAATGGCGCATCACGGAGAAAGACTATCTGGCTGCACAGGTGTATGGGAAGCATACGTTGAAGAAAACAGAGACTTGGGGCAACGGACGCTATGAAACCGATACGGAACGGCCGTTCGATTACACATCCGACAACCGGGACGACTCGTACATACTCACGGGCAGCCTGTATCACAAACATAGTTTCACCAAGGAGAAGGTGCTCGAAACCACCCTGGCATTCAACAAGAACGGAAACGACAACGAAGGAGAACGCTCAGAAGCGTATCCCGATTGGCTGTACCGCAACCTGTACCGTTTCGACAATGATCGGACATCGGGCAGCTTGAACATAGACTACACCTGGGAGTGGAACGAAGTGAACAGCCTGAACATCGGCAGCATTACAGATATCATTAACGACCGCATCCGCCAGGTGAGCGAGGGGTATCCGGACTTCCGTCATCGCCGGTGGAACGAATACCTGTATGCTACATTCGGCAGTAAAGCGGGCAACCTGTACTATATGCTCTCTGCCGGAGTGGAAGGTATCTGGCTACGGGCCGGCAGCGAAACCAACCGGTATGTCAAGCCGCGGGCTGCATTGAGCGGAACATACGAGTTCAATGACAACAATTCCGTGCGGTTGAGCTATACCCTGACCAACCAGGCGCCTGCCGTGGGGCAGCTTAATCCGTACAATACATCGACTGACTCGCTGGTGGTGACGCGCGGCAACCCGGATCTGCTTCCCATGCAGAACCATCAGTTCGAGGCTTCGTACACATTCAATAAAAAAGGATTCTACTTCACCCCTTCCATCTCGTACCAGCTATATACCGATATCATCGAACCCTACGGTTACAGTGATCAGGGCATACATGTCAGTACTTTCCTCAACCGGGGAAGGAGCGAAGAGCTGTCCGTAGGGGCTTCGGTCAGTTACCGCCTGAAGAAGTGGGGCCGCATCTATGCCGGGGCTTACCATCATGTAGACTACTTCGAAGGGCAAGATCCCCGGAAAAGCTTTTCGTGCGATGCGGGTTTCACGGCTACCTACAAGAAGTGGACGTTCGTAGGCGATATGGCGTACCGGAACTATGCTTTTACGGCGGTTTCGCGTACCACGCAAATTACCCCCGAATACGTTCAGGCACAAGTCGTTTATAACTTCACGAAAAATTTCTATATCTCCGTAGCTGTTCCCTACTTCCTTGGAACCTTGAGCACCGATACCGATATGTACAGTGATACGTACCGTTCGCATCTCAACAGCCGGCTGACTTCGGCCTCGGGCCGTCCATGGGTATTGCTACGGTACACTTTCCGGAAGAATGATAAGCGGAAGATCAAGTTGGATAATGTATTGCGCAGTAAAGAGCAAGGGATTTCTTTGTAATCTTTTTATCCCATACCCCCTCTCTCTTCTATGCTAAAAAATGAATTTTATCCGTCACGTCGTCACGAATTTGGAGACATATAACTGATAAACAAACAATTAATGCGTGACGAATCCCCATTTTATTCGTCACGCATTCGTCACTTTCCAAGGTATTCGTCACTCGGGATGGACTTCCTCTCTTTTGTCTACTTCCGGTTCCTCACTGCATAACGCCGGCTTTCCAGTAAGCAAACAGCCGGTAGCAATGGAGATACTGTTCGCTTCAAGTGATATAGCTGTCAGTTTCAAGAGCCATAACACTCTGTTTCATTGGACATAACACTCTGTTTCATTCTGAATAACTCTTTGTATCTCGTAGTGAAACAGGTTGTTGCCCGTAGTGAAACAGTGTGTTGCTCTACGAGAAACAGAGTGTTTCACACCGAGAAACAGAGTGTTTCAAAGGATGAAACAAGTTGTTTCAGAGGCACGAAACATTTTGTTTCAAGCAGGGTGAAACTTTCTATCCGTAAGCAAAAACCGGGTTTGGGTTACTATTTCGATCCGTGACGAATACCCCGGAAAGTGACGAATGCGTGACGAATAAAATGGGGATTCGTCACGCATTAATTATTTGTTTATCAGTTGCATGTCTCCAAATTCGTGACGACGTGACGAATAAAACTAATTTTTCATCACAAGAGAGAAGGTTCACATTTCCCGACACGTATCCGGGCAACCAAGAAACATATTCGCTTGCATTTTGACACAAGCTATCACTTTTTCCTTAAAATTTAATACAAATTATCAATTCAGAACGATAATTGAGAACTATTATTCCTACATTTGCGCCGAATTAAAAATCTATAATACATAAGACCATGGCTAAAATCACCAAAGAAGCTGCTTTGCTCTACCACTCACAAGGCAAACCGGGGAAAATCGAAGTAATCCCTACCAAGCCCTACAGTACACAAACCGACTTATCACTTGCCTACTCACCGGGAGTAGCCGAGCCCTGTCTCGAAATAGAAAAAAATCCGCAGGACGCGTACAAATATACATCCAAAGGAAACCTCGTAGCCGTTATCTCCAACGGAACAGCCGTACTCGGACTGGGCGACATCGGCGCACTGAGCGGCAAACCGGTTATGGAAGGTAAAGGATTGCTCTTCAAGATCTATGCCGGTATCGACGTGTTCGACATCGAAGTAGACGAAAAAGATCCTGAAAAGTTTATTCAGGCCGTGAAAGCCATTGCCCCCACCTTCGGAGGTATCAATCTGGAAGATATCAAAGCACCCGAATGCTTTGAAATAGAAGAACGATTGAAAGCCGAACTCGACATCCCCGTGATGCACGATGACCAGCACGGAACGGCCATCATCTCCAGTGCCGGACTGCTGAACGCCCTCGAAGTGGCAGGCAAGAAGATCGAAGAGGTGAAGATCGTGGTAAACGGTGCCGGAGCTTCGGCCGTATCGTGTACCAAACTGTACGTATCGCTGGGTGCCAAACTGGAAAACATTGTGATGCTCGACAGCAAAGGCGTTATCAGTCAGGCACGTACCGACCTCAATGCACAGAAGCGTTACTTCGCTACCAGTCGCACCGACATCCGTTCGCTGGAAGAAGCCATGAAGGGTGCCGACGTATTCCTCGGCCTGTCCAAAGGTAATGTAGTAAACCAGGACATGATCCGCAGCATGGCTGCATCACCCATCGTATTCGCACTGGCCAACCCTACCCCGGAAATCGCCTACGAAGAAGCGATGGCTGCCCGTCCCGACGTACTGATGGCTACCGGACGTTCGGACTATCCGAACCAGATCAACAACGTAATCGGCTTCCCGTACATCTTCCGCGGTGCACTCGACACACAAGCAAAAGCCATCAACGAGGAGATGAAGAAGGCTGCCGTATACGCCATTGCCGGACTTGCCAAACAACCCGTACCCGACGTAGTAAATGCTGCCTACAAGGTGAACAACTTCACATTCGGTCCCGAATACTTCATCCCCAAACCGGTTGACCCACGCCTTATCACCGAGGTATCGGCTGCCGTAGCCAAGGCTGCGATGGACAGTGGCGTAGCCCGCAAACACATCGAAGATTGGAACGGTTATCGTCTGCACCTGCGCGAGTTGATGGGTTACGAATCACAACTTACCCACCAGTTGCAGGAAACGGCCCGTACCAATCCGCAACGCGTGGTATTTGCCGAAGGTGGTCACCCCAATATGCTCAAAGCTGCCGTAGAAGCGAAAGCCGAAGGTATCTGTCACCCTATCTTGCTGGGTAACGACGAGCGTATCGAGACGCTGGCGAAGGAACTCGACCTGAGTCTGGAAGGTATTGAGATCGTGAACCTGCGTCACGACCGCGAAGCCGACCGCCGCGACCGCTATGCCCGTATCCTTGCTGAGAAACGTGCTCGCGAAGGTGCTACCTATGAAGAGGCCCGTGATAAAATGTTTGAGCGCAATTACTTTGGTATGATGATGGTAGAAACAGGCGATGCTGACGCATTCATCACCGGTCTGTACACGAAATATACCAACACCATCAAGGTAGCCAAGGAAGTAATCGGCATTCAGCCCGAGTACAAACACTTCGGCACGATGCACATCCTGAACTCCAAGAAAGGTACCTACTTCATTGCCGATACACTGATCAACCGTCATCCCGACACGGATACGCTGACCGACGTAGCCCGACTGGCAGCCAACACCGTGCGGTTCTTCAACCAAACGCCCGTAATGGCCATGCTTTCGTACTCCAATTTCGGTTCCGACCAGGAAGGTAGCCCGGCACAGGTACACGAAGCTGTAAACTACATGCAGCGTGAATTCCCGGAACTGGCCATCGACGGCGAAATGCAGGTCAACTTCGCCATGTCGCGCGAACTGCGTGACATGAAGTACCCCTTCACCCGCCTGAAAGGCAAAGATGTGAACACGCTCATCTTCCCGAACCTGAGTTCGGCCAACTCTGGCTACAAACTCATCCAGGCAATGACGGACATGGAGCTCATCGGCCCTATCCAGATGGGACTGAACAAGCCGATCCACTTCACCGACTTCGAAAGTTCGGTACGCGACATCGTGAACATCACGGCCGTAGCTGTGATCGATGCCATTGTATATAAGAAAAAGATAAATAATTTGTAGATTTTGATTTAATTTGTTACTTTTGACACTGGAAAAAAAATCAATATGAAACGACCGCTAAGTAAATCACAAATGGTCTGCATCGTCTTACTATGGATGGCACTCTGTTACTACATCCTGGTACATGTCGAACGAATTGACGGCCCAATCATCGTTACACTTGTCATTTCGGCAGCATTTGTATTTATTCCCGTCTATAAGTCACTAAAGAAGAATAAATAGTGACTTTCTACTTATCGCGAACGGCACAAAACAATAAAATTCATGTTTTGTGCCGTTTTTATTTATAAAATGTTTGTCTTTTTAAATTTTATCGTTACTTTTGCAACCGAAAATTAAAAAAAGACAACAAATTTACATCAATCAATAAAAGAATCAAGAATTATGAATGCAGCTAAGGTATTAGAAGATTTGAAGAGAAGGTTCCCCAATGAACCAGAGTATCACCAGGCAGTGGAAGAAGTACTATACACCATCGAAGATGAGTACAACAAACACCCTGAGTTTGACAAAGCCAACCTGATCGAGCGTCTTTGCATTCCGGAGAGAGTTTATCAGTTCCGCGTAACCTGGGTAGACGATAAAGGCAACGTACAGGTCAACATGGGCTACCGTGTTCAGCACAACAACGCTATCGGCCCGTACAAAGGTGGTATCCGTTTCCACTCTTCCGTTAACCTTAGTATCCTGAAATTCCTTGCTTTCGAACAAACGTTCAAGAACTCGCTCACCACACTGCCTATGGGTGGTGGTAAAGGTGGTTCGGACTTCTCTCCGCGTGGCAAGTCGGCCGGCGAAGTGATGCGGTTTGTACAAGCTTTCATGCTGGAACTGTGGCGTCACATCGGTCCCGAAACAGACGTACCTGCGGGTGATATCGGTGTAGGCGGACGCGAAGTAGGTTTTATGTTCGGCATGTACAAGAAACTGACCCATGAGTTTACAGGTACGTTTACCGGTAAAGGCCGCGAGTTCGGTGGTTCATTGATCCGCCCGGAAGCTACCGGTTATGGTAACATCTACTTCCTGATGGAGATGTTGCAAAAGCAAGGAACCGACCTGAAAGGCAAAGTATGTACGGTATCGGGCTCGGGTAACGTAGCTCAGTACACCATCGAGAAGGTAATCGAACTGGGTGGTAAGGTAGTGACTTGCTCGGACTCTGATGGTTATATTTATGATCCGGATGGTATCGACCGCGCTAAATTAGATTATATCATGGAACTGAAGAATCTGTACCGCGGACGTATCCGTGAATATGCAGAGACTTACGGTTGCAAATATGTAGAAGGTGCGAAGCCTTGGGGCGAGAAGTGCGACATCGCATTGCCTTCGGCTACTCAGAATGAGTTGAACGGCGACCATGCCCGTCAGTTGGTAGCTAATGGCTGTATCGCTGTTTCGGAAGGCGCCAACATGCCTTCTACTCCGGAAGCTGTGAAGGTATTCCAGGAAGCAAAGATTCTGTATGCTCCGGGTAAGGCTGCTAATGCAGGTGGTGTATCGGTATCAGGTCTGGAAATGACGCAGAACTCTATCAAACTGGGTTGGAGCTCGGAAGAGGTAGATGAAAAGTTGAAGAGCATCATGCAGAATATTCACTCTGCTTGTGTGCAGTATGGTACGGAAGAAGACGGCTACGTGAACTACGTGAAGGGGGCCAATGTGGCCGGTTTCATGAAGGTTGCCAAAGCTATGATGGCTCAGGGTATTCTGTAATTGATTCTTGCCGATCTTTAGAGATCGTCAGCATGAAGTAATCAGCAAAACCATAGTATTCCTTAAAGTTAGCCCGGGCAGAATGGTTCACTCCGTTCTGTCCGGGTTGTTTTTAGGGCGATTATTGTTTTATTGTAATTATAATAATTCGACTTTCGCAAGTGAATATTATCCCACATTTTTGTAGTTATAAATATTCATCATGCATCTCCACTTTTCATTATTGTTGATAACCACTTTAATAATTTCCTCTTCATCGGCCGAAAACAGTTCAGCAATTTGGGTAAC
>JAVBVA010000036.1:0-14342 GCA_031554665.1 Bacteroides sp. | reverse complement strand
TATTCTTTCCAATTTCGAACTTTATATTTATCTTTGGCAGGGTTTATTGGTGAGGTACTCATGTATCTACGTCTTTGGGTTTGCAAATACAAAGATACACCAATAAACCTTTTTTTATTTTATCGTTGCAACAAAGTCATTCTCAATTTTAAAATCCGAACTTGATTCCCACCGAACCATAAGGCGCCACCTGAAAATAATAATCATTATCTGTCGAGAACATACCTTTCAGCGTGCGATCGCTGTAATACGTCGGACGAATGGCGTTAATACCCAATGTTACGGGAATAGACAATCCGCTTTTACCCAACTTCAACTCAGGCCGAAGCCCGGCAACCATATACTGATGTGTGAAGATCTTATCCTTCCCGTCCTTCTCCACCAATGCCATTTGCCCGTTCATCTCCCCGGCCAGCGACAAGCTGAAATAGTCGTTAAAATGATACCCGGCCGAGAGTTCCAGCCCCTGCCCCAACGAAACATTCATCTTGAACTTACGTCCTGAACGCCAGTCGAAGTACAAAGCAGGAAATGCCATCGGATAACCGAATGTACTGTTCACCGCCAGTCCGCCACCTAAATCAAGATTGGGCCGCAGATGATGAATAAATACTACCCCTAGGTTACCCAGTACATGTTTGTACCTAATCTTCGAAAACTCTGTGAAAGGCGTGTATACTCCCACCCCGACACTCGCCATGAGCGACCATTTGGAACTCAAAGGGCGGAGATGCATTACTGCCAGTTGCAGGTTCATAATCTCCGAAACCATATCCGGTGCGAAGTTCTTATTGTTCAGCGAGGCATACGATCCACCAAGGCCGATGCTCCACATTGTCGGACGCTTGTTCTCATTCAGCTTTACCGAAAGCGGGATGTTTGCCATTGCCTGATACACCATGGCCGAACCTTCGCAATCGCCCACCCGCTGACGGGGATCATCGCCCATCTCCTTCCAATAGGATGACTTGCCGATGTACTCCGTTTTCAACATAATCTGCGCTTGGGTACAAACGCTGAAAAACAGCAGGAAGATGAATAACGCGATTAATCTGGTTCCATTGCCTCGTTTTATCTTCTGAAAAATCTTTTCCATTTTCTATTTCCGTTTTATGATTTCGGAAGCAAATGTATCGGGTCGCTACCAACCGAAGAAATTTATTTGACCATTGGTCATCTGCTTTTGACGACTGGTAAAACCTTTTCACAATTAATCGCTTATCTTTGCCATATGAGAAATTACTTGTTCAAGAATTACAAACGTTTCACCCTGCTGTTCTCCGTTGCGCTGGGTTTCCTGCTTCTGCTTCAGGCGGTCAACCAGGCCCCTGTGGTCGAATCCATTCTGCTCACGTTTTGCACCTTCGCCCCTATCTTCGGCATGGCGGCTTTCCTGAGCAATAACCTGTTGCCCAAGGCGATGAAGAAAAAGCAAATGGGACGGTTCTGTGTTTGGTTGTTGGTGATGTCTATACTAATGGGAGCTGTATTTGCCAGCGTCACCACCGGCTTCTACCGATTGGAATTGGCAGGCGTATTCGAGCCATCGGATTTGCTGAACTCCACACAACCCTTCCCGGTAGAACTGTCCAAAGGCATTTCGTCCATGATTATCATCAACCTTGTGTTTTGCGGGGTACGGTTTTACTATGAAAATACGCTGTTGGAGAAGGAACATCTGGAATCGCAGTTGCATGCTTTACAGGAGCAAATCAGTCCGCACCTCATGTTCAATGTCCTGAATCATATTCATATATTAATGAAGAAGAACGTGGACATGGCCGATGAACTGCTGTTGCGTTACTCCGATATCCTGCGCTATCAACTTTATGAGTGCAACAAGAGTGTGGTACTGCTGGAGAAAGAAGTAGAGTTTCTGAAAGATGCCGTCGAAGTGGAGAAGATACGTTGGGGACAGGAATTGGAAGTCCGTTGCCAGTGGAATATAGAAAACGGGAATACAGAAATCGCTCCGCTTTTGCTGATTCCTTTTGTAGAGAATGCCTTCAAGCACGTCTCCCGCCTGCCTTCCGAAACCGGGTATGTACATATTGACTTCCAGCAAACAGCGAATACACTCCGGCTCACAGTTGAGAATTCGCGTACGAACCAAGCGCCACAACGCCGGAATGCTTCGGGGTTGGGAATGGACAACCTGCGGAAACGGTTAGAGATTCTTTATCCCGGAAAACATGAATTGAATATCCGCAAAGGCGATGGTTTTTACCAAACCGAACTTCGGATTATTCTATAGCCAATTAGTTGTTCATTATACCTTATATATAATATGTATACACCTACTCAAAAAAAGCCCCTGCGTTGCCTCGTTGTCGACGATGAGCCGATAGCCCGCGAAGGCATTGTCGACTTGATCGGCAATACGGACTTTCTTTCTGTGACAGGCACCTGCGCTTCGGCTATAGAAGCTATCACTTTCCTGCAAAACCATCCGGTGGATTTGTTGTTCCTCGACGTGAACATGCCTTATCTCTCCGGGCTGGATATGCTCGAAACTCTTGATAATCCCCCGCTGACGATACTCACAACAGCTTATTCGGAGTATGCGCTGGAAGGTTATCGTCTGCAAGTCGTGGACTACCTGCTGAAACCGATTACTTTCAAACGATTCTATCAGGCAGTACTGAAAGCGCAGGAAACTTTCCGCGCCAAGGAAGTCATGGCACAAACAGATAAAGAGGAAGAGATTAATGCCACGCCCTTCCTCTACGTGAAGCAAGCCGACAGTTTCCAGAAGATTCTCTGGACGGATATACTGTACATCGAAAGCATGGAGAATTACGTCAAGATCAATGTAAAGGACAAACAGTTAATCGCCCACCAAACGATGATTTCCCTCGAAGAGACCTTGCCAAAAGATGATTTCTTCCGCATACATAAATCGTATCTGGTGAATGTACATCACATCGACTCCATCTCCGGCGGAAGAGTATTTGTAGGGGAAACCGAACTGCCGCTCTCCCGCCACCGGAAAGAAGAGCTCCTTCAATCAGTAGTGTACAAGAACCTGATAGGAAAGTAAACTGGTTTAATGATTGTTTTATGTTAAAGCGTTGATAAAAGTTGCACAATTATACAACAGCCTCTATATTTGTATTATGAAACGAAAAGTAATCACCTACGGCGGATATTTTGAGAGATTTATAGAGACTCTTTCGGCAAAGGAATTATTAAAACTGAACTATATCATCTCGCTATTAGAAACAGAAGACAGAATGCCTGTTAAGTTCATCAAATTTATACGGGATGGATTGTACGAGTTACGCATGGAATATAACAGTAATATTTACCGTGTATTTTTCATCTTTGACGATGGTCAGATTGTTGTTCTATTCAACGGCTTTCAGAAGAAATCACAGAAAGCTCCATTGAATGAGATTGAAAAAGCACTAAAGATAAAGGAGGCCTATTATGGAGACAAACAATCATAAGACAACTGATTACAGTGCTTCCCTTGAAAAGGAGTACGGTAAGCATGGTACGCCCGAGCGTGCAAAGTTCGACGAGGAGGCATACGCATTCTATACAAGTCAGCTTCTTCTGGATGCCCGGAAGAATGCAAGACTGACGCAGGAAGAACTTGCCAAGAGACTGGGTGTAAATAAATCATACATTTCGCGCATTGAGAAAGGAGTGACCGTTCCCAGTGTTGCCACATTTTACCGGATTATAAATGCTTTAGGATTAAGCATCGAAATCACCCCAGCATTATAAGACAGAGCTTTTTCAAACAGTAAAAGCCCGTCCCTAACCGGTTCGGGCTTTTGTTTTAATAATTATCATAAAAAATATCATACAACAAACTCATATAAAATGAAAAACATAGAGTACATAGCCTTTGACGCCGACGATACACTTTGGGTAAACGAACTCTACTTTTACGAGTTCGAACAGAAGTTCTGCACGCTGATGCAGCCGTATCTTCCTGCTGATAAAGTTTCGCAGGAATTATTCCGGACGGAGATGAAAAACCTGCATTTGTACGGGTACGGCATTAAAGGAATGATGCTTTGCATGGTAGAGACAATCTGCAATATCATCGCACAAAAGGGAGAAAGTAACAGGCAAGGGAAAGAGCAAACTCCACCCGCCGATGAAGCCGGAGCTTGCATCCGGGAAGTTATCCGATTGGGGCAAGAACTCATCGAACATCCCATTGAGTTATTGGACGGCGTGAAAGAAACCCTCTCACAACTCAGCAAGCGATACAAACTGATACTGATAACCAAAGGCGATCTGCTCGACCAGGAACGTAAAGTCAGCAAATCAGGTTTGAAAGACTATTTTCACCACATTGAGATCCTGAGCGACAAGCAACCGGAAGACTACCAACGAATGATGGAACGTCTCGACTGTCCGCCTGAGAAGTTCCTGATGATTGGAAACTCTGTCAAGTCGGACATACTCCCGGTGTTGCAACTGAATGGATATGCAGTCCACATCCCCTACCCGATTACGTGGCAGCACGAACAACATGAAGAAGAAGTGAATCACCCCTACTTCCTCCGTTTGAATAAAATCACAGAAATTCTCCACCATTTATAAATATCATTCCGAAAATAAAAAAACAGGCCTACCATTGGGCCTGTTTTTTTAAATATACCTACCTTTAGCGCAACATAATACAATTTATCTATGGCTTTCCAATTTAAAATCCAACTCAAAGGCATCTCCAAACCTCCTGTATGGAGAAAGGTACTGGTTCCAGACACCTATACTTTTGCCGACTTGCATGAAATTATCCAAACCATCTTCGGATGGGAAAACTATCACCTGTACCAGTTCACACCCAAAGGTTACGGTTCTTACCCGGTCATCTCCAAGCCAAGTCCTGACGATTGGGGACCCGTGGACGATGCCGCCAAAGTGAAACTGAAAAAGTATTTCAAGAAAGTAGGCGATTCCTTCGTCTATATCTACGACTTCGGCGACGACTGGACACACCAAATAAAACTGGAAGCCATCACCCCCGACAATCCCGAACACCCCGTGTGTACGGGTTGGAAAGGCATCACCCCGCCGGAAGACTGCGGAGGTATCTATGGATACGCCGACATGATGGAAGCATTGCAAGACCCCAACAACCCGGAAGCCGAGAACTACAGGGAATGGCTGGGGCTGGACGAAGGAGAAACCTGGGAAGAAGCCAATGCCTTTGATATTGACGATGTGAACGAAGTTCTGGCAATAATCAAACAACCGAAAAGCGCACCGGGCAAGAAAACGCCCAAACTGTCCATCCTTCCGGCTGCCAAAGTCCTACAAGGACTTCCTGATTTCCATCACCCGGAAGTACTGGCGTTTTATAAAAACACTATCCATATCGACCTGGCTTTGGTCGATGAAATCATGCAATTACCCCGCCAGACATTGATAGAGGACCTGAAAGCCATCCTGCAAGACAGCATTGACCGGATGGAATATTTATCAAATAACATAACCGAAGAAGAAGAGCTCTGGGCCCCGACGCATGCCTTGATGTTTTTGGGTGCCCTGAAAGCCGAAGAAGAACTGGATTTCCTCCTGATGTTCCTGCACCAGCCCAAAGATTATCATGACTTCTGGTTTAGTGATCTTATACCTGTATTGTATTGGCACGTAGTCTATGCATTGAGTGAAAACCAACCCGAAAAGTTATGGAACTCCTTATCCGAACCTTTCGACTGCGATATGGCAGCATGTTCCATTTACCAGACCTTCGCTCAAATGGCACTGACGGGGAAGTATCCCCGGAAAACAGTTATCCAGATGTTTGAAGATCATTTTCTAAAGTTGGAGGAAGCATATAAACAAACAATATTCCTGAACAAAATCCGTACCACAAGTATACAAATTGAGTATACATCCATTTGCGACATAACCAATTGGGCTTTTTTCGAAAGAAGTTATCATTCGGATGCTGTAGAGCAAAGTATTCTCGGTTCGCTGAAACTGTTAAAGGAGCTGATAATAAAACGGAAACAATTTGAGCCAAACGAACAGTACCACACGATAGAAGAGTTTTACAACGGTATCAGCTACTTGAGTGAGTTTTTTGAAGATTGCATGCTTGACGAATTCCTTGAACAAGAGAATGCCCGCATAAACCCATTGGATTATTCAAGCATCGCGCTAGATGAAATCATGAAGCCTCTTCTCGGAGAAGACAAAATAGGAAGAAACGACCCATGCCCCTGCGGAAGCGGAAAGAAATACAAGAAATGTTGCGGGAATAATTAACGCAACTTTCGTGAGTGATTCTTATTCACTTAAAAGGACTAATGCTCCCTTTCCATTCGGTTGAAACGAACGGCAAGGGAGCATTAGTCCTTTTAAATTCATCCAGCCACTATCACATTCCGGCAGCAATGATCAAAGCTAATCCACAAAGGAACAGGCCAAACATGGCATACAAATACTTATTCGTACCCTTCGGAGCATTCTTGAATTCATGCCAGATAATCACTCCCCAGAAAGCTGATACGAGTGTGGCACCTTGTCCCAAACCATAGGAAATAGCAGCACCTGCCTTTCCGGCAGCAATCAGGTTGAATGCATTGCCGAGCCCCCAGATAATTCCGCCCAATATACCTACCAGATGGATCTTGAAACTCCCGTGGAAGTAATCGGTATACTTCACCGGTGGGTCCTCGAAAGGTTTCTTCATCACAATGGAGTTGAACAGAAAATTGCTCACCAAGATTCCGCAGGAGAAAATAAACATAGCCGTATAAGGTGTCATCTTTCCGGCCATCGGACTGGCAAAGTTCTCCAAATCCATCGAACCTGCCACAAAGCGGTAGAAGAATGACATCAGGACTCCGGCCACCACCGAAAGAATGATTCCTTTTGTAGGTACCTTTTTTGACTGTTTTACCAACTTCTTATAAGCTAATGCATTCAGGACGATGGCAATTGTTACCAACGCCACACCACCAAACAGCAACACAGGGTCGCCACTCTTCTGCCCTGCATAATTGATAAGTACCCCCAGCACCAGTGCCAAACCGATTCCTACCGGAAAGGCCACAGACAATCCCGCAACTGAAATAGCTGCCGATAAAAAGATATTGGCTGCATTGAATATCACCCCGCCCAGAAAAGCGTTGAGAATATTCGAACTATCCGCCTGAGCAAGATCCGGTAGAAAACTGCGGCCCTCGGAACCGATGCTACCCAGCGTAAAAGCTGAGATCAACGAGAAAAGCAAAATGCCGATCACATAATCCCAATAAAACAATTCATAACGCCATGTCTTCCCGGCCAGTTTTTGTGTGTTGCCCCACGAACCCCAGCACAGCATGGTAATAAAGCAGAATACCACTGCCAACAAATAGCTATTGACTATAAACATACCTTTAAATTATTTGATTTTCTAACTCAATTCTCTTCGGACAGGAGGCTTGCGCTCCCGGACGCGTCACTGCAATGGCGGCCGCACGGCAAGCCAACCGCACGGCATCCGGTACAGACATCCCTTCTGACAAGCCAACACACAAAGTTCCGCAAAACGTATCGCCCGCCGCCGTTGTATCAACAGCTTTGACTTTCTCAGCCAATACTTCCTGGTACTGATGCCCTTCCCGAATGAATGCCCCTTTCGAACCCATCGTGATCACCACCGTGTCTACCCCTTTCGCAGCCAGACAATCTGCCGCTTCCCGAGCCGAACTCCAGTCATGCACCCGAATGCCCGTAAGTAGCTCCGCTTCGGTTTCGTTGGGGACAATCATGTATAGACACTTCAGCAGTTCCGGGCAGAGTTCCTGTGCCGGTGCTGGATTGAGCACCACTTTCACCCCTCGGGCCGATGCGATTGCTGCTGCGTACTGTACCGTTTCCACAGGGATCTCCAGTTGCATCAACAAGATCCCGGCATTCTCTATCCTGTTCCTGGCTTTCCGCACATCACCGACAGACAATGTTCCGTTGGCACCGGGCGCTACCAGGATAGAGTTCTCACCCGAAGCATCGACCGATATCAATGCCACTCCCGAAGACTGTTCCTGATCGGTAAAGACGTATTCCGTCCCGATACCTTCTGCCTGATAGGCTTCTACGGCTTTTCGGCCAAAGATATCGTTGCCCGTCTTGGCTATGAGCATAACCTGCCCGCCCATCCTTGCCGCAGCCACCGCCTGATTGGCTCCTTTTCCACCGGGGTTCATCATAAACTCTCCGCCGAGAATCGTTTCGCCTGGTTGGGGAAACCGTTCGGTTTTAACGACCATATCGGTGTTGCTGCTTCCTATTATTACAATTTCTTTCTTTTCCATATTATATATTGTATCCCATTGAAAACTGACCTTATTGGTTCTTAATCACTTTACTTTTCCAGATATGGTACGTCCACTCGGCATGATTGCTACCTGAGGGCTGTACGTCGGGAGTAGCCTTACTTACCGTATAGTAGAAAGCAGGTTGTTCCCAGTCCGACAGATGCCCGAAGTTATCCCTGAGCAACGTGGCATTATGATTGCGCGGATAACCCGTATCAGTTGGGGTGATCCGGTAGATAGGCGTCCAGCTCCCGCGCTGGTTCGTGAAGTCCGACAGGTTCATGTAATCGATCTCCAGAGCTGAATTCAGGTAAGCAGGATAATCTGCCGGATGCGGCTGTACGGGGCGTACCATTACAATCTTGTCTGCTTCCTTATTGATGGCAAATTCGGAGTTACACGTATAGTCCTCCCGTTTTTCGTCGATCGTTTTCAATCCGGTTCGCACAATGGATTGGGGAGTGCTTATGGCATAACTCTCCATGTTGCTGAAATCGGCTTCCGACCAAACGATTCGTGTACCGTCAATATCACCGATGGTATAGGTAAGCAGTAGTTTTCCTTTTCCATCCATGGACACAACAGATGGTTGGCCTACTCCCCAGGAGTATCCACCACCGCTCAGCGGCTGATCGCCGTCACTCGACCACGTCTTCCGCACGATCTGAGATGGATACTTCACCCAACTATCAGCGTTCAGATCGTTGCTGAATGCTACGCCAATCTCGTTGTAATACACACCATACTTATTACTCAGGAAGAACATAGCATACTTGTATGTGGTTCCGTTCCAGGTGAAACTACCCGCAACTACGCAAGGATCACATGTATGATGATCGTCCCATGAACCAGATACACCAGGTTGCAACACACTCTTGGCAGCAGAATTGGAGCCGTCAGGATTGATCCTGATGTGGAAGATGTTATCCACCATCACCAAACTTTGCGGGTTTCCGCAGAAGAAGAGATGAACAGTACCATCGTCCTGTTTCAATGCGCTCGGACAATACGAATACTTACTTTGCCCCTGAAAGCCGAAGACAAATTCCGGTTTGGCGATGCTGATAGTGGGCGTCACCGGTCCGGGTGGGGTAACAGGCTCATCATCGCCTGTCCCGCCGGAGCAGGAGCTGATGAGCCATATCCCCATCGCAAGAATCCATAGTCCCATTAAATTGAATACATTCTTTATCATTGCACTTACTGTTTTTTATAATGAATAGGTTGTTTGGTCAGCAATCCGATGAAATGCTCTTTGATATTTTCCGACTGTATGGAGTCCACAGTGAGGTAATACCGGTCCCCGGTTGCGTCGGGGATGAAGCCCGTAGCTCCCTTGTCGGTCACACTTATCTTGCCGGCGGACGAGACGTTGAACATGGAAGGACCTTCGACTGCATACAAGACAGAGGTCAGGTCCCATGTCGGACGGTCGTAGGGCATCTTCTGGTAAGACTTATAAGCTTCTACCATCGGATGTAGCGGCGCCCAACCGAAGTCGCTCTCTATACTGCTTCCGGGATAATTGATAGCAATCCCTACTTCAAAGGGCGAAGTCACGAGGCGTGTCGGCCATTCGTCAAATACTTTCTTTGCTGCCGGGATGTCTTTTACCACATTGTATTCGAACAGATTCTCGTTATTGAAACAGCCCGCCATGGTGCAAAGCAGCTTCACTTTCTTCGCAACCAGCTCTTTGCCTGTCAAGGGTGAGTAGTTGTCGGCAGGTGTATCCAGCAATCGTGCCAGATTGGTGGAGAATCCCACGGATATGATGGTGACGGAACTGTCCGGCTGTTGCGCCAACAGTTGGCGGTACAGGTTGTGAGCTTCAGGCAACCGGACATAGTCTTTCAGCGAACGCTCGAACGCGGGTTTTCCGTTGTCCTTTTGCATCACACAAACACATTTCGCATAGTTGGTTGCATCATTCTCGCAATCTGCACCGTTATGAATGATGCCGATGGGTATTTGCGGATAGCCGTACCACGTATTCATCACGTCGATATACTCGGCGGAGTACGGGCTTTCTTTATTGGTCATGATGCCCAACAGGTCGATATCTCCGGCATCCATGTATTTGTAGAGCATATCCAGTGCCAAAGCATCGTCCACATCATTACCGATATCGGTTTCGAGAATTATCTTTTCAGCATCCGATGTTGTTTCTGTCTGTTGCTTCGGCGAAGTACAGCCTACTAAAAAGAATAGCGACAAGACGATAAAATAAAGTTTGTTATTTATCATAATCTATTGTATTAGAATAATTGGTAAATGAATATTTAATTGAAATAACTCTTAAGGTCGAACGTTGCCGAGTAAAGATCGTATGACCATAGCCAGTTCTCTCCCGTCATAGCAGGGGTAAAGTACATCACCAGCTCATTATCATTGAGCATGTAACCTTTAGTGTCCGTCAGAATGCCGGGATTATGGTTTCGCGGGAAACCCGATTCTTTCGGCCCGACATGACCAATCTCCATCCATCCGTCCTTGGCAGTAATCAGGCTATCGGTTCGCGGCTTGTAGGCCAAGCGGCATACATCGCCCACCCAAGTAGGGATTTCTTTAATAGGGCCTACGCGAGTTTCGGAAACCACGTATATGTTCTTTTCGGACATCGCAGGGTAGCTATTGCCACTCAGGAAGGGGATAGCCTGTTCTTCTCCCATCACGATATTGTCCAGGTCGTTCAGCTTGATCTCACGCATACAGAAGGATCCCTTCCCGGTAGTCGAGTTATAGAACAACTGTATGGTGGTGGAATCTTTGACAATCGTGGTGCTCTGCCCTACTCCCCATTTGGTGGTGTCCTGATACGCCACCAATGGATTCCGGTCGAACTTGATGTAGGGTCCTTCAATATTTTTGGAGACGGCGAGTCCAATCTGGTTGTGGTTGCAGTCCCATCGGTCGACGCCTAAGTAGGTCATGATCCAGTCATACGTCTCTCCTTTGTAGGTGGTTTTGAACTCGCGCACATCCGGGTCGCAGATGTGGCAGTTGTCCCAACCTGTTTCAGAAGGTTGGATGATTTGTGTACCGGGTTGCCATACATAACCCTTACTGGTTGGTATTCCTTTGTACAGGTATACGTAGTCGACAATTTTGAACGGATCACGGTTCTCGCAGACAAATCCGTACCGGATACCATATTTGTCCTGGATGATGCTGGGAGCATAATTATAGTGCCCGGCACCACCGCTGAATTCATATTGCACCAATGGGGTGATTGTATCCCGCGAGGTATCTTGCCTGCTTTGGCATCCAAAGAGCAAAGGCAGGAAGAAAGATATCAGAAGTTTGGAATTTTTCATAAATCAATAATAATTAGTTGGATGGTTATATCAATCTTCCACTTGTATGTTCTTCACCGGACGAACCATTGCTGCACGTACTTTGTGCCCATCGCCCCATCCCATGACATCCCGGTAACCGCCGGAATCGCCCAGCGACATACCTCCGTGTGTAGGATTTAGCTGTGTGCCGCTTCGGACGGCGCATAACCACGAGCGATCCATAACTCCATTCTCATTCCGCCATCCGCTTTGAGGCAAGAACAGGCAGCCGAGTTGTTTCAAGTTTGCTTTATTGGCAGTCTTCGCAACGGATGCAGGAACACCGATAACGATACCATCTGTTTTAAAACCGGTTTGTGCGGCAGACACCCACGTAGCCCCGATATTCCAGAGAGCAGCCATCTCGGCTGTAGTAGGTACACGCCAACCCTCGGGCGACGGATCGTTGGCGGGCAGCCAGTCGGTACCGTCGTTCGTGTAATCGGCAGGCCAGTTGTCGGGAGCCGGATCATCTTGCGGGCCGCCGGGATAACCTACCTTCCGGTTGAACTGGTAGTACATACCCGGGTCATCGGGCGAGGAAGCGAATGTGCCAGGGCTATCAAGGTTTTTTGTTGACCATACCATGCCATTAATCAGCACCTCGTCTTCACCGAGCACCAATGTTTCTTGCAGCACTTTCGATTTCAGGTCCTTAGTACCCGCACTCACACGGATAATGACCGAACGGAACTTCACAAAAGACGTACTTGGCTTCACAGTGACGGTTATCACCTTCTGTCCTGTGCCCGATGTTTCGCTCAACGTACACCACTCTGCAGCCGAGCTGTTCGAGTCCGTCAGACGGGCGGTCCATGACTCGTTACCAGTTACTTTGAGTTCGTACGTACCGCCCTCCGCACTTACCGGAATGGCTATCGGAGAGATGGCAAATTCATTGGGATTGCTTTCGATGACATAATCGGAATTATTTCCGCATCCACTCACAACCAGCAGTGCCAAGACTGCGCTTATAAGGTATTTTATATGTTTCATATCGCTGCGATTAGTAATTAGGATTTTGTTTCAGATTCGGGTTGTTATCCACTTCACTTTGCGGTATTGGCATGCGGATGGACTTGCCGATAACAAAATTGTTAAAGTCCGAGTCCCGCTGCTTCAGTTCGTTCAGCGTAGCCTCATCGTCGATACCCCAACGTTTCAGGTCGATCCAGCGCACACACTCCAAAGCAAGCTCCAAGGCACGTTCTATCTTCAGGTGTTGGCGGAACGCCTCTTTGTTGGTCGTTATTTGAGCGCCATTGTAGTAAGTACTATTCTCTATATTGGGCAGTTTCACCCGGTTGCGTACCCGGTTAACGCAGGCAATGGCTTTGGCTGTCGGTGCAGCATTCAGTTCGTTGAGTGCTTCGGCATAGAGCAGCAACATGTCGGCATACCGGATGGAACGGAAGTTGTTATCGTTCCAATAGTACAACGGGAGGGCGTCTGTGCTGTATTTCTTAATAAAGACGCGGTTACCCCAATCGCTGTTCCATGGCTTCCCGTAAATGAGTTGGTTCGGGAATTCGGGGAAGTCGGAAGCAGCGCCGTCATACCACAAGGTGTAAAACAACCGGACATCGCACTTCCCTTCTGTAGTTTGCTCGCGTTTGTAATAATCCACCAGCCAGCGTCGAGCCTCGATATTGCTCCAACCAATCCCAACAGGACCACCGTTCATCTCAATCTGTGTGCCTAACTGTGCATTCGGGTCTAGATAATTGTCTGTTTGGTCGAACCCTACGCGATTCGTTAATGAAAACTGAATTTCGTACAGCGACTCTATGTTGTTCTCGGTATGGTTACTGAAGTTATCGCCCCAATTAGGTTCCAGGTCGTAGTAGTTCTTTCCTTCGCCGTCAATGAGCCATTCGAGACACCGACGGGCTTCCTCCCACTTGTGATGCTGTGCGTAAGCTTTAGCCAGCAGTCCATAGGCAGCTCCTTTGGTAACACGCCCGTAAGCGCCCGGGTCACGGGTGGAGGGTAGTTTGGTGATAGCATCTTCCAGGTCTTGTTCTATCTGACTGAGAATATCGTCGGCCGATGCCTGTACAGGCTGGTCGGAAGCCGAAGAGGTGTGCAACACGATAGGAACATTGTCCCACAATGCTGTCAGGTAGTAATAATAGAAAGCGCGCAGGAATTTGGTCTGTCCAATGAGGTCTTGCCGATGCGATTCATCGGTAAAAGGTATATTACCTATATTATCCAGTACCTGATTGGCACGGAAAACAGCCACATAATGTTCCCGCCATATCTTGCCGTTGGTTTCTCCGAAATTATAGTCGGTAAAGATAAACTTGGTGTATTCGTTCAATTCCGTCCATCCGGCATAACTCACTCCTTCATCGGCCATGCCGTGCATTTGCGTATACATATTGCGGGTCCATGTACCTTGCCGGTAAAACATAGCATAGACAGCCACAACACCCGCCTCGGCATCGGCTTCCGTTTTCCAGAACAGTCCGGTGCTCTGGGTATTCTTGTTCTGTATGTCCAGCAGGGAAGCATCACATGACACGAACAGCATCACAACGATGCATAGTATATAATTAACTATCTTTTTCATATCCGTCAGAGTTAGTAACTACTCAGCGAAAACATAGTCACCCGTCTCACCATTTAAAATGGCAAGAATTGCATCCAAGGGAGATTGTTTGTTCTTCCAAGCCGTGTCGGTAATGGAGTGTAGAGCCATGAAAGCATCCGCTCCTTCGTCAGA
>JAVBVA010000004.1:0-104824 GCA_031554665.1 Bacteroides sp. | reverse complement strand
CAGGGTCGACGCATTACTTCCAGTCTCCTTCTAATAATTCAACAAGGAAAGCTTCGTCCCATCCAGCAGCTTTCCTTTTTCCTTTCAGGCTCCCCTTTTTTGGACTCTTCTTGATAGCCATCAATGCGATCTTGTTTATTAGCGAAAAATTTTGCGCTGCATTTCCGCTTTTTCGAGTGTCATCTTCTTTAAAAGTGACATCCAGTTGCCAGTGTAAGTTATTCTCAACACTCCAATGTCCCCGTATACACTCAGATATTCTTTTGGCATCTAATCCTAAAGAGGTAATAAAATATCTGACATCCTCACTCTCTTTCCCACTAGCCACTTCTTTACGGTAAGAGCGTACTCTGGCTACACTGGTTAATCCCTGCCAACCTTCAAACATTCGATCTAACATCCCATTGCTGTACACATCATAAACCCTCTTTTCAATTCGCCCATGACCACTTTCTTCTTTGGAATATGTGTCATAGCGTGTAGGTGGTACATGTTTATGATCAAAGTCATCAAACCATTGGCTTACTTCTGAATGAAAGTTACCCTGATTTCCTTTCAGGCAAATAACATAATCGGCTTCCTTTTCGATGATGGACTTGACTATTTCCTTTTGACATCCCATAGCATCAATAGTTACTACGCAATCTTTCAAATCCAAAGCTTCTACCAAGGCGGGAATGGCTGTGATTTCATTGGATTTCTCGCTAACCCGTTCCTGACCAAGGCTTACACCATTGGCCGCAGCCCAAGCGCTTACCATATGCAACTTTGAGAAGCTACCATCCTTACGCTTCTGACGCGCACCACACATTTCCTTACCGTCAATGGCAACAACTCCGGCATATTTACCGCAAACCTCCTGTATCCACACACGAAAACAACGCTCTAACTGAACAGGGTCGAGTAATTGAAAAACACGATTGAAAGTATCATGAGAAGGGACACCATCGAAGTCTTTGATACGAGATGCGAAAAAAGTTTCTTTAGATAAACCAAACTCTTCAACTTCATTCCAGCTCTCTGCACCAGCTATTACAGCCGCCAAGGTTATGTAAAAAATGCATTCCAATGAATATTCTTTTTTGTGGTCACGTCGAGGGTCATCCAAGTATTTAGTAATGCTAATTATATCCATTTTTCTGTTTATTTATGTTTTTTATTACACCACAAATATACAAAATATAATTTACTTGAATAAGTATTTTAATATCTAATTAACAATATAATAAGATATTAAAATAGACAATATATAATAACAAACAAAGAAATAAAAGTAATGCGTCGACCCTGGTTCACAGCTGTGAAAGGGCTGTTTCATTACTGTGGAATAGCTGTTTCACAGCTGTGAAATAGCCCTTTCACTTATATGGAACAACAAAAAGCTCGTTAGATTGCTGTGAAATCCCTCCGGAGATGATGAGTAATGCTTACTTAGAAGTAATGTAATGCAGCATTACAATAGGTCTAGTTTCATTTTGAAGTAATGTAATTAGGGGTTAGTCTTATTCAATTTCAGGACGGGACAAGGTGAAGGTGATGAAGGGCAGATGATTTCCCTCCTTCACCCCGAAACACCGATAAACAAGGGCTGATGAAGGGTTGAAGGCGTGAAGGCCCGAAAAAAGATTTCTGTGTATAGAGGCTACGGACATACCTGTTTTTACTGGCGATCCGTTTTAACTGATGATTTGTTTTTCGTAAAACACGCATCGGTTGGAAAGAAAAAAGAGACTTCGTGTCATCCCGCCGGATGTCCGAAGTCTCTCGTTTGTTATAGTCGACAGAGTATTAGATATATATTTCTTCTTAGAATTTATAGTCTACTCCAATACCAAACACCTTGTTGGTGCGGGTAAATACGTCTTTATAATTGAACGATTTCGTTTTATTGGTAGTAGTAGCAAAATTCGCTACTTCTTTTGTATAGTCCTCATACTCTGTCCAGAAGTAAGCTACATTCAGCTTCAACTTAGAAGAAAGATTGAACCCTGCGCCAAAACCATACGAAAACGAACTTACCGAGAAACTCATATCACTCTGGTAATTGTCTTGTACACCGTATTTGGTGCGTTGCAATCCGGCACTCACCTGCACAGCCTTGGTTATGTCCCATTCCAGTCCGCCCAGGTATTCATTGGTGCTTCCGGCATACTTCTCTTTGCCATTCGCCATTTTGGCATTTGAGTCGAAGAAATGATGATAGCCTACGGATGCTCTTAACACCGGAAGTATCTCATAAGATACCCCGACAGTTAGTAAACTCGGAATGTCGTGCGGTGTATTTACGCCATCTTTGAACATGCCAGTATTATCTATTTTCGTGTTATTCTCTACATTTAGGCGCGTATTGAACTCATACTTAACACCTACGTTCCACTTGTTCATCTTGAAATCAAGACCGATAATCGGAGTGACTCCCCAGCCGGTTTGGTCGCAATCCAGATATTTGTCTTTCACTGCATCAGCATTTTTTTGCATATCCTCAGCGCCTTTGCTGTTTCCCATTGCTGTATAAGCAGCCGCCAATGTTTTGAATACAGTCTCAGCAGAGACCATTGAACCATTTAATCCAACAGCCGGATAAGTCGGGTTAATCATAATATCTTTAATATGACCCACATAACCATTGCTTACATAGTTCATACGCAAACCTCCGAAGGCCGACAGATAATCATTAATCTTATACGCTGCCCCTACCTGCAAGCCGAAAATCATCTGCTTTCCTTGCATGTAGCTATCTACAGAATACTGGCTGGTGGGGATACCTGCCTCTTTCAAGTTCTCGGGAATCATGGCTACCTGAGATTCAAACGATCCCAAACCATTATTAAATGTAGCCTTGCCACCACCGCCTGTTACAGCAAAACTGGCAGAGAATGCCCATTTGTCCTTTACATACACAGCAAACATACTGGGAATGACTGGAGCGGAAGCTTCGCCTTTATATTGTTTTGTGGCATTTCCTCCAAAACCTACAAAGGGATCAAAAGTCGAATTGATAGTACGAGTCTGGTAAGCACTCTGTACATTTAATGAGAGGTGGAGTCCGGGAGTCATATATGCAGTACCTGCCGGATTGGAATAAACTGCGTCTATTTGGGTAGAAGCATCCCGGGCTAAACTTCTCAAAAATAAAACATGCTGATTGGTGTTTGTCAGCAAACCACCCGCAAAAGTTGGGATTGAAACGACCAGCAACAGAACGCCGATCAAGGAAACTTTTCTCATTTAAATCAAAATTAAATTATTTCGGCGGCAAAGATAGTATAAAATTGCACACGACAACAGTGTTTGTGCATTTATTTCTATATCAGGTTATGGAATGTAAGGATTGAAATAGTTTCTGATGAAACTTTTGGGCTTGTTATGTGATTGAGGATATATGTCCGAAAGTGAATACCTTATTTAATTTACCATTATCTTTTATCCGCTCCCCACATCATCTTGGTGCGTAACGTATCGAAGAATACATGGTTATACCGTTTCACTACTTTTACGCTGTAAGGTGCTTTGTGTATGGTAAGGCGGGTAGTATCTTCGCAAGCCTCATTATAACCGTCGATAGCTACGAGGAAGTTGTGGCTGCGGCTCTCTACATCGAGGGTGATCTCCCAGTCGTCGCGTATCACGATGGGGCGTACGTTGAGGCTATGCGGAGCAACGGGCGTAATAGCCATGGTGCCCGAGTGCGGAACAATGATCGGACCGCCTACACTGAGCGAGTAAGCAGTAGATCCCGTAGGGGTAGAAATCACCAGTCCGTCCGCCTGATAGGTGGTGAGGTAAGCCCCGTTAATGGCTGTCCGGATGGCAATCATCGACGAGGTGTCGCGTTTCAGTACTGCAATCTCATTCAGTGCATACGGTTCTATCGCCAATGTTTTACCTTCGCAGGTGAGTTGCAGCACGCTACGCTCTTCTACCGTGTATTGCCCGGCATGTATCTCTTCAAAAGTGGCATCCATCTCTTCGGGTGAAATGTCGGCCAGGAAGCCCAGACGCCCGGTGTTGATACCCAGGATAGGGATATTCTTATCGCCCACCTTATTGGCGGCCTTCAGGAAGGTACCGTCGCCTCCTACGCTGATCACCATGTCGGCGTCGAAGTCGTTCCCGTCAACCAATCCGGTGGGATGGATATTCAACCCCAGATCTGAGGTCAGAAAGTGGTGAAAGTCGCTCGAAACGAACGTTTCCGCACCATGTTGGCCCAGTAATCTGAACAGGTTTTCCACGTGCGATGACTTTTTAGGTTGGAACGTATTCCCGAAAAGGACAAATTTCATAAATCAAAATCATTGTTATAAGACGCAAAAATGGGATTTTTTTTCGGTTTACCTGTTATTGTGTCGCTATTATTTGTATTTTTGCGCGAAAGTATACAAACGAATATGACTCATCTTAGTGTAAATATAAATAAAATTGCCACGTTGCGGAATGCCCGCGGAGGAGATGTACCCAATGTAGTGAAGGTAGCGCTTGATTGCGAAAGTTTCGGAGCTGACGGTATAACGGTGCATCCGCGTCCCGACGAACGGCACATCCGCCGAGCTGATGTGTACGAACTCAAACCATTGCTACGTACGGAATTTAACATCGAAGGATATCCCGATGATACGTTCATTGACCTGATATTAAAGGTAAAACCCCATCAGGTGACACTCGTTCCCGATGCTCCTTCTCAGATCACTTCGAGTTCGGGTTGGGATACGAAAATGAATATAGACTTTCTGACCGAAGTGGTGGGACGCTTTACTGCTGTGGGGGTACGTACCTCTATCTTTGTAGCGCCTGATGTGGAAATGATAGAATATGCTGCCAAGGCCGGTGCCGACAGGGTGGAACTTTATACCGAGCCCTATGCAACGAACTATACCAAAAGTCCCGAAGCGGCGATCGGACCCTACGTGAAAGCGGCAACGGCTGCCCGCAAGTTGGGTTTGGGCCTTAATGCCGGGCACGATCTGAGCTTAGTGAATCTGAATTATTTTTATAAAAACATCCCTTGGTTGGACGAAGTATCCATTGGTCATGCGCTCATAGCCGACGCGCTTTATCTGGGACTTGAACGCACCATCCGGGAATACAAAAACTGTCTTCGCTAATGAATGCAATGATGTTACTGGCCCAGGTGGCCCCCAGTTTGGCCGATTCGCTGGCTACTGACAATCCCGTACTTACTCCCGTGACGGTGCCCGAGATGGATATGTTCGATATGGCCGTGAAGGGCGGTTGGATCATGATCGTGCTGGCTGTGCTGTCGGTGGTGTGCTTCTATATCCTCTTCGAACGTATCTATATCATTCGGAAAGCGAACAAGGAAGATCCACAGTTCATGGGTAAGATAAAAGATTATATACATGCCGGCGAAATTAAGGCCGCTATCCAGTATTGCCGTTCGGTAGATACCCCTGCAGCCCGTATGATCGAGAAAGGAATCAGCCGTCTGGGACGTCCGGTGAACGACGTGCAGGTGGCTATCGAGAATGTAGGGAACATCGAAGTGGCCAAGCTCGAAAAAGGGCTTCCCGTGATGGCTACTATTTCTGGTGGCGCCCCCATGCTCGGTTTCCTGGGAACAGTGACAGGTATGGTACGTGCTTTCTACGAGATGGCCAATGCCGGTAGTGGGAACATTGATATCACCCTTCTCTCGGGAGGTATCTACGAAGCTATGATCACCACTGTAGGTGGACTGATCGTAGGTATCATCGCCATGTTTGCCTACAATTACTTAGTGATGTTGGTAGACCGTGTGGTGAACAAGATGGAAGCGCGCACCATGGATTTCATGGACTTGCTCAACGAGCCTGCGCAAAAGTAAAAGTGATTAGGAGTACTAATCACCAATCACTCATCACTAAAATACGAAAGAAGTGGCGTTAAAACGAAGATCAAAAATATCACCCGAATTCAGCATGGCGTCTATGACCGACGTCATCTTCCTGCTTCTGATCTTTTTCATGATCACCTCCACCGTCGTGTCGCCTAATGCCATCAAGGTGTTGCTTCCGCAAGGCAAGCAACAAACCTCGGCCAAGCCGCTCACGCGTGTGATCATTGATAAAGATTTGAACTACTACGGGGCTTTCGGTAATGAGAAAGAGAAAATGCTGACACTGGAAGAGCTGACTCCCTTCCTGAAAGCATCTGCCGAGCGGGAACCGGAAATGTTCGTAGCGCTCTATGCCGACGAGATGGTGCCTTACCGCGAAATAGTGAGGGTACTGAATATTGCTAACGAGAATCATTTTAAAATGGTGCTGGCTACCCGCCCGCCCGAAACCAATAAATGATGGACAAACAGAGGAAGGGTGAAATCGTAGGTGCGCTTGGTGCATTGTTGGTACACCTGGTGGTTCTGGCTCTGTTGTTTTTGATAACCATAGCCGTGACGCCGCCCGATGATGAAGCCGGAGGTGTGCCTGTGATGCTGGGCCATGTGGATGCGGCGAAAGGTATGTACGACCCGGCTTCGATGGTCGATGTTGATATATTGCCCGAAGAACCTTCTGCTGCTGAACCTGCATCACAGGAGGCGCCCGAACAGGAGATGATTACACAGGCCGAAGAGGAAACGATGACCATTCAGCCCAAGGCGGAAACAAAAAAGCCTGAAGTAAAGAAACCTGCGGAGGTGAAGAAACCCGAAAAGACTGAAGCCGAGAAGGCAGCGGAAGCCAAACGATTAGCCGACGAAAAAGCCGAACGTGAGCGGAAAGCTGCGGCTGAAGCGGTTGCCAAAGGGGTGTCGGGGGCATTCGGAAAAGGAACGCAAATGGGTGCCAGTCGCGGGACGGCGGAGAGCGGAACGGGTGTACAAGGTGTACCCACCGGCAACTCGTCGACCGGAGCGATGAGCGGAGTAGGAGGTTACGGTACTTTTAACCTTGGCGGACGTTCTTTGGGCGAGGGTGGATTGCCGCGACCTGCATACAGTGTGCAGGAGGAAGGAACCGTGGTGGTAGCCATCACAGTGAATCCTGCCGGACAGGTGATAGCCACCAGCATAGACCGTCGGACGAACACCGTCAACGCAACCTTGCGTAAAGCTGCCGAGGATGCAGCCCGGAAAGCAAGGTTCAATGAAGTGGATGGGGTGAATAACCAGACGGGAACAATCACATACAATTTCAAGTTGAAATAAATTCTACTACTAATATGAATTAACCAATAACAAGGAATTATGGGAACGATTTATGCATTTTTTGCTGACGGCTTCGAAGAGATTGAAGCCTTTACATCCATAGACACGCTACGCCGTGCCGGTTTTGATGTGGTAATGGTATCAGTGACGGGCGACGAGATCGTGGTGGGAGCACATGATATTTCGGTGTTGTGCGACGCTATGTTCGAGAATTGCGATTTCATGGATGCCGAACTGCTGCTGTTGCCTGGAGGTATGCCGGGAGCTGCTACACTCGAAAAGCACGAGGGGTTGCGCAAACTGATCACTTCGTTTGCTGCGAAAAACAAACCGTTGGCTGCCATCTGCGCCGCTCCGATGGTGCTCGGTAAAATGGGCTTGCTGAAAGGTCGCAAGGTGACATGCTATCCCAGCTTCGAACAGTATCTCGAAGGAGCTGAGTGTGTAGACGAACTGGTTGTGAGAGACGGAAACATCATCACTGGTATGGGACCGGGCGGTGCTATGCACTTTGCCCTTGCCATTGTAGAAATGCTGGAAGGTAAAGACAAGGTGGTCGAACTGAAAGAGGCCATGTGTGTTAGATTTTAAATGAAGTCATGAACCGGATTGCTCTGATCGTTGCCGGAGGCAAGGGATTGCGTATGGGGGGCGAACTCCCTAAACAGTTTTTGCCGGTCGGCGGGAAACCTGTGCTGATGCATACACTCGAAGCATTCCGGCGCTGCGATGCAGCAATTCAACTGATATTGGTGTTACCCCGCGAGCAGCAGGCTTACTGGCATGCGCTCTGCGGGGAGCATTGTTTTGAGGTGGAACACATTGTTGCCGATGGCGGGGAGACTCGCTTTCATTCGGTGAAGAATGGGTTGGCTCATGTACACGGACCGGCCTTGGTAGCTGTGCACGACGGAGTGCGACCGTTTGTGGCGGGTGAGGTGATCGAACGTTGCTTCCGGCTGGCGGAGACCCATCGGGCGGTGATTCCGGTGGTGGATGTGGTAGAAACAGTACGTTGCCTGACCGGTATGGGAAGTGAAACGGTAGACCGCAACCGGTACAAACTGGTACAAACTCCACAAGTGTTTGATGCAGCCTTGGTGAAACAAGCCTATACACAAGAATTTTCTTCCTCGTTTACAGACGATGCATCGGTGGTTGAGGCACTGGGAATACCGGTGTACCTCACCGAAGGCAACCGCGAAAATATAAAGATAACTACTCCTTTCGACCTGAAAGTGGCAAGTGCCTTGTTAACATGTTCGATTTAACCACACGTGATATCAAATTCCTGTCCGGTGTGGGACCGCAACGGGCGGGAGTGCTCAACAAAGAGCTCAACATCTACTCCCTGCACGATCTGCTTTATTATTTCCCCTATAAATATGTAGACCGTAGCCGCATCTATTACATTCATGAGATAGATGGCAATATGCCGTATATCCAGTTGAAAGGAAAGATACTCGGCTTCGAAACCTTTGGCGAGGGGCGCCAGCGACGCTTAGTGGCACATTTTTCTGATGGAACCGGGGTGGTCGACCTGGTATGGTTCCAAGGCATCAAGTTTATTGTAGGCAAGTATCATGCCAACGAAGAGTACATTGTCTTCGGCAAACCTACCTTCTTCGGCGGGCGGGTGAATGTGGCGCATCCTGATATCGACAAACCTTCGGAACTGAAACTGACAGCGTTGGGATTGCAGCCTTACTACAATACGACAGAGAAGATGAAGCGTAGCTCGCTCAACTCACAAGCGATTGCCAAAATGATGGCGTCGGTGATGACGCTGATACAGGAGCCGCTTCCCGAAACACTTTCTCCACAGATACTGAGCGAATACCACCTGATGTCGCTCACGGATGCCTTGCGGAATATTCATTTCCCGGGCAGCCCGGACCTGCTGCGCCGGGCACAGTACCGCCTGAAATTCGAAGAACTCTTTTACATTCAACTCAATATCCTGCGATATGCCAAGGATCGACAGCAGAAATATCGTGGGTATGTGTTCGGTACGGTGGGCGAGATGTTCAACTCGTTCTACTTCAACAACCTGCCGTTCGAACTGACCGGCGCCCAAAAGCGGGTATTGAAAGAGATACGGCAAGACTTGGGAGGTGGCAGGCAAATGAACCGGTTGCTGCAAGGAGATGTGGGCAGCGGGAAAACATTGGTGGCGCTCATGAGTATGCTCATCGCCATTGACAACGGATACCAGGCTTGTCTGATGGCGCCTACCGAAATCCTCGCCAATCAGCATTACGAAACCATACGCGAACTTTTGTTCGGCATGAACATACGGGTGGAACTGCTCACGGGAACGGTGAAAGGCAAGAAACGAGAAGCTATCCTCAGTGGTCTGCTCACGGGAGAGATACATATATTAATAGGTACGCACGCGGTAATAGAAGATACGGTGAGTTTTTCGTCGCTCGGCCTTGTGATCATTGACGAACAACACCGTTTCGGGGTGGCGCAACGGGCACGGCTCTGGAGCAAGAATACCCAACCGCCCCATGTGCTGGTGATGACGGCCACGCCTATTCCGCGTACATTGGCCATGACGCTTTACGGCGATCTGGATGTGTCGGTCATCGACGAACTCCCTCCCGGAAGGAAGCCGATCAGTACCATGCATCAGTTTGATAACCGCCGGGAGAGCCTGTACGGGTTTATCCGCAAACAGATAACCGAGGGCAGGCAGGTATATATCGTCTATCCGCTTATCAAGGAAAGTGAAAAGATCGACTTGAAGAATCTGGAAGAGGGATATATGCACATCTGCGAAGAGTTTCCCGATAACAAGGTATGCAAAGTGCACGGCAAGATGAAGCCGGCCGAGAAGGATGAGCAGATGAAATATTTTGTACAGGGCGAGGCACAGATCATGGTGGCCACTACGGTGATCGAAGTAGGAGTAAATGTACCTAACGCTTCGGTAATGGTGATCGAAAATGCCGAACGATTCGGGTTGTCACAGCTACATCAACTTCGTGGTAGGGTAGGGCGGGGAGCCGAACAGTCGTATTGCATCCTGGTGACTAACTACAAACTGACCGAAGAAACCCGCAAACGGCTCGAGATCATGGTGCGCACCAACGATGGATTCGAAATAGCTGAAGCCGACCTGAAACTACGTGGGCCGGGCGACCTGGAAGGCACCCAGCAAAGTGGTGTGGCCTTCGACCTGAAGATAGCCGATATTGCCCGGGACGGGCAGTTACTGCAATTCGTTCGGGAAGTAGCGCAGAAGGTGGTGGATGCCGATCTACAATCGGATTCCATAGAAAACGAAGTGCTCTGGAGGCAGCTTAAGTCCTTACGTAAAACAAATGTTAACTGGGCTTCCATAAGCTGAAAAACGGTTAAACATGCACTTTGTTTGCAGAAATGTGTTTTAAAACATAAGTTTCCCTATCTTCCCTATTTATAGGCATTTAGCGACAATTTCTTCTCTTTATTAAGGCAGTTTCAATAAAAAATAGTTAAGTAAATGCCTTGTTTTTCAGAGGTAAATACTATCTTTGGGGGAATTTTATAGAAAAGTGAGTGAATTTACTCTTTAAGAAAACTGTTGAAGTATGATTGAAAAGACACTGGTCATTTTGAAACCCTGCACTCTCCAACGCGCACTTGTTGGCGAGATTGTTCGTATCTTCGAACGCAAAGGGTTAAGGCTCGCGGGAATGAAAATGGTACAACTGACAGATGAAGTATTGAGTGAACACTATGCCCACCTGAGCACAAAGCCCTTCTTTCAACGTGTAAAAGATTCCATGATGACGGCTCCCGTTATTGTTTGTTGTTTCGAAGGGGTGGATGCTATTCAGACTGTCCGTACATTGGCTGGCCCAACCAACGGTCGGTTGGCGGCACCGGGAACTATTCGTGGAGATTACAGTATGAGCTTTCAGGAAAACATCGTTCATGCTTCCGACTCCCCCGAAACCGCTGCCGTAGAATTAACCCGATTTTTTAAACCCGAAGAAATATTCGATTATAAGCAGTGCACGTTTGATTACCTGTACGCAAATGACGAATATTAAAACTGAAATTGACAAAACGAATGAACTTCAATTGCATTAAGACAGTACTAGTTGCCGCGATGGCGATGGTCAGCCTGAGTTCTTTCTCTCAGGACTTGATTGCCCGACAGGCACCTATCGACAAAAAATTAAAAACAGTTGACTCATTAGCTTTACAAAAGCAAATTCTTGCTGAACAATCTGCTTTTCCTGCATTTAGCTTGTATCCGAACTGGAACAATAAATCTCTACACGCTTACGGAAAAGATGCAACTATCCCCGATTCATATGCTATCGACCTGACAGGTTTCTGCATGCCTACCAAAAGTACACGTATTACCTCGCCTTTCGGCCCCCGTTGGAGAAGAATGCACAACGGACTTGACTTGAAAGTAAATATCGGCGACTCTATTGTAGCTGCTTTCGATGGTAAGGTACGCATCGTGGATTTTGAACGTAAAGGATATGGTAAATATGTTGTAATTCGTCATGACAACGGACTGGAAACCGTATATGGTCACTTGTCTATGCAGTTGGTGCGTGAAAATATGCTGGTGAAAGCCGGTGAACTTATCGGATACGGAGGAAATACCGGTCGCTCTACCGGATCTCACCTACACTTTGAAACCCGTTTCCTGGGTATTGCCATCAATCCGGCTTACTTATTTAATTTCGTGAAACAGGATATCGTAGCCGATACCTATACATTCCGGAAGGTGAAGGGTTACGAACGTTATATCGCGGGATCACATGACTCGGCAGATTCAGGAAGTAGTAGCGGTGACATCGAAGATAACCAGACAATCAGATATCATAAAGTAAAGAGCGGAGATACATTGTTTAGGATTGCTACTCAACGTGGGGTCTCAATCGACCGCCTTTGCAAGTTGAATCGTATTACCCGTAATACAACTTTACGTATAGGACAAGTTTTGCGTTGTTCTTAATTTGCTAATACAATATTGCTCGAAGAGGGTGCTTTAATATAATTTAGAGCACCCTCTGTTCTTTTTCTCTTTAAATATTGTTACCTTTGCGCTCAATTTGTCAAGGAAATGAAAGATACCAAGCAACAATTTGAACATGTCATCGCTTTGTGCCGTGATTTATTCTCCAAGAAGCTGCACGATTATGGTCCCGCGTGGCGTATTCTGCGGCCGGCTTCTGTTACCGACCAGATTTTTATCAAAGCCAACCGCATCCGGAGTATCGAAACCAAAGGGGTGACCCTGGTGGATGAAGGGATACGCTCGGAGTTTATAGCCATTGTGAATTACGGGATTATCGGACTTATTCAGTTGCAACTGGGGTATTCCGAATCGGCTGATTTGTCGAACGAAGAAGCTATGCAGTACTACGATAAGTTTGCCAAGGAATCATTGGAACTTATGCTTGCCAAGAATCACGATTACGACGAAGCATGGCGCAGTATGCGGATCAGCTCGTATACCGATCTTATTCTGATGAAAATTTACCGGACCAAGCAGATTGAAAGCCTGTCGGGCAATACCCTGGTATCGGAAGGAGTGGATGCCAACTACATGGATATGATTAATTACGCAGTATTCGGATTGATAAAGATAGAATTTGAAGGATAAGAAAAAACATAGTGTCCTGACGGTTTGGGTCAATGTCTGTCGGTTTCTGCTGGCGGTGGCATTTATCTTCTCCGGTTTTGTGAAGGCAGTCGACCCGTTGGGCTTTCAGTATAAGATACAAGACTATCTGGATGCTTTTGGGGTGTTCTTCTGGGTGCCTTCCGTATTTGTTTTTATTGCTTCCATTGCATTGCCGGCTATCGAATTCTTTGTAGGTGTTTGTTTGCTTTTCGGTATATACCGCATCTTGTCGTCTATATTGGCGATGCTGCTGATGTTGTTCATGACTCCCCTGACTTTGTACCTGGCTATCGGGAATCCGGTGACGGACTGTGGATGCTTCGGCGATGCCTGGGTATTGACCAACTGGGAAACATTCGGAAAGAATGTTGTGTTGCTAATAGCTTCCTATTCAGTTTTCAGGTACTGGAAATTGGTACTACGTTTCTTCTCGTTGACCAGCGAGTGGTTGGTAGCACTCTATACACTTCTTTTCGTCGTTTCACTTTCACTCTATTGTCTCTATTATTTGCCGGTGCTGGACTTTCGCCCATACAGGATCGGGGCCAATATACCGGAAGGTATGCGTATACCTGAAGGAGCCAAACTGACGCAGTACGATACAACGTTCATCATGGAGAAAGATGGCGTAAAGAAAGAATTCACCTTGGAAAACTACCCGGACAGTACCTGGACTTTTGTGGAAACGCATACGGAAGTGAAAGAGAAGGGATATGAACCGCCGATACATGATTTCTCTATTGTGGAGCAGGGAACCGAGGAGGACATTACTGATCAGGTGTTGGCAGAACCCGGGTACACATTCCTGTTGATCGCTCATCAGGTAGAAAAGGCGGATGATAGTAACATAGACCTGATCAATGAAATATACGATTATTCGGTGGAACATGGCTATGGCTTCTACTGTCTGACTGCTTCGGCCGATCAGCCTATCGAGCAATGGAGAGACAAGACCGGTGCCGAGTATCCGTTTGGCCGGACAGATGATATCACACTGAAAACCATTATCCGTTCCAATCCCGGATTGATACTGATCAAAGGCGGGACCGTGCTGAACAAATGGAGCCGCAATGAACTACCCAACGAGTATGAACTGACGGACAAACTGGAAAACATTGAGTTGGGACACCAAAAGCAAGTCAGTGACGGACGTACCATCGGGTATGTGCTGCTGTGGTTCTTTATTCCTTTGCTGCTGGTGTTGGGGTTGGACCTCGCCATCGTGAAGCGTTTGGAACGAAAGTTACAGAAAAAAGGAACTGAGAAAGAGGAAAAGAAAGAGTAATATATTAACCCTTTTAATAATAAAATAAAAATGAGAAAGAACATTGTTGCCGGAAACTGGAAGATGAACAATACGCTCCAGGAAGGTATCGCTCTTGCGAAGGAATTGAATGAAGCACTGGCTAACGAAACACAGAACTGCGATGTAGTAATCTGTACTCCGTTTATTCATCTGGCTTCTGTATCTGCTGTTGTAGATGCTGCCAAGATCGGTGTAGGTGCTGAAAACTGTGCTGACAAAGAATCGGGTGCATATACAGGTGAAGTCTCGGCTGCTATGGTAGCATCGACAGGTGCACAGTATGTTATACTCGGCCACTCAGAACGTCGCGCTTATTATGGCGAGACAGTAGAAATGCTTCGTGACAAAGTGAAGTTGGCTTTGGCTAACAACCTGACTCCTATCTTCTGTATCGGTGAAGTGTTGGAAGAAAGAGAAGCCGGAAAGCAAAACGAAGTAGTATTTGCCCAGATGGATTCAGTTTTCAGCCTGTCGGCTGAAGATTTCGGTAAGGTTGTGTTGGCGTATGAGCCGGTTTGGGCTATCGGTACAGGCAAAACTGCTACTGCCGAACAAGCACAGGAAATGCATGCTTATATCCGTTCAACAGTTGTAGCGCAGTATGGTCAGGAAGTGGCTGATAATACTTCCATCCTGTATGGTGGAAGTTGCAAGGCCAGCAATGCTAAAGAATTGTTTTCCAATCCCGATGTGGATGGTGGCCTGATTGGAGGCGCTTCATTGAAGGTGGCCGATTTCAAGGGCATTATCGATGCATTCAACGCATAATCACTAAAACCAAGGGCTGTACGGGGAGTAGTTTCCGTACAGCTTATTAATTCTTTCAGGTATGAAAATCTTCAGTTTGTTTTTATTGTTGTTCGTTTTTGCCGGTGTACAAGCACAGGGTATCGTGAAAAGTCTGGAACGTGATGTTCCCGGACAGGGTAAGGTGACTGTTTACCAGGATCCGGCTATTGAGGCATTGCTGGGTTCCGAGCACTCAGCTACCGATGAGCAGAAAGTAATAAAAGCATTGGGTTTCCGGATACAGGTATATTCCGGGAATAACTCGCGCAATGCACGCATCGAAGCAGATGGCGTAGCATCCCGTGTAAAGGAGCATTTCCCTGACTTGAAGGTATATTCCTATTTTGTATCACCCCGCAGACTTTGCCGTGTAGGCGATTTTCGAAGCATCGAAGAGGCGGATGCTGTGATGCGCAAGTTGAAAAGCGCCGGTTTTAAAGAAGTTTCTATTGTCAAGGAACAAATCAATATACCTTTATAAGAAGAATCATGTTAGATAAAGAAGAATTCGTTTCTCTTTCTGTCAAAGAAGAACTAAAAGATCATTATAGGAGTATCATTTCTTTGTTGGGTGAAGATCCCGAACGTGAAGGGTTACTGAAAACTCCCGAACGGGTAACCAATGCCATGCTGTACCTGACGCAAGGCTACCGGATCGATCCGCATGAAGTACTTCTGTCGGCCAAATTCAAAGAGGAATACAAGCAGATGGTGATTGTAAAAAACATAGATTTCTTCTCATTATGCGAACATCACATGCTTCCTTTCTACGGCCAGGCGCATGTGGCTTATATACCGAACGGCTATATTACCGGTCTGAGCAAGATCTGCCGGGTAGTCGATATCTTTTCTCACCGTTTGCAGGTGCAGGAACGCATGACATTGCAGATAAAGGAATGCATTCAGCAAACGTTGAATCCTTTGGGAGTGATGGTGGTGGTAGAAGCCAAACACATGTGCATGCAGATGCGTGGAGTTGAAAAGCAGAATTCCGTAACAACAACTTCCGACTTTACCGGAGCTTTCAATCAGGCAAAAACCCGGGAAGAATTCATGAACCTTATCAAGCATAGTTAAGCTTGAACTGCTGTTAATACATTCGTCTCTTATCGAAGAATCACCCTGTCGCCGAGCCGTTTAGCCAATAAACCTTGTATTTCCCGGAGTTCGGCGCATCGTTGCAGGATGGCATTGCACAGTTCACTGCTCAGGGTAGGATCCTGCAAGCTTCGCAGCGTGTGTTTCATCTCTTCGCTTACAATTGCATATTTAAAGTTGATCATCAGCGTGGGCACCAAGTCGACCAGACGTTCTTCGTCTTGTTGTATCTTTTGTGTTTTCGAGTGATACTTGCTAAGTTGATAGCGGTCGTTTACTAATTCGGTAGCCGTATGGCTGATGGCGGGATCGGGATGCGCTATGAAAAAACGTTCGGATACGAATCCTTTATTCTTTATCTGTGCAGCAGCTTCGGCCAGAATGCGTCGATGCAGTGGGTTGTGGAAAGCCAGATCGTCTTCCTGTAAATCATTCATAATGAATTCTGTAACAGAAACAGGAACCTGGTTGCCCGATGCGTCTTCTACGTAGCACATTATTTTCTCCCCATAGCGTATGACCATTTGTATGATGAGCCGTTCGTACTGGTAAAACTCCTGCCCCTCTTTCCCTTCTTGTGGGATGAATGACTGGTAGCTATCTTCCTGTGTCGGTGGAAAAGGAGGCGGAACCTCTCCTTCGGGATGTGCGGCTGGCAGTATGGAATTGTCGGGCGAATGGACAGGATTCTTTTCGGCTATTGCCTGACGTCGTTTGGCTACTTCGGATACGAGCAATTTCTCCTCGATACGCAACAACTGGCCGCAATCCTTGATGTAAATGTCGCGGGTGATGGCTTCGGGAATCACCGAAATACTTTGTATGATATCCTTGATGAGTTCGGCGCGTTTCATCGGATCCTTCTCAGCATCCTTTATCAGGCTGGCTTTGAACCGGATAAAGTCTGTTTCGTGGGCAGAAATGTATGCCTGGAACTCAGTGGAGTTGTGTTTGCGGGCAAATGAGTCGGGGTCGTCTCCATCGGGTAGGAGAACCACTTTGATGTTCATGCCCTCTTCGAGCAGCATGTCGATACCGCGGATCGAAGCCTTGATACCTGCCATGTCGCCATCGTACAACACTGTAATATTATTCGTGAAGCGGTGAATGAGACGGATCTGTCCCGGAGTAAGCGATGTTCCCGATGAAGATACTACGTTCTCCACGCCCGACTGGTGCATGGAGATAACATCCGTGTATCCTTCTACCAGGAAGCAACGATCCTGTTTCACAATGGCTTGCTTGGCAAAGTAGATGCCGTATAGCTCGTTACTTTTGTGATATATTTCCGATTCGGGGGAGTTGACGTACTTGGCCAGTTTTTTGTTTTCTGTGCTCAATACACGTCCTCCAAAGGCTACTACCTTTCCTGATAGCGAGTGAACGGGAAACATTACCCGGCCCCAGAATCGGTCGCGTATCCGCTTGTCTTCCGTTTCGTAACAAAGGCCCGTTTTCAGGAGAAAGTCTTTTTTATATCCTTTTCTCACGGCCTCTTTGGCCAGTGCATCACGCTCTTCGGTGCTGAAACCCAATTGAAACTTGTCGATGATATCGTCGCGGAACCCTCGTTGACGGAAATAGGCCATGCCGATACTTCGTCCTTCGACATGGTTGCGCAGAATGCTTTGGAAATAATCCCGGGCAAAGCTGTTGACGATAAACATGCTTTCCCGGTCGCTTTGCGCTTGCTTCTCTTCGTTCGATAGTTCACGTTCTTTGACTTCGATGTTGTACTTCTTGGCCAGGAACTTCAGCGCTTCGTAGTAAGTCATCTGTTCGTGTTCCATGATGAAGTGTACCGAATTTCCGCCTTTACCACAGCTGAAGCATTTGCACACTCCTTTGGAGGGAGAAACACTGAAGGAGGGTGTCTTTTCGTTGTGGAAAGGACACAAACCCACGTAGTTCACGCCACGTTTACGCAGTGTAACAAACTCCGAAACCACCTCTACTATCTGTGCGGCGTCGAGTATCCTGTCTATGGTTGCCTGGTCTATCATCTTTTTGCGGATACAAATGTAGGAGATATTCTTGGATTATCAAACAATTGTTTTGTGGCATTCATGTAATAAAAACTGATTTATAACTATTTAGGTAATAAAAAAAAGACTATATTTGCGACAAAACATACAGTTGACAATGTTAAGGAAAATACCTCTGATATTTATCTTGATAAGTATTCCGTGGATGATTCAAGCTCAGAAGGTCTCTGAAAAGGACGTGCCAGTGAAAAAGAAATTCATCCAAATATTGAGTTCTTACACATATGAGAACAATTGGGATACTTCAATTGCCAAGAATATTTGTACTAAAATAGAACAAGGCAATCCTGAAATAAGTGTAACCGCCAGTTATGCCGGTATAGGCAGGCGAAGTTCATTTCTGGCCGAACGCTTTGCCATGCAGGGAGCCTTTTCGTCGGGAAGGCTGAATGCAACGACGGCTATTCCGGATGTATTGGTGCTTGTTGGTGATGAAAGTTGGATGTTCTACCGGGTGATGGATCTTCGCGGACTGTGGGAAAAGATCCCGGTAGTATTGTGTGGTATGTCGACCGAGATCATGAACGACTATTCCAGATTCTTCCCCAAACGTATAATTGCCGACAGTCTGATGATTCCGCTTCAGGAGTCGCTTAAGGGATTGCCGGCTACCGGGGTGATGTTGAGAGATAACACCGGAAAGACAGTGGAAATGATGAAGCAACTACTTCCTGGCCTGCACGAAGTCGTTTTTTTATCAAACAGAAACTACCAGGATATATTGGCGGAGAAATCTTTGCAGAAGACATTGGCTCAACATCCTGACCTGACTTTACAGACATTGATAGTCGATGCTAATAATGCCGATTCAGTGCGGCAGGTAGTCGACCGTCTTCCTTCTACCTCTGCTATCCTTGTCAATATGCTCGATGAGCCCGAAACATCCGTAGTGCCTGTCTTCTCTTTGCGCGATTCGAACTCGAAAAACAAAACATTTGTGGGTACTGCAGCTGCTACAATTGAAGAAATAAGTGCTTATACTTCTCAAATAGTATTGCGTCTGTACAGCGGCGAGCCGGCCGAATCGATTCCGTTTGCGTATGCCGATGAGACAATTGTGCTGAACAAGGAAAGTGTATATCACTTCGAACTGGAATCACGTGCCGATAAACTACAAGGGGTAACCTACCGGAATATTCCTCCACCATTCATTCTGCGCTATGTCCGCATCATTGCCTTCCTGGCCATGAGCTTTATTATCTTATTTTTCTCCATCCTTATTTATATACGCTCGCGGGCGAATAGCCGTCGGCTGAAGGTATCGCTGCACACTTTCAGACAGTTGTACAATAAGTATCAGGCTGTTTATAAGAACATGCCGCTCGGGTTGATTTCTTTGGATAAGAACGGAAGCATGCTGCAACGGAATGAGGGTGCAGATGTTTTCCTGTCGCATTTCTCTATGCATACGCGTGATAACTTCAACTTGTTCCGTTCGGTCATTCTGAACAATGAAGAACAGCAGTCGGTTCGCCAAGGTGTGCCGTTGGTGGTCGTCAAGTGGATGGATAAGTCTTGTTTCCGTTTTATTTTCCGTCCGATTCAGGATGAGGAGACCGGCGAAAACAATATCTTGATGATTGTGACTGAGATTACTGAGATAGAGCAGGCAAGGATAGAGAAGGAGAAGATATACGAAATGTTGAACTTTGCCATGAACGCTTCAAAGTTGGGCGTAGCCGAGTACAACTTAGTAAATGGTAAAGGTTTTGCCACTCAGGCCTGGTATGATAACTTAGGACTGAAGCATACGCTTGACGACTTGTTGAAGTCGCAAAAAAACTTGTTGCCTGCCTATCAGCAAAAGCTGACGGCCTGTATGGAACAGTTGAGGAACGGAGCAGAGCAAACTTTCCTCGAGATTGTCGAGGTGCAATTTCCTACAGGTGAGAAGCATTGGATACGTTACCTGGTTCAGTTGATGGAGTATGCTCCGGAACGGGGACGGATCATGGTGGCCGAACTTACCTACAACATAGACGAGCAGGTAGTGCGCGAACAGGAACTGACGATCGCTTTGAAGAAAGCCCGTGAGACCGATCGCCTGAAGAATGCTTTCATTGCTAACATGCGCGACGAAATCCGTATTCCACTCAATGAGATCATTCGGCATGCAACTTTGATGACACAGGAAACAGATCCGAACGAAATGATGCGACTCAATGAACGTATCGAAGAGGGCAATCAGGCCTTGTTGTCACTGATTAACCAACTGATTGAGGTATCTACAAATAACGATGAATAAGATGAGGCGATTGCTTATATATATAGTCTGGCTGTGTGTTGGGTGTTTTACACACTTGTCGGCCGAACCCGGTAAACAGGTCGTTTCTCCGCCGGCGAAGCGGGTGCTGATCATTGATTCCTATCGGCAGGAAGTTTACTGGAGCTCCGCTTTGGCCAAACGTGTCGAAGCCGGTATTCTGGAAATCTACCCCGAAGCCAAGATAATGCATGGATGTATTAACAGTGATGTGTGTACTACAAAGTCGGGAGCTTCTTTGGCGCTGCGCTCTATCTTTTGGACATTAACCGAAGATACAGGAGAGGCTCCTCCGGCAACCACGCTGGCTGTCTCGAGTATGTTTGCCAACAATGTGGCTCCGGATGTGCTTGTGTTTATCGGTGACGAAGGATTCTTGCATTACCTCGATTTTGCTTTCCAGTTACAACATTGGACTCCCATTCCGGTTATCCTTTGTTCGGTGAACGAGGTTGTCTCGGCGCAAGGATGGAATCCGCTAAAACCCGACGACTTCAGTAAGATGGTTCCGGTGGAGCATTATCGTCAGATGGAAGAGACTTTTGGCGATATAAGTCAGTTAAGTAAGGAGCCTTACGTACGCATTCAACCGGTGGAGGTAGGTGGGAAGCGGCATTATCAGTTAAAAACCCAGCTCAACTATACAGGTGTAAAAGTACGTATACCGGTACGCGAGAATCTGCAACTGATTCATAACATGCTGCCCAATCTGAAGGAACTTGTGTGGGTGGACGATAATTACTACTTGTCGCAGTATACTTATAGCAAAGTAGAGCAGGAATTGAAACAACTCATGCCGTCGGTTGTGCTCTCAAAGATGACGCACAACCGCACAAATATAGACTCCATTTACAACGCGATGACGCAAGTAGTGGATGGACGCGCTTTTCTTACCTGGGGGCTCAATGTGGATGCATCGTACAGTGAACGTTCTGATGCAGAAGTAGATTCATTGTTCTCTTTTAGCAAGTCGTTGCCGCCTCTCTTCACACTCTCGGAACGTGGTTTCCGGTGTAACTACTGGATAGGAGGATATTACAACTCGCGTAGCGAGATAGTAGACAAGACGGTATACCTGATTGACCGGGTACTGAAAGGTGACTCTGCCAGTCTGATACCTTTCGAGACAGTCGAAGCGCAGGGAATTATTCTGAACAGGACAGCCTTGCAGCGTGTAAGCCTGCTCAATGTGGCCGATACGCTCGAGCAAGTGACGTTCGTCAACTATCCGCCTACATTCTATCAAAAGTACGAATGGCAGGTACTGACTTCTTTTCTAATCATGATAGTGATGCTGGGCGTACTTGTTTACCTTCTTTTCCAGCGGAGCTATGATAAACGGATACGTATCAACTACGAACGCTACAAACGGTTGTACGACAATCTGCAAACGATCTATAGCAACAGCGCCGTCGACTTTGCATTTTATACCGATGAGGGCAAACGTCTTTTGACTATCGTTGATGGTGAGGAAGATCCTTTTGTACGTATCAGGCAGGAGGTTTTCTCGGAAGATATGTTCCAAACTCCTTATCTTACTGTGGGCCAAAAGGCATTATTGCGCAAGAAAGGGTCACTGAGTTGTGAAGTGCGACTCGATGAGAGAGGCCAGTTGGCGCGGCATGGGCATGAGGGACATCGTGTGTTCCATGTCATCGTGAAGGAGAAGAGGGGAACTTTCCTGGCGAGAGATTACGGATATATATGTGCGGTAGTGAACTTGTCGCAGTTGTCGCACGACCGCATGGAGAAGGAACGGATCGAAGCTTTGTTCCGCTTTGCAGCCGACTCAGCCAAGGTAGGGCTAGCATTTTATAGCCTTGAAACTGGAGTGGGATTGGCAACGGATGCCTGGCACCGGATACTGAACGAACCTGAGGTTGTTGCCGGACTTCCTACCTATCGCAATGTACAGATAGAAGACCGGATACTCCTGCTCGAATACAAGCAGAAACTACTTTCGGGCGAAACGGTTCCCGATTTCAGTCGGGATATCCGTGTGTTGGATGCCGATAAGGTGCGTTGGGTAAAGCAGGACTGCTATTACCTGCCCGAACGTAACATGCTGGTGGAGCTAAGCATGGACATCGACGAGCAGAAGCGGAGCGAAGAACGGTTGCGCGAGGCCAAGCTGCAAGCCGAACAGGTAAACGCCGAAACAAGTAAGTTCCTGGCCGATATTAGCCATGAGATACGTACTCCGCTGAACTCTATTGTGGGATTTTCGGCTGTACTGGCTATACAGGACGAGGAAAGTGAATCGTATAAACCGATCATTCTGCGTAACTGTAAACTGCTGGTGTCACTCATTAATAATATTCTCGACTTGTCCGATCTTGACTCCGGCCATGTAAAGATGCGAAAGGAATGGACGGATATCTCGTTGTTACAGGATGAAATGGAGAATTACATCCGGGCCAGCTTGTATGGCAAACCACTTCGGGTGGTCGTATTGATATCCGAGGAAGAGAAGTCCATTTTTGTCGATCCGGTCTATTTCCACAAACTTTCTATGAATATGCTGACCAATGCGGTGAAGTTTACCGAGACGGGAAGCATCTCCTTCGGGCATCATACAGTGGACGACCACTGGCTGTTCGAGATTACGGATACCGGCTGCGGTATACGCGAAGAAGACTTGCCGCGTATGTTCAAACGTTTCGAGAAACTGAATACGTACATGCAAGGTACCGGACTGGGACTTGCCCTCTGCAAGAGTATCGTAGAGCACATGGGGGGCGAAATTGGTGTGCGCTCGGAGTGGGGCAAAGGTACTACGTTCTGGTTCACGCTGCCAAAGCCGTAGAAGATGTTTCTTCGCTTGTAATACTCTGTTTCCTCACTCGTAACACATTGTTTCCTCGCTCATAACATGTTGTTTCCTTGCTTGAAACACTTTGTTTCATTACTTGAAACACTCTGTTTCCTCGCTTGAAACACTTTTTATTGTTGTATGATGAACATAAAACATAAATCTATGATGGAAAATATACGACGCTTACTACTGCTCTTCGGTCTGTGCGGCTTGCTTCTTGCGTCTGCTTCTACTTGGGCGCAACCCATTCGTTGGCCCGATTCGCCCGACAGGACATTCGTTTATCAACTAACCAATAAAGAAGCCCACAAGCTGCTCAAAGGAGATTTGAGCAAGAAACGGATGGACAAAATACTTCGCTCTCCCTTCACATCCTTTACCGGAGAGTGGGAGGGGAAGCCGTTGAAAGGGCACTTTGTATACGCCAACATCATCAAGAACCAAGTGCAATATGCGTATCATCCCGTGGTTCCGTTCCAGGTGTTCCTGTTCAAGGAGTATGGCTTGCTTACCTTGCAGGTGGTCGATGCCGGGGGAACGGTGCGGAAAGATGCCAAAGTGCGAGTCGATCACAAGCGGGTATCGTTCGATGCCGATAGTCAGACGTACACGCACGAAGACTGGTCGGAACAGGAAGATCATCTCCTTACCGTGGAATTGGATCAGTTCCGGGCGGTGTTCGATTTGCGGAAACACCTGGTTATGATGAGGCGATCTGACTGGGGAAACGATGACGACGACGAGCCACAATTCTACAGTTACCTCATCACCGATAAGAATAAGTATAAACCAGGCGAGACGGTGCGCTTCAAATCGTATGCCCTCTCGCCTTCTAAACGCCCCATTAAAGATGATCTGACGCTCTATCTGCAAGAGGCAGGCGGGTATCGTTTCCGGAAACTAAAGAGCGTTGCTCCATATCATCCCGGCGGCTTTGCCGATGAATTCTGCCTGGTCGACTCCCTGAAACTGCTGTTAGATAAGTCGTACTCCATGCAATTGCGCGACCGCAAAGGCCGCATCGTATCCGAAACCCGCTTCAAGTACGAGGACTATGTGCTGACAGGTAAGAAACTCCGGGTAGAAGGACTATCGGCTACCCAATATGCGCCGCAGGTTAACCGGATGGAAATCACAGCTACCGATGCCAATGGACTGATGCTGCAGGAGACGGATGTCGAAGTTACCGTGCGACTCACCAATGTGCTCCAATCGTATGCTCCGGTGCTCCAGCTCAACGATACGTTGATGTATAAGCGCGTCCGTCTCGGTACCGATGCACCTACAGTGGTAGAAATATCTGCGGATATATTCGGTCCGTCGGATGCCATGTACAGTGTGGAAGTACTTGTCCTTCCGTTCGATGGCGAGCGGATGGAGCAGAGGTTCGCCGCCACGTATTTCCATTCCAAGTTCCGGGTAGATAGCGAAGTGCGGAACGATTCCATCCGCTTCGTGTTCTACGAAGGGGGCGAAGAACGAAGTGTGGGTGCCCAGCTCGTTTGCAACGGGTTGGGGCAGGACATCCGGCAGGTACGGTTGCCTCATACCGAGAAGATCAACCCTGCTTTGGCGGGCTACGAAGTAAAAGTACCTCGCCCGGAAGTGAGCAATTACTTCCCGCTGAGCGCCATTCCCAACGATTTGGAACTTACCGGAGGCATCGAAAAAGACTCCCTGATCATCGGATTGAAGAACCCGTTGCAATTGGATATCGCCTGGTATATGTACGAAGGCAACCGCTTGTTGCAGAAAGGCTTTGGCAAAGAGATCGATTTCCGCCATGGCGAAGTACTCCCTAAAACGGTGTACTACGCCGAACTCTTCTACTCCATTGGCGGAGAGGAACAAGTGTTGAAGAAGAACTACTGGGTGAAGCCCGGCAATCTGACCATAGAGACCGACTTGCCGAAACGTATCTACCCCGGTCAGCAGGTCAATGCCACACTGACGGTAAGTAATGCCGAGGGACGTCCGGTACCGGCGGTCGACTTGACTGCCTTCGCCGTGAACACGCAGTTGCAGTACTATATACCCGACCTGCCCGATTACACTCAGGCGCCACAGGGACGCGAACAGCGGGCAAGTTACTCCATGCGGAAGAAGAACTACCTCTATGCCCGTCCGCTCGACTATGCGTACTGGAACCAATGGGCAGGCTTGGATGCAATGTCCTATTACCAGTTCACCTATCCGGCTGCCGGAACGATGTTCAAACATACAGTCAACACACCCGACGGAACCACCCAGTTTGCCCCCTTTGTGATGAAAGACGGGAAGGCAGTGGGCATCTATGTCATCGAAGTAGACGATGTACCTGTCTATTTCTCCTGGGCGGAGCAACCGCGCGGATACTCCTTTCTTGTCAGCAATGCGTTGCAATACCATAAGATAACGCTCCGGCTTTCCGATCAGGCCATCATCTTCGATCAGCTCCCGTTCGAGAAAGGAAAGAAGACCTTGTTTAGTGTCAACCTGGATCGTCTGCCCCGCGAAGCTTATGTGTTGCCGCTTCCATATACCGATAGAGCAGGTCGTTCCATTTTCTCATCGGCCGAAATGAAACGGTACAGCACGTATATTTGTCGCATGCCTGTTCCTGCCAACGCAGACTACACGGTGCTCGATAAAGATGGAACCATCTATCCTGTTTATCTTGCCGGTCAGGTACGGCACATCCGGAATGGGGTGGTGGTGGGTCCGGTAGCTCCCGGATACATGCGTTACGCCAACCGGGTGCGGTACAGGCATGAGGGAGGGTATTCGTATCAGTTCGAAGGAAATGTAGTCTATAAGTATTCTACCACCGACCTGTTTCCTACATACTTGTCTTTCTCTTCCGACACTAAATTCAATCAGTTGAATGATTTTCACCTGACGCGTCCTCTGTTCGATAGCGTAGTAGCGGCCTACCGGAAAGGAAGGGCCTGGCATCCCACGCGTATCTACCTCAATCAGGTAGGCAAGCGGCTCAACTTCTGTTTGCCGGTGGAGAAAGATTCGACCGGAGTAGCCAATCTGCTTCTCGAGAACCGGGCTACGGGCAAGATGCTCTTCCCGGACTCTACCATACAAGGCAGGCGGGAGTTCATCTCCATACCCGACGGAATGTACAACGCCATCCTGCTGTACAACAACGGGAAGTACCTGAGGACCGATTCACTGCCTGTGCTTTCGAACACGTGGCTGGACGTAGATATGCGACAGGCGGTGGTGCATCCGTGCGATTCGCTTTCTATGGAGTGGCTATGTACCGTGATGAACAATAATCCGATAGGTCCCAACCAGCCACCCCCCCAGTGGATAACGCAGGTGAGACGTGCTTTTGGGAATAAGGTATGCGGGTATGTGTACGACTCAGAAGGAATACCTATGACTGGTTGTTGTGTGCTGGTGAAAGGAACTACCGAAGGAACTATTGCTGATATAGATGGTTATTTCGAGATCTACCCGACAAACAGACAGGCTATTCTGGAGTTTAGCTTTATCGGTTATCAGCGTAAAGAAATGCTGGTGACTCATGGTATGGACTTATCGGTGGTGATGGAAGACGATTGTCAAATGCTGGAGGAAGTAGTGGTGGTGGGCTATGGCACGGCACGTCGTAGCGAGCTCACCGGGGCAGTGATGGGAGTAATGGTGTCTTCTGCTGCTGCTGAGACAGTGACTCCAACGGAGCCATTGGACGAAGAAGCGGATAAGGCTGCTGCCCAAGAAGCCGAAAAGCAACTGTACAATGAGTTGTTGCAGTTGAATGGTCTGCGCCGGAACTTCTCCGATGTAGGTTTCTGGCAACCCCGGCTCTATACCGATAAGGCAGGGAAAGCCGAGTTCAATGTCACCTTCCCCGACAACATCACCAAGTGGGAGACAGTTGTCTACGCCATGAACCGGAAACTGAAAACGGGTACCTATCGCCAGTCTATCCAGTCGTACAAACCGTTGATGGCCGAACTGTTCACTCCGCAGTTCCTGGTTGCAGGCGATACCTGCCAGTTAGCGGGGACTATCCGCAACTATACGGACGATAAAGCCATCCGCGGAAAGGCGATGTTCAGCATCGGAACCGATACGATAATGAATAGCGAGGTGACGTTCGAAGGTGGGTATAACGAGAAACTGACGGTTCATCCTACCGTGGGTGACAGTATTACGGCCTCTTACCTCTTCACCCGCGACGACGGTTACCGGGATGGGGAAGAGCGCACCCTGCCTGTATTACCACAAGGTACCGAAATAGAAAAAGGTACGCTGGGCATCCTGCAAGTAGGAAAACCTGTATGCATCGAAGCTGCTGCCGACGAGGTTACGCACGTCACTCTGACGAGTTGCCCACTGAATATCTTTATGGAATCTGCCGATTATCTGTTTCGATATCAGTATCTGTGCAACGAACAAATGGCTTCCAAACTGTTGGGTTTGCTGGCGCAGAAACAGTATGCACACTTCAAAGGAGAAAAGTTCCGTTATGACAAACAAACGAATGACCTGATCCGCCGTTTGTGCAACAACCGGAACAACGGGCGGCTATGGTCGTGGTGGGGACGTTCGGAACAATCATCTTACTGGATCTCGGGTCATGTGTTGCGGGCGCTCAAAGCAGCTAAAGAGGCAGGATACACCGTCGACCTCGATGGCAGTAAACTGAAATCGGACTTTGTGCGGCTGATACCTTACACGGGAGCCGGTATAGAAAAGGTAGAAATACTGCATGCCCTGTCCGAATGGGGAGCAGAAGTAGACTATGCTGCCGGGGTGCGGATGTTGCAAACCACCGTCCGGCAAAGGGAACAGGTAGAAGATTCCTTGGCCCGGGTGAGTGCCATCCGGCACAAAGCATTGGGCGGAAACAGTTATTTGTACCAGCCGGTCTCTTATCTGAAAGAGAAACTTTTGCTGTGGGACATCCAGCAGAAGCAAAACCTGGCACAGGTGGCCGATAGTATTCGCCCGTACCTGCGGAAGGATGTACTGGGCGGGGTGTATGTAGACGACGATCGCCGCCAATCGTATTGGTATTCCGGAAAGTTGTTTAATACTTTGATAGCCTACGAAATAGTCAAGAGAGATTCTGCGTTGAGCGATCTGAAAGAAGCCATGCAGCTGTATATCGTACAAACGAAACAATACGGTTGGAATACATATCAGGCTTCGATGGCCGTATCGACGATACTTCCCGACTTACTGACCGAGGCGAATACAAAAGAAAATCCGGCTACCATCCTGCTTTCGGGTAAAGAAAACGGTACGCGGACAGCATTTCCTTATCAAACCGTGCTGTCGCCCGGCGAACAACTGACACTGGAGAAGAAAGACGGAGTACCGATGCTTTACAGTGCCTATACGGTGAAACGGATGAAAGAGGCACAAGCGGGTGAAGCTTTCGAAGTGGAAACTTCGCTATCGGCAAAGACGCTGGCTGCCGGCGTACCGGTAACACTCACCGTTACTGTACAGGTAAAACAGGAGGGAGCAGAGCATGTGATGATCGAAGTGCCTATACCTGCCGGTTGCGAGTACGACGGAAAGCCGATGTACTGGAACAAGGAAGTGCACCGGGAGTACTTCAAAGAGAAGACAGCTATCTTCTGCGAGAAACTACCTGTGGGTGAGCATAAGTTCCAGATCAAGCTTCTGCCCCGATACACCGGTACCTATACGGTGAACCCGGCCAAAGTGGGAATGATGTATTTCCCGGTAATCAATGCCAATAACGATATGCGTATGCTACCCATCATGGAAAGGAGAATCAAAGAATGAAAACAATACGACTGAGCATACTCTTCCTGCTGGGCGCTTTGCTGGCGATATCATGCCGCGACGAACAGGCGCGCTACCTTATCGGTGTGTCGCAATGCAGCGACGACGAATGGAGGCAGCAGATGAATAATGAGATCCTGCGCGAAGCTTTGTTCTACGATGGCGTGCAGGTAGAAATACGCAAAGTACTTGATGATAGTAAGAAACAGGCGGAAGACATCCGGTACTTCATCGACAAGAAGGTCGACCTCTTGATTGTATCGCCTAACGAGGCGGCTGCCATGACACCGGTCGTGGAAGAAGCATACGACAAAGGTATTCCGGTCATTGTGGTCGACCGGAAGATTCTATCGGACAAATACACGGCCTTTATCGGCGCTGATAATTACGAAATAGGGAAGGCGGTAGGCAATTATGTGGCTGCCCGCCTGGGAGGAAAAGGAAAGGTGGCGGAAATATCGGGGCTGAAAAGTTCCACACCTGCTGTGGAGCGCAACCAGGGCTTTATGAATGCCATCAGCCGCTATCCGGATATCAGGCTGCTGTGCAGCGAGGATGCCGGTTGGTTGCAGAAACGGGCAAGCGAGAAGATGGATGCGATACTGGAGGCGTTTCCGGAGATCGATCTGGTATTTGCACAGAACGACCGTATGGCGGCGGGAGCTTACGAAGCTGCCCGGCGTCTGGGACGGGCCGACCGGATCAAGTTTGTGGGTATTGATGCATTGCCGGGCAAAGGATATGGAGTGGAAATGGTGCTCGATAGCATACTGGCGGCTACATTTATTTATCCTACAGGCGGCGATAAGGTGATGCAAACAGCCATGAGTATCCTGGAAAAACGTCCTTTCGATCGCGAAACAATACTGACAACGGCGGTTGTCGACCCTACCAATGCGCGGGTGATGAACCTGCAAACGAATCAGATAACAGAGCTCGACCGTAAGATCAGTACCCTGAACGGACGGATCGATCTCTACCTGTCACAGTATGCCAACCAGCAATTAGTGCTGTACGGCAGTTTGCTGATCCTCTTGCTGGTGGCCGGGCTGTTGCTGGTTGTGTATAATTCGCTTCGCTCCAAAAACCGGCTGAACCGGGAACTCTCTCAACAAAAGGAGCAACTGGAACAACAACGGGATCAGTTAGCCGAACAGCGCGACCAATTGGAGAATCAGCGCGACCAATTGATTTTACTTTCCCAACAGTTGGAAGAAGCCACGCATGCCAAGCTGGTGTTCTTTACCAATATCTCACATGATTTCCGTACTCCGCTTACCTTGGTGGCCGACCCGGTAGACCAATTATTGACCGATCCGGCACTGACGAAAGACCAAAACCGTTTGCTTCATCTGGTGAAGAAGAATGTTAATATCCTGCTGCGGTTAGTGAACCAGATACTCGACTTTCGTAAATACGAGAATGGGAAGATGGAATTCGTCCCGGTGGTGCTGGATGTACGGAGTTGTTTCGAAGGATGGAATGAATCGTTCCTCTCGGCAGCGCGTAAGAAGCACATTCATTTTACCTTTGAAGCTCAACCCCAGGAAGATTATCATATCCGGGTGGATGTTGAGAAGTTGGAACGTATCTACTTCAACCTGTTGTCCAATGCATTCAAGTTTACTCCCGAGAACGGGCATGTTATTATTCGCTTGATGACTGTGCAGGTGGACGATCGACGCTTTCTGCGCTTTACCGTACTTAATACCGGTAGTGTGATCTCGGCCGATCATATCCGTAACATCTTCAATCGCTTTTATAAGATCGACCTCAATCATGCCGGGTCAGGTATCGGGCTTGCTCTGGTGAAGGCTTTTGTGGAAATGCATGAAGGAACAATAACCGTAGAAAGCGATGAGAAGCAGGGTACTGTGTTTACAGTGGAGTTTCCTCAGGATGATGCAAAGCAGGCCGTGGCGGAGATCTCCCAGCCGGAAACGGCATCGCTTCTGTTGCCCGATAGCACAGACGAGCTCATGGATGAGGCGCTTACGGAGGATATGAACGATCCATCCAAACTATCGATACTCATCATTGATGACAATGCCGATATCCGGACCTATATCCGTAGTTTGCTTGGGGCGGAGTATTCGGTCATCGAAGCAGCAAATGGAACGGAAGGAATACGCCGGGCCATGAAGTATGTACCCGATCTGATTATCTCCGATGTAATGATGCCTGGTATGGATGGTATCGAATGTTGCCGCCGACTGAAAAGCGAAATGCAAACCTGCCATATTCCTGTTATCTTGTTGACAGCCTGTTCGCTCGATGAGCAACGTATCCAAGGGTATGACGGAGGAGCTGATTCGTATATTGCCAAACCGTTCAATTCCCAATTATTAGTGACGCGTATCCGCAACCTGATAGACTCGCACCGGCGTCTGAAGCAGTTCTTTGGCGATGGTCAGACATTAGCCAAGGAAGATATCTGTGATATTGACAAGGATTTTGTAGAACGTTTCAAGGCGCTTATCGAACAAAAGATGGGCGATTCAGAATTGAATGTAGAAGATCTGGGGCGGGAGATGGGTTTCAGCCGGGTACAGTTGTATCGTAAGATCAAATCGCTTACCAACTATGCACCGAATGAATTGCTCCGAATTGCCCGGCTGAAGCGGGCGGCTTCTCTGTTGGCCTCTTCGGAACTTACGGTGGCCGAGATTGCTTATGAGGTAGGTTTTACTTCACCTTCATACTTCGCTAAGTGTTATAAAGATCAGTTTGGTGAGAGCCCGACCGACTTCCTGAAACGGAAGTAATTTGCTATATATGTTGACTTATGAAAGATTATCAGGTAAATAGAGAGGCGATAACGGAAGCATTCTGTAGAGAGGTGTATACTATTGTGCAAGCTGTTCCGGTGGGCTCGGTGACGACTTATGGGGATGTGGCTTGCTTGTTGGGCAAACCGCAATGTTCCCGCATGGTAGGACGTGTTTTGAAGCAGGTGCCCAAAGAACTGCACATTCCTTGTCACAGGGTTGTCAATGCTTCCGGGCGACTGGCTCCCGGTTGGGACGAGCAACGAGAGCTTTTGACTAACGAAGGTGTATTGTTTCGTCCGAATGGTACTGTTGATATGAAAATATTCAGGTGGAGTTATCTGGATAAAAAAGAATAAGGTGCCCGGATTATTTCCGGACACCTTATTTAATATATTGCTATTCTGAAGATTATTGGACTGGAAATGCTCCCATGTAGTTGATGATATGTTCAGATACCGGACTGTTATACCAGTTAGCATTTGATGTACCACTTGAGGTAGCCCATGCCTTGAACTGCGGATAAGCTTTCAAGAAGTTGGTCTGCTCAACTGCATGGTTGATGACAGCCGGGACGTCGATAGCCCAAATCAGATTATTTCCGTTGCTGTAGTATTGACTTCCTGCACCATCTTCAATATCACCGGATGGATATGCGCCACCTAATGCCGGTGCAAATCCTCTCTTATGGATTTCGGTTGATCCGTTATAGATAAAGAAATCGAATTCCAATACATTTGAAGAATAAGCAGTACTCCATTTTTCTCCCTGATTATCAACAGAGTGAGCTTCTACTTTAATAACTAAAGGCTTGTTCAGAGGTTTATCGACTTCGGTATTAATGTATTGATTGGGTGCTTTGTTGGTCATTCCTACAAATTTGTAGAGCTGATACCCTTCTCTATTGGCAATGAGTTCAATACTAACTCCATCTGAACCAGTAACAACTAATAAATCCTTATTGATATTGAATGTAGATAACAGAGCTGAGTTCTTAGTTGATACTTTTAAATAAGGAGTAATGTCTTTTGTGGCACCAACCGCATTTACACGAAACTCAAATTCATATCCTACAATATGACTTGAGTTCAGATTACCTTGATTATTGGATGTTACTGTGTATACAATATCATATCTGTAGTTTGCCACAAAGTCATTGAAGTCATAATCTCCTAACTGAGGGAACAAATCTTCAAACATCAATGTCGACCAAGGTGTACCAACACGGATGGGCTTTTCATTATTTCCATTTCCCCAGCCTCTGGTAGTAGCCTTTGTAGAAGCAAGAACCAAACTGGCTTCTTTTCCATTGATAGGAAAACTCTCGACTACATCATCGTACTTCACATACAGCTTGTTGATAGCGGCAGGTACCTCTACTGATAATGGCATATTCATCCCTGGGATGATAGTGTAATCAATTACTTTGTATTCATCTGTACAAGCTTCATTAACATATACACTTGCAGGTGTTTCAACTGTTGCAGTTAAGTTTACTGTAATTGTTTGTGTCATACTCCAATCAAAGTTTTCTGAAATCTTTAAATCCTTGATCGTTTCTTTCTCTTTGGCGAGTCCTTCATCATACAGATCTTTCTCACATGCACTGAATGTAAGAACAGATAACATGGATAACAAAATAATTCTTTTCATTCTATAAACTGTTTATTGAGTGTTATTATGCTGCAAATATAATTGATTTTATTGAATATGCAACTATAAGTTGTATATAATATTCTATAAAAGTTGTATATGCTGTTTGTGCGGCCTGTAGCGTGGGGAGAGAAAATGTAATAATTTCTTTTTTAACAAGTAAAGGTTCTTCGTAGAGCTGAGAACCTTTACTGTACACCTCGCTGTGGAGGTTTTGTAGTTGCCTAATGTGCTTATTTCAACCAGTCGGCTAACTTGTTTTTGGCATACAGATAGTATACTGCAATGCCAAGCCAGTTGGTCAGGACGAGGATACAGATAACCACGATACGTTTTACCGGATCGACATTCAGTTTCCATATCTCCAAAGCGGCCATGATGGTGAGGACGAGTCCAATCACCCAAATAATAAATCCTACCATATTATATATGTATTAGATCTGCGGTTTATTCCGCAGATAGAGTTTATAAAGAGAAAAGGAGACTCCGACATTTCGGGGAGCCTCCTTTTACAAAATTTATAGATGATTATTCAGCAGAACCCCAAACCTGGTTAGCCAGACGTTTGTAGTTGTTGAATCTCCATTTCGCATTGTCTTCAGCAGCCTGGAACAGTTCTTCAGCTTCTGCCGGATACTGCTTCATCAGTGATGAGTAGCGTACTTCGCTCTTCAGGAACGGTTTGAAGCCTTCCCAAACCGGTTCTTTCGAATCGAGGAGGAACGGATTCTTGCCTTCTGCTTCCAGGGCAGGGTTGTAACGCCACAAGTGCCAGTAACCACATGCAACCGCCTTTTCTTCTTCTTCCTGGCTCTTACCCATACCGTTCTTTAAACCGTGGTTGATACACGGTGCGTAAGCGATGATGAGTGACGGACCCGGATAAGCTTCAGCTTCGCGGATGGCCTTCAGGGTCTGAACCTGGTCGGCACCCATAGCGATCTGGGCAACATATACATAACCGTAAGTGGTAGCCATCAGACCGAGGTCTTTCTTGCGTACGCGCTTACCTGAAGCGGCAAACTTAGCGATAGCACCTACCGGAGTAGCTTTAGACGACTGTCCACCGGTATTCGAGTAAACCTCTGTATCGAGAACGAGGATGTTCACATCTTTACCCGAAGCAATCACATGGTCGAGACCGCCGTAGCCGATATCGTAAGAAGCACCGTCACCGCCGATGATCCACTGGCTACGTTTTACCAGATAGTTCTTCAATGAGTAGAGTTGCTTGCAAGTGTCGCACTTGTCCTTACCAGCTTCCAGCATCGGGATGATCTTGTCGGCCAGTTCCTTAGTCTTGTCTGCATCGAACATATTAGCGATCCATTCGCCGAACACTTCGTTGTATTCTCCACCGCAACAGTTGTTGGCAATAGCTTCGTTCATCAGCTTCACAATACGTTCGCGCATCTTTTCGTTGGCGAGTTCCATACCGAGACCGAATTCACAGAAGTCTTCGAACAGTGAGTTAGCCCAAGCCGGACCTTGTCCCTTTTCGTTGGTTGTATACGGAGTTGAAGGCACTGAGCCTGAGTAGATAGAAGAACATCCGGTTGCGTTAGCTACCATTTCGCGGTCGCCGAACAACTGAGTGATCAACTTCACGTACGGAGTTTCACCACAACCCGAGCAAGCGCCCGAGAATTCGAACAGCGGAGTAGCGAACTGAGAGTTCTTCACGTTAGCCTTGATGTCAACCAGGTGTTGTTTGCTCTTCACGTTTTCAGCGCAGTAAGTCCAGTTGGCAGCTTCGGGAAGTTGGCTTTCGAGGTGCTTCATAGCAAGCGCCTTGCCACCCTTCTTCGGGTTGCCCGGGCAGATGTCGGCACAGTTACCGCAACCCAGACAGTCGAGAACTGATACCTGGATACGGAATGTCATACCGTCGAATTGCTTACCGGTAGCTTTCAGCATTGGGAAGTTTGCACCCTTTTGCTCTTCTGCGTCGAGTACGAACGGACGGATAGAAGCGTGAGGACAAACATAAGCACACTTGTTACACTGGATACAGGTTTCAGGATTCCATTCGGGAACGAAGGCAGCTACACCACGTTTCTCGTATTTGGCAGTTCCCTGATCCCAGGTTCCGTCTTCGCGACCGGCGAATGCAGATACGGGCAGCAAGTCGCCATCCTGTGCATTGATCGGACGAACCACTTCGTTGATGAAAGCCGGATCATTGTTAGTCTCAGCAGCTTCGTCGCCGAGGTTAGCCCATGCCGGGTCAACGGGAAGTTGTTTGTATTCACCACCACGGTCAACAGCAGCGTAGTTCAGGTTCACGATTTCTTCGCCCTTCTTGCCGTATGACTTCTGGATGAATTTCTTCATCTGCTCGATAGCCAGGTCCACCGGGATTACTTGCGTAATGCGGAAGAATGCCGACTGGAGAATGGTGTTGGTACGGTTGCCCAAACCGATTTCCTGAGCAATCTCTGTAGCGTTGATGTAGTACACGCTGATGTTCTTCTGTGCGAAGTACTTCTTCACGCGTACCGGCAGGTTCTTAGCCAGTTCGTCGCCTTCCCAGATGGTGTTCAACAGGACTGTTCCGTTTTGACGCAGACCGCGGGTTACATCATACATGTGCAGGTAAGCCTGAACGTGGCAAGCCACAAAGTTCGGAGTGTTTACCAGGTATGTAGAACGGATGGGCTTGTCACCGAAGCGCAAATGCGAGCAAGTGAAACCACCCGACTTCTTAGAGTCGTAAGAGAAGTAAGCCTGGCTGTATTTATCTGTGTTATCACCGATAATCTTGATAGAGTTCTTGTTGGCACCTACTGTACCGTCAGCTCCCAAACCGTAGAACTTGGCTTCGTACAAGCCTTCGCCACCCAAAGCGATATCTTCTTTCTGGGGCAGAGAAGTGAATGTTACGTCGTCTACAATACCGATGGTGAAGTGATTCTTCGGCATCGGCAATGCGAGGTTTTCGAATACCGACATGATTTGTGACGGAGTAGTGTCCTTTGAGCCCAAACCGTAACGGCCACCTACGATAACCGGAGCATCGGCTGCACCATAGAAACAGTCTTTAACGTCGAGGTACAACGGTTCGCCGGTAGCACCCGGTTCCTTGGTACGGTCGAGAACAGCGATAGTCTTCGCAGTCTTCGGAACAGCAGCCAGGAAGTGCTTAGCAGAGAACGGACGATACAAGTGTACGGCAACCATACCCACCTTTTCGCCTTTTCCTACTAAATAGTCGATAGCTTCGCGGGCAGCTTCGGTTACAGAACCCATCGCGATGATTACGCGTTCGGCATCGTCGGCTCCATAGTAATCGAACAAACCGTATTTGCGGCCTGTGATTTTGGAGATTTCGTTCATGTATTCTTCTACGATAGCAGGAACCTGTTCGTAGTAGTTGTTACATGATTCGCGGTGTTGGAAGAAGTGGTCGGGATTCTCAGCCATACCACGGGCCACCGGAGTAGACGGATTTAATGCGCGTGCACGGACTTCGGCTAAAGCTTGTTGGTCGAGCAGCGGAGCGAGGTCTTCATTATCCAACTGTTCGATCTTCTGTACTTCGTGTGAGGTACGGAAACCGTCGAAGAAGTTCATAAACGGAACGCGTGACTTGATAGTAGCCAAGTGAGCTACACCCGACAGGTCCATTACTTCCTGTACAGAACCTTCGGCCAACATGGCGAAACCTGTCTGACGGGCAGACATAACGTCCTGATGGTCACCGAAGATACACAATGCGTGGCTGGCCAGCGTACGAGCTGATACGTGGAACACGCAAGGCAGGAATTCACCGGCAATCTTGTACATGTTCGGGATCATCAGCAACAGACCTTGCGAAGCGGTGTACGTAGAAGTCAACGCACCGGCTTGCAATGAACCGTGAACGGCACCTGCAGCACCTGCTTCCGATTGCATTTCCTGTACCAATACAGTTTCGCCGAAGAGGTTCTTACGTCCTGCGGCAGCCCACTCGTCCACGTACTCAGCCATGGTTGAAGAGGGAGTGATAGGATAAATCGCGGCTACTTCCGAGAACATATACGAGATATGTGCAGCGGCCTGGTTACCATCACAAGTAATAAATTTCTTCTGTTTAGTCATAACAAAATTAAATATTTAAGTAAATAAATTCTCTATCTTCATCTATTAATATAAGAAACCAAACATCCACAAGGGTATCTGGTTACCCCGTCCGATTTCTGCTTTGTGCAGTGCATATGTCACACCCGGATTATTCTTTATTTTCAGTCCTTCCGTACAGATCTTGAACGGCATTTTATCGTCCACCATAAAGGAGACGTTTTTCTCGCCTTTATGTACCTTATGATCCTTCCATAAACTGTTGGCAAAGAATGTATCGAGTACATCCTGGTCTTCGACCTTCACCGGGTAGATGGAATACATCAGGTTGGTGTTGTGCATCATGATCTTCGACGGTTTCTTAGGGAATTCTTCTCCTTTGGGATAAACCATATTGATCAGTCGTGCGTCGGCCAGGTATTTGATGTAGTTCATCACCGTGGCGCGGGATGTTTGTATGTCGGTAGCCAACTGGCTGACGTTCGGTGCTTTGGGGCCCTCTACCGCCAGAAGGTACAGTAGTTTCTTGATCTTCGAAAGATATTTCAACTCGATCTGCTTGATGAGTAGAATATCTACTTCGACCATCATGTTCATCGTTTTGAGCAGGTTCTCCGAAAAGTTGCGCTTTTCGAGGAAGAACGGATAGAACCCATGGTGCAGGTAGTCCTGGAAATGATCCAGCGGACGTACTTTCGACAGGATTCCGCGGGCTATCTGCTCGTGGTTGTTCAATATCTCGTCCAGTGTATAAGCACGGAATTTCATGTCAGTATGCAAGTTCAGGAATTCCCGGAACGAGAATCCACGTAGATTGTAACTTTGTGCAATGCCGTGCAATTCAGGGTTTTCCTCTTTCAAACGCATTACCGACGAACCGGTGAAGACAATCTTCAGGTTGGGAAACTGGTCGTAACAGGCGCGCAGGTCCCGGCTCCAGTCAGGGTACTTGAACACTTGGTCGATGAGCAATACCTTTCCGCCGCGTTTTTGAAACTCAGAAGCAAAATCGACAATACTGTGTCCGGAGAAATAAAAATTGTTCATATTAATGAAAAGGCAGGAGCGGTCGTTTCCGAATTTCTCTTTGGCGTATTGAAGAAGGAAAGTGGTTTTGCCTACACCTCGTGTTCCTTTGATACCTATCAGCCGGTCGTTCCAGTCAATCTCGTCCATCAGGTCGCGACGTACCGGAGCATTTGTGTGTTCCAACAGGTAAGCATGTGTGCGGTAGAATGATTCCATTACTTTTGCTTTCATTTTTCAAGCGGCAAAGATAATGCTTTTTTTGTCAGTTGCAAAGTAGAGATAGCAAAATTGTAAGTTTTCTTTAGTAAGTTTATACTTTGTCGGTATGTGTCAAGATATGTGTGGTTTTGTTTATTCAAAGGCATCGTACCGACGCTCTACGAGCAAGCTAACGTTACTCGTAGAGTGAGCAACCTTTACACACCGAGGGTCAATGTTAAAGATGTACATCTTATGCAGCATAACATGTGCATCTTTGACTGTATAAGATGTACATCTCGTACTGCATAAGATGTACATGTTTAACATCGATGGTCGGTGAGTAACATAAGCTTGGTCGTAGATCAACACTATCTTGCTCTACGAGGAATACAAGTTTCCTTTCTTTTTAAAGGTTAGAGATACGTTACAATCGTATTTTGCCCGTATATTTGCCGGTAATTTCCTTTATTGACGATGAAGATGCAAACGATTTACCTGTTCAATCCGGATAATGACCTGGCGCTTGCCAATGGCGATGCCAATTATATGGCTCCTGCTTCTGCCCGGCAGATGGCTGCCGACCTTGCGTTGTTACCTGTGTGGTACGCAGAGCCGGAGAGTAGGGTGCTGGCACCCTCGGCCTATAATCTCGCTTTCCTAAAAACAATGAAAGAAAGATTCCCGTTGGAAGTGAAATTGGTGACGGAACCGGAGTTGGCGACTTTGGAAGATGTGAGTGTCTTGCCTTGGGGTTGGAATCCGGCATTGGCGAAACGATTGTTAGCTTTGGTGGTATCCGAAGCGGGTTTGCCTTCACAAGAGCAGTTACAGGCGATGCGGCGTTTGTCGCACCGGAAACGAGCGGTGGAGATGCTTCCGGAACTTCAATTGGGCGAATACTTTTGTGGTGAATCGGCTTTTCTTACCCGGGAAGAGGAATGGAAAGAGTATGTGGAGTCTCACGAAGTCAGCTTGTTGAAAGCCCCTCTATCGGGTAGTGGCAAGGGGCTGAACTGGTGCAGAGGCGTATTCTCACCTTACATAGCCGGATGGTGTTCGCGGATAGCCTCTTTGCAGGGAGGAGTTGTGGCAGAACCTATATATAATAAGGTGGAAGATTTCGCGATGGAATTCTTTTCGGATGGTGCCGGGGGAGTGGATTTTGTCGGATACTCGCTCTTTGCCACCGGGCAGGGTGGAGCATACGAAAAGAGTCTGTTACTGGCTGATGCGGCGATAGAGCAACGGTTGTCGGAGTATGTTCCGGCAGAAGCTTTGCATGATTTACGGCACTGTTTGGAAAAGAAACTGGCCGATCTGATAAAGACCGATTACCGGGGTTATCTGGGCATCGATATGATGATTTGCCGGATGGAAGGAGAAACGGAATCTTTTACCGGAAAGCCGCTTTACTGCATACATCCCTGTGTGGAAATCAATCTGCGTATGAATATGGGAGTGGTGGCCCGTTTATTGTTCGACCGTTATATCTACCCCGAAACGACAGGTGAATTCCATATCTCCTATCACAACCGGCCGGGAGAAGCATTGATAGCACATGAAGAGTTGCAAAGATGCTATCCTCTGAACGTAGAAGCAGGTCGGGTGGTATCCGGTTATCTTCCTTTAGTGCCCGTGACCAAGCATAGCCACTACCGGGCCTGGGTGCTTTGCGGCACCTGAACAGCCGGTCCTTCATTGCCGTAACGGTCGATGGCGCTGACTGCAAAATAACGTTTGGCTTCCCAGGGGAGGATAGGAGCGTAGGTATATGACGTCCCCCGGATACGTTGGGCAATGATCGATTCCGGGCGATTGGTATCTACAGGGTAGGTGTCCGAAGCGTAGATCACATACATCGGAGCATTGCGTTTGTCGTTATCAGTAGCTGCTTTCCAGGTCAGTTCCGTGTAACCGCCATCGACTGTTGCCCGCAAGTCCGATGGGGCAGTGGGAGCTTCGTTGTCCAACCACGGCATGGCGGGTTGCAATGCGGGATATGCATAGAAGTTCTCTTTCAGTTCGTCGTAAATACCTTGTGTATTGTCCATCAGGTATTTCATGCGGTAGTGTGCTTCACCGGCCAATCCCTCGGTACGGATGAAGTACATCTGACGGTCGATCTCGTCACGGGTCCAGTTGCCCTCGGCCGGGTCGAGAAAGTAAATGCCCAGTCCCGGAATCACCTGGCGGTCATTGCTTTGTTCCTGCCAGTCGAGTGCGAACGGATAAAAATGATTTCTCCGGAAATACATCATGGGATAGATCTGATCCTGAATACCTTCGCTCAGCCAACCTTGCGGGTCCTGGTATACCACATGGAATGCATTCCAACCATACGATGAGTAGCGTGAGGTATCCCGGTATTTTCCTACGGGGCATGTACTAACCTTTACCCACGGTTTGATTTCCTTGATACCTTTATATATATAGCGTACTATTTCCGTCAGGTTGTCTCTCCGCCACTGATCCAGTGAGCGGCCTTTTCCATAACGTTTGAAGTCGTAGCTATCGGGGAATTTCGGTGCTCTCTCCGGATAGCGCAGGTAGTCGTAGTGTACTCCGTCTACATCGTACCGGGTTACTACTTCGCGCGTCAGCTTCATCAGGTACTCCTTCGTAGCCGGATGACCGGGGTTCAGAAAGTATTCGTTCTTATAAGGTACACAGATATCTTTCATCCGCTTGGTGACCGACCGTGCGCCCAATGCCTCCACATGCTTCTTGTTGCCCAATGGAATGGCAACCATCCACGCATGACATTCCATGCCGCGTTTGTGGCATTCCTGCACGGCAAAGGCCAGCGGGTCATATCCCGGATCACCTCCTATCTTACCTGTCAATATGGAATTGTATGGTTCTATTTCCGAATGGTAAATCACATCGCCCCGCGTACGTGTCTGGAAAAGCACGGTGTTGAAGTTGGCCGCTTTCAGTCGGTCGAGTATCTCAACGAGCTCTCTTTGTTGGCGTTGCATGGAAGCTGCAGAAGTGGCTTGTGTGCGGGGCCAGTCCAGTCCGTACACGGCAGTAACCCATGCTGCCCGCACTTCATATTTAGGTTGCGACCAGGTGGGAAGAATCCACCCTAAAAAGAGTAGAAAGATAAATTGACGCATACGTTCGATCTTTGTCATAATTCGGAGACAAAGGTAGTAAAACAGTCGGTATTGTTGGGCGTTTCGGAAGATTATGTTACATTTGTGTCCATTTAAAGTACTACAGTAAGCTATGATAACATTTACTATTTGTTTGTTGGTACTCATTGCCGGATATTTTCTGTATGGCGGTTTGGTAGAGCGTATTTTTGCTCCCGATAACCGGCAAACTCCGTTACAAACCAAGGCGGATGGAGTGGATTATATCCGTTTACCTTCCTGGAAGATTTTTATGATCCAGTTTCTCAATATAGCAGGACTGGGACCTATCTTTGGAGCTATCATGGGAGCACAGTTCGGTACGGCATCTTTCATCTGGATCGTGGTAGGAACTATTTTTGCCGGCGCTACCCATGATTACTTAGCGGGGATGCTTTCTTTGCGCAACGGTGGGGAATCCTTGCCCGAAACCATCGGGCGCTATCTGGGACGGCGGACCAAGATGGCCATGCTTATATTGATTCCTATCCTGATGGTACTGGTTGGTGCCGTGTTTGTGTCCGGCCCGGCAGGACTGCTTGCCGGGATGACTCCCAAAAATATGGATGCCATATTCTGGATGTATGTCATCTTTGCGTATTATGTTCTGGCTACATTACTTCCCATTGATAAAATCATTGGTAAAATATATCCCCTGTTTGCCGCTTCACTGTTGTTTATGGCCGCTGGTATATTAGTGATGCTCTATTGGCATCATCCCCCTTTGCCCGAGCTGACCGAAGGCTTAGGTACCAACTATACCGGGTTGGCTGTCTTCCCGATGATGTTCGTGTCCATTGCTTGTGGAGCAATTTCGGGTTTCCATGCCACGCAGTCGCCCCTGATGGCCCGTTGTATGATGCACGAAAAGCAAGGACGTCGTATCTTCTATGGGGCTATGGTATCCGAAGGGATTGTAGCTTTGATCTGGGCCGCTGCTGCGACCTGTTTCTTTGGCGAACACGGAATCAGTTATATGGATGGTGGCAAAGAGGTTCTTTACACCGGGGCTGATGTAGCTTCGCAGATATCGAAGAACTGGTTGGGAGCCGTGGGGGGGATATTGGCTATTCTGGGTATTGTAGCAGCACCGATTTCTACGGGCGATACGGCTTTACGTTCGGCCCGGTTGATGATAGCCGACTTTTTGGGTATCGAGCAGAAAAAGATATGGAAACGGTTGATGGTCAGTGTACCTATCTTTGTGGCTACGATTGGTATCCTGCTATATAGTCTTAATGATAAAGAAGGCTTTAATACCATCTGGCGTTATTTTGCATGGACCAACCAGGCATTGTCGGTATTTACACTTTGGGCTATCACCGTATATCTGGTGCAGAAAAAGAAACCCTACCTGCTGACGATGGTACCTGCTTTGTTTATGACGGCTGTTTGTTCTACTTACATTTGCATGGCACCCGAAGGTTTTGCCTGGCCGCCTGTTTGGGCTTATACGGCTGGTACTGTTTGTGTGGTGGTGGCTATTGCCTGGTTTATCATCTGGAAAAGAAAGACGAGAATTGTTTAAATAGAATTTGAATGAAGAAGCTTAGAAAATCGACTTGGCTTACGATAGCCTTGCTTATTTATGTCTCTGCTACGGCACTCTATCTGTTGCCGCGTAACACGGAACTGGGAGATATGGAGAAATACCTCACGGTGGCCGGTTCGTACGTGATCGTACTGGTGCTTTGGCTGGTGCTGAGGAAAAAAGAGCAATTGCAGCAGCGCCGCCGGGAGGAAGAGGAGAAGTATAAACAACATAAAAGAGAAGAAAGATGAAGAAGTTAGTAGTAATGGTTTGCTTGTTGGCAATTACAGTAGGTGTCCGGGCACAATTTGAAAAAGGAAAATGGTTAATCAACACATCACTGACCGAGGCAAGTTTGTCGTATAGCAAAGCCGAAGATTTCCATCTGGGAATAATGGGGCAGGGAGGAACCTTTGTGGCAGATAATTTTGCTGTGATGGCAACCGTGGGTGCCGATTGGAAGAAAGCAGGAGATACGTATACGCTGGGTATGGGTGGCCGGTATTATTTCGATCTGATAGGTGTGTATGTAGGCGGTGGCTTGAAGGTGAAACGTTGGGACGGAGGAGGCCAAAAGTATACCGATCTGGCCTGGTATTCGGAAGCAGGGTATGCTTTCTTCCTGAGCCGTTCGGTAACTATCGAACCGGCTATTTATTATGATTTGAGTTTCAAGGATAATGACTATTCCAGATTTGGCGTTAAAGTAGGTTTCAGCTTCTATTTCTGATAACGTTTATTGTTAAAATAAGAGAGGGCACAGTGGGTTTATAAGAAAAATAAACCGCTGTGCCCTCTATAGTATATATACGTTGTGAGTATTACTTCGTTTGATTGAGCTTTTCCTTTAGGAACTGTCCCGTATAACTTGCCGCACAGGCGGCCACCTGTTCCGGTGTACCCACAGCAACGATGTTACCGCCTTTGTCGCCACCTTCCGGACCGAGGTCGATCACATGATCGGCACACTTTACCACATCCAGGTTGTGTTCAATAATCACAATGGTATGCCCGCGGCGAAGCAATGCATCGAATGCATCGAGCAGTTTGCGGATATCGTGGAAGTGCAATCCGGTAGTCGGCTCGTCGAAGATGAAGAGGGTAGGGTCGACTTTCTCCTGACTAAGGTAGAAGGCCAGTTTCACACGTTGGTTCTCACCGCCCGAGAGAGTGGATGAAGCCTGTCCCAGCTTGATATATCCCAGACCGACATCCTGTAACGGAGTTAGTTTCTTGATAATCTTTTTCTGCCCGTGCTTGGTGAAGAACTCCACTGCCTGGTTTACTGTCATCTCCAACACATCGTATATATTCACTTCGTAATATTTCACCTCCAATGTGTCGGCCTTGAAGCGTTTGCCGTGACACGACTCACACTCCAATACCAGATCGGCCATGAATTGCATCTCTACCGTGATGGTACCATCGCCTTTACACTCTTCGCAACGTCCACCTTCATTATTGAAACTGAAGTGCCCCGGGGTGTAGCCCATTTGTTTGGCCAAAGGTTGGTCGGCCCACAGCTTGCGGATCTCGTCGTATGCCTTGATGTACGTCACCGGATTGGAACGGGATGACTTTCCGATGGGGTTCTGGTCGACAAACTCCACATTGTTCAGGTTGCGCAGGTCGCCCCCTATAGAGAGAAACTCACCCGGACGGTCGCTGCATTCGTCCAACTCACGCTTTAATGCCCGGTAGAAGACATCGCGCACCAAGGTACTCTTTCCCGAGCCCGAAACGCCCGTTACTACCGTCATTACGTTGAGCGGGAAGCGTGCATCCACTCCTTTCAAGTTGTTCTCACGTGCACCTTTTATCTCGATGTAGTTGTTCCACGGGCGGCGGAGTGTCGGTACGGTTATCTCATCCTCGCCTAAGAGATAGCGTACGGTATAACTGCTACTGCCTTCTCTCAGATTTTTCATGTCGCCCTCGTACACAATCCTTCCTCCCAGACGTCCGGCATTCGGACCGATGTCGATGATGTAATCGGCTGCCCGGATAATCTCTTCGTCATGCTCTACCACCACCACGGTGTTGCCCAGTTCCTGCAACTGGCGCAGTACATGGATCAGGCGGTCGGTATCGCGGCTATGCAGTCCGATACTTGGCTCGTCGAGGATATACAGACTACCTACCAGACTGCTGCCCAGCGATGTAGCTAGGTTGATGCGCTGACTTTCTCCACCTGATAGCGAGTTGCTCAGACGGTTTAGTGTGAGATATCCTAACCCCACATCGAGCAAAAAGCGGATGCGGCTGTTGATCTCTAACAGGATACGGCGGGCAACAGCTTCGTCATGCTCATTCAGCTTTAACCGGTCGAAGAACTTCTTTAGTTCCGTAATAGGCAGGTCTACCAGTTCCGAGATGCTATGTCCATCCACCCGTACATAACCCGCTTCAGGTTTCAGTCGGGTACCGTGGCACTTCGGACACGTAGTCTTGCCCCGGTAACGAGCCAGCATCACCCGGTTCTGGATCTTATAAATATCCTTTTCCAAATGCTCGAAGAACTGGTTGATACCTCCGAAGTACTTGGTACCTTCCCACAGCATCCGGCGTTGCTCGTCGGTCAGCTCATAGTAGGGCGTAAAGATGGGAAGTCCTACTTTATCTGCATTGTGAATCACTTCATCCTTCCATTCGCCTACCTTATCGCCCCTCCAGCATACAATGGCGCCGTCGTAGATGGTTAAGGCACGGTTGGGCACAACCAAATGTTCGTCTATACCGATGACCTTACCGAATCCCTCACATGCCGGGCAAGCGCCAATGGGCGAGTTGAACGAAAACATCTGGTCGTTCGGCTCCTCAAATATGATGCCGTCCGCTTCGAATTTTGTACTGAATGTATGTCGTTTCGTTGTGCCATCTTCCAGATAGAAACGGAGTATGCACGTTCCATCGGCTTCGTACATGGCAGTCTCGGCAGAGTCGGTCATGCGGCTGATGGCATCTTTGGTGTTGGCTACCACCATACGGTCGACCAGCAGATACACCGTGTCATTTGGCTTCGGCTTATACTCATCAATGCGTATCATCTCGCCATCTACCTCCAGACGGGTGAATCCCTGCTTGCGGTCAATGTCCAATTGCTCTTCCAGCGTACGGTCTTCGCGCAGCAGAATCGGGGCAAGTATGGTGTAGCGCGTCCCTTCCGGATACGAACGCATAGTGTTGACAATATCTTCGATGGAGTGTTTCTTCACTTCCTCACCACTCACAGGGCTGTATGTCTTACCCACCCGCGTATAAAGCAGGCGCAGGTATTCGTATATCTCGGTCGAAGTACCAACGGTAGAACGTGGGTTGCGGCTGCTCACCTTCTGCTCGATGGCGATAGCGGGTGGGATACCCTTGATGAAGTCGCACTCCGGCTTGCTCATACGTCCCAGAAACTGGCGGGCGTAACTGCTGAGGCTCTCCACATAACGGCGCTGTCCCTCGGCATAAAGTGTGTCAAAGGCAAGGGATGATTTCCCGGAACCCGATAAACCGGTGATAACCACCAGCTTGTTGCGGGGGATATCGACGTCGATGTTTTTCAGGTTGTTTACCCGTGCACCTTTGATGGATATATAGTTGCTTTCTGACATGATACTGTCTGTTTTTTGTAAATAGGCGGCAAAGGTAGTTATTTCTGGAGCTTAATTCAAGAAAAGGAATCTACATTGTGCTTATTTCTGTTATTTTTAACGACTGATTATGAGGTAAAGCTGTGGCTCTTGTTTCGTCGCAGAGCTACTCCGTATACATAGAGTTTTATTTCCGCCCTTCCACCTCCTTCAACCGCTACCGAATGTCTTCAATTCACTTGTTTATGTGCGTTTAGTAAGAAATGCAAGTGACTCTTTCTGTTGATCGTTTGTCAGCAAATAAATGATTTTGTAATAAAATTTGTAAAAATAAGAAAGTCATGCTATCTTTGAAATAAAAAGCAAAAAGTATGAAAGTTCGACAAAAGAAAAATGGTAAAGGTAGTTTGAGAAATATTCAATTGTTAATAAACAGAAATGTTGAATTGATCAATAGTGAGATTAGGAAACTGTGTAGAGAATTTGAGAATGATGAAATAATCTGGGTGTCTCCAATGAAGGAAGATGAGTTCGCTGAATATAGTGACGATGATTTTTTGAGACAGATAGATCTTAATCCTGATGAAATTAAGCTATCTGTTTTTTGGCCAAAAAGAGGGCCACAGTGGGATGCATTGGCAAAAACAGCTAAAGGGAAGATAATTCTTGTTGAAGCTAAGGCTAATATACGAGAGTTTGTTGGTTCACCAACTAAAGCCAAAGAGGAATCGGTGTTATTAATACGGAAATCTCTGAATGAAACAAAGTCTTTTCTTGATATAGCTAATGGTGTTGATTGGTCTGGTAGATATTATCAATATGCGAATCGATTATCTCATCTGTATTTTTTGAGAGAGCAATGTGGAAAGCAAGTTTATCTTGTTAATGTATATTTTATTGGAGATAGTAGTGTCAAAGGACCAGATGTAGAAGAAAAGTGGCATGTCGCTGAAAAAGCTCGTAATACATATCTTCAAATTACAGACCATAAATTGACAAAGTATGTACTCAATATTTTTATTGATATAGACAAGTTGAAAGGGATGTAGTTTTAATAATATACAACTCTTCCACCTCTCAGCTACTCATGGTAAAAGCCCATTCATTGCAATACTTATCACCGGCTGATGTTATCATCCACTCGGGCGATATTACCTTTTCTGGTTCGGGAAACGAGGTAATGGATTTTATGGAATGGTTTTTTGCTTTGCCATACGCATACAAAATTTTTATTGCAGGCAATCATGATGATTGTTTATTCGGAGCCAACATAGAAGGTTTGCCTGAGAATTGTTTCTATCTGTGTAATACGGGTATTACTATTAACGGGATAAGTTTCTATGGGGTTCCCATGTTTATGGAAGATTTACTATCAGAAAATTACGAAAAACAGATTAAAGAAATTCCGGCTGATACACATGTCCTCATAACCCATCAACCGCCTTATTGCATCTTGGACTCTTCGGCAAAGATCAATTATGGCGACCGTAGCTTATTGCAAAACCGTGCAAAAGTTCGGCCAATATGTCATCTCTTCGGCCACGTTCACGATGCATATGGAATAGAACAAATTGACAACACCCTGTTTGTGAATGCAGCCATACTCAATGAACGTTACGAAATCTCAAACACTCCCAGAACTGTTGTTCTGCCATAGAATTCCTCCGTATACATAGAGTTTTATTCCCACCTTTCACCGCCTTCAACCATCCCGGATGCCCTGTTTATGCGGATTACAGTATGAATAGCCCCTCCTTCACCGGGGTTCACCGAGTTCACCGTGACCCGTCCTGATTTAGAATAAGAGTAACCTCTCATTTCATTTGATCAAAATAAAATTAGACTTGTTGTAACGCTTCACTACATTACTTGTAAGTAGGCATTACACATCATCCTTGAGGTGTTTTCATACTAACCAACGAGCTTTTTGTTGTTTCATATAAATGAAAGGGCTATTCCACAGCTGTGAAACAGCTATTCCACGGTAATGAAACAGCCATTTCACAGCTGTGAAACACTAAAAAGGTGCTGAATATTTCTTGGAGTGTTTGCTTTAAATGCTTGGATTACTGCTGTTTAGTATTCGTTTCCATGCTTTGTATAATTTACCTGCACAGACGGGATTGGAATAGCTCAAACTCAATGGACGAGACAGGGTGGATCGGGTGAATGGCGGTGAAGAGGCTTCCATTCACCCCGAAATACTGATGGATAGGAACTTTTGGAAGGGTTGACGACGTTGAAGGGCAAAATTAAAACTATATGTATAGGGATTTGTCGAATATTATATCTTAACAGTAGAGATCAATATCTTTGACCCAACCTGAATTATTTCTTCTCTTCAAGGATATCATCAATCCATTCTTTATACTGTTCCAAGATACAAACTAAACGAGGATTTTGGATTTTGTCAATTGTACCTATGCATTCCTCAATCCACTTGCTCATGTGCTCTTTATAAGAAATGCAAGTAATTCTTTCTATTGATAGTTTATCAGGAAATCCGTCATATTTCTTACTTGAGTCATAAGGCCGGTGCAGGGATATTTCTTGGGGTGGTATCCCGTAGCGAGTAAGATAGATTAATTTAGATTGTTCCCACTTTTTATTGTCCATCTCTTGGTTGTATGTTGTTTCTCGGTAAATTTTATTGCGCCAATAACGGTATAATTGAGAGTTTTCGTCTTTCGCATAAATTTTATTCTCAATAACAATCGAAAAGCTTTTTGAGCGAATACACAAATCGGTTCTGCCTTTCCCTGCTTGCTTTTCTTTTTCGGCAACCCATGGTTGAGTTTCGTCAAATGAGCACTCCAATACAACTTCTACAAAATGTTTCAAGAAGAAATTCTCTAAATTGTGTTGCCCATTAGGGCTTAATAATCGTTTTAAAAAAAGAGAATGTCCATTTTCATTCAGTTGTTTGGTGTTCTTGCTACCGAAGATATTGAATTTTTCTGCTTTCATAAACTGTCGTTTTTTAAATTACTTGTGGTGATGTTTTTAGCCTTATAACCAACTTACTTGTCAATATAGCTCGGTTGCATAAAGATTGAATATAAGTAGAGTATTCTGTTCACTGCTTTTTCATAATAGCCCAACTTTCTTGAACAACAATCGTATCACTGGCTGGTAAGCGGGTTAGAAAATCGTTGTTAAGTACTTGGATCGCCATCGCCGCATTATATTTAAAATCTCCAGGTTTCCAATAATGACTATGAAGATAAGCTAAGCGAGGTAAAAGAATTTGCCCGTTTTTTTCTAATAAGGCCAAGTTCATTCTGCCAGGCAGGTCATGACCTAAAGACGGAGCAGCTGGTAAAAGATGCGAACCAGACTTGACTTTGTAAACTTTATTTGTTTCAAAGAATTCGGTAATACTTTTGACTGTTGGGTCTTCTAAATATGAAGTTCTTCTGCTTAATATAATCAAACCGTCTTGCTTAAATACGTCTGTTGAAAAAGGGGAGTCAATGTACCCAAATAGACCACTGTCCGTATCAATGATTGCCTTACCCGATTTGAATGTTATATCCAAATGAAAATCTTGGGCAACAGGTAGTGAGGACTTGTCAAAAGAAAAGTATCTCGAAAAATCAGTGTCCTCTTCTCGTCGAGTGCGTTCAGCTATTTTGGCCAGAAATTGTTTAATCGTTGCTTCATCAGTGTTCGCTCCCTTAGATGTGTACATTCGAACTATACTAATATTAGCCGTTTCCGGCAATTTATAAGTACCTTCCAATACAAAACCATCTTCTTTTTGGCAACTTGAAACGATTATAGCAATAATTAGAGTTAAAAGTGAATTTTTCATACTTGCATGATTTAAAAGTGTTGATATGCGAAGATAATGATTCTCTTCTGATTACCTATATATTTAGTCAAAAATAATCAATTTAATAAAAACTTGAGCATTGCAAACGACATTGTATTATCTTTGTGCCCATTATCTAAATGTAGTAATAATGAATTTCAGAAAATTATTCTTTGTCCTGGCTCTGCTTGTTTCGGTGGGAACAATGGCGCAGACCGTCGGGACCACCTACCCGAAACGCGAATTTCGCGGCGCCTGGATACAAGTAGTCAATGGACAGTTCAAAGGAATGTCTACCGAAAGAATGCAACAAGTATTGACCGACCAGTTGAATTCTTTGCAGGGAGCCGGTATTAATGCTATCATCTTTCAGGTACGGCCGGAAGCCGATGCATTGTATGCTTCCCAGTTGGAGCCGTGGAGTCGTTTCCTGACGGGAGTACAAGGACAGGCGCCTTCGCCTTATTGGGATCCGATGCAGTTCATGATCGACGAATGCCATAAACGCGGTATGGAGTTTCATGCCTGGATCAATCCCTACCGTGCCAAAACCAATATTAATACGACTCTTGCCCCCAATCATTTATATAATCTGCATCCCGAGTGGTTCGTGACTTACGGCACTCAGCTATATTTTGACCCGGCTTTACCCGAGAGTCGTCGTCACATCTGTATGGTGATAACCGATATCGTGAGCCGTTATGATGTGGATGCCATTCACATGGACGACTATTTCTACCCTTATCCGTTGCCCGGACAGGATTTCCCGGATGCTGCCAGCTTTGCCCGCTTTGGTGGAGGATTCAGCAACAAAGGTGATTGGCGTCGTAATAACGTAAATGTCCTCATCAAGATGATACACGAAACGATTCGTGAAATCAAACCATGGGTCAAGTTTGGTGTGAGCCCGTTCGGCATCTATCGTAATGAGAAAACCGATCCGCTGGGTAGCAAGACAAACGGATTGCAGAACTACGATGACCTCTATGCTGATGTATTGCTTTGGGCACGCGAAGGATGGGTAGACTATAATATTCCGCAAATCTATTGGGAGATAGGGCATGCACGTGCCGACTATGATACGCTGGTACGTTGGTGGGCTATCAACAATGGCAATCGCCCGTTGTTTATTGGCCATTCGGTAATGAATACGGTGGAAAATGCCGATCCGCAATATCCGACGATGAACCAGTTACCCCGTAAGATGGCGTTGCAACGTGCTTTCCAGAGTATTGGCGGTAGCTGTCAGTGGCCGGCAAGTGCTGTTGTCGAAAATGCAGGCAAGTATCGTGATGCATTGGTTCAGGAATACCATAAATATCCGGCTTTACCACCGGTATTCGACTTTATGGACAATAAAGCTCCGGACAAGGTACGCAAGGTGAAAAGTGTGTGGACTGCCGATGGATACATGCTCTTCTGGACAGCGCCCAAGGCTAAGACAGAGATGGACAAGGCTGTGCAGTATGTGGTTTATCGCTTTCATTCGGATGAGAAGGTAAATATTGACGATCCGTCGCACATTGTAGGCATTACCCGCAACACCTTCTTCCCGCTTCCGTACGATAACGGAAAGACGAAGTATCGCTATGTGGTGACTGCACTCGACCGTCTGCAGAACGAATCGAAGTCGGTTGATAAGAAAGTGAAGCTTTAAAGCCAGATGGTTTTAAGGCGGAATGCCCCGGAAGAAAAGTTTTTGCAGGCTCTTCTTCCGGGGCATTCTGTATATTGATAGGAAGGCAGTTAATAAAGTATCAACCCTGCCAATCCACACGCTAAGATCATCAGGATGGGATTCACCTTGAACTTACGCGTCCCCACGAAAGCTACAATAAAGATAATGATGCTGATAACGAAGGTGTAAGTATCTTTGGTAGGCGAGCCGAAGTTCTCCGCATTCATCAATACCAATGCTGCCGCAGCCAGTAATCCCACGATGGCGGGTCTCAATCCGCTGAAGATGGATACTACTACCGAATGCTTTTGATACTTTAAAAAGAACTTACTAATGGTCAGCATCAGGATGAACGACGGAAGTACTACCGCAAACGTAGCAACTACCGACCCCCAGACGCTTCCTGTGGCAGTAAACCCCACATATGTAGCCGCATTGATACCGATGGGGCCGGGCGTCATCTGGCTGATAGCCACAATGTCGGTAAATTCCTGTGTGCTCACCCAACCGTACTGGGTTACCACTTCGCCTTGTATCAGCGAAAGCATGGCGTAACCTCCGCCGAAACCGAACAGCCCAATCTTAAAGAAGGCGTAGAAAAGTTGCAGATATATCATCGTTATTTCTTATTTACAGTGTGATGACTTTGCCATTTCCCCCAAAGGAAACCGCCGATACCAGCCCCGACAATGATCCACACAGGCGAGACTCCCAATAGCCAGATGAGCAATGCCGACACCACCGGAACCCAGAAATTGTACCAGTTAATCTTGGCCGAACGCGCCATGGTGAACGTAGGGGCGGCAATCAGGGCTACCACTGCCGGACGTATGCCTTTGAAGATACGTTCGACTACGGTATTGTCTTTGAACTGGTGGAAGAAAAGTGCGATGGCCAGAATGATTATGAACGAGGGTAGGATAGTACCTAATGAGGTAATAATGCTTCCCCGGATACCACGCAGCTTATAACCGATGAAGATCGCAATATTCACAGCCAGTACCCCCGGAGCCGATTGCGAGATAGCCAGCAAGTCGAGGAAATCTTCCTTGGAGATCCAGTTGCGCTTGGTGACGATCTCGTTTTCAATAAGCGGGATCATAGCGTAGCCTCCACCAATGGTGAAGGCTCCTATTTTGAAGAATATGCCAAATGACTCAAGATAAATATTCATGCGCAGATAACAACTACAGGGGGGAAATGTTTACAACTCGGGGGATTCACTTTCGCCCTCGCCTTTTCCGTACCTGCTGGGGCTGACGTTATAGTGACGCTTGAATACCTCGCGGAAATACTTCGCATCGCTGAAACCAGTCATCTCGGCTATTTCCGTGATGTTGTGTTTCCCTTCTTTCAATAATTGGGCAGCCCGCTTCAGACGGATCAGGCGGATATAGTCGCCCGGAGCCTGGTCGGTCAATGCTTTCAGCTTGTTATAGAAGCTGGTGCGACTCATATTCAACAGATTGCACAACACATCTACGTTGAATGCAGGGTTGTCCATATTGATCTCTACCTGCTTCTTTACCGTAGCAATGAACTTCCAGTCGATATCCGTGTTGCAGTTGAGGCATTCGTCGTTCTCTTCTTCCTCTTGCAGTTCCAGGTTGGCATACTTGTTGCGCAGCAGGGCGCGGTTGGTCAGCAGGCTGGCAATGGAAGCTTTCATGATGCCGAGGTTGAACGGTTTCACGATGTACTCATCGGCTCCTATCTTCAGGCTGTCCATAATATTCTTTTCGTCGTTCAGCGCCGTGAGCAGGATAACGGGAATGTGAGAGGTTTCGATATCGTTCTTGATAGCCACACACAGCTCGTCGCCTCTCATTTCGGGCATCATGATGTCCGAAATGATCAGTTCGGGTTTGAATTCCTTGACCATAGCCAATGCTTCTTTGCCGTTCGGGAAAGTCTGCACGGTGTAGTCTTCTATCAGGGTATGTTCCAGATACTTGCGCAGTTCGTCATTGTCTTCCACTACCATGATGCGTTGCTGTTTTTGTTGCGACTGTTTCTTGACCATTTCGTACGCTTCAGCTCGCGAACTGTTAAATGTCTCGGCCTGTACGGAGACCTCCTTCTGCGAATTGCTGATAGGGTGCGCCTTCCGGATATACTCACCGTCCTTAGGAATGGTTATCTTTACAGTAGATCCTCTGTTCTCGATGCTGTTGAAGGTGATTTTTCCATTGTGCAGCGTCACTAACTTGCGTACCAGCATCAGCCCGATACCGCTTCCGGTAACTTTGGAGTTGATGGCGTTACTGCCCCGGAAGTGAATTTTGAACAGTTTCTTTTGTTCGCCGGCAGGAATTCCTATGCCGGTATCTTTCACTTCGATGGCCCACGAATCGTCGGTTTCTGTAGCTTCTACAATGACGCTTCCGTCCTCGGGGGTGTACTTCAAAGCATTTGATATGAGGTTCTTCAGGATGGAATCCATCTTCTCCTTGTCGAACCATACGTTGAGGTATACGAAGTCGCTCTCGTACCTGAAGTAGATATGTTTGGTTTCGGCATACTGCTGAAAGGCATTCATGATGTCGGCCATGTAAATGTTCAGCTCATGTTCCGTAATATACAAATCCGAGGAGTAGACATCCGCCCGCTCGAAGTTTATCAGGTTGGTGGTGAGGTGGAGAAGTGCATTGACATTGCGCATGGCCGTGTGCATATTAGCCATCCCGTTTTGAGTCAGCGTTTCTTTCTCCATCAACTCTTCCAGCGGGGCTTTGATGAGCGTCAATGGGGTACGGATATCATGTGCGGTGTTAATGAAAAAGTCTATCTTTTCGTTGGATGCTTTTCGTTGCTTGCGCATCATCAGCATACGGAACCCGGCGGTGGTGAGCAGAATAGCTATACCGGCGTAAAGCAAGATAGCCCAGATGGTGAGCCAGAACGGCTTGTCGACGATGATGCTCATTTCGCGTTCTTCCAGCGTGATACGTTTATCTTCATTGGAGATGGCGCGTATATACAGGGTGTACTTCCCGGGGCTGATATTGGTAAACCGTACTGTACTTTCGTTACTGGGGCGACTCCACTGATCATAAAATCCTTTCAGCATATAGGAATACAGAATGTTCGAAGGGTAATCGTAGTTGATGGATGATACCCGCATAGAGAATGTGTTCTGATTGTATTTCAGTCTTAATTCCTTCGTATCGTCTATATCGGTGGAGATGGGAGAGCCTTTTCCGCCCGGATATACTGTTTGGTAAAATATCCGCAGATCACTCAGGATCATTCTTGACGAATAGGTTCTGGGCATTTTCATGTCTTTGCTAAACTCTACTGCGCCGTCGGAACTGCCGAAGATGAACCGGCCGTTTTTCTGCAGTATACCCGAAGCCGGATTGAAGTGGATTGTCATCAAACCTTGCTCCTTGGTCCAGTTCTGGAATGACTGTGTAGCCGGATAGAAATAAACCAGTCCTTCTTCCGTGCTTATCACCAGGTTACCGTTAGGGTTGGCCAGTATCGTATAAATATTATTAGATATTAATGCGCTGTTTTCCGAATAATAGTTGGTGAAGTTCTTTGTCTTTATGTCGTAAATCACCAGTCCCGAGCTGCTGGTTCCTATATATAGCAGTCCGTTGGGTGCCTGATAGAGGCTGTGTACATAGGAGGACTCTATCGGGAGGCGTATATGGGTCGATTTGCCCGACTCTTTTTCGAGCAGGTACAATCCTGTGGAGCTGCCTATCCACATCTCATCCTGATTCCGCTCTATGATGGAGGTGATGTTGCTGAATCCGTCGTACAAACGTATGGTCTTGTTGTCCGAACTGATCTTTTTCAGGTTGTAGTATCCTCCCGACCAGATATCACCTGCCGAATCTTTCATGATGCTTCGGATGTATTTATCCGGGCGGATGTTCAGGTGATAAAATAAGTAAGGTGTAAAATAGCTGGTCGACAGATTTTTCTTGTTTATCTGGTAAATGCCCGAACTGTATCCGGCTGCCCAGATTACACCGGGCGACACCTCACACAGGGTAGTGTATATATGGTTTTTGTCGTCCGACTTCTTTTCGAACGAACTCAGGAACGAATGCCATCGCCTGGTTTTGGGATTATACATACTCACACCGTTGTTGGTACCAAACCATAAGTCGCCCTCACCGTCTTCGATGATCACGTTCACATGATCGTTGATGAGCGACTGTTCATTGCCGATGGAGTGCTTCAGCCATTGGTAGGTGGCATACTTGTTATTGCGCACCGTGATACCGATGGGGTTATTGGCCAACCAGATGCGTTGTTCTTCGTCTACGTAGATATCGCTGATACTATTGCCGTTCATGGAGTTATTCCGGCTGAAGTCGGCTACGATGTAGGGCTCGGTCAGTAGCGATTGTACATGCATTTTGTACACACCTGCCCCGTCGGTAGCAATGAGCAACTCGTTCTCGTTGAGGGGCTTAATGCGCGAAATACTTACGTCGCTCAACCCGGTGTAGGGTTGGAACAACTTTTGGCTACCCGTACTGTAAACGAGTACTCCTCTCTGAAGTGTCCCGATAAATAATTGTTTGGACTGGGAATGAAAGTATAATTCGTTAACCTGCCTCCCGAACTCTTCTAATGTCTCGATCGGGATGTGATGCAGCTCGCTATTGTCTAACCGGGCAAAGTGTATCCCCTCTTCCGTACCGATGTAGAAGTGTGTGTTGTCTACCTGCGTGATATTGGTGAAAGTCTCGCGGATACCGTTACTGATAATTTTCATTTCCCGCGTCAGGGTGTTGTAGAGAAATATCTTGTCTTTCTTGCACAACCATATACGCCGGTTGTTGTCAACGAAACTGTAGTCTATTTCTAATGCCTCGTTTTGGGGTAATGAATACACTAAGACAAATTTGTCGAGTCGGGGTGTGTATTGAAAGATGTTTCCATTTTCGCCTATTTCCCAGATGTCACCTTCCCGGTCGATATACAACCGGCCGAGATTGAGTGCGGAAGTGAGCTCTTCGTCATCTTCCATTAGTTTGTATTGCTTGAAATCTTTGCCGTTGTAGCGGTCGACTCCTTCTTGTGTGAGGAACCACATGTATCCTTTTTTGTCTTTCTGGATAGTGGACACACGCCTGTTGCTCAGTCCATCTTCTACACCAATGTATTTGTAGGTCTGTGCAAATAATGTGCTTAATGGTAGTAATAACCAAATAAAAAAACTCCATTTTTTCATGAAAACCTGCTGTTTAGGATGATTATTTATTCATCTGGAAAACGTTGCGATTATACAAAATTAGGAAGTATTTTTAATAAAACAAAATCTTTTGACCTAATTACGTCTTATTTACTCTTTTTGACTTGTCAAAAACGTGCAAAGTTTGTACAACTTGTTTGGTGTTGATAATAAAACGATTACAGCCCGGAAAACTGGCGGGGTTGTTGATTGTTGCTGATAATAAGAAAAGGCCTCCGTCGGGAAAACCGGTGGAGGCCTTTTTGAAATGTGGTGTAAGCGTGATTAAATTTTTCCTTCAATCCATTGACGGGCATTGACGAATGCTTCGATCCAGGGAGTAACCTGGTCGCTGTGAATCCGGTCGGCCGGATAGCAACCGTTCTGCCACGGGAAGATGGCGCGTTCCGGATGAGGCATCATGGCCAGGTGGCGCCCGTCGGCGCTTGTAATACCGGCTATCGAATAGTCTGAACCGTTCGGATTACCGGGGTATTCATCGTAGCTGTATTTAGCTATTACGTTGTACTGATCTTCTGCGTAAGGCAATGAGAAGTTGCCTTCGCCATGGGCTACCCAGACACCGAGTTTGCTTCCGCTCAATGAACCGAGCATCACACTGCGGTTGGTGGGAATGGTTACACCCAGGAAAGTCGATTCGAACTTGTGCGACTCGTTGTGCAGCATCTTGCCATTTTCCTTGTATTCCGGATGAATCAGGTTGAGCTCCACCATCAACTGGCAACCGTTGCAAACACCCAGTGAGAGCGTATCCGGACGGGCATAGAAGTTGTCGAGGGCAGTCTTGGCCTTTTCATTGAACAGGAAGGCTCCGGCCCATCCTTTGGCCGAACCCAGTACGTCGGAATTAGAGAACCCGCCGCAGAATACGATCATGTTCACGTCTTCCAGCGTTTCGCGTCCGCTGATAAGGTCGGTCATGGCTACGTCTTTCACATCGAAACCGGCTAAGTAGAGCGAGTAAGCCATTTCGCGTTCGCCGTTCGTTCCCTTTTCGCGGATGATGGCAGCGCGTACACCGCTTGGTGTGCGGCGGTCGGGGCTGATACCATATTGGGAGAGTTTGCCTTTAAAGCCAGGCATGAAAGCAAATTCAACCGGTTGCATGCGGTAGTTCTCGAAACGCTTCTTGGCACAGCCGTTAAACGACTGCTTGCGGTCGAGCAGATACGAGGTAGAGTACCACACATCGCGCATATAGTCGATGCCGAATTGGTAAGTAGCATCTCCCTTGCTGACTAAGATGTGTCGTTCGTCAGTCGGTTTGCCCAATCTTACAAAACCGATGCCGGCATCTTCGAGTATCTTTCCGATTGTATCTTTATGCTTGTCGTCGATTTGGATGACGATACCCGGATTCTCGGCAAACAGTATCTTTACGATGTCGTTCTCTTTAATCTTATCCAGGTCGATTTCCAAACCGCCTTCTACGTTGGCGAAGCACATTTCGAGCAAAGTAGTGATGAGCCCACCGGCCGAGATGTCGTGTCCGGCCAGGATCATTTCTTTTTCGATCAAGGTTTGGATGGTCAGGAAGGCGTCGCGGAAGTATTCGGCATCTTGCACGCAAGGTACATCGCTTCCTACTTTACCAAGCGATTGGGCAAAGGCCGATCCGCCCAGCTTCAAGGTGTCGAAGCTGAAGTCAATGTGATATAACGTTGTTTTCGGGTTGTTGACCAATACGGGAGAAACTACTTTCTTTACATCGGTTACCTCGCCACCGGCTGATACGATGACCGTTCCCGGAGAGATTACTTTCTCGCCATCAGGGTATTTCTGTGTCATCGACAGCGAGTCCTTACCGGTAGGTACGTTGATCTGCAATGCGCAGCAGAAATCGCTCAGTGCTTTTACGCCGGCATACAAGCGGGCATCTTCGCCTTCTTGCGAGCGGCATGGCCACATCCAGTTGGCAGAGAGTGAAATGCTGTCCATTCCATCTACCAGCGGAGCCCATATCAGATTGGTCAACGCTTCGCTTACAGCCAGGATAGAACCGGCAGCCGGATCGGCCAAAGCAGCCTGTGGAGCATGACCGATGGAAGTAGCGATACCCTTTTCGCCGCGGTAGTCCAGTGCTACCACACCACAGTCGCTCAACGGCAATTGCAACTCACCCTGGCACTGCTGACGGGCAATCTTACCTGTTACCGAACGGTCTACCTTGTTGGTCAACCAGTCTTTACAAGCCACTGCTTCGAGTTGCAATACGTTGGTGAGGTATTCGTGGAGGTTGGATACTTCGTACGCCGGCATTTCGTATGTGCGATTTGCCGTTTTGTCTATCATATAGGTCTTGGGCGACGAGCCGAACATCTGGTCTACTGCCAGGTCGAACGGACGAATGCCGTCGGCTTGCTGGAAGGCAAAGCGATGGTCGCCGGTTGTTTCGCCTACCACATACATCGGTGCCCGTTCGCGTTCGGCTACCTTACGTACATGTTCTACAGCTTCTTCTTTAATGAGCAAGCCCATACGTTCCTGCGATTCGTTGGCAATGATCTCTTTGGCCGACAAAGTCTTGTCGCCAATGGGTAGCTTACTCATGTCGATCACACCGCCGCACTCTTCGACTAATTCCGACAGACAGTTTACGTGTCCGGCCGAACCGTGGTCGTGGATAGATACAACGGGGTTGTTTTCTTCTTCGCACAAAGCACGTACCACGTTGTAAGCACGCTTCTGAATCTCCGCATTGGCGCGTTGTACGGCATTCAGTTCGATACCGCTGCTGTAACGACCGGTATCAACGGACGATACCGAACCGCCACCCAAGCCGATGCGGTAGTTGTCACCACCGATCAATACTACCTTGTTGCCTGCTTCGGGATGACCTTTCAGGCAGTCGCGTTGTGTGCCGTAGCCCACGCCTCCAGCCAGCATGATCACCTTGTCGTAACCATACACTTCGTTGTTTTCCGTATGTTCGAAGGTCAGCACCGAACCGCAGATCAGCGGTTGACCGAATTTGTTTCCGAAGTCCGACGCACCGTTCGAAGCTTTGATCAGGATCTGTTCCGGAGTTTGGTACAGCCATTTGCGTACCGGCAGAATCTCTTCCCATTCGCGTCCTTCGTCCGTACGTGGGTACGAAGTCATATACACTGCCGTACCGGCAATGGGCCATGATCCTTTACCTCCACCCAGACGGTCGCGTATCTCGCCACCCGTACCGGTCGAAGCGCCGTTGAACGGTTCCACAGTCGTAGGGAAGTTATGCGTTTCCGCTTTCAGCGAAATCACACTCTTGATATCTTTGATTTGGAAGAAGTCGGGTTTGGAGTGATCGGCTGGAGCGAATTGCTCGATGACCGGACCTTCGGCGAATGCCACATTATCTTTATAAGCAGAGATAATCTTATTCGGGTTTTCCTGAGTTGTCTTTTTTATCATCTGGAACAAAGAAGATTCCTGTTCCACGCCGTCGATCACGAAGATACCTCCGAAGATCTTGTGCCGGCAGTGCTCCGAGTTGATCTGTGCGAAGCCGAACACTTCCGAGTCGGTCAGTTTGCGACCCAGATCGCCTTCCATCTTCTTCAGGTAGTCGATTTCCTCTTTCGAGAGTGCCAAGCCTTCCTTCTCGTTGTACGACTCCAAATCGTCAATGCTGATGATCGGCTCCGGTTGGCGGTTGGTGACGAACAGGTTTTGATCCAGTCCTTTGTACATGCGTTGCAACATCGGATCGAAGTCGGCGTTCTCATCCTGTACCGGGAAGTACTCTTCGATGCGCATTATTCCGTCAAGACCCATGTTTTGCGTGATTTCCACTGCGTTGGTACTCCACGGAGTAATCATTTCGCGCCGCGGACCTACGAAACAGCCTTTCAGGTTTTCTTCACTTTCCGTTGCGGCCTCACCGAAGAGCCAACAGAGTTTCTTACTATCATCCGGGGTGAGCGCCTCGTTGCTCTCTACGGCAATCACGCTCTGGGAAGGGGTTCTGAAAAAGAGAATCATGTTCTATAATTACAATAATTTATGTGCGTGCAAAGATAGGCAAATTCAGTGTCGGGCGAAAGAAAAGCTATAAAAAGTTCCTTAGGTAGTCGACAATTGTTTACTACAGAGTGGTACAGAGTCCCGCAACGTTTTTCTTTTTCTCATCTCAAGAAATTTAAAAATAACTCCCGCAGTCACGTACCTCTTTGCTAACTTATTGTTCTCGTAGATCAAAGTTGCGTCGCTCTACGAGTAAACTTGCTTCACTCTACGACCAAGCTTGTTACACTCTACGACCATCGATGTACGAGATGTACATCTCATACAGTACCAGATGCACATCTCGTGCTGCTCAAGATGTACATCTCGTACATCGACCCTCGTAGACCTAAACTACCTACCTCTACGAGTATCGGTGGCTTGCTCTACGACCATCGGTTCGATTCATTTTATGCATAGCGATTTGCTTGCCTGATGAAGGATTCCCTCGCCACAAGCGCAGCGATGTGGCGAATAAAGACCGGCCTCGGCTGTTTTCCGTTAAGCGAGCGACCGTAGTAGCGCGTTAAGGCGACCCTGTGTTTGAGCGAGCGTAGCGAGTGAGTTCGGGGTCGTTAGCGCTACGCAGCGAGCGAGTAGGAAAACAGACGCAGCCTTGATTTTTTGCTTCTTTTGTATCAAGGCAAAAGAAGGGACAGCACAGCAACATGCATCAAAGCAAAAGAAGGGATAGCTCAATGAATCGAAAAAACGTTAATAACCTACACATGTATCACAAAAAAATACGATATTTGCACCATGGTTCAGATTGAGACAATCATAGATATATTATTTAAGGGTTTTATCATCGGTGTTGTGGTGTCCGCGCCACTCGGACCGGTGGGGGTGCTCTGCATCCAGCGAACACTCAATAAAGGGCGTTGGTATGGCTTTGTAACAGGACTTGGTGCTTCCGTCAGCGATATTGCTTATGCTTTGCTCACGGGATACGGTATGAGTTTCGTGTTCGACTATATCAATAAGAACATTTTTTATCTGCAGTTAATCGGGAGTATCATGCTCTTCCTTTTCGGAGTCTACACCTTTCGCAGCAACCCTGTCCACTCTATCCGCCCCATTTCGACCAACAAAGGAACCTATTTCCACAATTTTATCACCGCTTTTGCCGTTACCCTCTCCAACCCGCTCATCATATTCCTGTTTGTCGGACTCTTTGCCCGGTTCGCCTTTGTGCAGCCCGGCGTATTGGTGTTCGAGGAGATCACCGGATATTTCGCCATCCTCCTGGGAGCCTTGTGCTGGTGGTTCGGCATCACCTATTTCGTTAATAAGGTACGTACCCGTTTCAATCTGCGCGGCATCTGGATTCTCAACCGTATCATCGGCGTCATCGTGATGGTAGTATCCGTGCTGGGATTGATATTTACCCTGTTGGGCGAATCACTTTACTGATGATAGAGTCGCGATGAGAATAGCACAGCAATTGAAAGAACAGAATATTGCCGAATACCTGCTGTACATGTGGCAGGTGGAGGACTTGATACGCGCCAATGAAGGTGACATTGACCGCATACGGCAGACCCTTATCGCCCGTTACCCGGTGAGCGATGAAGAACGCCAGGCGCTTGCCGAGTGGTACGAGAACCTCGCGATGATGATGCGCGAGGAAGGAGTGACGACGAAAGGCCATCTGCAAATCAACCGCAATGTGTTGCAGAACCTGACAGAACTGCACAATACACTACTGGCTTCCCCGAAATTCCCCTTCTACAATGCAGCCTATTTCAAAGCACTTCCTTTCATTGTGGAGCTGCGGCAGAAGGGTGGAAACAAGGACGAATCGGAACTCAATGCCTGTTTCGATGCCCTGTACGGAGTGATGCTGCTGCGTTTGCAGAAGAAAGAAGTGAGCGCCGACACAGCCAAGGCGTTGGAGGTCATCAGCAACCTGCTATCCATGCTGGCCAATTATTACGACAAAGACCGAAAAGGAGAATTAAATCTGGAATAAAATGAATATACTGATCACCGGAGCCAACGGGCAACTGGGAAATGAAATGCGGATGCTTGCCGCAGAAAATCCGCAATTAACGTATTTCTTTACCGACGTGCAGGAACTTGATATCTGCGATGAACAAGCGGTGAACAGCTATGTGACAGAAAACGCGATCGATGTCATTGTAAACTGTGCTGCCTATACAGCTGTCGATATGGCCGAAGACAACCGCGAGTTGTGCGACCGGTTGAATCATCTGGCACCCGGTAATCTGGCTCGTGCTGCCCAAAGCCATGGAGCAGCCATCATACAGGTGTCTACCGACTATGTGTTCGATGGTACCGGTCATATTCCTTATACGGAGGAGATACCCACCTGCCCGGCATCAGTCTATGGAACTACCAAGCTGGCAGGCGAACAACTGGTGATGGAACATTGCGAAAAGGCAGTGGTGATACGTACCGCCTGGCTATACTCCATTTATGGAAACAACTTCGTGAAGACGATGATCCGCTTAGGACGCGAACGTGAGAACCTGGGAGTCATCTTCGACCAGATAGGAACACCGACGTATGCCAATGACCTGGCCCGCGCCATCTTTGCTATTATAAATAAAAGTATAGTACGGGGTATTTATCACTTCAGCAACGAAGGCGTTTGTTCGTGGTACGACTTCACGATGGCTATCCACCGGTTGGCAGGCATCACCACTTGTAAGGTGAAGCCCCTGCATACAGCCGATTATCCTACCAAAGCCGCCCGTCCGCACTACTCGGTACTCGATAAAACGAAAATCAAAACAACATTCGATATAGAAATACCCCATTGGGAAGCGAGCCTGCAACGGTGCATCGCCCAACTCGAAAAATAAGAAAACAAAGATATGGCACATACAGAAATAGAGAGAAGGCGGACCTTCGCCATCATTGCACATCCGGATGCCGGTAAGACTTCGTTGACCGAGAAGCTACTGCTCTTCGGTGGACAGATTCAGGTGGCGGGAGCTGTAAAGAGTAACAAAATCAAGAAAACAGCTACATCCGACTGGATGGACATCGAGAAACAACGCGGTATTTCGGTGACTACATCCGTGATGGAGTTCGATTACAAGGATTATAAAGTAAATATCCTCGATACCCCCGGTCACCAGGACTTTGCCGAAGATACCTACCGCACGCTCACCGCAGTAGACAGTGTTATCATCGTAGTAGATGGAGCCAAGGGTGTGGAAACGCAAACACGCAAACTCATGGAGGTATGCCGCATGCGCAACACGCCGGTGATTATTTTCGTCAACAAGATGGACCGCGAAGGAAAAGACCCGTTCGACCTGCTCGACGAGTTGGAAGAAGAACTGATGATCCGTGTTCGTCCGTTGTCATGGCCCATCGAACAAGGCGTCCGCTTCAAGGGAGTATATAATATATATGAAGAGAAGCTCGATCTGTACCAACCTTCCAAACAGGTGGTGACCGAGAAGGTGGAAGTCGATATCCAATCGAAAGAATTGGATCAACAGATCGGTGAGAACCTGGCACAGAAACTACGCGGCGATCTGGAACTGCTCGAAGGAGTCTATCCCGAGTTCTGTGTAGACGATTACCTGAAAGGAACGCTGGCGCCCGTCTTCTTCGGATCGGCATTGAACAACTTCGGTGTACAGGAACTGCTCGACTGCTTCGTGGAGATTGCCCCGAGTCCCCGTGCTATTTTGGCCGAGGAACGTATCGTAGAGCCCGATGAACCGAAGTTTACCGGGTTCATCTTCAAAATCACAGCCAACATCGACCCTAATCATCGTTCGTGTGTGGCATTCTGTAAGATATGTTCGGGTAAGTTCGTACGTAATGCACCTTACCTGCACATCCGTCACGGGAAACAGATGCGTTTCTCATCACCGACGCAGTTCATGGCGCAACGCAAAACCACCATTGACGAGGCTTGGGCCGGCGATATCATCGGCTTGCCGGACAATGGTTCGTTCAAGATCGGCGATACATTGACCGAAGGCGAACAACTTCACTTCCGTGGCTTGCCGAGTTTTTCGCCGGAAATGTTCAAATACATCGAGAATGCCGACCCGATGAAACAGAAACAATTGGCCAAAGGTGTAGACCAGTTGATGGACGAAGGGGTGGCACAGTTGTTTGTCAATCAGTTCAATGGTCGTAAAATCATTGGTACAGTGGGGCAACTGCAGTTCGAAGTTATACAGTACCGCTTGCTCAACGAGTACAATGCTTCTTGTAAGTGGGAACCGTTGAGCTTGTACAAAGCCTGTTGGATTGAGAGCGACGATCCCGAAGAACTCGAAGCATTCAAGAAACGCAAGTACCAGTATATGGCTAAAGATCGCGAAGGACGTGATGTCTTCTTAGCCGATTCGAGCTATGTACTCCAGATGGCGCAAATCGATTTCAAGAAGATCAGGTTCCATTTTACGAGTGAGTTCTAAGTAATCAAGGAGTAAAATATATATCGGCTCATACAAAAATGCTGTAAAATTCATTGGCGATAAAGTTTTTTTGTATGTTTGTACCCTCTAATTAATAAAAATAAATCAACATGAGAAAAGTACTTATTTTAATGATTGCGTTGTTTAGCTTCAGCGCATATAGCATTGCCCAAAACTATACAGAAGTTGTGTATCTCAAGAACGGAAGTATAATCAAAGGTATTATTGTCGAACAAATTCCTAACAAATCTGTGAAGATCCAAACGGCCGATGGAAGCCTCTTTGTTTACAACCTTTCAGAAGTGGAAAAGATAACGAAAGAAGAGTACTCGTATAAAACAAAATCCACTCTAAAAGGATACAAAGGATTCGTAGATGGAGGATATCATGTGGACGTTAGCGACTATAGTGCTGATAAGATTGAATTCTTTACTTCTCATGGATATCAATTTAATAATTATATATTCTTAGGAGCAGGTGTGGGTGTTAGCTACTTTAACGATTGGGAATCAACAGCCATCCCCGTATTTGCCAATTTCAGGGTGAATTTCACCAAACATAAAGTAACTCCATTTGCGGATCTGAAAATCGGATATTCATCCGGTGACATCGAGGGAGGATATGGCTCAACAGCTTTAGGTGTTCGTTTCGGATTGAAAAACAAGAAAGCATTGAATCTTCGTCTGGAATACAGCTATCAAGAATGGAAAGACGTAGGTTATTGGGGCGACTCATTTGAATTCCAAAGCGTAGGAGTTAAATTCGGTTTCGAGTTCTAAGCCTGAGACGGATAAGTAAAAAGAACAAAAAAGCATCAAGGTGCAAAATTCTGTACACAATGTACCGGATTTTGCACCTTTCTTATTTTTATTACCCCTAATATTGCAGCATATTTAATTAATCTCAAATAAATGACCATGAAACATTACCAACGAAAAGCAATTTTTGCCTGTCTGCTCTTCTCTGCCGGCGGAATCTTTGCACAACAAGAGACGACCTTGTGGTACGACAAACCTGCTACTTATTGGGAAGAAGCCCTGCCGTTGGGTAACGGCCGGCTGGGCGCTATGCTGTACGGCAATCCTGCCAAAGAAGAAATCCAGTTGAACGAAGAAACAGTTTCGGCCGGAGCACCTTATAAGAATTACAATCCCGAAGCGAAGGATGCCCTCTCCACCATTCGCCAACTTATTTTTGACGGGAAATATCCCGAAGCACAGGAAATGGCAGGCGAGAAAATATTAGCCAAGAACGGATTCGGGATGCCTTACCAAACAGTAGGCAGTCTACGCCTCAACTTCGATGGACATGATACGTTTACCAATTTTCGCCGTGATCTCGACTTGAGCAAGGCGTTGGCAACAGTGAACTATACCGTGAATGGGGTAGACTACAAACGTGAAGTGATCACTTCCTTTGCCGACCAATTGGTTATTGTCCGGCTGACTGCCTCCAAGCCCGGCCAACTATCTTTCTCTACAACATTGACTTGCCCGCAGGAGGTGACTGTCACAGCTACAGGCAACAATCGCCTGAGCATGGACGGATATACCAAGAATGTAGGAAAAGGAATGACCGAGAATCCGTTGAATGAGCCTCGCCTTCACTTCCGGGCCGATCTGCGTCTGGATGCCGAAGGAGGTAAGGTGACAGCCAATGATAAAGAACTGACTGTATCCAAAGCCAATACTGTAACCATCTATATAGCGATGGCATCCAACTTTGTGAACTACAAAGACATCTCCGGCGATCCGGTGAAACGGAATGCCGTATCCATGAAGAATGCCGGTAAGAAATACGCCAAAGCGCTTCAGGAACATATCACTGCCTATCAGAAGTTCTATAACCGGGTATCACTCGATTTGGGACGTACCCCGCAAGCCGATAAACCGACGGATGTGCGGGTAAAAGAGTTTGCTACTTCCAACGACCCATTACTGGTTTCGCAATATTTCCAGTTCGGACGTTACCTGCTTATCTGTTGCTCACAACCGGGTGGGCAGCCTGCCAACCTGCAAGGTATCTGGAACGATAAGTTGAACCCGGCCTGGAGTTGCCGCTATACCACGAATATCAATGCCGAAATGAACTACTGGCCTGCCGAGGTGACCAACTTGCGCGAGATGCACGAACCGTTCCTGCAAATGATCGCCGAACTGTACGAGAACGGTCAGGAAGCAGCCCGTGAGATGTACGGCTGCCGCGGTTGGGTGTTGCATCACAATACCGACTTGTGGCGGATGAATGGAGCTGTCGACCGGGCTTATTGCGGTCCATGGCCTACCTGCAATGCCTGGTTGTGCCAGCATCTGTGGGATCGTTACCTTTACTCCGGTGATAAAGAATACCTGGCCAAGGTATATCCCATTATGAAGAGTGCTTCGGAGTTCTTTGTCGACTTCCTCGTGGAAGACCCGAATACAGGCTACATGGTGGTTACCCCTTCGAACTCGCCCGAGAATGCTCCCCGTCACCTGAAAGGAAAAGCTAACCTGTTTGCCGGCATCACGATGGACAATCAGTTGGTGTTCGATCTGTTCTCCAATACCCAGGCTGCTGCCGATTTACTGGGCAAGGACAATGCTTTTTGCGATACCATCACTACCTTGAAGAAGCGTTTGCCGCCGATGCAGGTGGGGCAATATGCCCAGTTGCAGGAATGGTTCGAAGACTGGGACAATCCGAACGATCATCACCGTCATATCTCACACCTGTGGGGATTGTATCCCGGTTATCAGATTTCTCCGTACACCTCGCCGGTGTTATTCGAAGCCGCCCGTAATACATTGATTCAGCGCGGCGACCCCTCTACCGGTTGGTCGATGGGCTGGAAGGTTTGCTTCTGGGCGCGTATGCTCGATGGTAACCATGCGTTCAAGTTGATCACCAATCAGTTGAACCTTGTTTCGCCGGAATTGCAGAAAGGACAGGACGGAGGAACTTATCCCAACTTGTTCGATGCTCATCCTCCTTTCCAGATTGATGGTAACTTTGGCTGCGCTGCCGGTATTGCCGAAATGTTGATGCAGAGTCATGACGGTGCCATACACTTGTTACCGGCTATCCCCGACTCCTGGAAGAGTGGAGAGATCAAAGGTCTGCGTGCCCGTGGCGGATTCGAGATCGTTTCCATGACCTGGAAGAATGGGGAGATCGAATCAGTAACCATCAAGTCGACTATCGGAGGAAATCTGCCTCTGCGTACTCATACGGCCTTGAAACTGAATGGTCAGAAGCTGGATGAGTCCAAAGAGATTACTACCAATTCGATTTTTGCCAAGCAACAAATCGCTCGTCCGATGATCAGTGAGAAAGCTGCCCTCAAAGGAGTAGAACTGAAAAACTTCTATCTCTACGAGGTTCCTACCGAAACCGGACAAACCTATACATTCACCCGGTAATACGATCGAATGAAAAAGATACTATCAGCAATGCTGGTTGCACTTAATTTCTGGCCTGCACTTCAGGCTCAGGAAGTACGTGTACATACCATCGGCGATTCGACCATGGCCGATTATGTGGAAAATACCACCCGTACGCGCGGATGGGGCGAGATGCTTCAGGAATTCTTTACTCCCCAGGCGCAAGTGATCAACTATGCACGGGGCGGACGCAGTTCCCGTTCGTTCTGCGTGGAAGGCTTGTGGGATAAGGTGAAAAGCAATATGCAACCGGGCGACTATGTGCTCATCCAGTTTGCACACAATGACGAGAAAGAGGGCGGAAAAGACGGAGACGACTTTCGCGGTACTGCTCCGTGGACTACCTATAAGTCGTTTTTGGAAAAGTACGTGGACGAAACATTGGAGAAAGGTGGCGTTCCTGTCTTTGTGACACCCATCATCCGGCGTTACTTCATGTCAGACGGAACTATTAGCCCCAAAGGCTGTCACGACTTGAGTGTAGCGCCCGATGATTCCACGCTGAACTATGTGCGTGTCATGAAGCACGTAGCCCGCGAGAAGAAGGTAGCTCTGGTCGATATGACCCAACTTACCAAAGACTATGCCGAGCAATTGGGGCCCGAAAAGACCATCGCCTGTATCTATGTGCCCACCGACGGTACACATACCCAAGCTACCGGAGCTGCTGTGTATGCCCAGTTGGCTGCACGCCAGCTAAAGCGTCAGGGTATTCTGTCCTCTTACATCACCTCCGAAACTCCGCTGGTGCTGAATCCTACCAAACTGGATTTCGGTACGATGTATGTAGGTGATCAGTTGACACTCTGTTTCGACCTTACCGGATTGGCTCTATCGCCTGTATCGGGAACCCTTCGGCTGGAAGCGCCAAAAGGAATGACACTTTCCGATGGACCGGATGCAGATAGAAAGCCGGTGATCGAAATTCCTTATACGGATGGCAAGTTATGGAATCAATGCTTCTACCTGCATTTTAAACCGGCTGCCGCCGCTGTGGTATCTTCCGGCGTGAAGGTTACTTATGGAAGCACCACACGTCTGTTGCCAGTAACGGCTCTATGCAAGGCTGTCAGCCGGCAGACTCCTGTTACACTGAAACCTACTGAAACAGTTCTGAAAAGCTTGATCGAGGAATCGGGTGGCATCACGATCGAAGGTGGCAACTGGCCGGCCGATATAGACGAGTCGGGTGCTCGCTATGTGGAAGTAGTGCTGGTAGGCGGGGCCAAAACCATCAATGTAAAGCAATTGACTCTCACGTTGAATGGGAAAGTGGCTTATCGCATAGCCTGTGCCCGCGGAAAGGATTTTTATCCGCGTACCGATCTGGGCGAAAACCAACAAGCCAAGAACGGCGTACAGCAACTCACTTTCCCCATAAACATGACGCTTCAATCCGGTGGACGCCTTCATGTGCGTTTATTTCCCTGGAGTATAGAAGCCGGCAGCAACCTGTACTTCAAAGTAGAAGATTGGCTGTTTAAAGGCATTGAAGTGGAATAATTAGTAAGTTTTTAAGAAAGGTCCGTATACCGGGCCTTTTTTTATGAAGAGAATTAACGGAGAACATTTATTCATTAATAACTGTTTAGTATGTGAGTTTCAATGAGTTATTAACCTAAAACTGGATAGTTATGAATCCAACATTTATTGAAGAAGTAAAAAGATCAGTGAAAAACTGGTGGGTCTCTCTCATTTTGGGAATCTTGTATGTATGCGTAGCCTTGTTTCTGTTGTTCTATCCGGTCGAGAGTTATGGAGCGTTGACCATCGTATTCAGCATTTGTATGTTTGCAAGTGGAATACTGGAAATATTCTTTTCACTTAGCAATCGCTCTGCCTTGCCGGGTTGGGGGTGGTATTTTGCCTGTGGCATCATTGATGTAATTCTGGGATTGTTTCTTATTTATTATCCCGGAGTAGCAGCCCTGACTATTCCGTTTATTTTATCATTCTGGATCATGTTCCGCGGATTCTCTGCTATTGGTTTCTCCATCGATATGAATCGTTTCGGTACTCGTGGATGGGGATGGTATCTGGTATTCGGCATTCTGGCAATCATCTGTTCGTTCATCATTCTTTGGAGTCCGGGGGTAGGAGCTTTTGCTTCGGTTTATATGCTTGCCTTTGCTTTTATGTTCATCGGTATTTTCAGAATCATGTTGTCGGCCGATTTGCACCACTTGTATAAGGACAACCAGGAACTGAAAGAGAAGCTGAAAGAATGGGAGAAAGCGGTAGACGATCTCTAAAATATACTTCATATTGGGGTAGCAGATGGTAGTGAAAGGCTCCTGTTTGCTACCCTAAAAGTTAAACCATAGTATTTCTGCTTTTTTTATTTCTGCGATTTGAACATCTTATCCAAGTAAGCGGTCATGATCTCTGTAGTACGATTGAACCACGGATGAAAGAACCAGAAAGGGTGTGGAGTATCGTCCAAGGTATGTACTTCCGAGTAAATACCCAATGCATCCATCTTGGCTATCTGCTCATCGCGTCCGCTATGGAACCGGGGAATAGAGCTGTTGATGAAACAGATCGGAGCCGATTTAGCTTGCACATGGTAAACCGGTGAAGCCTCTATCCAATTACTTTTCTTCTCTTCGTATGTTCCTCCCAACCAAACAGCATCGATGGGCAGTGTTTTACCTTCTTCCCGGGCTATACGTGCTCTTTCGGTTCCTTCCATATTGGTGAAGTCGGATGTCCCGTCTAAGTTGATCACCGCTTGTACTGCCGACGAAACCTTGTAGTTCCCTCGTTTGTCTTCATACTTCTTTATTCCGTTGGTCGTACCAATGAGGTCAGCCAATTGCCCTCCTGCCGAGCAACCCGAGATCGCGATGCGGTTTGGATCGATACCGTACTCTTTGGCATGAGCACGTACCCAACGAACTGCCTCTTTCAGGTCGTACAAGCCTGCCGGATACAGTGCTTCAGGTATCAGGCGGTATTCTACCGGAATGGTCACATACCCTTTCGATGCGATTTGTTTCGCCATCGGAATTTGCAGTGTCAGGTCGCCCGAGTTCCAACCTCCCCCGTGTACCATTAGCAGGGCAGGCAGTACTTCGTTTCCTTCCGGCCGATAAATATTCATGTGCAGTTCGCGCAACCCTCCCGGCTTGTATGTCAGGGTGGAGTAAACCACTCCTTCTTTGGCAGTAATACCAACTGGTTGTGGATTCGCTATTTCGATATACGAACGGTACTTGCGCTCCTTGATGTATGTTTGATAGACAGTAAAAGAAGTGTCGCGGGGTACCTGGTACCGCACGGTGTCTGTACTTATGGGCGTGCTATGTATTGCCAGGAAGCAACAGGATGCTAACGCGAGGGTAGTAATAAATCTGTTCCACATAGTAATTATTGTTTTGAGTTGTTTATGAAATCATTTTGTAGGTGCAATATTACTACAATATTAGCAATTAGAAGTGGAATTTTTAGTTTGGTTAGTACAAAAATCACTCAATGTGTGTCCGGACTTCTATATAGTACTATGGAATAGGACTATTTTGCTTTGGCTTTCTTTGTTTTCTTCTCTTTCTCTAATCGCTTTATCACTACCAGTGTAGGAAGAACGAAATCTCCTTTCAAGGATTGTAAAACTATCAAAATGTACGCAAATAAAGATGTTTAAAAGACGTTATGATCAAAAAAACAACTTCGCGCTAACGCGAAAACGAGTACAAAAGAGTTAACCAGATAAAATCATGTATAAATACGTGTATTATTATACAAAATCAACTGCTTTTCAGCGCCCGAAATGTATATAATTACAGCCCCTGAAGAAGACAAAGACTATAAAAAGAGATGCGAAATGTTCCGAAGGTTTTAAACCTTCAGGACTTACCTTTTAAACCTTCGCCCGGTAGGTTTTAAACCTTCGACCAGAGGGGTCGGAACATACCCTCAAATGATTGATTTTTCTCTCTTAAAAAGCTATTTGGGACAAAAAAGTGCTGCGTTTTTATCTATCAAAACAACAGAGAAAGAATCTATAAACAAATAAAATAACACTTCAAAACAGAAATGCGAGACAAATAAACGGCATATGTCGAATTTATCGCGTCTATTTAATATTCAACAATCAAATCTCCTTGCGATATTATCGACCACGCGCAATCTTTGTCACAAACAACGCAATCACACAACCCCTTCATTGACAAATTGTCAAAGTGACAAATCTGCGAGATCAACATATTTCAATATTCCTTTTTTTCTTTTGTATTTTACACGGCCACTTTTTCTTCTTCTTTTTCTTCTTCTTCTTCGGAGAAATTTTAAGTAAGCATCTTATATAGGGTTTCGTCACCACACAGATGCTTCTATATAATAGTAAAAATCACCCGCCTGTACGACTTCAACTCAGGGGTCCCATTATCAGTAACCTCAAGAATCACATGCAGTTGTTTCCCAGGTTCGTTAGGAATCACAAATGCACATTTCGTACCATTTGTTTCCATCTTAAGATCTATCTTGGTTGCCACCGTACCGGCTTCCCGGTATTGCCACCAATGGTAAGACAATAAATTATTGTCAGGATCGGAAGATCCGGAAGCATCCAATGTCACTCTTTCCCCCGCGCGGACTGTACGAATAGCATCTCCTTCTATCCGGGCGACCGGTTGATGGTTTGCTTTTGAGAACTCATCAGCCACACACCAATCGGCACGGGCTGCCCAGTCATTCTGTGCGGCAACCAGCCAACGTTGGAAGGTGTAATGCGAATCGGGCTCCCCGTTTTCGTTACAATCGTTTCCATCTTGCAGGTGCTTTCCGGATACGTAAACCGGTCGTCCGCCCCACCCGCCAAGCGTATAATCGGTATGCTGTTCCAAACCATTATTGATAAGTGGCATATAAGAAGGCGTATCCCCTTCGCTGGTGTACTCTTGGGGATAAGCCGCACAAAGCGGACCGTGCCCGGTAGCAATATGTTTGCTGAGCCAAGGTTTATCCATAACCTCTTGTAACTTTGGTGGGTTCTTGCTCAGCCGGTTCTTGAAGTAATAATCAACACTCATATAATCCCACACATAGCGCCAGCCACCATCGCGGTTGGGTGCTCCGGATTCATAGATAAAGATCTCCGGTAGATTCTCTTCGATCCATTTACCACCACCGTCCTGGTACCAGATGCAATACAATCGGGCTTTGGCTGCCGCCCTCTTCCACGCTGCATCCGGGTAGTTTTCTTTGATTTGCCACAAGGCATTGGCTTGTGTATTGGCTCCACCCCATGCCAGGATGTGTACAGGTCGTGGATCTTCGTCGAGTAGAACTTTTATGATCAGTTGCGCTCCTTCGCTGTCGGATAAGAGCGGGGGTGCTTTGCGCAGATCTTCCTTGTTTTCGTTGCCAACAGTCAGCACTTTCAACAATTCCTCAGCATCAGGGAAGTCCGGGTTGTGTATCCTCAGATTGGGCAGGCATGCTGCATATTTCTCAATCTGTGCCTCGATCCATTTGTCTACGCTATGCCCTTCTTTTTGTACGCCGTTGACTTGTACGATACCGGCGACATCATAGTCGGAGGCATACATCAGGAAACGAACCATGGAACTTTGATCATCTATCTCACCGTCGGTGGTAACAATTACCCGGGGTTTGTTCAGGTCTTGAGCGCGAAGACCGGTAAAGGATGTCAGAAGTCCGATAAGGAGGATAAGTACATTTTTCTTCATGATAATAAATTGAGTTAGTTTCGTGCAAATATACAGCGTTGCAAATGAGTAAGTATAGTAGTTTTTGCGGTTAAAGCAGGATTATCTGTCAAAACCTCCTCTAAAGGCACTAAAAAGGGTTTTTGATAAATAATCCTATTCTTTTGTCAATTCCTGACAGGTTCTTTTCCTTTCTATATCGTACTTTTGCCCATGCTGTCTTTTCAATGATTCGTGCAGACAATACATACAAGTTAACTAATATAAAACAATGAAATTATGATGAAGGTTATTTCCTTTTTTTTGCTTTCCTTTTTGAATGCCATTGCTCTGATGGCGCAGGCTCCTGTTCCTGTTAAGCCGCGTATACTGATAAGTACGGATATTGGAGGCACGGACCCGGACGACAATCAGTCGATGGCTCATTTCTTAATGTACAGCAACCTGTTTGAGACCGAAGGGCTTGTTTCTTCGCCCTCTTACGGAACCGGCAATGTGTCGGAGATATTCCGGATGATCGACCTGTATGAGAAAGACCTTCCTAAATTGAAGAAACATGCCAAGGGCTTTCCGTCGCCCAACGATTTGCGTTCCATCACCAAACAGGGAAGGCTTGGAACTGCTCCATACTGCGGGTATACGACTCCTACCGAGGGATCGGACTGGATGATCAAGTGTGCCCGTAGGAAAAGCAAGCAGCCGCTATGGGTCCTTGTGTGGGGTGGTTTGGACGATTTAGCCCAGGCTTTGCATGATGCTCCCGATATTCAGGACAAAATAAAAATATACTGGATAGGCGGGCCGAACAAAAAGTGGAGCACCAATAGTTATGCTTACATTGTGGAAAACTTCCCCAATCTTTGGTTCATTGAAGACAATGCTTCTTACCGCGGATTTATTGCCAACTACAAACAAATGGATGAATTCAACGGGAAGTACTATGATACCTTCATCAGTGGTTGTGGAAATCTGGGCAAAGACTTTAAGAATTACTTGAACGGAAATACCAAATTGGGTGATACACCTTCTTTGCTTTACATGATGGACGGCGACCCGAACGATCCTACCAAAGAATCATGGGGCGGTAGCTTTGTGAAGTTTACACACAGTCCACAGATTATATTCGACAGACCCACCACTGCACAAGACACTGTCCAAATCTATTCAATCATGGAGTTCCGTGTGAAAGGTCCGGAAATAAGCATTCAGTCAGATTCAATTTGCATGGTTATGACTATTAACAAGCAAACTTGGGGCGGATTCTATGTAGGAGATGGCATTTATGCAGTAAGACATGCTACATACGCACTCGGAACAATACCATATACCATTGTTTCCGATGTTCCGGGTTTCCCGACTCAAAAAGGTGAAATCACCATAGAGAATGTTTGGCCGGGCAAGGCTCGTCAGACAGATTACAAACTTGGAGAGAACTGGTTTACAGATAAAAGTGATGCAGACTTATTTGAGAATAACCTCCATGGCTTCAAAACGGTATCTAAATGGCGTATAGACGTAATGAAAGATTGGGGAAAACGCTGGTCGTGGATGAAGGAATAAAAAACTCTGATCACAGTTCTGCGCCCTGTTTCTGATTGTCAGTCTGAGATAAGGGCGCTTTCTTCCTGCACTGAGTAGGAGTTTCACCGTATTTGGACTTAAATTGTCTTGTAAAATAGACCGGATCGCTGAATCCGGTTTGATAGGCAATTTCCGCAATATTACTAGTTGTTTTCTCAATATACATTTTAGCCTTTTTCATCCGGAAGTCCAAAACAAACTCAACGGGCGACATTTGCACCAATGCCTTCAACCGGTTATAGAACGTCGTCCGCCCTAATCCTGAGAAAGTAACCATATCTTCTATCCTCAATTCCGGATTGGCATAATTGCTTTCGAGCCACTCCAGCAAACCCGATATGAATTTATAATCATCATCATCCCGAAATGCAATTTCGGAAGGACCTACCTTAAGTACCCTCAAATTATTGAGCGCCGTTTTACGGCGATACTGAAAGCCAAAGAATCCGGTGCACAACAGGAGGAGCAAACCAACATAAAGGATGTAAGCCTTTTGCGATTCCCAGAAATAAAGAGGAACCTCAATTTGTATGCTTTTCAGTTCATACACATCCGGACTTTCAGGCAAGAAAACTTTGACTTTAAACGAATAGCTTCCGGCAGGAATATCGACATAAGTCGCTTTTCTATCCTGATCTCCATTTCTCCAGGTTTCATCATAGCCCTCCAGCATATACTGATAATGAACCCGGTGTTGGAGCGGATAGTTTAATGAGGCAAACCGTACACTAAAGATAGCATGTCTGTTGGGCAGGGTCACCGACCCGCATTCGGGTATATACGCTTCGTAATTAGCATTCAATCGGGGGGAAGTACTCTCTTCATTCACCAGAAAGTCGGTAATTTGCAGCTTGAATTCGGTATTGCCCACACCCGACAATTTATGCTTGTCAATCAGATAATAGCCATTGACCGTACCAAAGACAATGTTTCCGTTCGTTGTCACCGTAGCAGCACTCTCGGAAAACATCGTATCATCAACGCCCTCCAGCACAGAGAGCTTCGAGAATATGCCTGTTGAAAGATTAAAGGAGCAGATATTATTTTCGGTAGTGAACCAAAGAATACCGTCACGGTCTTCGGTTATGCTTCTTATTTCATTGGAGGGCAACCTGTCTTTCACCATATAAGAAACAAAATGAGCTTCACCAGACAACGTTTCTCTGACATATCTGTTTAGCCCTCCACCGATTGTGCCAAACCAAAGGTTTCCCTTACTGTCTTTGTAAGCACACAAAATATCGTTACCGGAAAGCGAAGTGGTAGAGTTTTCTTCCTTTCGATAAACAACAGTCTGTATACCCTTTTTCCCTTCGTCATACCTGATAGTCATCAAGCCTTCTGTGGTTCCCGCCCAGATTTGTCCTTCTTTATCTTCGAGCAAGGTTCTTATCTTATGAAGGGACGACATCGCTTTATTGTCCTTAAAGTAATTGTTGGCAGACAAGAAAGTAGTTTTTCCATCTCTTTCCTCAATCAGATTAACTCCTCCGCCATAAGTCGCAATCCATATACGCCCTTTTGAATCTACCAGCATATCGAAAACATTGTTGGAACTGATACTAAAAGAATCGGCCGGATCATGTGCATAACGTTCGAACCGGAACTTACCCTGTTTGTTCTTCAACATCTTAAACAAACCATTACCCCTTGTTCCCAGCCAGAAATCACCATTATGATCTTGTGTGATAGCATAAACCCGACCGATAGGATTGCCTTTATCATCGTGTGTAATGCGGTGTATCACATTCATCTGCTTGTCAAAACCGTACATGACTCCGGCTTTCGTGCTCATCCACAATACGCTGTCATTGTCAAGGTACAAGGCTCTGATTTCGTTATCCAACATGGAAGAGGTATTCTTTTCCAGCAATACCCGCTCCGTCTTTTTGTGGATAATCGACAATTTATCCACCCCACGTGTGTAGGTAGATATCCAGATCATGTCCGGCGATGAGATTTCGGCGGCTGAGACCACATTCGACAAACTATTGGGAACATCCGGGTTATTATGAAAGTAATCTATTTTCTTTGTTTTCCGGTCATAATATCCAAAGCCCCCTCTGTTCATACGCACCCATATTGTACCCGAATGCTCGTCAATGGTTCCTGTCGGATTGTATTCTTCTGGTATGGAGACTTTCTGCCTGAAAGTGGTGTAGTTGCCGGATTGAGGATCGTACATGCCCACTCCGGGCTGATTGGTATACATCCAGATCAAACCTTCACTGTCTGTATACAAACTGTTTACTTTCTGCAAACCGGGAACGACCTGCTTTATTCCTCCTGAACGAGCATCATACCGGAATAAACCTGATTGCTGAGTGCCGATATAAAGTGCAGATTCTTTGGCGTCAGAAGTGATAGATAAGATTCTTTCGCCGGTCTTTATGATATTATGAGTTAACAGCCGGTTGGCGTAGTCGTATTTAATGAGGTTGCCATCGGCTGTTCCCCAATACATACAACTATCCAACTGGGCGGTAGCTAATGCTTCCTCTTTTTCTTCATACTGTATGGCAGATAGTATATCCGATTTCATCACCCGGATCCCTTTGGATGTGGCTGCCCAGATGGTCGAGAAAGAGTCTTCGTACAATTGATTGACTTTAATATTGGCAAGCGGATGGAACCGGACCATCATACGGTTGGATACTGAGTCTGTTTCTATCTCTATCAGACCTGCATGCTGTACGATAGCCCAAACGCCACCTTTTGAAGTAAACAATGGTCCTTCTATACGTGCGTCTATGCTGTTAGGAAAATGATTGATCAGACTTTCAAACGTATCGGTTTTACGGTTTAAGCGGAAAAGCTTCCCGTCATACATCATCATCCATATATTGCTCAGTTTATCTTCATAAATACGGGCAATCCGGTTGTGAAGGTATGGAATATTGCTATCGGCTCCTGTTGTATAATTCACAAAATCAAATCCGTCAAATCGGCTTAGCCCTTCCCAGGTAGAAAACCACATATATCCACGGCTATCTGATAAAATATCGGAGATAGCATTACCTGGCAATCCGTTTTGCCTTGTATAATGCTCTCGTTTTATTTCAGGTTGTGCAGACAGTTCACCCCACACGCACCCAAAAAGCAGAAAGATGATGGATATAGTACGGATTTTCAAAGTATGCATAAAGAATTCAAAATTTGATACAAAAGTAAGAAAAATATCAAATAGACTCTTTCAAAAGCTGCGAATTAATAGAATTATTGGTGTGTGATGTACAAAGTATGCTTTCTGTTTCTAACAGAATGTAACCTTGTGTCAAAACGATAATCCTGATGGCTGTAGAATTGGTTCTTTCCCGGTCTTCCGATGTTTGGTCGGAAATATGCCCAAGATTTGTTGTTTTGAGAATTCTGAATGTTACATGTATGCGCTGTTTTTGTGTGCAAAAGAATGGGTTTGTGAATTGATTGTGTTATATAGAAATGTTTTAGTCTGTTTTATGATTGTTTTGATAGATTGAATCTAAGTGTTTTCTTGATCAAACTACACCAGAAAAGTTTTCTTCTAGGAGGTCGATGTTGTTGGTCGTAGAGTAAAGGGTCGTTCCTCTACGACCAAGGGGGTGTTTCGTCGTAGTGAAACACTGTGTTTCTCGTTGTGAAACAACCCTTTGCTCGTAGAGGAACACCCTCTGCTTTACTGAGGAAACGTTTAACGGTCGTATGTTTATTCGCTTTTGTTTAAATAGTCAAATAAATATGCGTGTTTTTGTATGTTTTGAATTCTATTTGCTCAAAAATGAGTGCATGGCATGTTATTGTAATCGGTAAATAAAAGATAATTTGAAAGTGTAATTGGGTGAACAGTTGTCTTTATGTAAGATAGACGGGGTGAGTATAACTTCTCACAAGTGGCTTACATGACGGGATTCAGCGATCCGAAATACTTCGGCAAATGCTTCAAAAAGCAAATAGGAATGACGCCGTCCGAGTATAAGAAGCGAAAGGAAGGGAACAATTGAACGATAAACTCTATTTTTGTTAAAATAATATGTCTATATTTGCCACTTTAAAATAGGTATAATGATCCGTAAGAACATGAGACTGGCTGCGTTGATCGCTGTCGTAATTTGGGGATTGCAGGCTTCTGCACAGGAACTGTTCCCCGATGGAACTCCAATCCCCGATTGGTTCCGTAAGAATGAAGTGGTAAATATTCAATCGCTTGGTAAGGCTTACCGCATTACCGACTATGGAGTAGTGAATGACAGTACTGTCATCCAAACGGAGAAAATCCAGGCGGTGATAGACAAGGCTGCCCAGACGGGTGGGGTTGTGGTATTCCCTAAAGGTACGTTCCTCAGCGGAGCGCTTTTCTTCAAACCGAAGACTCATCTGTACATGGAAGAAGGTTCCATGTTGAAGGGGAGTGATAACATCGGTAACTTTCCGGTGGTGATGACACGTATCGAGGGACAAACGTTGAAGTATTTCGCTGCGCTGGTCAATGCCGACAAGGTGGACGGTTTCACCATCTCGGGCAAAGGTACCATCAATGGCAATGGCGAACGTTACTGGCGGTCGTTCTGGATCCGTCGGCAGGTGATTCCGAATTGTACCAATATGGATGAACTCCGTCCGCGTTTGGTCTATATATCCAATAGTAAAGATGTGCAACTCTCGGGTGTCCGTCTGGAGAATTCTCCGTTCTGGACTACACATCTGTACAAATGCGAAAACGTGAAACTACTCGATCTTTCGATCTTTGCTCCCCACGCTCCGGTAAAGGCGCCCAGCTCGGATGCTGTCGATGTGGATGTGTGTACCAATGTGTTGATGAAGAATTGCTATATCTCGGTGAACGATGACGCTGTGGCGTTGAAAGGCGGTAAAGGGCCGTTCGCCGATAAGGACGAGAACAATGGAGGCAACCGTAATATCATCATTGAGGATTGTACGTATGGCTTCTGCCACAGTGCGCTGACCTTCGGAAGCGAGTCCATCTACAATCACAATATTATTCTTCGTCGCTGTACAGTGACTAATGCACAGCGTCTGCTTTGGTTGAAGATGCGCCCCGATACCCCACAGAATTATGAGTACGTTTTGGTGGAAGATATCAAGGGAGATGCCAACAGCTTCTTATATGTAAAGCCATGGACACAATTCTTCGACCTGAAGGGACAAACGGAGATACCGATGTCGTATTCCAGCCACATAACCATGCGCAACATACAGTTCGAGTGCCAAACGCTGTTCGAGGTGAATTCTTCCGATCAATACAAACTCTCGGACTTCACCTTTGAGAATCTGAATATTAAAGCTAACAAGAATGCCGATATTCATACGGAATACATCTCTAACTTTAAGTTGAAGAACGTAACGGTGAACGGAGTAAAGAAGTTCTGATAGTAATAATTGGATATAGTGGAACCGTTTCGTAGTTGGTGGATAGCCTCTAACCCTGCGAAACGGTTCTTTTTTTGTCTGCTTAGTGTAATTGGCCATATAATTCCCTTTTTTGATTAAATAATACCCCCTGTTTTATTTACATTTTCTGAGTTTTGCAAAAACAAATTTAAATCTGTATACGATGAATATATTGTATTTCTGTAGTCTTCTCTCTTTACTGATATCCGGTGGCCCGGCCGAAAAGCCTGTCGCTTTTCCGGGAGCCGAAGGTTTTGGGCGCTATGCCACCGGTGGACGGGGTGGAAAAGTATATCATGTAACCACGCTGGCCGATGGGAACAAAGAAGGCACCTTACGGTATGCTGTCGAGCAAACAGGTGCGCGTACCATTGTATTCGATGTGGCCGGTACTATTTTTCTGGATAAAAGATTGAACATACAGCATGGGGATCTGACCATTGCCGGACAGACAGCACCGGGACAGGGTGTCTGTATTGCCGGGTATCAGGTGTCGATCCATGCCGATAATGTGATCGTGCGTTACCTTCGTTTCCGGGTAGGAAATGGGGGAGGTGGCGAACCTGATGGTCTGGGAGGAACGGAATTCAAGAATGTGATTGTTGATCATTGTTCCATCAGTTGGTCGGTGGATGAGTGCTGCTCGCTGTATGGCGGAGAGAACTTTACAGTACAGTGGTGCATGGTTTCCGAGAGTCTTCGTACAGCCGGACATGGAAAAGGTAAACATGGTTATGGCGGAATCTGGGGAGGATCCAAAGCTTCGTATCATCATAATCTGATGGCGCATCATGAGAGCCGGACTCCCCGTTTCGGACCTCGTCCATCCACGCAGGATCGTGAATACTTAGATATGCGTAACAATGTTATCTACAACTGGGCCGGGAACGGATGTTACGGTGGGGAAGCCATGCATATCAACATCGTGAACAATTACTATAAACCGGGACCTGCCACTCCGGTTGGGAAACCCATCAGTTACCGTATTGCGGCGTTGGGTATCCGCACTAAGGATTATGTTGCCAATTCTAAGGCATTCGCACCGATGCTGCATGTATGGGGGCGGTACTATGTCGATGGAAATGTGGTGGAAGGACATCCGGATGTGAGTCGTGACAACTGGACGAAAGGTATCTATGCGCAGATCAATAATGCCCAGTGTGATTACACGTTTACGAAGGAGGTAAAGAAGGAAATACGGTTGACAAAACCATTGGATACCGATGTGGTAACAACGCATACCGCTTCGCAGGCATTCAACCTGGTAGTGGCGTACGCCGGTTGCTCTAAGCAGCGCGACATTATCGATGAACGTATTGCCGAAGAAACCCGCACGGGTACTGCCCGGTATATAGGAAGCGTGACCAAAGGAGCCGAAAACTTTCCGGGGTTGATCGACTCGCCTGATGATGTGAAGCCTCGCGGGGCTGTAAGCGCCTGGCCCGAACTGAACAATGGTGGCGTTACAGCCGCAGATTTACGCGATTCGGATGGAGATGGTATTCCGGATGTGTGGGAGTTGGCTCATCATTTGAATCCGAATGATGCTTCCGATGGAGCTGCCGTTACATTGAGCCGGGAGGGTTATACCAACCTGGAAGTATATATGAATAGCTTGGTAGAAGAGATCACTCAAAAACAAAACAACATAGCTTTATGAAACGATTCTTACTTTGTACATTGAGTTTGACTATGGCAACAATAGTCTGGTCACGAACATTTGATATGAAACAGTTGGGTGCCGATGCGAAAGGCATCAAGTCGTGTACCGCCCTGATCAATCAAACCATCGAGAAGGCTGCTGCCGAAGGGGGAGGTACGTTATATTTCCCGGCTGGGACGTATCTCACGGCTACCATCTACATGAAAAGTAACATCACGCTGAATCTCGAATCGGGAGCAGTGATCCGCTTTACGGACAACTTCGAGGAGTATCTGCCTTTCGTAACGGCCCGTTGGGAAGGTACGGTGATGCAGACCCTATCGCCATTGATTTATGCACGCGGAGCCGACAACCTGACCATCACCGGACGGGGTACACTCGACGGTAACGGCTTCAAATGGTGGGAATGGGAGAAAGATACCCGCGAAAAGATCAAAGAGAACGGTGGTAAGCTGCCTTCGTTCGACAAACTGCAACAGATGTGGGTGGATGCCAACAAGGATCTGGAAATATCCGAGAGCTACAAGCCTTCCCTGGAACGCCGGATGTTCCGTCCGCCTTTCATCCAGTTCTTCGAATGCACCAACATCCTGATCGAAAATGTGAAGATCATCAACTCACCGTTCTGGACGGTGAACCCTGCTTTCTGTGACAATGTAATCGTGCATGGCGTGACTATCAACAATCCGTCCGAAAACCCGAAAGGACCGAATACGGATGGCATCAACCCCACGTCTTGCCGCAATGTGCGCATATCGGACTGTTTCATCAGTGTGGGCGATGATTGCATCACTATCAAGTCGGGACGCGATGCCGACGGACGCAAATGGGGCAAGCCTTGCGAGAATATTACCATTACAAATTGTGTGATCCTTTCCGGACACGGGGGCGTGGTGATAGGCAGCGAGATGTCGGGCGGAGTGAAGAAACTCACTATTTCCAACTGTGTATTCGACGGTACGGATGCAGGCATCCGATTGAAATCGGCACGCGGACGTGGCGGTGTGGTGGAAGATATCCGGGTAAACAATATCGTGATGAAGAACATCCGCCGGAATGCATTTATCTTCGACCTGTTCTATGACGGGCAGTCGAAACCGGAGCCGGTGAACGAGCGTACACCCTGTTTCCGTAACATCCATATCAGCAATGTGACCGGTTCGGGCATCAAACAAATAGGTTATGTGAAGGGTATCGAAGAGATGCCGGTGCACGACCTGTCGTTCTCGAATGTTCAGATGGAGGCTGAGATCGGCTTTATTGCCGACAAGGCTCGTGATATCAACTTTGATAACGTGGACTTCTCAGTGGAAACAGGCTCGCCGTGGGTGTTCACGGAAAGCAACCGGATTATCCTGAATAATGTACGTTCCAAGAATCCTTTGAAAGACAAACCTGTGATATCCCTGAAGAATGTCACCGATGCATACGTAAGCAACTGTGTACAGTTTACTCCGGTCGACACATTCCTGGAATCAGCAAACAGTCAGGTGACCGAAAGCAATAACTATAAAAAGTGAAACTTTCGCAAATGAATATTTATAAATCACAGATGCCCTCAGGACGCGCACTCAATTGCCGTCGGTTTCAACCGACGGTTTTAAATGGAGAGCGAAGCGATCTTCCTCTGTGGGTTTCAACCCCAGGTTTCTGATCCATAGGACTGTATGAAGCTTTGTGATTTAGAGACCTGGGGTTGAAACCCACAGAGGTATAAATGCTTGTTTAACTGCTTCGCAGACCGTCGGTTGAAACCGACGGCAATTGAGTGCGCGTCCTACGATCTGTATGTTCATGCGAAAGTCGAGTAAAAAGTAATAATTTTGGGGTGAAACGTCATCCGCAGATCAGCTTATAGCCGATACTCCGCACATTGACGATGCGGATACGGGCGTCCTGTGCCAGCTTTCTCCGCAGCTTGGTGATGAATACATGCAAGCTGCGGGTGTTGAAGAAGGTATCGTCGCCCCACAGATCGAGCAGGATATTCTGTGTATGCACCACCTGGTTGCGGTTTTCGCAGAGCCGTTTCAATATCTCCGATTCACGGTGGGAGAGTTCGATGCGGCTCCCGGCCAGCGATAAAGTTTGGGTGATTGTATCGAATACATAATATCCCAACTCAAAACGGGTGGCGGCAGGTTTCTCCACGAAAGCCATGTTGAGCAGCGACTTGATACGCACTACCAGTTCCTGAAGTCCGAAGGGCTTTTTCAGGTAGTCGTTAGCCCCCAGTTCGAACCCTTCGACCACATCGTTCACAGCCGAGCGGGCGGTGAGGAATAGTACCGGAGTCTTCCGGTCGGTTTCGCGGATACGCTTCACCATTTCGAATCCATCCATGTGTGGCATCATCACATCGGCCACTATGATATCAGGTTTCAACTCATAGAAAGCCTTTAGTCCCTGCTCGCCGTCGTAAGCCGTCGAAATACGGAACTGTAGGCTTTCGAGTGTGTCTTTGATGATCATAGCCAGCGTGGCCTCATCTTCTACAATCAGTATGTGCGCTTGCGTATTCATATTCATTCGGGTATTTGGAGGGTGAATTCGGAACCTTTGCCGGGGGTGCTTTGTACGAAGACTGTTCCGCCGTGCTGGCCAATCATTGTTTTCACGTAATACAATCCCAGCCCATATCCTTTTACTTCGTGCAGGTTGCCTGTGGGCACCCGGTAGAAGCGGTCGAAAATCCGTTCCAGTTTGTCGGCAGGGATGCCGATACCATTGTCGGCTACGGAGATGGTGACGGACTCTTTATTCTTCCAGACGGAGAGGGTGATCTGCACGGAACTGTGGGAGTATTTGATGGCGTTGTCCAGCAGATTGCTCAGTATATTGTATAGATGAACCCGGTCGGCCTTGACGGTGATGTTGGCTGCACTGTACTTGGCGATGAACTCCACCGGTTTATCGGCTTTCAACTGGTGCAGCTGGATGAGGCTCTCGATCATCTCCTGCACGTGTACCGTCTCGGGATGCAGGCGGAAGTTCTTCCGGTGTTCCATACTCATGGAAAGGATCTGTTCGATCAGTCCGCTGAGGTGTTTCAGTTGCTTTTGCGATATCTGCAGATATTCTTTTCGTTTCTCTTCTGTTTGCTCGAAGTTCAGCAGGGCGTCGGTGGCGGCATAGGCTACGGCAATGGGGGTCTTCAACTCGTGAGTGATGTTGTTGGTGAAGTCCGACTTTAGTTCCTCAATGGTTTTCTGTCGCAGTAAGGTGCGTATGAGGTAGTAGAACGAGAATCCAAGCAACAGCATGATGGCTAACGAGGTGACGAGGATGCCCGTCATTTGCTTCCAGATGATGGAGTCGATAGGTTCCAATTGCACGCGGTAACAGTATTTGCCGTTCATGGTGATTACGTGGTCGAAGGATAATGCCTGGGCAGAAGGCACATACAACGTGTCGTTGGAGACGGTGGCTTCTACTAATGAGTCGCGCAGGTTGATGAGCTGTGTGCGGTGTGGAGTGGTGATGCCATCGTCGTGCAGGGCAAGGGTCAGCAGACTGTCGAATACCTGCACATTCAGTGGTATGTAGTTGTCGAGGGCCGTATGTACACCCCGTTGCAAACTTTCCAACAGCACTTCCAGGTTGTTGTTTTGCTTAATGACCATTCCGAAAGGGGAGGCTTGCAGTGTAGCAGTGCTTGAGTTTACATAGTCTGCTTCCTCATCTCCTTCCAATGTCGATTTGGTTTGGATGAACGATGAATCAGCTTCGCTGTCATACCCTACCGATGCTTCGATGCGCCCGCTCTTCTCGTTGTTCTTCTGTAACAACTGGATGCGGCACACCATCTCGTTGTAGTCGCTCCGGCTGATAGACTGCACAATCTTACTCTCCAACTCCTTTCTCAAGGTGCCGTACAGGTCGGTAAGCCAATATGCCTGATAGGAAAAGATGCCCACCAGCGAAAGGATGACCAGAGTTGCGATCAGTTTGATAGGAAGTTTCATGTATCGTTCGGGATTGTTTCCGGACAAATGTAAGAAGAAAAAGGAGAATCCGGCTCTGGTGGTAAGACTAAATAACACTACATAAGTGGGCGATAACTTGTTCTTGTTCGTTTTTTTTGTTTATTTGCACCAACATTTATCAACAAAGAAACGGATGAGATACACTATTATCTTAGGAATATGCCTTGTCACCCTGTTACTATGGTTTGGCGGAGAGGCAAAGGCTCAACAAGTGAGCGGAAAAGTAGTCGATGCACGCAACCTGCCGGTAGACGCGGCAACCGTCGTGATGCAGACACCGGACTCTGTCTTTGTGGATGCGGCACTGACCGACACAGCCGGTATATTCCGCCTGAAAGCCCAACCGGCCAACTATCGACTCATCATTCAGCACCTGATGTACGAAACCAAACAGCTTACTGCTTCCGGTACCGATGCCGGAACCATCATGCTCGAAGGGCAGAACTACCAGTTAGACGAGGTGGTGATCAAGGGCGAACGTCCCATCGTGAAGGTGGAAGACGGACGACTATCTTACGACGTACCACAACTCACTAAGGACAAGTCGGTGACCAATGCTTTCGAGGCGTTGCAGGAACTCCCCGGAGTAGTCGGTTCCGGCGATGCCCTCACGCTGGCGGGAGCCGGAACGCCCGGTATCCTGATCAACGGGCAGCTCTCCACTATGAGCTACGAACAGCTTATCAACCTGCTGAAATCGACTCCGGCTTCGCGGGTGAAGAAGGCAGAAGTGATGTACAGCGCTCCTCCGCAATACAACATTCGTGGGGCGTTGATCAATGTGGTGCTCGAAGAGAACGTAGCCAAAGGAAAGGTACTGCAAGGCGAGGTGGCAGGCGATTACATCCAACGTGCCTATGCCCGGGGAGCTTTTCGTGGCAATGTGGTCTATTCTACCCCGACCTTCTCGCTCGATGTGCTCTACTCCAACCGCTTCGGCAAGAGCAAAAGCCAGGAGGATATGATGGCACGGCACACGCTGCAAGGGGCGATGCACGAGATCGAACAGAACAACTACGGCTGGTCAAAGGGTACTACGCATGTAGCGCGGGTGGCTACGGGCTTCGTCCTAAAGAACAAAGACCGGCTGAATGTGGTGTACACGGGCGACTTCAGCGATAGCGACAGCCGCCGGCAGTCGGATACGTATATCGATGATCAGTTGCCTGTGCATACGGACAATGCGATCGGCGGTCCGTCGGCCTTGCACAATGTCAAGGTGGAATACAATGGTCACCAGGGATTAGTGGTTGGGGCCGATTATACTTCGTACGACGATACGTCCGACCAGAAGTTAGCCAATAAGCAAACTGCCGCTTCGACCCTTGACAACCGCATCCGTTCGTCGTCCGAACAGAAGATTCAGCGGGGCATGTTCTTTGCCAATCATACCTACGCATTGCCCAAGGAGTGGAAGTTGAACTACGGAACCAACCTGTCGTTCGCCCGCAATAAGAACTATTCGAATACGTATGTCGACGATGTGTTCAACCCGGATGCTTCGTTCAGCAGTACGCAGGAGGAAGTGACGGGTAACGTTTTCGCAGGTTTTACGAAGTCGTTCTCAAAAGCCTTCTCGGTACAAGCTTCCCTGTCGGCCGAGTATTACAAATGTACGCAAGAGTCGGGCGGCACGAAGCTCGACTTGTGGGACGATGTGGCTCTCTTCCCGAATGTGAATGCTACGTATGTATTCAGCCCGAAGCACATTCTGCAATTCTCCCTGTCGAGCGACAAGAAATACCCCGGCTACTGGGCCATCAACCCCACGGTGTACTACCTCAATGTATATTCCGAGGTACAAGGCAATCCGGGATTGAAGCCTGCCCGCTCGTATGCATCCCGGCTGACGTACATCTTCCGGCAGAAGTACGTGCTCATGGCGTATTATAACCGGCAGGACGACTACTTCACGCAGCTTCCCTACCAGTCGCCTACGGAATTGAAGACGGTATTCCAAACGCTGAACTTCGACTACCAGCAACAGTTGGGTATGGCGGTGGTGATCCCGTTCAAGGTGAAGGAGGTACTCAGCTCACGCCTCACACTGAACGGGTTGCAGCAACACGAGAAGGCTTCGCACTTCCACGATGTGCCGTTCGACAGGAAGAAGATATTTGGCGTATTCCAACTCAGCAATACGATCAATCTTTCCAAAAAGCCCGACCTAAAGATGGATGTGGATGGCAGATACATCACGCCTGCTCAGCAAGGTATCTATGACCTGAAACGTTATTACGGCGTGTCGGCTGGTGTGAAGTGGACGTTTGCCAAAGAAAAAGCGATACTGACGCTCCGGTGCAATGATATTTTCAATAGTGAAATGCCTGATACGGAAATTGATTACCGGGGACAATACAGTCGGATGTCGGTGTGTTATGACCAACGTGTGGTGAAGCTTTCGTTTGTGTATAAGTTTGGTGGGTTTAAGAAAGCGAAGGAGGTTGATGTGGATACTTCGCGCTTTGGGCGTTAAAAGGTTTTCTTTTTCTTTATTGGGGCTGGCTAGCGCGGGCTTCATCTTTTCTTTTGTCTTGAAACAAAAGAAAAGAAGCAAAAGAAAAATTCAAGGCTGCATTTTCTCTGCTACCTCCGCCTGTACGAAAAACGATCGGAGCTCCAACTCGCTCGCTTTGCTTCGCTCAGACAATCGCTCCTTTACTCGTTTTTCGTACAGGCTCCGCTTAACGCTGCGAAAATGAGGCCGGTCTTTATTCGCCACATCGCTTCGCTCGTGTTTTTCGGTAAGTGGAGTGTTGTTGTATTGTTTCTTTGTACAGAGGTGTTTCATGCCTTGAAACATTCTGTTTCCTCCTTTGAAACAAAGTGTTTCATTGCTTGAAACAGACTGTTGCGCGGTGTGAAACACTTTGTTTAGTGCTGAGGAATACTTTGTTTGATGCTGTGCAACACTTTGTTTTGGGGGAGGAAATAACTGACAAAGTAAAGATAGCCGCACAGGCAGTCCCGGTGCCGAAAGGGCACCAACTGTAGGGCGATAGATAACCGAACGGGGGCTAAGGGGGGTGCAACCCCCTTTTCGAGGGTCCGAAGGAGCCTATTTTCGCAGCGCAGCCTATCACCCCTTCTCTTAAAGGTTAAGAGAAGGGGCAGGGGGGAAGAGATTTTGAAAAAATCTACTCAATAGTCTCATTTAGAACTTCCACTGTCTGCCCGGAGCAAACAGCATACTCCTTGCCATATATCTGGATAGTGATATCCTCCCCACGAGTCAGCGTTACCTTTGTAGTTCGGTGACCTACCTGTAGATACAGCGTACGTTTCTGGAAGTTTACTTTGAACGAGTAGCGGGTCCATTTCTTCGGTATCACAGGATGGAACGACAGCGTATCTTGTACGACCTGCAGGCCACCGAACCCTTTCACCAATGCCAACCAGGCACCGGCCATACTGGTGACGTGCAGTCCCTCTTCGATCTCGTTGTTATAGTCGTCGAGGTCGAGACGGGTGGCGTGAAGGAATAGCTCGTACGCCTTGTCGATGTCTCCGATGCGGGCCGCAAGGATGGAGTGTACGAATGGGGAGAGTGATGACTCGTGTAGCGTGCGTGGCTCGTAGAAACGGAAGTTACGGCGGACGGTTTCCGTGTCGAACAGGTCGTAGTATAGGTGTATGCCCAGTAATACATCGCTTTGTTTGATGTAGCACGAACGCAGGATACGGTCCCACGACCAGTGCTGGTTTACCGGGCGTTGGCGTACCGGGATGTCATCTACCGTTTTTTGTTCCTTGTCCATATAGCCATCTTGTTGCACGAAGATGCCCAGTTCCTGATCTTCGGGCAGATACATCTGATCGATGATTTCTTTCCAACGAACGGTTTCCGTGTATTGGAAGTTGGTAACCCGGCGCACGTTGGTGTATGCATCCGGGTATTGGTGGGCAATAAGTTCGAGGTAATGGAGGGTGGCTTTCAGCGTTTGTACACACGAGAAGTTGGTGTACCAGTTGTTGTCCACATTGTTTTCATACTCGTTCGGGCCAGTAACGCCAAGTATGACGTACTTTTGTTTCGGTTTAGAGAAAGACACCCGCTGACTCCAGAACCGGCTGATAGCGATCATCATCTCCAGTCCGTACTGGGTGATGAAGTCCATCTGCCCGGTGAACTGCGTGTATTGCAGGATGGAGTAAACGATGATGTTGTTTCGGTGGATCTCCTCGAACGTGATCTCCCATTCGTTGTGACATTCCTCGCCGTGTATCGTCACCATGGGATAAAGGGCCGCCCCATCCTTGAAACCCAGTGTGCGGGCATTCTCTATAGCCTTCGGAAGTTGGTTGTAGCGGTAGAGTAACAAGTTCCGGGTGATGTGCTTCGGGGAGGACAGGAGGAAGAACGGTACACAACACAGTTCCGTATTCCATTGGGTGGTGCCTCCGTACTTCTCACCCGTAAAACCTTTCGGGCCGATATTAAGGCGCGGATCATCGCCCCGGTAACTCTGGTTTAGCTGGAAGATGTTGTAGCGGATGCCCTGTTGCGCTTCCGTATCACCCTCGATCACTACATCGGTCTCTTCCCATATCTCTGCCCACACGTTACGGTGATCTTTCGTCAACGCATCCCAGCCTTTGGCTTTGGCTTGTTTGATTTCCATCAGCGTATGTTCCACCAGCTCGTTGCGTTCGACGTGTAACGACGATACCAGCGCCACATATTTGATGAGCGTTACCCGGTCGCCCGGTTTTACGTCGGCACCGGCACTGAATCCGACCAACTTCTCCTTTTCTATCTTAATGGGGCTCGAAGCCAACTCCTTGCTATTCTTGAAGAGTTGATAGGACATGCCGCAGCAAAGCTGTGAATCTTCCCGTTTGGTTTGCGTCCACAGGTAAGCATATTCGCTGGTGGTTTCCGCTCGCAGGATGTTCCACATCTTCTCATTGAAATTGGAAGTCTCGTGCTTTACGTCACCATCGATATACGGAACGATGGATACTTTCCCTTCGTAGTTGATGGATGTAACGCTGTACTTGATCAGGCTGAGGTTCTGGTTGGCCATGCTATCCACATGCTCCACGTGTACTTTCAGTGAATTACCCCGGGGCGAGGTGACTTCGAAGTCGCGGTAAAAGATGCCGCCTTGCATGTCGAGCCTACGCTGGAAGCTGTTTACATCCCATTGTGCCAGGTCCAGCTCTTCGTCGATGAGGCGCACATAGATACCGCTCCAGTTGGGCGCATTCGGCACCCGGGAGAAGAAGTGCGGATAACCGTTCTTCCACCATCCCACACGTGTACGGTCCTGAAAGGTGATGCCTGCTACGTACGATCCTTGCAAGCGGTCGCCGCTATATGTTTCTTCAAAGTTGCCTCGCTGGCCGAATCGTCCGTTGCCCAGACTGAATATACTTTCCGATGCGCGTACACGGTCGGCCTGGAAGCCTTCCTCGATGATGTTCCACTCATCGGTTTGGAGGAATCTTTTCATGGTATCATTGTCGTTTTTGGGTTCTTCGGCGGACAAGATACGAAAAAAGTCGTATACTATCTTCAAAACTCTTCAAGTAAAATAATACTACCATGAACATACCACAACAGATAGCAGCATCTGCAAAATTAAAGACGGGACTAAAGAATATAAAATGACCTCCTCCTATAAACGGTATCCACTCCGGCCAATTGAATTCAAAGAACGGAAAGTAGAACATGTCAACAACTTTTCCATAGAACCAATCGGCATACCCTTGTCCTATAGACACAAAAGTGGAGATATCGGCAAATGTACTTTTGCTGAAGAGGACGCCATAAAAAATACTGTCGAGAATATTGCCGATTGCCCCTGCCAGTATCAATGAGATGCATACAAGATACCCACGCTTATAATTGGCTTTCGTAAGAACGGAGATATACCAGATGATTGTACCGGCAAAAAAGATGCGAAGAGTAGTCTGAATAGCTTTAGGTATGATTTGCATGCCGAAAGCCATACCGGGATTTTCGACAAAATGAAGATAAAACCAATCGGTAATACGAATGCTTTCATCGTAATACATGGTTGTTTTCACTGTGATCTTTATGATTTGGTCAATAATCAATATCCCCAATACAATAAGGATAGGGAGCCATCCTTTCGAAAATAGATTCTTCATACGTTTAGTCGTCCAGGTCTGCCAGTTCTTTATTGATTTGTGAGAACTCCTTGATGCGGTCGGTGAGGTAATGGATCAGGAAATAATCGATGATAAGTCCGGCCAAAAGCACAAAGGCCACCACTGGCCAAAGGAAACTGTAGTAGTAGAGAAAACAGGCTATAAAGGGTATAACAGACAAATTTCCGGCGAGATATCCGTGGTTCATAATCCGTTTGTATTGAAGCATATTCCTGACTTGCCGTTCCAGATTCTCTTCTTTCAGGATCTGTGATAATTTACGGCACGACAGGATAGCGACGGTGAGCCCGATACCCAGTATCAGTACTATGAATGGCCAGAATTTAGCTATAAGGTGTTGATCGGAAGGGAGAGTATACGCTATAATAGCCATACCTGCCGATAAGATAATAAGGAAGAGAAGTGCTGTCTTCTCTATCCGTAGTATCTTTTGCAGGCTGCTTTCCTTTTGCCTGGTCAGCATTTCCCTGATTTGTTGCTGATGTACCAGTTCATTCTGTTGTACATGTTCATTCAGCTCCTTCCAGGCTTGTTGCAATTGTTCGAGTTCCATATTTAGGGTAATTAATCGTTTGACATATTTCTGAGTTTTTCTTTGATGCGGTGTAGCTTGATGGCTACATTGCTACGGGTTATACCGGTGATCTCGGCTATCTCTTCGTACGACTTCTCGTCGAGCCATAGCAGGATGAACATACGATCCCGTTTATTAAGTCTCTTGATGAGGGCATACATTTCTTTCAGTTGTTCGTGGCGTTCGCACTCGTCGATCACATCGACTTGTTGTTCTAATGGCACGAAGTGATAGTGTTTCCTTTTTCGCAGGTCGGTGATACAGGTATTCAGCGCAATGCGGTATACCCACGTAGCGGTAGAACTTTTCCCCTGGAAATTGGCGTGCGATTTCCACAGGTTGAACGTCACTTCCTGGTACAAGTCGTTGATATCGTCTTTGCCGTCACCATACATCAGGCATACTTTGTAGATGATGTGCTTGTTTTGCAGAAGCATGTCGATAAATTCCTGTTCGATGTTCATGATTTGTCCTCTTATTGCTACGTTAGTCGCAGAAGCGGTTGGCTAATTACAAATGGTGTAAGTTTTTATCGGTTGACAGATGCTGTTTCGGGTAATACGATTTTCAGGTTTTGTCCGGGATAGGCCACTACTTCCGTGCTTTTGTCTCCTGCATACGAAACCACCAGGGTTATCGACTCTCCTTCAATGGGTAGCTCGAATTCGCCTTTGGTTCCGGTCGCTGTTCCATTAGCACTACCTTTCACCTGAACGGAAGCACAGACCACCGGTTCGCCGTATCCGTCCGTAACGATTCCTTTCACCGTTTGTACGATCTGACGGAAGGGTTGCGCCTCTTTTTTGTAGATGGTTATTTGTGTGTCGTCCATGTCGAACAGAAGGTTTTGTCCTTTCAGCAGTTGGGGAAGGATGGCCTCGATCCTTTCTTTTTCGACAGTAAATGTCACTTTCTCGTAGATATTTACACCATCCTTACAGATGAATGTATATTCCGAGTCTTTCTCTATTTCGGCTAATACATCTTTCAGGGAGGCGTCGACAAACGAAAGGGTAAACAGGGTTTCGTGCTGGGGCGATACGGATGAGGCCCTGAGCGTAGTGGAACCGATCAATACAATCAGTACGATCAGGCTTCTTATAGCGATACGTAGCGGACTTTTACCGGGACGATCGCCGGGTTGGAAGGATTTGAAGCTTTTCATAACGATCCGGTTTTAAACATTGAACAATTAGTGTCTGTTGTTTTCATTCGAAAGATAAGAAAAAAACTGATACGATGTTCGTTAACAGGCAAATAAATGATCAGTTAGGCGCTTTCTTGTCCATATTCTTCATAATAACCTCTATGGCTTTGTCCAATTGCGGATCTTCTCCTTTCAACCGGTTCTCGAAAGTGTTCCTGATATAGATATCGGGAGCCACTCCGGTCTTTTCCAAATCGTCACCTTTCAAGGTATAGCATCCCCATGCAGGGAGGCGGCAGACAGACCCGTCGATGAGCCGGACATACGATGTGTAGATGATCCACCGGTAGGTTTCCGTACCGATGAGTGTGCCGATACCCAGTGTCTGTACGCCATTGGCGGTGACTTCCGCGTCGCTCAGGCTCCGTTCATTGATGAGTATGGCAATAGGCTTGTTGCCGGGTGTCACGTTGGGATGTGTGTTCGACTGTTTGTCGCGGTATTGCCAGGTAAAATGGGGCTTGCGACTGAGGAATTCCAATACATCATCGTGAACATTGCCACCGTAGTTGTAGCGTAGATCTAGAATCAGAGCCTCCTTATGGGCAGCTTCGGTGTACATATCGATAAGGAAACTGTTCAGCGATTTTTCCTGCATGTCGCGCATGTGGTGGTAGGCTACCCGGTCGCCGGTCTGTTGCTTCACCCGTTCGCGGCACGCATCTTCCCAGGCTGTGTAATGGGCTGCCTGAATCTCTGCCAGGGTGAGGGAGTGGAAACGTACGCGGTGTTCTTTCCCGTTACGCAGGAAAGTGAGCTGAAGTTCTTTCCGGGGAGCCGAAGTAGAGAAATAAGACTCCCGGTTCCGGGTGGTATCTACCCGGCAACCGTCGACAGCTGTGAGTATGTCGCCCGGCATGACTTTGGGTTGTGCGGTATAGGCAGGTGTGTCTTTCAGTACTCCTGCCACCCGGTAAGGCGATTCATTGTCGAACAGAATGCCTGTTTCCATACTTTTTGTGGAAGTAGCTTTTTGTTCGTCGGTGGCATATTCGCGTAGATCCAGGTGCGAAGCATTCAGTTCGCCCACCATATCGCATATCAGTGTCCTGAAATCTTTCTTCGATTTGAGGTAGGGTAGGAAGCGGGCATAGCGGCGTTGAATGGCATCCCAGTCTACTCCATGAAAGTGAGGATCATAGAAGTTTTCGGTCAGGAGGGCGCCTATCTCATGAAACATCTGTTCGAACTCATTGCGGTTGTTTTGTTCGATCGATTGCTTCATCTCTATCTTTTGCGTGGTGGCTTTACTTAGGTCGACCGAATAGATCGTTCCTTTTTCCACCGCATAGAAACTCTTGTCGTTGTATCCAACGGCTTCGAGCGAACTCAATCCGCTGATCTTTTGCGCCGGTTTACGGTCGAACTCTTTGATCTCCTGTACATATACCGCCCATGCTCCTTCGTGATTGGAGGTGTAAAGCAGATAGTCTTTCTTGTTGTTCTTCACCGTGAGTACCGAATTTTGTTTGCCCGAGGTCTGTACGGTTTCCCAACGTCGTTGGAGTTGGTCGCGATTGATGGATACAGGCGGAATGATTTTCGTAGTGTCGTTGGAGAAAAGTTTGTCATATTGCTCGGAGCTGTACGGCTTTTCGGTAAAGTCCAAACGGATGCGATACAGATTGGCATTCCCTCCCCGGGGGAAGGTGGTGTGAAGACGGTTGGCGGTGAGGTAGAGGAACTTCCCGTCGTGTGACCATGCCGGAGAATCGTCCGATGTGGCACTGCGGGTCAGGTTGACGGTTTGCTTTTTCTGTAGATCGCATACGAAGATGTCACGCTCGAACAGATCGACAGCCGAAAAGGCAAGGTGATTACCGTCGGGTGAAAAACTCATCGAGTAATGCTGAAACGACCAGAATTCATTGTCGGACAACTTATCTATCCGGTCGTCGTTGCAATGGAGCAGGTTTACACTTTCGCTTCCAAGAACAAAGGCTATCCGTGTCCGGTCATTGGTGGCATGCAAGTCCTTGACCATCTTGTCGGGGGTATAGACGGCCTGTTCGTTTCCGGCTGATGGATTCCGGGTATCGGTTTTGTACAGGTTGTACCATCCTTTGCGGGTACGTGTATAGTAGAGGGTAGCATTGTCTTTGCTCCATTTCACTTCGATAACACGTTCTTTGGGATCGGTAAGTACCGGTTGAACGAACAATCCTTTGGTATCGCTTACCCACAATCGTCCTCTGGCAACGAAAGCCAGTTTCTTTCCGTCAGGGGAGAGGTCGCAGGTGCTTATCTTTCCTTCGGTATTGTGGCTTATCCCGACTTCCGGACGATTGCTCTCGAACACACGGATGGGCGGAGCTGTGATTTGTCCGGTTTGGGTATCGTACAGGTGAATCCGGTAATCGTTCGTGAATACTACTTTCCGGCCGTTGCAACTTACTACCGGCGCTTGTATACCTGTACTGAAAGAGGTCAGTATCCGGGGGCGTCCGTTTTCGAGCCGGGCAAGGTTGTACTCTCCATCCGTTTCGTCGGTTGCCCAGTAGAGTTGTCCGTTCTCGTCTACCGATGGCCATAGATCTTTCCCGTTGTGAGTGGTGATGGTGGTTTGCTTTTTCTGCACCGGGTTCCAGGATTGTATATCGGGATTGTTGGCTCCTTTGTATCTCTTTCGGGTGGGATAGATGTACCCTTCACTGGACTCGTTGAAAAAGAATATCCCGTTGACAGGGTTTTCTGCCAGATAGGTCACTGTATTGAAGTAGCCGGGAAAGAGCCGTTGCGGTGTGCCTCCATTGATGGATATCCGGTAGGCGGTCAGCTGGTTATACCGGTTGGACTCAAAATAAACATACTTCGAATCGGCCGACCACGAACTGACCCGGTCAGCTGCTTCGTGGTAGGTGAGTTGGCGTATATTTCCTCCCGCAACGGGAACGATATATACATTATCATTCCCCTGTTCATCGGAAGAAAAGGCGAGCCATTTCCCGTCGGGCGATACCTTGGGGTAGCTTTGGTATCCAGGCATGGCAGTGATACGCGCCGCTGTTCCCCCTGCTGCCGGTACTTTCCATATTCCCTGGTCGTAGCAGAAGTAAATGTCCTGTGCGTCAGGCGAAAGCGTAGGCTGGGTTGCAAAAAACAGACTGTCTTGCGCCTGTATGGCAAGCGGAAACAGCAGGAGGAACAAGATGGCACTCTTTTTCATGGTTTATGGCATAAAGGTTATTCGATTTCGTATCCCGGGTTTTGCTGCAACTGCGGGTTTAGCTTGAACTGATCCAACGGGATGGGCAGTACGCACAACTCGAAGTCCCAGTCGATGTCATAACCCGTGGCAGCTCCATAATGATATCCTCCCGAACGGTAGAAGGTAATGCCGTTGCGGAGCAGGTCGAAGTAGCGGTGTCCTTCACCGATAAACTCTTTCCGGCGTTCGTCGAGTACGCGTTCGAGCGTATAACCGGCTTCATCAACCTCATTCTCAGGGTTACCTCTCTGCACGATGGCATTCAGGTAGGAGAGCCCGTCTGTTAGACTTCCTCCTCCCTTCACAGCAGCTTCGGCAGCTGTGAGGTACACTTCCGACAAGCGGATCAACGGATAGTTATTATCGAAAGCCGCTTGTCCGCCGGCACCCGGATATTTGTTCAGGAACGGGGCGCCATTACCGTAATAGCCGATGATGAAATTGCGTATGTCATTCGCATCCTGATTGATAAAATCCTTGAACGACCAGGTGACCATGTTTTCCGAATAGCCATTCGGACTGTACATGTATCCCAATCCGTTGCGCGAGGGGTTGTCCATCGGTGTGTTGAAGATTTCCAGCAACGATTCGGGATTGAAGTTGGTATCGTTCGAGTTGTAGGCGAAGGCTTGCGGATATCCGGAATGGGTGTACAAGGTATATAGTGAGTTTCCTTTCAACTCTTCGATCAGGGTGGCGGCTGTCTGGTAGGCCAGCTCGTTCTGTTCGGTGTACAGGTAGGCACGGGCAAGTAGGGCGCGTGTGGCGTACGCATTCAGTTGGTTATAGCTGTTCTTGGAGGTAGACATCATCGGAATGGCTCTCACTAATTCGCGGATGATGAAGTCATACGTTTCGGCCACGGTCTTGCGTACAGGAAGCTCGTTGTCTTTCAATACGTGATCAATGACCGGCGCTCCCCACGACCGTCCGTTGTCCTTCTTATACGGATAGCCGAATACTTTCACCAGGTCGAAATGCGCCATGGCACGCAGGGCGATAGCATGACCTTTGATCTGGTTACGGCTGGTCTCCGAGCCGTCTGTGACTTTCCCGCTTTCGATGGCTTCGATGATGCGCGAAGCATTGCGGATCAGTTGCAACGGGTAGTACCACATCAGCCCGAATCCGCTCGAAGCAGAGTTGAGGCGGTAATGATCGAATACATAAAGGTAATAAGAAGCTTGTCCGCCGGCATCCGACTGTATATCGTCGCCTCGGATATCACCATAGATAAGGTAATACTGGTTGTAATATTCCGGTTGTTGCATGATGTCGTAGCAGCCGTTCAAGGCGCTCTGGGCATCGACAATCGTGGTGATGGCATTATTCGTCGGCACTTCGGTAGACGATTGTGTGTCGAGGAAGTCGTCGCAGGCGCTTAGCAGTAAAGCCAGGCAAACGAGGTATGGAGTGAATTTCTTTTTCATAACAGTATATATATAAAGGTGAAAACGGTCAGAAACTAAGCTCTACACCAAACGAGAATGTTTTGGTGGGAGGTACGGAGAAGTTCACCTGCGGCCCGAGTTCGGGATCGTACTGGTCGTAAGCTGCCCAGGTGAGCAGGTTGTTCCCGGCAAAATAGAACCGTGCTTTCGTAGCGCCTATGGCATGGGTCCATTGCTTGGGAGCGTTGAGACCGATGGATAAGTTCTTGAGACGTATGTGGTCGGTGGTGTGTATAGCACGGGTGGACGTGTACCAACCTCCGTAGGTATATCCATTCACATACCGGGGCACATCGGTGATATCGCCCGGTTTCTTCCAGCGCCGGCGGAGTTCGGTGCTTTTGTTGTACCGGTCCCAACGTCCGTCGTCCTGGAGGGCGTACAGTCCATTGTCGATACTCTTGCCGCCAAACGTAAAGGATAAACTGAAACTGAGGTCGATAAACTTGTACGACAGTGAGTTGCCAAATGCACCTCGTAGGGTAGGGGCCGGATCGGCTGCACAGATGCGGAAAGCGTTGTTGGGATTGGTGGTGATGTCCCGTGAGAGTGTACCATCGGCTTGCGGCTTGTTGGTGTAGTACTGTGCCAGTCCGTTTTCCGGGTTTACTCCGGCATACTCCAATACATAAATGGTGTTCATCGCTTCACCTTCCCGTTGTATCAGTCGCCCGTTGATAATCTCCGATGCATCTTCGGTTGTTTGGATGATTTTCGACTTGTTGGTACTCAGGTTGAGGGTGGTTGACCAGCGAAGATCTTTCTGCCGGATGTTTTGCGATGTTATTTCCAACTCCATACCTCGGTTGCGGATATGTCCGATGTTATCGACCATCGACAGGAAGCCTGAGGCGGCATAGAGTGGTTTGTCCATCAGCAAGTCCTTCGTGTCACGTTGGTAGAAGTCGGCAGTCAGTGAAACCCGTCCGAAGAGGATGGCCTCGATACCGACGTTGCCCATGTAACCTTTCTCCCAGGTCAGGTTGTTGTTGCTACGGCGGTATTCATAGATGGCGCTTTGGGTACCATATTGGCGGGCTGTGATGTATGTACCCATGTAGCCGTAGTATTGAGTGGGAAGGGTACCGTTTACACCGTACGATCCTTTCAGTTTCAGGTCGGTGAGCCAGTTCTGCAGTGACTTCATAAAGGGTTCTGAGGAGATACGCCATGAGCTGGAAACCGACCAGAAACCAGCCCATCGTTCGTCGGGTGAGAGCCGTGAAGAACCGTCGTACCGGTAGGTAGCGCTCAGGTAATACTTGTTATCGTAGTCGTAGTTCACACGCCCTACATACGAAAGTAACCGGTCGTTGTCCTCGTAATTGCTCAACTCTACCGGTGTGGTGGCATTACTCAGTTTATGGTTGGCTTTCTGCCCGAACACCTGCGCCCGTCCGTAAAGCATCTCGTGGTTGTAGCTCATTACCTCGAAAGCTGCTGTTGCGTCGATGTTGTGTTTCTGCCCGAACGATTGGATGTAATTGAGTGAGGTGTTCGAGTTATAACGCAGATATTCCGGTCGCCACATTTGTCCGGCTCCCTGGGTGGAACGTCCGTCGAACGATTCCGGTCCCCAATACCTGAACTCTTTCGTATTGCCGTAATCTACATTGAACGTAGTACCCAGTTTCAACTCGTCGATGATCTGGTAACCGGCTGTGACCGATCCCAACAGACGACCGATGCGGGTGAACGATTCGGTATTCTTATTCTCGAAGAGCGGGTTGTATCCTCCGTTGTTGGTATAGAACCCGGTATTGTACGTACCGTCGCTATTATATATAGGTATAGAAGGTGTGAGCTCATACCGCGAACTGTATATGGCGCTGGCGTAATAATACTGTTCGGGCGTCATATTGTTCTCGGTCAGGGTGAAGAACGCGCTCATGCCGAGTGTGAGTTTCTTGTACTTGTTGTTGTAACTCAATCGTCCGCTGTAACGTTCGAAGTCGGTAGACAAAGAGATGCCGCTCGACTTGGTGTATCCCAAGCTCATGGAGAAGTTACTGTTCTCTTGTCCTCCGTTGGCGGTGAACTCATACGATTGCATAGTACCTTTCTTGAATAAGGCGCCAATCCAGTCGGTATATCCTCCGTCGGGTTTCCGGGCGAAGTTGTCGATCTTCGAATCGGCGTACGCCTCAGCTTCCGTTTGTGTATAACCTTCATTGAGCCATTGGTTGACGTATCCTTCGTAAATCAGTTCGCGTCGTTCCTCTCCTCCCATGATAGGACGATATTGCATGGCCAGATCGGTTACACCCCAGGATGCTTTCAGGGAATACTGTGTCTTGCCTTCTTTCCCTTTCTTGGTGGTGATGAGAATCACGCCATTGGCTCCCCGCGCTCCGTACAAAGAAGTGGAAGTGGCATCTTTCAGGATGGTGATGCTTTCGATATCCGCAGGATTTAGTGTAGAGAAGAGATCGAGTCCTCCCGGATTGTTTTGGTCGTTGCTGAGGTTGCCCGACATCACCGGGACCCCATCCAACACAAAGAGCGGTTCGTTGGAAGCGTTGAACGAACCTGTACCACGGATACGTATCTGTTGGAATGCCCCCGGCTGACCGGACAATCCGCTGATGGTGACTCCCGGTACCTGCGATTCCAACATCTGGGCGGCTGACACGGCGGGTATATCCTGCAACTTATCCATCTGAACGATGGAAGCTGCTCCCGTGTACGATGATTTCTTGAAGTTACCATAGCCGGTTACCACTACTTCGTCCATGAGGGTGCTTATTTCCTGCATGGTCACTTTAACTTCCCGGTTAGGAGCAGCTTCTACCTCCACGGTTTTCATTCCGAGGAAAGAGATGACCAGGGTAGCCGGGTTACTGAAGGCTAAAGAGAATCGTCCGTTCAGGTCGCTGACCGTACCGGAAGAAGTACCTTTAACCAATACAGAAGCACCTACGATCGGTTCACCATGCGCATCGGTGATGATTCCGCGTATACCCGGCTCCGGTTGCAATACAGTACTTGCTGCCGGTTTCTTGTAAATAATGATGTGATTTCCTTCTACCTCGAAGGTGAGGTTCTGGCTTTTCAGAATACGTTTCAGTACAGATTCGACTGATTCGCCACGGGCGGTAATGGAGAGTTTTTCGTTCAGGTTTACTTCATTGCTCCGATAGATGAAGGAGAACTCAGTACTTTTTTCTATTTCGTTGAAAACCTCTCTCAACGAGACATCAGACAGAGATAGGTCGACCCAGGTATCCGATAAATGCTTTTGGGCGGCGGATAGGGTAGGAGGTGCAGTCAGAAGGAGAAGCAGCAAGAGGCTTCTCAGGGTGGCGAGCGCTTGGAGATACCACTGTCGTTCGCCTAAATCAGAATGGGTTACGCTTTTCATAAGTTATTCGGTATTAATGATGACCACTATCTATGAAGGGGCTATACGGATAGTCCCGTTTTCTATCTTGTACTTCCAGGAGCGGTGTTGCGAAAGCTTGTCGAGAATCTCTTTCACGCTTTCGCCATGTTTGAACCGGGCTCCGTAGCGTTCATTGCGCAGTTTGTCGGAAGTGATTTCAATGCGTACATCGAACTGTCGCTCCAAGGTGGTGGCGATCTCTTCCAACGTTTGTTCGCGGAATACCAGCACACCGCTTTTCCAGGCGGTATAGTCTGCGGCATTCACTTCCCGGCATTCGGTTTGCCCGGTTTTAGTGTCTAAGGTAAGTTGCTGGTTGGGCCGGAGCATGATGCTTTGCTCCGACCGGGAGGGAGTGGCGGTTACACTACCCGATTCGAGGGTAAGAACCACCTGCTTGTCTTCCTGGTAGGCCTTAAAGCCAAACCGGGTGCCTAATACCTTGACATGAAGCAGGTGACTTTGCACAACAAACGGATACTGCCTGCCGGTACTGTATTTGTCGGCCGGCTGCTCTGTTGTCGGCGCCACATCGAAATATGCTTCTCCCTGTAGGAATACTTGCCGCCCGTTGGCAAATGAGGAAGGGTATCTCAGGCTGGAACCACCGTTCAGGGTTACCACTGTGCCGTCGGCAAGCGCCAACTCTCTGTGTTCACCTTTGGGAACGTACGTTTCCTGCCAGAGTATCTCAGACTGCAGGCCAACTGTTTCGGGGCTGTAATAGTTTGAATAAAGAAAGTAAGACAAGCATACTAAAAGCATGACCGAAGCCGCCGCCCAGTAGTATGGATACCACCGTCGTATGCTGCGAGACGTTGCCAGTCTGCTTGTATCCGAATTGATTTTCCGGTGTATGCGTCCGTATACCTCCTCCCGGCTTTCTTCCATCCGGGCGGTAGTGTCGGGGTGCTTCGTTGCTTGGATAACAGACTGTACGATGTCGGAAATATCGTCCGCGGCTCTCTTTTTTTCGTCCATGACTTCTTCTTTAAGGGTGTATATATGAAGACACGGAAGCGGGATGTTTACTTATAAAAGAGAACTGTTGTTTTAACTTTTATTTTGTTTTCAGGTATGGGTAGTAACTACTCAGCGAAAACATAGTCACCCGTCTCACCATTTAAAATGGCAAGAATTGCATCCAAGGGAGATTGTTTGTTCTTCCAAGCCGTGTCGGTAATGGAGTGTAGAGCCATGAAAGCATCCGCTCCTTCGTCAGA
>JAVBVA010000101.1:0-24828 GCA_031554665.1 Bacteroides sp. | reverse complement strand
GCCTGGAAGATTCCCCCCACTGCCAATAAAGATAAAAACAAAACGATAAGTTTCTTCATTTTCTGAATCTTAGCTATAAATTTGCACAAATGTATTTCAATTTACCCGAATGTGGAAAATAGAATACAGAAAGTTCTAATATTTTAACCTTTGCCGGTTGCTATTTAACCACCTATTCCATTGACAATGCACAATTGATAATCGACTATTATAATTGCCCTGATTATTTTCCTTTATGCGGAGTACTTGCCAGCAACAGGGGTTTGTATTTTTCCAATGCCTGTTCGAAGATCGCCACAGCCTCTGCCATCGTTCCGTAGAATTCGCCGCCCGAAGCATTGAGATGCCCGCCTCCATTGAAGAACTCGGCAGCCAGCTTGTTGCACGGGAAAGTGCCTACTGAACGCAGGGATATCTTGATCATAGCCTTCTCGGTATCTTCACGCAGGAAACAGGTGAAACATACATCTTTAATAGAAAGCGGTATATTGACGAACCCTTCGCTATCGCCCTTTACATAGCTGAACTGGCTTTGTTCGGCATTGGTCAGCGTGAGCAGCGCGGTGTGATATCCAAGATACACATTCATGTGCGAAAGTACATATCCCATCAATCGCAGGCGACTTTCGGAATAGGTATTGTACACCTTACGGTAAATATCGTCCTTATCGATGCCTTTCGTCAGCAACTCACTGATGATGAAATATATTTCGCGGTCATTGGAGTTATAGGTGAAGCCTCCTGTATCGGTCATCATACCGGTATAAATACACTCAGCTCCTTCGAAGGAGATATCTCCGAAGTAGCCCATCCGGCAAATCAGACGGAACACCAGTTCGGAGGTAGAAGAGATTTTGGGATGCGAAACCACAATCTGACAGAAGTCTTCCGGATTGAGGTGATGATCGATCATGATCTTACGGGCAGGTGACGCCAATACAGCATCGCCCATCTCATCGATACGCTTAATGGCATTGAAATCGAGACAACAGATCACGTCTGCTTCGGCTATCAACTTATCGGCGAACTCCTTATAACGGTCGTACAACAAGATATCTTTGCTCCCGGGCATCCATTTCAGGAAATCGGGAAAGGCATTAGGTACGATGATATTCACGGTTTTGTCCTGCGAGTCAAGGAAGTGGTAAAGTCCCAGTGAGGAACCTATGGCGTCACCATCAGGCGATACATGGGTTACTATGACTATTTTATCAGCACGTTCAAACCATTTCACGAAGTGGTCTATCTTCGCTTGTTCTATTACTTTTGTAAGCATATCTATTCTATTTCGCAGCAAAATTACAACAAATCTTTGGTACTTAGAGCATAAACCGGACAGAACCTTGCTCGGAAAGAGATACAAAGCCAATTCCTTTCCGACGACATTCTTCCTTAAGAGCCTTCAGACGGTATGCAGGCAGGGAGGAGTCGAAGATCACTCTCTTTACGTCGAAGAGTCCGGCAATCCATTCCAGGCGACCGGTATAGCCTTTGCACAGGTAGAGGTAGTCTATAGATAACGGATGAGAAGTGGTTTTGTTCCGCCAATGGTTGTCATTAAGGATGCATATACGACGGCCGCCATAAGAAATAATATGATTGTGTACCTCGACGGACTGACTATAATCGCCATAAACCCCTTGTGGCTCAGCCAACCTTTGCCGGGCCCAGTGCCTGGAAGCAACCCGGCGCAAACGGGCTTCATCGGGCATGCTATCGGCATAGACCAACCAAGACGCTCCATCGGCTGCTACACAATGAACCACCGGGCATTCCTTCAGATGATAAAAACGAATACTTTTCCGGGGACGATCGTATATTTGCATGGCGGTGTGGCAGATACAAAGCGATAAGACAGAGGTCAATGCAAGAATTGCCCTGCGGGCAACAGGCCGCTGCAAGAAACGCATACAGGCAACCAATACCAGATAAAAGCCAATCACTTCTACCGGATAGATCCAAACACGATCTATCGACGAGTAAGGAAGTTGTTCCACCCAACGAACAGATACATTGAGCACTTCTACCAATACTCTTAGCCCGATGGCTACCCACGACTGAACCAGCGGGAAAGGCATACATACCAATAAGACAACCGATGCATACAGTATTATTGAAGCCAAAGGAATAACCAGCAAGTTCGTCAGCAGGAAATGGGTAGAGAAACGTGAAAAGTAGAGTAACACCAACGGAGCAGTCCCTACCTGCGCGGCTATCGACACAGTCATCAGACCCCAGACATACCTCCCTGCACGTGTCCGCACAGAGATGCTGCGATAGAGTACAGGCTGTATCCACAAAATAGCGAATACGGCACAGAACGAAAGCTGAAACCCCACATCGAACAACCATGCCGGAGAATAGAGCAACATAAAGAAAGCTGTTGCAAAGAGCGTATTGTAGGTGAATGATTTCCGGCGGAACAGATACGACAAGGCAAACAATGAAAACATGCATACCGAACGGACCACCGATGGCGACAGTCCTGTAAAGAAAGCAAATGCCCAAAGCGAAAGAATAATAACGAAAGAGCGCGTCATCCGGGTAGGTATTCCTCTGCCGGGTATCACCCGCAACAAAAGAAAAAGCAACGCATACAGAAAGCCGATATGCAAGCCCGATAAGGATAGTATATGGCTGGCCCCGGAAACAGAATACGATTCCAGCAATTCTTCGTCCAACTCATCTACATACCCCACCGTCAAAGCAGAAAGCACGGCAAAGGTTTCACCCTCGAACCCCAGGGAGCGATACACGTTCAGGAGATGTTCCCGACTGGCAAGCGCTTTCGATAAGAAAGTGGCAGGCGGATGAAAAGCTATTTTTGTCCAACGACCGGAGGCTACATACCCCGCTCCGCTCACCCCTTTACGGAGCGAATAGCGTTCATAGTCGAATTCATCGGGATTACCATTATTGGCAGGAGGGGATATCCGGGATGAAACCAGCAGTTCGTCGCCACTACCCAGTAGTTTACTAAGCGAATCTTTAGCCAGATAAAGCAGTACGGCAGAACGTCCCCGGGAGAAAAGTTCTTCCCGATTACCCGGAGCAAAGGAGTCGACCTTTACCAACTGTACCTTGCAGAGAATACTCCGTTCCTTTTCTTTGGGATTCTCCATGATACAAGCCCTATATATGGCCTCTTTTTCAGGGAATTCCATGACTGTTTCCTGCATATCCAACACCATTCGCACCACCCCGCTTAGCAAACAGAGCGTAGTAAAGAAAGCTCCGAAAAGCCACCGTAACGAATAACGCCGCACGAAGATCGTACATAGCACACCGGCACCTGCTATTCCCAGACAGATGAAAACGACATGCAGGTGCAAAGCATAGCCTCGAAAGGTCAGGTAATCGCCCAAAAAGATTCCGCCCATCAACGGCAGCAACAAACGCAGAAAGGGATATTTGTGAAGTTTAGTCACTTGAATCGGGTTAGTTAGTCAGAAAAGGAGTTATAAGAAAACAAAATCTCCCTTGTTTCCGGCCAGAACCGATGACAAGGGAGACTGATTACAAATAGCAACTGTTCATGCTATTACAGTTCACGGAGTGTATGAATCATTCCTTCGGGGCTATCAGCTCCGAAGATGGCATTACCGGCAACCAACACATCGGCTCCGGCAGCTATCAGGCGGGCACCTGTTTCTGCATTCACCCCGCCATCTACTTCGATAAGCGCTTTGGAACCGGTACGATCTATCAATGCCTTGAGCTCACGAATCTTCTCAATAGAATGCTCGATGAACTGCTGACCGCCAAAACCCGGATTGACACTCATGATGAGTACCATGTACACATCGCGGATGATGTCTTGCAATACCGATACAGGAGTAGCAGGGTTAATGGTTACAGCGGGTTGCATGCCTGCTTCGCGTATCTGTTGAACGACACGATGCAGGTGCGGACAAGCTTCGTAATGCACATTCATCGTATGCGCCCCCAATGCTTTTACTTCATTGATAAATTTTTCTGGCTGCACAATCATCAGATGCACATCGAGTGGTTTCTGACTTAACTCTGCTACATATTTCAGTACTGGAAATCCGAAAGAGATATTGGGAACAAAGACTCCGTCCATAACGTCAATGTGTACCCAATCAGCTTCACTACGGTTGAGCATCTCGATGTCTCTGCCAAGGTTGGCAAAGTCTGCTGAGAGGATAGAAGGTGCTATAATAGGCTTCATACTATTTTAATAAGGTTGAATGTTTATACAAAAGTAAACGTTCTTCGGAATACATACAAATTATTTCATCCGATATTCTCCTTGCAAACGGAATCCACGCAGAAGTTCTTCGGTCTTTAAGCGTTTCTTGCCGGGGAGCTGGAGAGAGAGGATGCCTACGTAACCATCTTGTACAGCTACTTTCAAGTAGGTTTTGCCATCGGAGAGCAGTGTGCCTGTTTCGTAGGAATGAGTTGCAGGAAGTTTTTCTGTTTCGAAGATCTTTACTACCACTGCTTCATCTTCGCTGTTCACCAACTCAGTCCATGCAGCAGGATAAGGAGACAATCCACGGATAAAATCATAGATACGCTTTACCGGTTGGCTCCAGTTGATACGACAGGTTTCTTTGAATATCTTCGGGGCAGCACGGAGTTCGCCTACGACAGCCATTTCCTCTTGCGGAATCGGTTTTACACTATCTGTAAGGATCGCATCTACCGTTTCTACGACTAACTGTCCGCCAAGTACCATCAGTTTATCATGTACCACCTCTACGTTGTCCGTATCAGCAATAGGCACATGCACCTGTTGAATCACCTTGCCCGTATCGATTTCATGTTGCAGGAAGAAAGTGGTAATGCCTGTTTCCGTGTCGCCATTGATCACCGCCCAGTTGATAGGAGCGGCACCGCGGTACTGCGGAAGCAACGACGCATGCAGGTTGAATGTTCCCAGACGAGGCATGTTCCACACTACTTCGGGAAGCATACGGAAAGCTACCACAATCTGCAAATCGGCTTTCCAGGCGCGTAATGCCTCTACAAAAGCCTCATCTTTCAGCTTTTCCGGTTGTAGTAACGGCAGATTCTGTTCCAGCGCATACTGCTTCACGGGGGAATATTGAATCTGATGCCCTCTTCCGGCAGGTTTATCCGGCATGGTGATTACACCTATTATATTATAGCCTCCTTCCACGAGGCGGCGAAGAGGTTCCACCGCAAAATCCGGCGTACCCATATACACTATCCGTAATTCTTTCTTCTCCATCGTTATTCCTCCGAGAATTGTACCAGCACTTCGCGGTACGAATTAAATATCTTTGATTTCGACACGAAGCCGAGGTATTTTCCTTCTTCATCCACTACGGGCAGGTTCCATGCCTGCGTGTCGTCAAACTTCTGCATGACCTGTTCCATGCTGTCCGTATCGGTCAGCCGGGCGGGGGGAAGCGTCATCAGGCGGTTTACGGTAAACCGGTGATAGAGTTCCTGGCGGAACATGATACTGCGGATATCGTCCAGCAGAACCACTCCCAACAGTTCTCCGTCAGCCTTATCCACTACCGGGAAGATGTTGCGGTGCGAAGCGGCAATGGCTTTTACCAACTGTCCCAGGTCCATCTCCGGATAGACTGTGACAAAATCTTTCTCCACTACATTCTCCATCTTCATCAACGTAAGTACGGCTTTGTCTTTATGATGGGTGATGAGTTGGCCTTGCTTTGCCAGACGCATGGAGTAAATACTATGCGGTTCAAAGGCAATAATCGTCAGGTAAGCGCTTACGGAGACAATCATCAGCGGTAGGAAGAGGTCGTATCCTCCGGTGAGTTCGGCTATCAGGAATACTCCGGTGAGGGGGGCGTGCATGACACCTGCCATCACGCCTGCCATGCCCATGAGGGCAAAGTTCTTCTCGGGCAGGAACGGGATAAAGTTGAACTCGTTGCTGAAATAAGAGAAGATAAATCCGGCGATACAACCCAAGTAGAGTGAAGGTGCAAAGATACCACCGCAGCCTCCTCCCCCGTTCGTGGCGCTGGAAGCGAAGACCTTCATCAGGACGATAAGCCCCAGATAGACCAGCAGCAGATTACTGTGTCCGTAGAAGAACGAGTTGTTCATCACCGTGTCCCAATCGGCATTACTCGTACCGTTGAGCAACAACTCGATGGTATCGTAGCCTTCACCGTACAGTGGTGGGAACAGGAAGATGAGGATGCTCAGCATCGTACCACCCAGTATCAGTTTCTTGTAGGGATTAGATAATCTACCGAAAACGCCTTCAATGGAATTCATCGTGCGGGTGAAATAAAGTGCAATCAATCCGCAGAAGATACCCAGCAGAATCACATACGGTATACGTTGCATCTCGAATGCCTGGTCGAGGTGGAATTTAAACATAGCTTCTGTTCCGGTAGCGATGTATGAAACCGTGGCAGCAGTCACAGACGAGATAAGCAACGGAAGGAGCGACGACATGGTGAGGTCGAGCATCAGTACTTCGATGGTGAATACCAGCCCGGCAATCGGCGCTTTGAAGATGCCTGCAATGGCTCCGGCAGCACCGCATCCTACGAGTAGCATCAGCGTACGGTGTTCCATCTTGAATGCGCTGCCGAGGTTGGACCCGATGGCCGACCCCGTGAGTACAATAGGTGCCTCGGCTCCTACCGACCCACCGAAACCGATGGTGATAGCACTGGCAATGGTGGACGACCATACATTGTGCCGTTTGATTCGCCCTTGCCGACGGGAGATGGCATACAGAATTTTCGTCACCCCGTGGCTGATATCATCTTTCACGATGTTGCGTACGAAGAGTCCGGCGAGGAAGATACCTACCACCGGGTAGACCAGATACAGGTAGTTGGCCTCTGTCGCATTGGAATTTTCAGTCAGGAAGTTCTGTATCGTGTGAATCAGGAATTTCAGAATCAACGCGGCGATGGCGGTACAGATACCAACAACAAAACTGAGAATCAGCACAAACTGCTTCTCCTTGATGTTCGCCATGCGCCATTCGTTGAAGCGCTGCATTAAACTCAATTTTTCTTTTGCCATAAATATATTGGTAGGTTGTTACTCGCGGATGATCTTGATGAGTCCGCCTGCTCCCAGTTTGATGATGCTCGAGGGTTTGGGACGGCTTGCGTCGTCCTGTCGGAACTGTACCACATAGTCCACCGCCTGTTTAATCTCTTCGCTGATTTCACTGAAGCAGGCAGGCGACGGTTGGCCGCTGATGTTGGCTGAAGTAGAAACAATTGCCTTGCGAAATTGTTGGCAGAGTCGATGAGAGAATGCTTCGGTAGTGACGCGGATGCCTACGCTGCCATCTTCGGCAAGGAGATTAGGTGCCAGATTGCGTGCGCCGGAGTAGATGATAGTCAACGGTTTGTCGGCGAGTTCGATTAAGTCCCACGCTACTTCGGGAACGTCACTCACATAGAAGTCTACTTTGACAGAAGAATCTACAAGCACAAGCATGGCCTTGCTATCGGCACGTTGTTTTATTTCATAAACTTTCCGGACGGCTTCGGGATTGGTAGCGTCGCATCCAATGCCCCAGACGGTATCTGTAGGGTACAGAATCACCCCGCCTTCGTTCATTACCTGACAAGCTTTTTTAATATCCTCAATCATTTTACTTGTTGCTACTTTTGATAATAATCTGCGAAAGTACTACTTTTGCCCGACAATTAAAAAGTTTACGCACAACAAAGGGAAGAAATTACTTATCGACATACACTGCCAATACAACAACGTTTCAATGATGTAGACAAGTTCGGGCATGTTAATAACACGGTTTATTTTTCTTTTTACGACCTCGGCAAGACGGATTATTTTGCCACTGCCTGTCCTGTGATGAACTGGGAGCGGGATGGTGTGGTGATGGCGCATCTTGAAGCCGATTTTCAGACGCAGATATTTGGATATGAACCGATTGCGGTTCAGACGGCGACGGTGGAGACAGGGACGAAGAGTTTGAAACTTCAGCAACGGGTGATTAATACGAAAACCGGTGAAGTGAAGTGTGTTTGTGTTTCTACGCTGGTGGCTTTTGACTTGGTGAACCATGAATCGAGAGCGCTGGAAGAAGATTGGATTGAAGCTATTTGCGCGTATGAAAGGCGGGATGTGAGGAAAAAGAAGTAATATGTAAAAAGACAGAAACTGTATGCCAACTGCCAATCAAACTCCTGATTGCAAAGGCATACAGTTTTCCTATCTAAAACACCTATTGAATTATTCTATTAACTTTTCACTTTAACTTTCCACAGACAGGCACACAAAACAAAAGACGCTGCTGCCGCACCAATCCAGAAATAGCGAATAGAGGAGAAGTCGTACACAGCAATGTCGGCAATAACCTTTTTCCCATTACCTATGAGATAACCACTCAGAATATCCTGTATTCCGGCACCGATGTAACTGGCAATACCTACTACCCCCAACGCAGCACCCGAAGCCTTCTTCGGTGCAATATCCATAGCCATCAATCCACCGAGGTAGCAGATGAGCACACCAATGGACAAACCAAACAGGATCATACTCAGTACATCCACTGCAAAATATCCTCCGGGAATAAACACAAACAAAGCGATGGCAATTGTATTGCAAACTCCGAAGATAAGTGCAGGTACATTCCGCTGTCCCTTGAACAACTTATCGGAAAGCACACCCGACAGCACCGTCCCGATGATTCCGCAAACTGATGAGACACCTACGATACTACTGGCCTCAACCGTGGTATAACCCTTCTCGTTTTCAAGGAAAAAGATTCCCCAACTATTCACGGCATACCGGCTGACATACATACAAGCGCTCGACAATGCCAATACCCAGATAGCAGGATTCTTCAACACTTCCAGTTGGGTAGTTCCAACCGATTTACCTGCTTCTGCCGGTGGCATAACGGGAACCAGCCCCTTGCCTGCCGGACTATCGTGCAGGAAAAACAGAATAATAACAGCACCCAACAATCCCGCCAATCCTGCCGCTTCGAATCCCCATTGCCAACCGGCAATACTTACTACCGAGGCAGTGGCAATAAACGTCAATGCCTCGCCGATGTTATGGCTCGCACTCCAGAAACCATAATACGAACCACGTTCCTTATCCGTAAACCAGCGGGACAATCCTACGACACAACACGGCGCACCCATGCTCTGTGCCCAGCCATTTACGCCCCAGAGGATGGCAAATACCCAAAAGGAGTGAGAGAATCCCAATACCAGGTTCACCAGCGAAGAGAGGATAAGCCCGATTCCCATAAAGTGCTTAATATTCACTCTGTCTGCCAGGAAACCATTGACAAACTTACCGATAGCATACGTGAAGAACAAAGCCGAACCAACGATTCCCAGTTCATTCTCTGTCAATATACCACCGTCCACCAATGGCTTTTTAACTACATTCAGGCTCAGACGGCACACGTAATACAAGCCGTAGCCGATGGTCGCCGAGAGAAAGACGCTCCATTGTAGTTTCCGCAGTAGTTTGCCGTCTTCTACCAATGCCTCTTTCTCCGGCGACGGCTGAAAGAAGCGGATGATTGCATTACTCATGTCGGCCTTTCTGTTTTAGGTAATCCAACATCATTGCAGGACGATCGGTTTGCAAAATACCCGCTCCCAAGTCGTCTATCAGGTAACCCCACGTTTTGTCCGTACACTGTAAGGCTTTATCGTCACTGTGACCGCCACACAAGGAATCCCACAACGAGTTGATCCATATCACAGACGATCCTTTCAACTTTTCTTTGATTTGCAGAAGCAATTCCCGGTTCTCTTCGCGGAAACAGATTTCGTAGAATGGGTATCGCTTATCCAATACTACACGGATGGAGTCCATTGTTGTTTCCGGCTTCAGAGTGATAACAGGCATGAAGATCATCTTGTCCAGATGAGGACCATGTTCTGCCCGAAGCTGCTCATAAGGTTTGTCCGACTTGATAATGGCTTGGGCGATGGTTCCTGTTTTCTCCAATACCTTGTACACGTCGGCAAAATAAGTATCTCCTTTATCGATATTGACAATCGACTTTCCCTTTACAGCCATCATCACCTCTTCGAGTGTGGGGATGCAGAAATCTGTCACACGCCCCAATCCGTTCCGGAGCCTCAGTTGTTTGATTTCTTCCAGCGTGAAGTCCGATACCAGGCCTTTCCCGTTGGTGGTACGATCAATAGTACGGTCGTGCATTAGTATCAGTTGACCGTCTTTGGTTTTGGCAATATCAATCTCGATGATGTCCACGCCCATACGGACGCAGCTTTCGATGCCTTCGAGGGAGTTGTCTGCGTAGTTACGCCAGTCGCCCCGATGGGCGGCAACCCTAACTTTAGAGGTCTGTGCCGCGATGACAAGCGGACAGACAATCAGTAATAGTATAATATAAATTTTCTTCATTATGATTATTCTTAATGATTATCCATTTTCTTTATTTAATACAGCACTCAGTTTTCCATCCTTCCAGAGCAATTGCTCGCCCCAGAATGGCAGGACTGAATGGGCACAATTCATTTTAGCAGCACGCTCCAACCCCATATCGATACTCCAGCGGGATTCTTCTACCCCGGCATGAGCCAATTCAAGGATGTGCGACATTAATACGTATTTCGGAGTCACGACTTTACCTATTATATCATTCTCCGTCAACGCATTGGGAGCATAACGAGGTATGAACACATCGACCGGTTCCGCCATCCGGTATTGAGAGGCTTTGTAGTTCGAATCGCCTACGTGCATCAATACCAGATTTCCTCCATCTGCTCCACAATGAAACTGGAAAGTGGTAACAAAATTCGTCAGTGTGGAGTTATGATCGGTTATATTCGTCGTTATCCTTACCGGACCGATGGTATAGGCAGCGGGAACCGTCGATGTGTAATTATATCCTTCGCCTTTGCGCAGATAGTTGGACAGCACCGGTTTGTTGGCGTTAAGCATTTCCTGTATCAACTCCTTATTATAATGGTCACTGTGTTCGTGCGTGATGCACAAGAAGTCGATGTACAGAGCCAGTTTCTTCGCCCATCTGTGCGAGATGTCGATAGCAAAACAAGTCGATGGGGTTTTCACCACGTAGCCCATGTTGTAGAGCATCCAGATGACGCTTGTCCCCGGCTCCACTTGTGTACTTTTTACCTCATCCAGCACTTTGTCGAACGACATCCGATAGAAATGCAACATGTTATCGTACTTTTCGGCGCTCTCGCATTTATCGTCCAGACTTTTCAGGTAGCTTTCGAAATAGCCGGCAGAACATACGTCGGCATATCCCTGGATCTTGGCAAAAGCAGCGTTACGGGTGGCATTGGTAGTCAGGCAGGAAGTGCTCCACAGTTGGCGGACCACTTCTTCTACTTCGCCGGTGACGGGTTCCGGTTCGGTTCCATCGGTTTCCGAACCATCACTGCACCCGTGCAAAAGCAGGAGTACAGCCATCAGCAGCGACAACCATCCAAAGTTCCTAAGACTTTGCCGGATGCACTCTTTCTTCATGTTTACTTTCGGACCCATGTTCATCTCTTAGTTGATTTTAGCCGCACATTCGTCATACTTCTTTCCGATCATACGGAAACTCTCAGATAGTTGAGTGGCAGACACCGGGTTTCCTTCTTTGTTTTTCGTTGTTTCGAACATGAAGCATCCTTCGTATCCGGATTTCCGGATGGCGTAGACCAACTCTCCCCACGGTGTCGTGCCGTCACCAGGAAGCCAATGGCACTCGTTTGCTCCGTCATAGTCCGACACATGAAGCGTAGCAATTCGGTGTCCGGCCACTTGCACAAAATGCAACGGAGTTCCCTGAAAGTAGTGGTTGGTATCGAAGCAGATACCCACTTCGGGATAGCCTTCGATGATACGAAGCAGTTCCTCAGGGGTATTGCCCAGACAGGTACGTGGCAGATTCTCTACACAGAGTTGTGCGCCGATGGCTTTGGCTGATTCGAGCAAGATGCCTATAGAGCAGATGCAATTGGCTATCCGTTGTTCGCGGATGCTATCTTCAATAGGTTCGGAACTGGGATGCAACACCAACCGCTGAGGGCGGAAGATTGCCGACTGCTTGATCATTTCGGCGATGAACTTCACATTCTCAGCACGCAAGGAATCATCCAATACCGATATGTCCAATGTACGGGAGAAGGGCAGATGAATGGACCAGACCTTCAATCCGGCACTATCTATTTTTGCTTTCAGCGCATGTATACGAGGGATTACCTCTTTCTCGGGAACACTTCTATAGCATTGGTTCAATGCCACTTCTACATATTCAAATCCTTGTTGCCGGGCATCTGTAAAATCGGCAGTGGTGGGGGTACGCCACAAAGCTGTGGTAGTACCGGGCTTATAGCCCTGTGCGCAAAGCGTAACCGAGAACAAACCCAACAGGCAACACATTATTATATTCTTCATACTTATAATCTGTTTCTTAATACTTATTATAATAAGTTCATCCGACAAATGCATGAATTCTTGGCAAACCTGGCTCCCTCGTAGAGCAAACAGGCTTTACTCTACGGGCAAGCTTATCGGACTCTACGAGCATCGATGTTAAACATGTACATGTTATGCTGTAAAAGATGCCGACTTATGCTGTATAAGATGTACATGTTATGCTGCATAAGATGGCATCTTTAACATTGATGGCAGGTGAGCAAAGATACCTCCCTCTACGAGGTAAGCATCTTTGCTCCTTTAGCATCAACTCAATGCCTCTAAAGCATGATTAATTATTTGCCGGATGAATCTTTTTATTAATACACTTCCTATCTCCGACCAGTTCCTTGCAGATTGCCGCCACGTACACTCCACGAAGAAGTCACCGGAGCGCCATCTACCGGAATGGCAAGCAATGAACCGACATTATCCGAGCCAATGGTACCAATGTACAACCGTTTGTCGGGACCTATCGTAGCCGAAGCCATGAACTGCTCGCTACTATCGTACGTAAAGTCAATAGCGCCGGTGACGGTATTCAGCCCGTAGAGTTTCCAAACGTCGCCTGTTTTACCTTGGGTGGCGCAATATACTTTTCCGTTATCGGCAAGTGTCAATCCACAATAAGTAGCAGCAGCGCCTACGCTCATCTCCCACTTCAGTGAGCCGGTGCGGGTCACGGCATATACTTTCATACCGCCCTTGTCGTTGAAGTAAACCGTGCCATCGGTGTCGACAATCGGGAAGTAAGCATCTCCACCGCCTGCATTGGCATACGTCCACTTGATGGTTCCGTTTGTCATGTCGATAGCCGCCAGTCCGGCACTTGCTTTCAATGGGGCGTACAGAACCGTACCGTCAATGGCAAATGCTCCGCGTTCGGTAACGTTCAGGTCAGAAGCAACCTTCCATACTTGTGTGCCGGAAGCGTTGTACTTGGATACTTCCTTGCTGGTTCCTACGTAGATATTATCGGATGCGTCGACTGCTACGGCGCTTCCTGTGCCTGTCACCGTTTTGCTCCATGTTACTGTTCCGTTGGTGATGTTGATGGCATACAGCGTACTGCCGTTGGTGACGCAATACAATACCCCCGTAGAAGAGAGTGCAGGGAATGCACCGATCACGGCATCTACATCGCATGTCCACTTTCTGGAACCGTCAGTAGGATTAAGGGCATAAACTTTCTTATCCGTTCCGCATTGGTAGATTGTACCGTCGGCACCTACCAGAGCGCCACCGCCGTAGGTTACTGTAGCAATCTGCGACACCCATTTCACATTGCCCGTTTCTCTATCCACAGCAAATAAGTGTCCGTTCGGCGTAGAGGTAGGAATGTAGATGGTATAACTGTCCGGCGAAAATACGGGGTTGGAGACTTTCACGTAGCCCGATAAATCGCCCGACTTCAATGCGGTAGACGACCAAAGGTAAGGAGATGCTTCTTCGCTCGGAGTACCCGTAGCTTTCACAGCATCCGATGAACCGTTGGGGTAAAGGGCCGTCAATGTGAATGTATATGTTACCTCGTTCGTGAGTCCTGTCACCTCGTATGTCTCTGCATCCTTGGGAATGGCCACTTTGCTTCCGTTCGGAGTAAAGTTCAGTTCGTAGCCAGTCAACGCGTCGTTCGCGGGCTTCGTCCATTTTAGTTTGACCTTTTTGTCGTAACCCACGGCAGCAAATCCGGTTGGAGCGGGACGGGAAGAGATGGGTTTTACCTTCACCGAGATCTTGCCTCCCAATCCTTTGTTGCCATACACCGGTTGGATGGAGAATGTGTAGGTTTCGCCGTTGACAAGATCTTTCACGGTGGTCGATGTTATTTCTTTTCCCAGTGTCAGGTCGCCTCCCGGGATAGTCGTTGTAGCGGCTGTCCAAGACAAATAATAGCCCGTAGGATGGGCCTCGTCCATTGGCGCCCATTGAAGCGTTACTTCCATATCGCCGGGGGTTCCCTTGAGCGACGAAGCTTCCATGATATCGAGGCTTGCCTTGGGCAGGTTCTCGTCCTCGCAAGCCGTGATGGCAACAGCCATCAGTATGAGTACACTATATATGATCTTTTTCATTGTTTATCTGCTTTATTCATGAATACTGTTCATCAATAACCCGGATTCTGCCACAGCAGGTCAGTGTTGTTGATACGCTCCAGCGCGGTCTTCGGAATGGGGAACAGGAATTGATAGTCGTTGATAACATGCCCTACCGTTGCCATGACTTCCTTGGCATAGCCCATGCGTACGAGGTCGAACCAACGATGACCCTCGTATGGCAGTTCGCGCTGACGTTCCAGCAGAATGGCGCGGCGGAAGCTGTTTTTATCGGGCAAATCGGCAATACGAATGGTCGATGTGCACGAACGGGTATGTACCGCATTCAGGCTTTCCAGTGCCGGAGAAGTGGGCGAATTGTTGTACGATATCTCATTCAACGCTTCGGCATACATCAACAGCACATCAGCATAGCGAAGCAAAATCTGATCGTTGCCTACGTTATTGGTCGAAGCATCTTTCACGTCGTAAAACTTACGGATAACGTACACATTGCTTTCGGCCTGCACGTAAGTAAGCTGGTCTTTACGTGCATCATCGGCGGCATAGCAGGCAAGCAGTTCCGGTGACGGGTTGTTGGCATTGGCGGGATTGCTGATGCTCTGCCAGTAGCCATGCCCCTCGCCCACCACGCTCTTGTTGAAACGTACGGCGAAGATAATTTCCTTGTTCATCTTGTTGTTGACATCGAATACATCGCCCTGTTTGTCCAGCAACGAGTATTTACCGATGAGCTGACTCAACACATCTCTGGCTTTCTCCCATTGATGGAAGGTGAGATACACTTTGCCCAACAAGGCTTGTGCAGCACCCAGCGTGGCTCGTCCGATGTTGCTTCCGGTGTACGAGGCAGGCAGCAGATTGCCGTCCACGATTTGTTGCAGGTCTCCGGCTATCAGGTCGTACATCTGCTGGTCCGAGCTACGTCCTATTTTCAGGGCTTCACTTACGCTGACTACCTTAGTAGTTGTAGGCACGCCGCCCCAGATGCGATACATATTAAAATAGGTAAGGGCGCGGATGAAGAGGGCTTCTCCTTTGTACTGGTTCTTCAACGCCGTGTCGAAAGTGGCTCCGTCAATATAATCGAGTACGAGGTTGCAACGATATACACCGTTATTGAAGTTTGCCCAGGCATCTTCGAGAATACCGTTTGCGGCGGTTTCGACAAACTGGTCGATCTCGTAGCGGTCTTGCGTTCCGGTGGTAGGAGCCGACAGGTAAAGATTATCGCTACGGTACTCGCAACACTCGGTATAGAAGTTGACCTGTCCCTGCAACTTGGCGTAACACCCGATGACAGCAATATTGAAGTCGTCTGCCGTCTTGTAAATCTTGTCGATGGTCACCTTATCGCTCGGTTCGAGGTCGAAGAAACTCTCCGTACAGGCTGATGTCAGCACTGCGGCCAACAACAGCATGGTTAGTTTTTTATATGATTTCATATTGTTTGTCATTTAGAAAATAAGATTCAACCCAAACGTAAATACTTTGGCCAACGGATAGGTACCGTAGTCCTCTCCTGGAGTAAGAGCGTCTGTGGGACGTAGGTTTACTTCCGGATTGTAACCGGAGTAGTTGGTCCACGTCACTAAGTTCTGACCGGAAAGATACATCCTCAGCCGTTGTATGGACAGACGCTTGGTGAGGCTTTGCGGCAGGGTGTAACCCAGCGTTACATTTTGCAGACGCAGGTATGAGCCATCTTCGATATGCCAGGTAGAGGTACGACCGTTGTTACCCTTCGTTTTGCGGTTGGCACGGTTCACATAGCCGCTTCCGGGGTTCTCCTCGCTCCGCCAGCGGTCGAGTGCGATGGTGGTTCCATTCACATTGCCTTCCATGTTGTCGATGTAGCGACGATTCAGGTTCAGGATTTCGTTGCCATATACGCCCTGGAAGGCGAAACCGAAGTCGAAGTCCTTGTAAGTGATCGTTCCGTTCCAACCGTAGGTGAAGTCGGGCATGTAATTGCCCACCACCGCACGGTCCTTGTCCACATCCAGCACGCCATCCTTATCCACATCGACAAAGCGGAAATCACCCACCTGTGTATTGGCAAAGTGCGGATACTTTTTCAGTTCATCGGCAGTCTTGAAGATTCCGTCCTGAACAAGCAGGTAGTAAGAGCCGATGGGTTTACCTACTTCGGTAATATAATAGGCATGCGCCACACTTCCGGTAGAAATGATCGGGGTGTTCTCCGGTCCTAAAGACTTCACTTCGTTGATGTTCTTGGAAAAGTTGGCCGAGAGATTGTACTTCAGGTCCTTCGTAATGTTCTTCATCGAAGAGAGTTGGAATTCGAAGCCGCGGTTGTTCACCTTACCGATATTCATACGGGTGGTACTTTGTCCGGTGATGTGAGGTACAGGGACATTGAGCAACATATCGGTGGTGTTACTGTTATAGTACTCCACTGTCAACCCCAGCAATCCTTTGAACATTTGCAGGTCGAAACCAACGTTGATCATGGCTGTTTTTTCCCACGACAGATCGTCGTTCTTTACCTTGTCCGGCTTATAGCCCGACGCGAGACTGCCGCTTCCGCTACCCAGGATGTAATCGTCCGAGGTCATGGTGGAGAGATGTTCGTAGTTGCCTATCTGGAAATTACCCGTCACACCGTAGCTGGCACGCAGTTTCAGGTCGTCGATGAAGCTTCTTGCTTTCGTGAAGAAAGCCTCATCACTGATTCTCCAAGCCAAGGAAGCCGACGGGAAATATCCCCAACGGTTGTTCTTGCCGAAACGTGACGAACCGTCGACACGAAGCGCGGCCGATGCCATGTACTTGCCCTGATAGCTGTATTGTACACGGGCGAGGTAAGAAGCGAGCGACCACTGAGTGACTTCCGACGAACCTTTGGTTACGGTTCCTCCGGAGATGGTTTGTATATAGTCGTTCGGATAGTCGGTAGCTTCTACGCTATTGCCTTTCAGGGTTTCTTTCTGGGCCGACTGTACCAATACGGCGCTGATGTGATGGTCTTCGCCGATGGTAGTAGCATAGTTCAATTGATTCTCAATGAGCCAGTTGAAATAGAATGAGGAAGAGGAATAGCCTACTGGATTCGACTTCTTACCATAGTTGGCATAACCAATCAGCGGAAGCTCGGAAGAGCGGTAGGTATCGTTATGGGCACCGTAGTAATTTCCTCCCAACGAGAGATTGTACGTCAACCCCTTAAAAAATTCATAGCCCCCGGATATCTTACCGACGAGTACATAACGGTCGACTACATCCGATTGCAGTTTTGCCAACGCTACCGGATTCAGGACTTCGTTGTGCTGGTAGTCATTGCCTATACGCCAGTAGCCGTTGCCCTGGAAGTTATAGCTTCCATCGGCATTGTACACCGGCCATACGGACGGCATGGCAAGGGCAGACTGGATAATACCTCCGCTTCCATACGGACCGGAAGCATTCACACGATTGGAATTGGAGTAAGACGGAGCGAAGTTGACGCCAAACTTAAACTTGCCGTAATCGCCGTCGAGGTTCAGACGCAAGCCGTATTTCGTAAAATCGGATTCTATCACTACACCTTCCTGATAGTTGTAATTGCCCGAAACGAAGTAACGGATGTTCTTGCCTTTGCCCGACAAGGAGATGTTATGATTGGTGGTAGTGGCGGTACGAAAGATAGCATCCTGCCAGTCGGTATCCGTCAATCCCTGTTGCCCTTCGAGATAAGGAAAGAGTTCATCGGGAATGCGGTGGTACGACTGCGGACGCATGCTGTTTGGATCACTTGCCGATGCTCCGGGTACTTCGTCCAGATAAGCAGCGTTATGTCCGTCACGTGCGGCTTCGGCAAACTGGTAGGCGTTCATCATCGGGAGTTTCTTGGATACGCGTTGCACGCCGTAATAGCCGTCGTATTTCACGGTCAGTTTCTCGGAACTTCCTTGTTTGGTGGTGATGAGGATAACGCCATTCGAACCGCGACTACCGTAGATAGCGGCCGACGAAGCATCTTTCAGTACTTCGACCGATTCGATGTCGTCGTTGTTCAGGTTGTTGAATCCTCGTTCGATGGGTACACCATCTACTACGTAAAGCGGTTCGTTTCCTGCTGTAGCCGAACTTACACCACGTACCCGGATGCGGACGGCTCCTTCGGGATCGCCACTGGGTTGGAGTACTTGCACGCCGGGCATCTTACCTACCATTCCCTGCCGGAAGTCGGTCGAGGCGATGTTGGTCAACTGGTCGCCTTTGATTTGGGCAATGGAAGTAGATACGTCGCGCTTGTTCTGGATACCGTAGCCCACGACGACTACTTCGTCCAGCGTCAGATTATCTTCTTTGAGGGTGATGCTCAGATGGCTTCTGTTACCGGGTACAATCTCCTGCGATATATATCCGATGTACGATACCTGCAGCACCGACTTGGAATCGGCGTTTATCGAGAACTTACCGTCTATATCGGTAATGGTACCGTTCGACGTACCTTTTTCCACGACACTGGCACCGATGATCGATTCGCCTTTCTCGTCGACGACGGTTCCGGTGATTCGCCTTCCGTTTTGCTGTTGGCCGGTGGTTGTCTCCTGCCCGACGGTAGCCGGACTGAGGATGATCTGTTGTTTTTCGACCTTGTACGTTACGTTGGTTCCGTCGAACAACTGCTCGAGCACTGTCTGGATAGAAGCATTCTGCACATTAACGTTCACTTTACGATCTACGTTAATCAGTTTGCTATTGTACAGGAAATAGAACTTGGAATGTGCCTCGATGGCATTCAACACTTCTTCTACCGAAGCATTTTTCTTTACCAAAGATATCGGTGTGCTCTGAGCGTAAACGTGCTCTGCCCTCAGCTGAAACAAAACGCAGAACAATAGCAGAAATGTGATACGCATAGCGATAGGAATTTTTATTTTATAAATGTTATTCATACATTTGCATTGTCAAAAAATAGATTAATAAGATTCTTCTTTTACTCGCAAACCGTTCGTCAGGTGAGATTTTCGAAACGGTATGTTTTTTGATGCGGCGGGGTGGTTCGAATCGTATCGGACGGCTCCGCCGGTGTTTTTTCAGTATTGGTTTCCCATAGGCGTTTGCTTTTTAAAGTTAAACATCGTTTTTCTTTTTATCGTATATCTTTTTTAGTGATTCCGTATGTTTCCGATCTATTTCTTTCGTTCAATAATGACTTTTCGTTTCGTGTACGACCAGTCGTCAGCACGTTCGGGTTCGATGATTTGAAAACGGATAGGGGCTGATTTTTCTAACAAGTGCAGAATCTCGCCAATGGATTCGGTGGTGAAAGTGGCCGAATATTCATAGTCGTACAACTCTTTATCGCGTAGCTCGAATTCTACATTGAAGTGGCGGGACAGGCGACTAACTACTTCCTGCATTCCCGCACGGCGGAATACGATCTTTCCTTCGCGCCAAGAGGTTTCTACATATACGTTGGCGGCTTGCAGGGCGAGTGTTTTTTGATCTTTAGAGTAAACAACCTGTTGTTCGGGCTGGAGAATACAGGCTTGTTTCTTGTCGGGCAGGTCTATCTGTAGTTTTCCGGTGGCGAGGGTGATTTCCATATCCCGGTCGTCCTTGTAAGAGGATATATTGAATTCTGTTCCGTAGGCGCTGGCTATCAGTCCGCCGGACATACGCACATCAAAGCGGTGATCAGGGTCGGCTTTTACTTTGAAATAGCCCTCGCCTTCGAGTGCTACCTGCCGGTGATTGCCGGTAAAACGTTGCGGGTAAGTGAGCCGGGAGCCGGAGTTAAGCCACACTTCCGAACTGTCGGGCAGGACGATTTTGGAAGTCTGACCGTAAGCTATATACATCTCTACCTGAGGGATGGCTGTATCTGTTTGTTGTATATAATATAGGTAGAGGACTGTGGCAAGTACAGGCAGCATCAGGATGGCTGCTGCATTGCGTGAATAGTGAATAAGTTTTTGGCGGAAACGCAGCCTGCCTATCTGCCGTTCCACGTTTCGCCAACGCTTGTCGACGTCTATTTTCCGGTTCAATTCCAGTGTATCCGCCCATTCCAGGATGCGGTGGATGTCATCTTCCTCTTTGTCCATGTCAGTACTTTCTATGTTATTTTATTACTTGACGTATGAACGGAAAAATACCCTACGCTGAAATTGCTTTTTTTACCACAAGAATAGTATTACGAAAGGCAGATAGTCTTTGAGTTCGGTACGGAGTTGTTTCAGGGCTTTCGTCATATAGGCTTCTATGGTCTTGACGGAGAGGTTTTGCTCCTCGGCAATGGCAGCGTATGTTTTTCCTTCAAAACGATTCATTTCGAAAACGGTGCGGATGTGCTCGGGAAGGCGGGCAAGAGCGGCAGTAAGCATCTGTTCGAGCTCGACGATGGCGTAGATGTCGTCGCCGGAAGAGTGATGGGGAAGCGCTTCGGGCTTCTGTGTCCAGTTTTGTTCTACTTCGCGTTTGCGCAGGTGGTCGATGCAGGCGTTCTTCACTCCGGTAACCAGGAAGTTACGGCCTGATTGGTGAATTTCAAGTGATTTCCTGTTTTTCCAGACTTTCAGGAAGGTGTCCTGTACGATGTCCTCACAGGTTTCACGGTTGGGGATGTACCGCATGGCATATACACAAAGTGGGGTAAAGAATTGTACGAAGAGGGTGTGGAAGGCTTCTTCATCGTCTCGCAGGGAGATGCGCAGAAAGAGGCTGTCTATATGTATTCCTTCGTTGTCTTTCATTCTTTTGCACGTTGAGCTTGATTATGCTGAACGACGCAAAGGTAAATATTTCGGTTGCTTCGGCAAATTATTTAACTCTTATATTTGAAGAGGATCGAGGTTTAAGGGGATGAGAGGTTTCGATGGGGTTACAGAGAAAGTGGAAGTAGATAGAGGGAGTAAGAAAACATAATAATAACAAAAAAGTTATTACCCCCTTGTTTAATTACAACATTGTTATTACATTTGTACTATCAAAAACAAAAAGCAATATGAGTGAAAAACCCATTAGCAAAGAAAGACAGAAATTAGAGAGAGAACTATTATTCTATCTTCGCTATTACAAAGAATTAAAAAGCAGAGGTCACTTTCAAGAAGAACTTGATTTTCAGATTGAAAGATTAACGGAAAAACTAAAAGAAATAGAATAGTAGTTCAACTTTCATAAGTGAAAAGATGGTTATGAAAACAGATATTGAGAAATTAAAAGAACGCTTCGTCAATGCCTCTACAGAAGAGGAGATTGAAGCTATTGACAAGGAAATGAAATCCCTTGCAGATGAAGATATAGACAAATTTTCGGAAGGGATGCTGGAATGCATAAAGGAAACCAACAAAGAAGCGGATGAACTGTTGTTAAAAGAGAAATTGGAGTCCATACTCCCTTTCATCTCTGTTTCTGCACTGGTGAAAACTTATTTCAAAAAGTCTCCACAATGGTTTTACCAACGGTTAAACGGTAGCATGATTAATGGAAAACCGGTGAAATTCAATGAAGGCGAACTAAAAACATTGGCCAATGCATTGATTGATATAAGCAAAAAGATAAGCCAGGCTGCCGCTTTGGTTCTTTGAGAGAAAAGAGGCATAAAATAAGCTTCAGCCATTTGACAAACCGCATTTATTTTCGTTTATTCGCCCATCAAATCTACCATTAAAGCGTATGTATATAAGTAGGGGATATTCAAGAAACAGCCAACTAACTCGCAATGAATTAGTTGGCTGTTTTTCGAATATCCCTATTTATGCATAGAAGTTTGAATCTCTGTAGCTAAAGAATTTCATCAATATGCCTTATCTGTGGAAGGAGAACATGGCTGGGCATCACCCTACAATTTCATTTATTGTTTCAACCATCTCTCTTTGGTGCATGGTTCCGCTTTTTTTTGATACCTTTTATCATAGATTCCTTGTTCCTCTTGACAAAAAGCTGTTGGTGTTGTATATTTGCAAAAGCTATATCAAAACCAATTAATAACAAATCAATTCAAATTAACCTTATGCAAAAACGAAGAAGAGTAACTAAATTCTCCGAGCTGGCCCAACTGTATTTTCCCCAATGTTCGACTGCAAAGAATGCTGTGCGCTGTCTCAGTCGCTGGATAGCCGGATGTGCGGAACTGGTGGAAGAACTGGCTGCGACGGGCTATGCACCTTATAACCATCAAAGATTAACACCGAAACAGTATGGTATTATAACGAAACATTTGGGTGATCCGTTCGAGGAGTAGTTGTAATATATTTTACTTTGTCTACTGTCAATTATTCTCTATTGCGTGCATTTGAGAGTGAAAAACAAGCTCGGAAAACAGCTTGTCAACATCTATATATTTTGCACCTTTTTCTCCGTCAAAAAACACTTTGTAGTACAGAACCGGTAAAGTGTAGTACAATTCACTTCGTCGTGTAGTACACTCCGGATGGAATTGTACTACAACCGGAACGCTCGTGTACTACACAACGAACAACACTGTACTACACTTTTCACGTCCTTGTAAACAAAAAAGCGGAGATAATACATGCACGTACTATCCCCGCTTTCCTCGCGTACTTATATAATAATCTTATTCCCGGAGGGGAAATTCTGTATTTTTTACCCATTTATTGGGGTGAGATGTTCGATTATTATACATATTTATACGCTTAAATCGTTAATTTTCTGTGCTAATATACGAAGATTTGCGGGATTTTCCAAGAGAAAGTCATCTTTTCTGAGATCCTATTGTTAACCATTGTATTCGCATGTTGGAAAATGTGTCAAAAGTCCAACAACAATCCGTAACTTCAAAATTATTATGAAAGGATTTTTGACACACCCTCCTGTAAATAGTGCTCCGGTATTTCAAATACTTTTTGTATATTTGCAAGCATCAGACAATTTACCCATTAATGCATCAATGACGATGAGAAGGCAAAAGATACCCTACGCCGTAGCCAACTACGCAAAAATAGTCCGGGAAGACTATTATTACGTTGATAAAACCCGGTATATCGAGGAAATCGAGAAATACGAAGTTCCGGTATTCCTGCGTCCGAGACGGTTTGGGAAGAGCCTCTTCTGCTCTACACTCGAGCATTACTACGATCTGCGAAAGAAAGATCAGTTTGCCGAACTGTTTGGCGACAAGTACATCGGTAAGCATCCTACCGGGCGACAGAATTCCTATATGGTGTTGAGTCTAAACTTCTCAGTAGTTCGGATAGCCGATAACCTGAAAGATCTGGAGAAACATTTCAGCAATGTGATGTCGCCTGCTTTCTGGGGTTTTACAGGAACAACCTATAAAGAGTATTTCCCGGATTTCCAGTTTACCGACCGGTTGAGTCCGGGCGATATGCTTACCAATATCATTAATTATATCAAGCTGAATAACCTTCCGCAGCTTTACATTATTATCGATGAGTACGATAACTTCACCAACCAGTTGATCACCACCCATAACGACCCGTTGTACAGTGAAGTTACTTCAGGCGATAGCTTCCTGCGCACCTTCTTCAAAGTGATCAAAGCCGGATTCGGCGACAGTGCCATCGGCGGATGCTTCATCACCGGTGTACTTCCCATTACCATGGACGACCTGACAAGTGGTTTCAACATAGCCCAGATGGTCACTCTGCAACCCAATCTGATAGAGATGCTGGGCTTCAACTATTCCGAAGCCAGGGAATACCTGGATGTCATCTTCGAACAGTACGGATATGCCCCGGAATTGCAGCCTGAGATATGGCGCATCATCATCAGTAATTACGATGGGTATCGCCTGCTGCCGGATGCAGAACCCATATTCAACTCTACCATACTGACTTATTTTATAAGTAATTTCACTATCAACAACGGTACGGTGCCCGATGAGTTGATCGACGAAAACGTACGTACGGATGTGAACTGGATCAAACGTCTGACTCTGGGAACGGAGAATGCCAAAGAGATGCTCGACACCATGGTTTTTGATGGAAAGATGGAGTACAACCGGACGGACTTGAAAAGCCGTTTCAACCGTTTCCAGTTCTTCCAGAAGGACTTTTATCCCATCTCGCTTTACTATTTGGGAATGACTACGATAAAGGATGAATTCTATATGACACTTCCCAATAATACGCTACGTAACATCTTTGTCGACTACTACAACACGTTGAACGCATTGGAACGACGGGCCGACCGCTATGTCCCGATTTTTGTTCAGTATCTTAAAGACAGGTCGATGGAGACGCTTTTTGGCGGGTACTATCAAGCATATCTGGGCCAATTTGCCGCCCAAAGCTTCGACAAGATCAACGAGAATTTTATCCGTAACACATTCTATGAGCTTTGTGTGCGTTATCTGAGCTATATCTACACCTTCTCCATCGAGCAGAACTATCCCAGCGGACGGTGCGATTGGGAGATGACCGGCATACCCGGC
>JAVBVA010000095.1:0-129331 GCA_031554665.1 Bacteroides sp. | reverse complement strand
TGATATTCCCCGGATCATTAGTATCTGGAACTCAGTACCCAGCCAGTTGGCCAAAGAGAACCGCAAGTTTATCTATAAACTGGTAAAGCCCGGGGCCAGAGCACGGGATTACGAGGATGCTCTGCTGTGGTTGGAACATGGGGGATTGGTCTATCGCGTATTTTGCAGTTCGAAGCCTTACCTGCCACTGAAGGGCTATGATGATCTTTCGGCCTTCAAAATCTATTTATCCGATATTGGATTGTTACGCGAGTTGTCCGGATTGCCTCCCGAAGCCATCCTGGCAGGAAACTCAGCCTACACGGAGTTTAAAGGTGCAATAGCCGAGAATTATGTGTTGCAATCGTTGGTGTGTCAATTGGACGTGTTGCCACGTTATTGGGCATCTGTCGGAAAAGCAGAAGTCGATTTTGTAATTCAGTTGGGTACGGATATAGTTCCTATAGAAGTGAAGTCGGATACCCGTTTGGGAGGAAAAAGTCTCGCGGTTTATGATATAAATTATCATCCGGCCTATAAAATAAGGTATTCCCTGAATAATCTTAAAATGGACGATAACCTGATCAATATTCCACTGTATCTGGCGGATTGGACAACCCGATTGGTTCGCTACTTACCTATATAATATGAATACACTGATTGTGCAGCCAATGACTGCACAATCAGTGTATTCATATTTCTTACTTCGCCAACAGGTGGCAAAGATTTTCATCATTGCGAATGCGATCTAATTCCTCCACGACTATTTGCTTTACTTCAGATTTGATACGGTTGTAGTTTTTCTGTATCTGCTCTTTCATACAATCCTTGCCATTGGCATCGGTGAAGTCTGTAATAACCGGCAATGGCTTATAGGCTTTCGTCTCCGCAGCTACTTTGGCATTATCTACCATAATTTCCGCATGGAAAATCTTTTGTTCGATGCGTTCATCAAAGTTGTCGGATACCGAACCGACGAACATGCCCTGTGTCAAACTGGAAATCTTGCTGGGCGGAATCAAGCTATCCATCTGCGTATTGATGGAAGTGGACTTGTCCTGCCGGTTGATTGTGATGCTCTGCCGTTTCTGTAATACCTTCCCGAAGCGTTCGGACAGTGTCTTTGCTGTTTCACCTACGACCTGTCCGCTAAAGATATTTATATTACATATATTTAAAATTTTGTCATGTACTTATATGCTCCCGTACTAAAATCTATTTCCGGACGTGCATACGAGTATTCTTTCGTTAGAAAACTAGTAATCGTCCCGATGCACTATTCGTTTCGTCCCGATGCATTAAGACGAAAGAATAAATGCATCGGGACGAAACAAATAATACATCGGGACGATTATCGGTTTGCAAAATTTTTAGTAGATTTGTGCACCGGTGAAAATAAATTTATGCAAGCCGGCTGTTAGTTTTATGCATACGAACCCTAAAGAACATTCCTATGGCAATTAATTATGATTTTTTTGAAGTAAATGAGCTGAACAAAACAAAAGGAAAATACCGCGCCCGTGCCGTATCCAGCGGAAAGATCACCACCGAACGGCTGGCCAAATGGATCAGCCAGACAAGTGGCGTAAGCAAGGCAGAGGCCAAAGGTTTTATGGACATACTCACCGATGCGGTACTCGATTTTGTGACCGACGGATACGAAGTACAGGTGGGCGATCTGGGATACTTCTCTGCTTCCGTTACCAGCCAGCTGGTAGACAGGCCGGATGAGATACGGGCAGAATCTATCCGTGTCAGCCGCTTGAATTACCGGGCGGGAGTCTATGCGAAAGATAAACTTTCGCGCGCGGGGGTGGAGCGGGTTCACCGTCCGCGGAATAAAAGCAAGCTGAAAGAACTGACCCGGGAAGAATGTGCCGGAATCCTGAAAAAATACCTGGCGCAGAAACCTGTCATCACGCGAACCGACTTCATGAAACTCACGCGAGCGAGAAACAGGCATGCAGCCATTAACACCCTGAATGCTTTTATAGAAGAAGGTTGGCTCACCAAATACGGCGCCGGCCGGACAGTGGTATATCTGTTAAAGTGAATGTTATCTTATACACAAACAATCTGTCCATTTATTGTATCTTTGTCGAGTCATAAGCAGTATACCATGAAATTGAACAAGCTCTTGCCCGTAATCAGCCTTGTTGAAGCAATACGCGTGGAAACACGGGTAGCCGATGAACACCTCGACAATTATAAAGTCGGATACCCGTTTAGGAGGAAAAAGCCTCGCGGTTTATGATACGAATTATCATCCGGCTTATAAAATCAGGTATTCCCTGAATAATCTTAAAATGGACGATAACCTGATCAATATTCCACTGTATCTGGCGGATTGGACTATCACTCATACATACTCAAAAGATTTTTTGAGCTGTCTGGGTTTAAGCCGAACAGAAAGATAAATGCTAAGCTTGTCAAAGAACCAATTGATATAGCAACCTATAGGGCAGCATAAATATCTTAAACACTATATGAATTTATAACGAACCATTGTACTAAATAAAACGAAGCGAAAAAATGAATATAGAATTGCTTATTCTTTTGTAAATACCACCATCTTATTTTTCCCAGCCACGAACAACCGGTTTCCATCCGTCTGTGTTTCGTACGCTTTATTTCCACCTCCCAGCAGACGGCTGTTCAGGATAACCTCCTTAAACTGTCCGCTACGTTCAAAAACGCTGATACGCGGATTACCTTTTTCCGAGGTGATCAACTCCCCTTGGGGAGTAAACGAAATATAGACAGGGTTGCAACACCCCACAAAAGATCCGGCTTCTCCGCCCGGTCCGCCAAAAGAGGCGATAAACTCACCGTCGAGGGTATACGTTTCGATCAGATGCCTGCCGGAGTTTACACAATAAACCGTATCATTGATACTGGCAATGTCGAACGTATAACTGGGAATAATGAAATTCACCGGACTTTTGATAAAGCTGACAAAGTTTCCTTCTTTCGTGTATTTGCAAATGTTTTTGTTTTCCGCATCCGTTACGAAAACGAAGTTTCCGGCCAGAGCGAACGAACAGTAATCCGATAACTCGCTACAGGCTTCCCATGCATGAGAAAGTTTTCCATCAGTCGTATATACTTCGATAGCAGTGGGATAAAGGAGGTAGATCTTTCCCTCTCCTACGGCGATATCCCGCACATGTTGCTTTACAGCGAAGGATGATAATTTCTTCCCTGCGGCATCGTATAGATACACCGACTCGCCGGAAACAATAAACAATTTCCCATCCTGCAACTCGAATCGTTTGATCTCTTGCGACAGCTCGAACGAAGAGACCTCCTTATAGACACTGCTGAACGGGGTTTCCGCCGAAGCTTCCACATAGGTATTATCCTCTTTGTTGACCATCTGCACTATATACCAGACGAATCCTATCACTACAAGGAAAACGACTGTATTAAGTATGATCTTCCATGTTTTTCCCATTGCACTAACTGATTTTTAAACATTTTACGACATGAGCGTCCCGTACTATCAACATCCCATCAGCATAAGCCATGGGGCCCCAGGCGTCAGCACCGTCCATGATTCGCTGTTTCTTCAACAGTTTCATGCCGCGTTGTTGAACTTCGTACACATATAACTCTCCGTCCTCTTTAAAGACAAACAGGTTTTTATTGATCAGAATATAAGGACCGAGCCCAAATTGCTCATCGGCAGCGGAAGTCCACACCGGCGAATGAAGATTGGAGGGAGCATAACACACCAGTTTGCCCCGGAGCGCACCGCCGTCCTTCGGCATTACACTGATGATCATATTGTTATAGAATATCGGCGTTTGTTGTTCACTGGACAATCCTTCGTTCGGCTTGTGCTGCTCGGTAACGGTGGCCGTCCATTTGTCGCCCGAACGGTCTACGCGCAGCATCGCCCCGCCTGCGCCGTATCCGGCTACCATAAATAGTTGGTTGGACGATACTTGGAGCGGGGAAGGTGCTACTACGGAGGGCTGCCATTTATCGGCTTGCCACAACAAGCTTCCGCGATCATTTTCTTCGGCTGAAACTCCGCAAACCCCTCCTATCCCGATATAGACGTATGTTTTCTTTCCTCCCAACGTCATTGGCATCACCGAGGAATGCGACATTTTGTAATGGAGTGTGTTGGGGGTAGTCCAGACAATCTCTCCGGTGCGGCAATTCAGTCCGGCAAGCAATGTTTCTTCTCCGGCGGGAGCCAGAATTAAGATGTCGTTATCGACACGTGGACATTGGCCGGTGTACCAGAAGGGGACTTCGGTTTTGAATGTCTTTTGCATGTCGAGCGACCATTTCATCTCGCCCGTTACCGGATCACAGCACATCACATGACCTTCCGGGCCGATGGTAATGATATAGTCATTGCCGATGGTAGGGACAGTACGTGAGAAACCGTGATTCCGTTTGATATGCACGCGATACCACCTGCGCCAAAGTTCCTTGCCTGTTTCCAGAGAGAAACAGCGCAGGGCGTCCGAACTTAGTTCTTCGTTGTAATCCAGGAAATATACCCGACCGTTGTAGATAACGGGGGAGGCATGGCCTTCGCCGGTTTCTACGCTCCACAGGACGGGATAGGCTTCTTCGGAAGTCTTGATCTTCTCGGATGTTTCTATGATATTGGAGGTCGACGCCCCCCGGAAGCTGTTCCATTGGCCGGTGAGTGTGGAGGAAGCATCATCGTATTTCATAAAAAACTCGCCTATCAGTACGTCATTTGCCGCACGGGTTAGACCGGCCGGACGGTTGTCGGCACCGGGCGACTGGATAGTAAGTTCCGTCCGGGGAGAATAGACGTGCCACCCGATAATGATACCGGTATATATGAGTACCATTAAAACGGTAATGCCTGTTACTAACCTTTTATTTTTCGCCATTTGAGTTTTTTTAGACATAAGAACAAAGGTACATAAGATTCTGAATTTTCTTTTGTTCTTTTGTCTGAAAGATAATCATTTAATCTTATACGCCATCAATGTATCTCCGTGCCGGACGTACATCACTCCTTTATAAATCACCGGATGCGCCCAGTGCTGCTCCGTACCCAACGTGATAGGATATTTGCTGATAATTTCAAACTTCTCCGGGTTCGGCTTCACCAGCGCCATCTCTCCTTTCTCAGAATAACAGTACAGCAAGCCTTCGGCAGCAATAATCGTCCCTACACCCAGCGTGGGATCGCTGTACAAAGTCTTTCCCGTCTGCCAATCGGCACAGTACCAGTTCGCCCGCTCGCCCGGGCCGTATACATAATTTCCGATCTTCATGGTATTGCCTGTCTTATGGCTGAAATCGGTATTTTCCCAGACTTTTTCTACATTCCGGCCACCATTTATCAAACGCAACATGACGGATCCTTTGCCGTACGCGCTGGTGCAAAGCAACATGCCCTTACTGTATACCGGGGTATTGGGATGTTCCCGGAAGCGGTTGGTGTGTGGATGTGACCAAAGTAATTGCCCATTCGATATATCCACTCCGATGATATGGTCGGACATCATGGCTACTACCTGCGGAGTCTGTTGGTCACTAATATATATAGGTGTAGCATAGCCTGACATATCGTTTTCCGTTACACCCTTCGCGCTCCAGATCACATCGCCCGTCGATTTGTTCAGGGCTACGACGTGGTCTTTCTTTCCACCGGGGGCGATAATCAGTTTATCGCCTACCAGCAAGGGAGGTCCGTTCCAACCATGTTTGGTGTTTTCGGCTCCATAGTCTTTCAGGTAGTTCTTTTTCCACAAGGGTTTCATCGTTTGGGCATCATAACAGAACAGTTCGGCCAGTCCGCTTACAATGTACAATTTTCCCTGATCGTGCATCACGGTGCTGCGGGCTCCTACGTAACCGTCAGCATCCCATTCAGCCCCGTATTCTGTTTTTTGCTGGAGTTTTCCATCCATCCCCAGGACATACAGATAGCCTTTGCCATCGTGATATCCGGTGACGAACAGCTTGTCTTTATCAATGGATACGGACGAATATCCCTTGCCTAACCCGTCGAACTGCCAAAGCAATTCAGGTCCGTTGGCGGGCCAGGATTTCAGTAATCCGGTTTCTTGGTAGATTCCGGTACGGTCGTTTCGCCATTGTACACTGTTTTGCGCCGATAGCATATTCCCTGCGAGGAGGAACAGACAAAGGAGTACCATTTGTTTCATGATGTGCGTACTGAATTATTTTGTTAGATCGTAGCAGAACAACAGGTCGTGATCTCTCAGGTAGAGCCTGCCATGCGAGACAACCGGATGAGTCCAGACCATATTGTCCGTCGTCTGTAACTTGGTGCGCTCAGGAAAATCCATTTTGCCCAGTTCTTTCCATCCGTCCGGCGAAGCAGCTATGACACCGATCATGCCGGAACGCTCATCGAGCAGGATCAGGCGACCATCTACTCCCAGTACAGCACCTCTGTTCACTCCGTCTTTATTCCGCAGGCTCCAAGCCGTTTCACCTGTTTTCAGATTCTGGCACACCCAGCCGGACGCATCCGAATGGCCGTACACATAACCATTCATTAATACCACGCCGCCGTGTTGATTGCCCAACCCTTTGTTGGCATAAACGGTTTCGGCCTTTATACCGTCACCATCCTTGGTCAGCCGCAGGCAGTTGCAACCGGCATTATATCCGGCGGTGACATACACCAGATGGTCGTTGTAGATAGGCGTCGGAATGACGGCTGTCCGGTAACCGGGCACTTCTACCCTCCACAACAGTTTGCCGTCTTTGGCCGACACGCCCGCTACGCCTTTGGCTGATTGCTGGATGTACTGCCGTATACCATCGACTTCGGCAACAATTGGGGAAGAGTAGCCTGCATCATCTGTCCATTCTTTACTTCTCCAAACCAAGGCGCCGGTGTTTTTGTCGAGCGCTACCATCGTTCCATCTTCTCCGCCGGGAGTACAGATAACCAGGTTTCCATCGACTAAAGGCGATTCGCTGAATCCCCAACGCGACATGAGTTTGCCGTTGAAATCTTTGGTGAAGTCTTTTTGCCACAGGACTTTGCCGTCGGCTGCCGAAAGACAGTGTATCTGGCCGATGCCACGAATCAGGTACAGTTTGTTTCCATCTACCGTGACCGAGCCACGAGGACAGTTTTCACGATCGGGAACGGTTTCCGTACCGAGATTCTGTTTCCATTTCAGGTTACCGGTTTTCGTATCGAGGGCGAATGCGAAACCGTTGTTGTCCGTTGCACCCTGGCAATAGAGGGTAGTTCCGACAATGGAAGGGGCGGAATATCCGGAGCCGGACTCGCGGAAAGTCCACGAGAGAGAGGGCTTTTTAGTTGACCAATCCAGATTAAGACCTGTTTCTTTGGAAACGTCGCTACGATCCGGACCACGCCATTGCGGCCAATCTTGTGCTTTTGATTCCATAGCGGAAACAGTCAACAGGGCGCTCATGGCAATTAGAAATCTGACTTTGGTTTTTGTTTTCATGACTTTGGTTTTTTGACATAAGTGCAAAAGTACATAAGATTCTAATATTTCTTTTATTCCTAATGCTCTTTTGCCTGAAAGATCATCCTATTATTTTACTTTATACGCCATTAAGGTATTTCCATGACGAACATACATCACCCCTTTGTACAAGACCGGATGCGCCCAATGCTGTTCTGTTCCGAGCGTAACCGGAAACTGACTGACTAAATCGAACTTTTCGGGAGTAGCTTTCACCAAAGCCATTTCGCCTTTCTCTGAGTAACAGTACAACATATTATCTGCTGCTATGACATTGCCTACACCAATAGTGCGGTCTTTGTATTTCTGTTCCCCGGTTTTCCAGTCCAGACAGAACCAGTATTTATTGTGATCTCCCGAAGCATACACATAATTGCCTAATTTGACGGCGCCACCCATTTTCGAATCAAATTCCTTGTTTTCCCAGGCCTGTTCCACTTTACGTCCGCCATCCGTCAGACGTAGCATGACGGAACCTTTTCCGTAGCCAAAGATGCACAGCAACATGTTATCACCACCGTATACAGGTGTATTCGGATGAATATCGCGATCGTTATGATAAGGGAATGACCAGAGTTTCTCCCCGGTTTTCGCATTCACACCCAAAACATGCTTGCCCGTAATTGTCACAATCTGTGGTACTTGCTGATCCGACAGGTACAAAGGCGAACAATACGCAGCCAAATCGCCCTCGCCTGCACATGTCCAGATTATATCCCCGGTGTTTTTATTCAAGGCTACAACATTGTTCTTTTTGCCCGGAGTGATAATGACTTTATCGTCTACAATCAGTGGGGATTCATTGATGCCAAAGCGTAGATTCTCACCCCCCAGATCATTGATAATGCTTTTTGTCCAACGGACTTTAAGATCGGCCTCGTCCAGGCAGACCAAGTCTCCGGTACCGCTGTAAATGTACAATTTCTCATCGCTGGCCGATACAGTACATCGGGAACCGTGGAAGTTGATGTTCCATTCGGGGCTATACTCTGCTTTATTCAGTACTTTGCCGGTCGTATCGAACACAAATAGCGTGCCTTTTCCGTCGATGGCACCGGTAGCATAAATTTTCTGATTCACCACGGCTACCGAGGAATATCCCTGGCCTAATTGGTCATAATGCCACAGCAGTTCAGGGCCGTTCTCGGGCCATGATTTTAATAATCCCTGCTCTTTGTAGATGCCGGTACGATCGGTTCCACGCCATTGTATGTTCTCCTGCGCCAACAAGGGTAAGGTGAGGAACGATAAACACAAGATAAGTCCTTTCTTCATGATCTATTTGTTTTGAGTTTTTTTAATGCGTTTAGTACGAAGGTGATAGTATATAATTCTTCAGAATACCATAAACGGGAGAAGTATAGTCCGATGGGTTCCCGTTGATAGAGTTCCCCGGATTTGTATTTCCGGTAGAGGAAGTCGAAGGCTTTTTCCATAGGGGATGCTGTGTCTTTTATGGGAACTGCTTCCTCTTTCGGGAAAGAAGCCAGTGCGCTCAAAGCCCGTGCTGTCAACGTGACTTTAGACGGAACATCTTTGGCGCCTCCCCAACCTCCATCGGCATTCTGTACAGAAAGCAGATATTCCAACCCTTTCAAAGCCATTTCACGAGCCTTCGGGTCTTTGGAACCGGCGAGGTATTCCACAGTCATAGCGGTGCCATAAACTGGAGAACGTTCATCTTGCGCATCCTGATCGCCAAACCACAAAGGTGTCCACGAACCGTCAGGTGCCTGTATGCTTCGCATCCACTTCAACATGCGCGACATACTGCACCTGCACTTCTTTTGCAATTCACCAGGGAGTGCATCTACCCAAAGTTGGAATGTCAATATAGAATGGGCCGATATATCCGGGCTGCTACGATCGAAAGGTAACTTCCCCCATCCTTTGCAGAAAGTGGGCATCCCTCCATCGGCATTCTGAAGAGCCAATAACCACTCGATCCCTTTTCCTACTTCCGGGCAGTACACACCATCGAGCAGGATGTGAAGAGCTACCAATGCGCCGGATGTATCGTCGGCATCGGGCGCAGTACCCGGCAGATCTGTCCAGCCCCATCCTCCTTCCTTCGCTCCGGTAAATGGGTGCCGGGAGGTAAACGCGTTTTGTTTGATCTTTTCGGCAAGGTCTTGTTTGTCGGCTATATCATCGCCCAAGGCCCGTACGCTCAAGGCAGTTACCCAGCAGGCCAAATCAGTGTCAATGGGCCAGGATCCATCCGCGCGGACGTTGTCGATCAGGAAATGAACGCCTTGTTGGGTAGTTCTATGATCGCGATAACCGGCACGGCTCATGCACATGGTGACAAAGGCAGTGAGGGGCGCTGCTTCCAGAAATCCGCCGTTTGCAGGTTGGAGTTTCTCAAGCACCCGGAGCGATGGATTGATAAATGACTCGCGTACAGGAGATAACAGATTCTTTTCCCCCATTCTATATCTCAATATACCCACAGCAATCAAGGCCGGGATGGCGTAACTCACTACGGGAAGTCTGAAAAAGCGGAACAGTTTTTGGGGCAATACCGATACTTCGAAAGGCAATTGCGGTATCTTGTCCCAACTGGAAATGACACCTGCCAGGGCGCACATCACCAGAATAGGGGCAGAGAAAGTCAGGTCTTTTCCATAATAGGCCATCACCCCTTTTATGATGTGTTGGTCGGTGGAACCTCCGAATTTTTCGATCAGGTATTCTTTGGCTTGTCGAGGGGGAGCGCCTACTGCGGAGAGTGTAGCATACGTGAGTAAAGTGGCGGTCATATTGGATGGACTTTCCGGAGTGTCGCCCCAAGAACCGTCCGGACTCATGGCGTCTGTCAGCCATTCCATTCCCCGAAAAATATAGGATGCATATTTCTGGCTGTCGACCATAAACAATGCAAAAACAGATACAGAAGTGGAGATTGCGCTCGACGACAATTCCCCTCTCCATATAGAGCCGTCCGCAGGCCGTTCGCTCAACAACCGCTCCCGGATTACTCCGATCATTTCATCTATTCGTTTTTCCATTGTATTTGGCTGCAAGATAGTGCAATTCTTCTTAACAGGGTACACGTTTTGTAAAAATAATATTCAATGTCCGAATTTTACACCCAAACCTTAAAACTTATCTCTTATTTTTGCGAGATGAATAAATCTCAAGTCATACAGCCTTCTAACCAGACAGGAGAAGTAAATAGAATGATAGCAGATATTATGCAGTCCGGCCAAAAGCTCAATGTAGAAATGTCGTATCTACAAGAATTGTCAACGGGTTATTTTACCTCTGCTCCTCCTAAAGCAAGTAATCCGTAAAAGGTGTATTCCACATCACTATCGTCCTCTAATACGGTAGCCGAGAAACCTCCTGAATCCAGCCAATGGGCTTCGATGAAATCCCGGACCGGATAGTTGGGGGGCGTGTTGTAACAGTTCAATGTGAAAAGAGCAGTTGCCGTAGACAACAGATCGGGAACAGGGGAAGCCATCGCTGCACTGAAACCACCGGTTGTCTCCTGTCGGTCACGCAGATACAGCAGGTCCTCGTCCGCTTTGTATCCGTTCAACTGGCCTTTGACTGCCAAAGCCGCCACGGTTGCGTTTGTAGTAGCCGTCAGTCCGTCCTTTGTATTCATATATCCGCCGCCAGGCAAATGATAATCGGCCAGTGTGTTCGTCAGGTTCTTCTCCTTATATATATGTTGCCCGGCATCTTCCAACAAGGATAACCAGATAAACCGGGTATAAGGCGATTGCGGATCGTGATGCGGTATACTTGCAAAAGTATCCAACGTTCTTATCTTGGTGGCGAAGAGCGAGTGTGCCCATAAACCGGTTTTTCCTCCTTTTATCAACCGACTGATCATTCGGCAACGCATATAAGCAGCATAATGAATCAGATCCAGACTTTCTGTGTTCTGTATCGACAGGTATGCGTCCATCTTTTTTTGATCCGGCTCTATTCCCAGTATGTATGACAATGTCCATCCGAAGGCTGTATAGTAAAGATCGGCCTTTCCGCTTTTGTCTTTAAAAGAGTGTTCCTCCGTCCGCTGCGACCGGACAAAATCAGCAATCCTGCGAACGGCTTCCGTTCCCAGTTGCTCTTTCCCCTTTTGCAAGGTTCGGAATAATTTCGCTGATAGGGTATTTCTCATCATTCAGAGTTCAAGTGAAGATCTTCGTAACATCAGTTCAATATACGACCGAACTCACGTTTCTTAATGTTTTAGTATTCGCTGTGTAACCCGGAAAAGCAATCGTTTCAGTTCCACATTGGTTATAGGATGCAAGGCTTCCAAGGCTTCTTTGTGATAGTATTCCACCATCTGCCGAACTTGTTCGAGAGCCTTTTCCAATGCATCTTTATGTTCAGGAAGATGAAGAAACGCTTTCAGGTCAAGGCATCGGAACAGCGAGTTGATAAACTCTCCTTCTGTCCGCTGTTCGCAAAGTGCCGACAAGACAGCCGAGGGACGTAAAGCAAGCGGTTCGTCCGTATCAAAGTCCTCCAAATCATCTTGCAACTGATAGGCAATGCCCATCGCCCTTGAATACTGACGCAGGGTTGCCCGCAAAGCCGGATCGTCTCCTGCACAAATAACACCCATAATCAGAGCCACTTCGAATGCGGGTACTGTTTTATTACAAAAGATATCCAGCACAAACTCCATGGTCAACGCGCGAGGGTTGGCACTCCATTCTAATTCCATCCCCTGCCCTTTGCAAAGAGCAATATGCGCATCGGCCGCGACTTTGATCAGTTCCATATTATTACAACCCGTCAGCAACCGGTATCCTTGCCCGAGAAGTACATCTCCTACATTGATGGCCACGGAATCGCCATAAGCCGCGTTGACGGTCTGCTTACCATATCGCGTCAGGTCGTGGTCCTGTATATCGTCGTGTACGAGCGAAGCTTTATGGAAACACTCTACTGCAACCGCCGCCCGCTGTATTTCTTCGGGAGCATCCTTCCGACCAGTCAATGCCAGATACGTGGATGCCAACAGGTAAGGCCGCCATCGTTTACCGTCGCCGCCCAACCAATCTTGTGCCACGGAAGAGGTTTGATCGGTGGGGACAGATAACAGCCCCCTCAGATTCTCTTTGCCAAACCATTCCTGCACGGTGGTTTTCAGGTGATCGTAATCCAACAGATTCGCTTCCTTATCCGATTGCATGCTGAGCAGGTAGTCGACATATTTGTAATCGACCTCTGTATCTTTGCAACCGTCTTTATTTAATGGAATAGCCAGACCGGGAACAGCATTATCAATCAGCAGCGGGAATGCTTTTTCGAGCGAATCCAGGCAACTGACCCCAATTACAGTGTCCACTACCCGATTCTCGATCAGTCCGATAACGGAGGTAAATCCTTCGGCCACGATGCTCATAATTCCTAAACTGTCGGCTCTATCTTGTATATCAGGGATGGAACAATGATTGCAACGATGACACAGAAGTCCCAGTTCGTCTACCTCTGCCTTGCATTTCGTAGAATGACTCAGGCACTTCGGCAATAGCAAAATCCGCTTGTCATACGGAATGGAAGCCACCGTTTCGCGCCACACGCAGTTATTGATTTCGACCATTAGCCAGCCTTTGACAGACGGGTCGAGTCGATGGTCATGGATCAGTTGGTCGGAAAGGTTGGAAAGATCGTCCATGGATAAAGGAGGGCTAAGAAGCCGGCTGTTCACGAAATGATCGATCAGATCTCGTAAACGGCTCCGTTCTTCGTATGTTGGCGGGACATTGTATTGTTGTTTGCTTTCCATGACTGTCTGTTATCTGTAGGCGACGGGTTATCCGTAGGCTCCGAAGCCAAAGAAGTATTTCTTTTTGACCAGTTTGTATATACTATTTTCTTCCGGTATCTCTTCGCCTTGCAGGTTATGCCCGGCAAGCGGAGTCATCTTTTTATATTCTTCCAGCAATGTTTGACGGCTGGTAGTGTCGATAGCCTGATGCTTTTCTAAGAATTCCACCAGTTTGTGCGGGTCTTCCAGCAGGATACATCCACGGGAACTTTCGGCTGTCATTTTCCGGAAATCAGTAAGAAATTCCGAGTTCTCGAATAACTCCGCCAGATTGGAACCATCCTCATTGATAAAGTCTTTTGCCAACTGAATGGGTGGACAGAACTCGAGCGCACCCGACGGGGATATGTGGTGGCTCATGCCGGTAGCTGCCGGACAGAGCGCAGTGCCTTTATCGTCCCAGTAGGTTTCAACGATAAACAAAGGGGCATTTTTCCGTTGCTCGACCACAAAACGGCGGAACGAAATTATTTCCTCTTTACTCAGCGCATTCGCCGGGTTGGGATCGGCTCCTACCGGTCGGTAGATATAATACCATAGGTAGTGGGCTCCTTCCTTAGCAATCAGCTCGATATATTCCCTGCTTACCAAGTCGTTGTAATTACTTTTGCAGATACTTGCAGCGGCTCCGAAGATCAGTTTGGCTTTGCGACAAGCGCGTATTCCTGCCAGTGTCCGCTCGAAAACATCGTTCTTGCCCCGGCGTGCATCGCTTTCTTCTTTCAATCCTTCGATGCTGATCAGAGGGGTGACATTCCCCATCTTCCGGAGACGCATCGCTACTTCTTCCGTCAGCAGGATGCCATTGGTGAATAGCTGGAAATAGCAGTCGGAATGTTTCGCCATCACATCCAGCAAACCTTTGTACATCAATGGTTCGCCTCCCAGAATTCCAAAGAAGAACGATCCTTTCTGCTTGCTGCTCAGGATGATTCCGTCCAATTGTTGAAGGGATAATGATTTCTTTCCGCCGGCAGATACCCAGCAACCACTACACGCCAGGTTACAGTTTTCGGTTACGGAGATCATGACAAAAGCCGGGAAAAACGGTTTGTCTTTGGCCTGTCGTTTTTCGAACCGGCTGATGTTGCGCATGCTTTGCCAGCCGAAATTATACATGAATTTCCAGACCAGTCGGGGCGAACATTCCCGGGGTACGCGGAGAGCCGCTCTTAGATTGGCTATGTATTCCCTGAGTGTCATTCGTTGTTGTTTTTTAGTAGTGAAACACCTTCCTTTATCAGTGAGACACTCGTCCGCCGTTGTTGCAGGCGCATGCGCAACCGTTCGCGGTACATCTGGTCCATCTCTTCGGGGTTGAAGGTTTCTTCCTGTGCCGTTCCTCCGTTGATGGGCGATTTCTCGTATTTGGGAAATATAATGGCTTTGCTTGGGCACATACGTGCACAGGCGGGGCAGTTGTTTTTACAATTTTGTGGATTTACTACTCTGACCTTTTTGTTTTCTACAGTATAGACTCCGAACAGGCAAAAGTCATGGCATTTGCCACATTCAACGCATCTCGTTTTATCAAGAATGGGGTACCAGGCATCTGTTCCGTTTTCAACGGGGAAGGCTTCTATTTCGTTTCGGAAGGCTTCTTTTGCTGCGGAGTCTTTGGTGGGTGAATAGGATATGCCAAAGCGGACGAGTATTTCTTCGGCAGTATTGTCTCGCATGTTTTCAATTTGTTTGCCTTCCAGTTTCAGCCAATCTAAATGGGATAACACAGCACGCGGATGACACGCCAGTATCAGCCCGGCTGCAATTTCCGGTAGGTCAGGTGATGTTTCCATCACTTTTTTGCACAGATCGGCTTCTATGGTTATGCAGTAGCCTGCGTTTTTTAGGGCGGCAGCTATTTCTGTTACTTTTTCTTTTTGAATAAATAACCGGGAAGCACATGTGCAAATTGTTATCCTTTGGTTTTGCATTTTTGTTTTTTGTAATAGATATTATGGTATTGGAACTATTTACAAAGGTATTATAATTATCTGTTGTACAAAAAAATAAAAGACAGTATTTATCCGATAAGTAGATGACAAAATTATTGATCGTACATTTGAAAAGGCAGCGACTTCCTTATCAAATAAAGATTCCTAATGATATTATGAGATCAATAACTTCTTGGGGACATCTATAATTGTCATCCTTGTTTATTTTAGTTGTTTTTTCTTGATCTATGTAATTTGCGATATTTCCTATTCTTCGGAACTCTCTTTGTGAGGTTTTGAATCTGGCTTTTTCATTGTTTTAAGTAGTTGCTTGTTTTCTGTTAAGTTGTTAAAAACCAATGATGTAAACAACTTTTCAAAGAAATATCTTTTTGTGAATATATGTATTTACCCTTTAATGACAGCCAACGGACTTAATTCTGTTTTGATTTTTACCAAATCCGACTGGAATGCCATGACCTGAGAAATATCTTTATAGGCCGAAGAAGCTTCTTCCAAATCCGATTGATTTCTCACCGAATGAATGATTCCCTGTTCGTCCAATTTACGCTTTTCGGCTTCCAAATCCAACGTTCTGATGGCGGCACTGCGGCTTAATGCCCGTCCGGCGCCATGTGAACAGCTCATAAAACTTTCCGGATTCCCCAGACCTTCCACAATATACGATTTGGTTCCTTGTGAGCCCGGAATGATACCGGTTTCTCCTGTTTTGGCAGAAGTCGCTCCTTTCCGGTGAATAATCAATTTTTCTCCGAAATGTTCTTCGAAAGCGGCATAGTTGTGGGCAATGTTGATGATTGGCTCAAAATCGACTCCTGCTATGACAGCTGAAGTGGCTTGTTGAATCCGTTCCATCATCAAACGACGGTTGGCAAAAGCGAACTCCGTACAGTAACGCATTTCTTTGTAGTACTTATGCGCTTCGTCCGTTTGAAAAGGCAGGAATGCCAAATCTGCTTTCGGGTTGACGGAAGAGAACCAGAGTTCATTCATCTTTTGAGCAATCCGATTGTAATGGTCGGCCACCTGTTTTCCCAGGTTACGGCTTCCGGAATGTATCATTATCCACAGGTAACCGTCGTTACAGCGTTGCAGCTCGATGAAATGATTTCCGCCTCCCAGCGTTCCGAGCTGTTTCAAGGCTCCTAAATACTGGTTTTTGATTACATGAAATTCATCAATATTGAAACCCTGAGGCATCAGGCTTTCATCCTGACGTTCTTTATGATGCTCGAAACCAAGCGGAACCAATTCGCGGATACCACTCATTATTTTCTTGATATCTTCTTTGGATATGGAATCTACCGGTGTATTGGTTTTCACCGCACACATTCCGCAACCGATATCCACGCCTACAGCATTGGGAATGATCACTCCTTTAGTTGCCAGCACTCCGCCGATGGGCATTCCATAACCCTGATGAGTATCCGGCATCAAACATATTTGCTTGAAAGCGAATGGCAGGTTCGCTAAGTTTTTAGCTTGCACAATAGAACCTTCTTCCGGTTCGTCCAACCACATTTTGATTGGGATTCTTTCTGTTGAAATTACCTTTTGCATGATTATGTATCTATATTATTTTAGTCCCTCCAATGAGATTCGAACTCACATTCCCTCTCAGGCTGGCTGTAAATACGCTTCCCTACTTTCTTGTTACTGATTTCGGCACATCTGTAAACTCTACCCATTTTTAACCAGCTGATTCAAGTCGCCAATCATAAACGTATGCTTCCCTTTTTCTGCAATTTTTGAAATTGTTTCAAGCATCTGAAAGAATCTGATATTCTCGTTATCTTTCATCAATTCGGCAGCATTCTTCAATGTACGTGCAGTGGCAACTGCTGTCCTTGCATTCTCCAAATCTGATTTTGCACGGATTTTTGCTTCCAGGTGTTTGGAGAACAAATCCTGTATGGATTTCGGGAAAGTTAAATCCCTGATTTCCATTTCTTCAATTTCGATACCGTATTCCGATAGCTGTTTGTTCAGTTCTTCTTTCTTCAAACCATTAAGTTCTGAACGTTTTTCGTTTAATTCTTCACTTTCATAATTGGCAATGATATTCTTCACATGGATCTGGGACATATTCCAGATTCGTTGTTCCGCTTCGGCAACAATATAGTTGATGTGTTTATCCAACGAAAAATTGTTCAGGAATTTTTCTCCATTGGCTATTCTATAAGTCAGATAAAATGAGAAACGGAAAGCGATATTGTCTTTTGTCAGCACTTCCTGGTTGACAATGTTCAGCAACTTGCTTGTCGACTGCAAAGAAATAAATTCCAATTGGTTATTGAAATCCCAGAACTTATAAATTCCCGGTTCCAATTGAGTTTCCAATACGTTTTTTCTGAATACAAACCCCGTTGTATTCGCTTTTACCTGAAAGGTTTTTCTAAAAATTCCCATATCATTCATTTTTTAAGTTTCGCATTGATAATCATTAAAAAGAAAAACATCAAATTGAAGGGAAACCCAATTGAGTAAAAGCGATTCCTTTTACGGCATCCTTCGGCTTGCAAACTTCAATTTGATTCGAACCCGGAGTTCTGTTTTTCTTTTCTTTGTTGTGAGAGTTACAATCTCATGCCATCCAAGCGTATGCTTATCCTATTAGCATCGAGGATTCGAACCTCTTGGGACTTTGCGCTGCAATACCCTGTTTTAGTTGCAAGTCCCAATTCAAAACAGGCGCAGTTTATTTTTATATATTTTCTTTATCACTCTTGACTTTGCAAAGATATTTTCTTAGGTACGCAATCTTTTTGCGCAATTAAAAATATTTTTTACTTTTGTGGATAATATTTTATAATCAGCTGAATATTAGGTTCGTATTTTATGAAGAAAATAAAAAGAAAAATCGGTTGGAGTGCATTACTAAGCGTTATTATAATCGGATTTCTCATTCCTCAACGGTTTTCCATGCCTGTAGAGGGGGCTAATAACAAGAGTTACAATGCAAATACATTCTGGTATTATCCTTGGGGAAAATCGGGAATGCAGCAACCACTCCGGCACATCTCCATTATGCTATTGTTACTTTGGTTCCATATCCCTGGCGTATCGACAGTACCAAACAGGGATGGAAGAAAATGTTTTATTTGAATCCGATCGATTATTTGAAGCAAGAAAAATCAAGATAATTATGCCTGCCAACAGAAACGCACTCATCCGTTATAAAACCATCGATACCTGTCTGCGTAACCGCTATCGCCAATGGACGCTGGAAGATTTAATCGATGCTTGTTCCGATGCTCTTTACGAGTTCGAAGGAATCGAAAAAGGTATCAGCAAACGTACTATCCAAATGGATATTCAGTTGATGCGCAGTGAAAAGTTGGGATATAACGCGCCGATTATTGTTTATGAGGGCAAGTATTATACGTATGAAGATCCGAACTACAGTATCACCAATACGCCGCTTTCCGAACAGGACCTGAAAGTTATGTCGGAAGCAGTGGAAGTATTGCGGCAATTCAAAGGGTTTGATTATTTTACTGGAATGACCGATATCGTCAGTCGATTGGAAGATCATGTCACTTCTGCCAGGCAGCATACCATTCCGGTTATTGATTTTGAGAAGAATGAAGGGCTGAAAGGGTTGGAGCATTTGGATACTGTGTACCATGCGATTGTCAATAAACAAACACTCAGTATAAAGTACCGTTCGTTCAAGGCCCGTTCGGCAGGGATAATCCCTTTTTATCCTTACTTGCTGAAAGAATACCGTAACCGTTGGTTTGTTTTCGGACTGGAAAAACGAAACGGAACCTTGCGAAACCTTGCTCTTGACCGTATTCATGGATTGGAAGTTTCAATCGATGAACCGTTCGTCGAAAATACTCTTTTTGACCCTTCTACTTTTTTCAATGATTTGGTTGGGGTTACGAAAAGCCTCAATTCCAAAGCTGAGAAGGTTCGCTTTTGGGCAGGTGTTGGCGATGCTCCCTATATCCTGACCAAACCGATTCACCGGAGCCAACAATTGATAGAACGAAACAGTGATGGTAGTATGATCTTTGAAATCGAAGTCGTTATCAATCAGGAGTTGCAGCGTGAATTCCTGGGATTTGCCAATGGGGTGAAGATATTGGAACCTCAACATCTGGTTGATTTAATAAGTACAAAGTTGAAAAGGGCGAGTGAAAATTATTCCATATAAAACAATCTATTGATAACGAAACCGGGTATTTATCCATACATTTGCAGACTTTTATAGCGCTTGTAGCAGAGCGGTTATTATTCACTGTAAAGACCGGCATGTATGTCAACCAATCAAAAAAAGATGAGTTATAACCAAGGCATTGTATATGCTTTGGTCTGTTATATTGTCTGGGGGCTTTTTCCTATTTTCTGGAAGGCTATTACCGGAGTACCTGCCATCAATGTACTGGCACATCGTATCGTATGGTCGTTTGTGTTTCTCATTATCTGGGTGCTTTGTACAAACAGACAAACGTTTATAAGTTATGTAAAGCAGCCCGGGCTTTTGGCCAGGCTGGGACTGGCCGGATTTATTATCAGTGCCAACTGGGGGCTGTACATCTACGCCGTGGCGAGCAATCATATCGTGGAAGCTGGCTTGGGCTACTACATCAACCCGCTGATCAATGTGTTTCTGGGCTATGTTTTTCTGAAAGAACGTCTGGCCGTTATGCAGAAAGTAGCGGTTGTGCTGGCACTGGTGGGGGTGGCTTATTTTACAATCAGTTATGGTAAATTCCCCTGGCTGTCGTTGCTTCTTGCTACTACGTTTGGTCTGTATGGGTTGCTGAAGAAGAAGGCGAAGCTTGAATCCATGCCTGCGCTTACGGTGGAGACGATGATGGTTTTCCCGTTTGCTCTGGCGTTTCTGTTGTATACGGCGGGAAGTGATGTGGCAACGCCTTTTTTCCCTCCGTCGGGCCTGACAAGTTCGTTGTTGATTCTGAGTGGTCTGGTTACGGCGCTTCCGCTTTTCTGGTTCGGGAAGTCCGCACAGGTCATTCCTTTGTCGACCATGGGCTTTATCCAGTACCTGACTCCTACGCTTCAACTTCTTTTGGGGATCTTTGTGTATGGCGAGACGTTTGGTGTGGAGTATTTTGTCTGTTTTGCTTTTGTTTGGGCGGGATTGGTGTGTTATACAATCAGTATTTTGAAAGGTAAAAGGGTGACGATAGCCAAATAGAGCATTCTTTTTGCTTTAAGAGTTAAATGCTTGCCTGTATTCTATCGACGTCTGTCGGGTCTTGCTTTTAAACAATTTGCTGAATTTCCCCTTTTATAGATCAGGAATTTGTTTATGGCTCATTTGTTTTGTAACTTTGTGCCATTCTAAAGAATCGCCCCCGCAAGACTTCGGGTTTTGCGGGGGCAATTTTTTTAAGATAATCAGTAAACTAACGTGAGTTCGATATAAGAGAATCACAATTACACTAACATTTATAAACAAGAGAATTATGAGCGAAATTTCAGATTGCCCGGTGTGTAAGAAAGACAATACTTACTTCGATGGGTCGCTATATGTTTGTCCCGATTGCAGTCATGAGTGGGCAGAGGGTGAAGACCACGAAGAAGCTGCCGATGAACGTGCCAAGGATTGCAACGGCAATGTGCTGGAGAACGGTGACGCGGTGACGGTGATCAAGGACTTGCCCGTACGAGGTTCTTCGATGGTGATCAAACAAGGAACAAAGGTGAAAAGCATTCGCCTGACAGACGATCCCGCCGAGGTTGATTGCAAGATAGACGGCAGCAGCATTGTCCTGAAAACGTGCTTCCTGCGGAAATCGTAAGATAAGATGGAATACCGAAAAGGCTGCGTTTCGATTGAAGCGCAGCCTTTTCGGTATTATGGTAGAAAATCCGGATCACTTATTTCGCAGGAATGCAGAGCTCTACGATCCAGGGAGCATGAGCGTCTTGCGTATCGCCGGCGCAACTCACATACAACTCAAAATGATCGCGCATGTCATATCCGTACCCTTTTTCGTTGAAAGCTGTGTATGCTTTCTGCCATGCTTCGCCATACTCGGACATAGCAACTTCTACCTGCATCACGAAATACTTGCCGCCGCTGACGGTGTAACGGTGCATTCCTTCGCCGGGTTCTGCTCCCGAAACATCTTCCAGGCAGGCTTCCGAGCGCAGTTTCTCCACCGGAGTATGCATCGGATCGTCATGGTAAACACCTACCATTTTGGGGGCAGCCGCCCACAGGTTATTCGCTCCGGCCCAGGCGGCAAGTTTCTCAAATGCGCCTGCAATACCGGAATATTCGCCGATGTGCGAAACGGCAATCGTTTTCATGGGTTCGAGATTCTTGATCTCTGTGCTGTTGATCTTCATAAGTCTAACTTTTTAATGATTTGTTTGATAATATTCTTCACTTCCACCGGGCTGATGACCGTCGTCGTGTCGGTATTTGCCAACACCCACCTGGCCAAGGGCTCCAGTGAATAAGCCATATAGGTTTGTTCTATCCGCCCGTCGTCAAGCTCCTTCTCTCCGGTCAGCCCCATAAAATAGCATCGGTCGGCATTGTACCGGGATACCTCTTTACTGGTGTGCAGGATGACTTCCGTCAGGCACTGCGGATCGTCTATTCCTCCCAGAAGCGACTCCAGCGACGGGTGGACTTTGGTCTGTTTCTCGGCAGTTGTCACAATATTGCTGATGCGGTCGAGCCTGAACACCCGGTATTCCTTTCGCAGGTGACACCAGGCCGACAGATACCAGTTGGGGTAGGAGTAGGTGATTCCTACTGCTTCCAGCGATCGCCTGGTTTTGTTATCGTCGGCATTGGTATAACTGATCTCGATGATCAATTTATCGTTGATGCTGCTCAGGATGGTTTGCAACAGGTTGGGCAGGCTCTCCCGTGCGTTCCGGCTTTTGTATATCGCGATGGCATCGCCCATTTCGTGGATATAGTTCTTGTCGACCACCCGTAGCGCAGCGCGGATCTTGTCCATTCCCTGACGGAAATAGTTGCTGTTCTGGCTGTCGGTGAGTTGTTCGATAATTTTCTCGGCCGTCAGGAAAGCTATGGCTTCTTCCTTGGTAAACATAAGCGATGGCAGCCGGTAGCCTTCCACCAACGAGTAGCCGATGCCCGAATTGCCGCATATCGGCACGCCTGCTTCGGACAGGGTATTCATGTCGCGGTAAATGGTGCGCAGACTTACCCCGAAGCGTTCGGCCATGTCGGATGCCTTGACAACCGGGCGCGACTGTAACTGTACGAGTAATGCCGATATGCGGTCGAGCCGGTTCATGACCGTAGGTTATGCCTCGTCATACATTACCGCCCAGAGTATGCCGTAGCGGTCGACCAGTTCGGCATAGCGTTTGGCAAAGAAGGCTTCACCGAGTTCGCATTCTATCTTTTGTGCGCCTTCGCTCAGCCGGGCATACACTTCTTCGGCTTGGGCAATGGAGTCGCAGGCCAGTGTCAGCATGTGTCCTTTGTTGCCGAAGTCGCGTTTGTCATGTGGCAACGTATCGGCAATACTCATCGATCCTCCGGGGAAGTCGATGCAACAGTGCAGGATCATCTGTTTGCACGCTTCAGGCACGGGCATTTCCGGCCAGGAGGGCATGGATTCGTAGCGGTAGAGGTTTTCTATTTTTCCTCCCAGCACGCCGGCGTAGAAGTTAGCTGCTTCTTCGGCTTGGCCATTGAAAATAAGATAAGATGTAAGTTTCATAAGAGTTGATTTTTATTGATTACTTTGCAAATATACACGATGCGACTGACAACAGTGTGTCAGCAAGTTTTTTTATTTGTGAAAATAGTTGTTGGATTTGCTCAGATTATCCTACAAGTTCATCCTATCTTTACTAACTTGTTTTTCTCGTAGAGTAATCCGCAGATACTCTACGACCAAGTTTGTGACATTCTACGAGCATCGATGTACGAGATGTACATCTGGAGCAGTACGAGATGTGCATCTGGTACTGTATGAGTTGTACATCTCGTACATCGATGCTCGTAGAGCTAAACCACCTCCATTCTACGAGTATCGGTAGTTTGCTCTACGAGCATCGGTTCGATTCATTTATGTGTTGAAGTTAGTGAGCAGATGCAGTAAACTCCAATCAGTGGTTTATCCCAAAGATTGGAGTTTACTTTTTCAGGCAGCAACTAAGAATACCATGGCCTAAATCTGCTGCCTTCTTTCAGGGAGGGATTCTCATTTCTTCTTTAATTCTTCCGCTCCCTCCTTCACCCGGTCCTTCACATCAGTCCAGGTTTCTTTTCGGTATCGGTCCGTTTCTTCTTTGCTCAGATTTTACATAGTCTTTTTGATTCAATCAATTTATTAACAGGTTTAGGGTCAATTGCTTAATTCTTTCGCCTTATCCTTCACATCGTCGGCTGCGTCGCCTACCTTCTTCTTGGTCTTATCCCAGGTAGCTTTCAGTTTATCCAGCCAGTCCTTCTTGTTGCCTTGCCATTTCGTGTATTGGTCGGCAGTCAATACCTTTTTGAATTCAGCGTCCCTTTCGTCGTCTAACTTAGTCCAGGCACTTCCCGATACACCGTCCATCTTACGGGCATAGTCGAGATTGATTTCCTTAACTTTTTTCACTTGCTCCGAGTTCAACGACAGGTTTTTTGTCATCATTTCCGTCCGTTTGGCAGCCCAATCGTCCAGATCCTGTTTCGTTTTTTTATAAGTCTGCGCTGCGGCAGCCACGCAAAAGGCTGTTCCGATAAAGAACAACAAAGCACATTTGAGTGTCATTCGATTCATAAGCTTATTGGCTAATAGGTTAATAATTAGATGAATAATCTCATGGCTTAAAAACAATGAAAGCACTTGGTTATGTTCGTCTGCTGAAATGCAATTAACTATCAGTTAACACGCTATAAAAAGAAAAACTATTATAACCGGGGGCGATTTTTCAAAATAAATTGTAAGTTCCGCTGTATTCTCTCTTCGAACCCGACAAGAATGCTTCTTTCTCCTTGTCGGAATACATGTGGAAATAAAGTTTGAATCCCTGAAATGTCTGTTTTGCTTTCTTTAATACTTTTTCGATGGCAAGACTTATCCTGTTATACCCATGCTGTGATTGTCATAAAGGGTAGAGTATCCAAATGAGGAATAAATCAATAATTTTGTAAGACATCAACCTTTGTCTGCAAATAAATTATAAATTTGCAACTTAGTGGGTTATATCAGGAAAAACAATAAAACAATGTTGTATATGACCCAAAAAACAATTGAAAAACATAGCCCCAAAGTCAGCGGCTTATAACAGATATAGAATGAAAAGAAGTCCCATAAAACGCCGCGAATTCCTACGCATACTGGGATCGATGGCAGCTGGAGGAACCATCCTGATGCTTTCCGGAGGACTGGCCCGCAAAATAAAATGGCAGGAGTCAAGTGTCTACTGGCAAATCGATCCGCAGAAATGTACCCAGTGCGGTCGTTGTGAGACACATTGCGTCCTCCCCGTTTCCGCTGTGAAATGCCTGCACGCCAATAAAGTATGCGGCTACTGCGACCTGTGCGGCGGATACTACCGCTCGAATGTAAAAGAACTCAACACCGCCGCCGAAAACCTGATGTGCCCCACCGGAGCCATTGAACGACGGTTTGTAGAAGATCCATACTTCGAATACACCATCAATGAAGACCTGTGCAACGGGTGCGGCAAATGCATCAAAGGATGCAGCTCATTCGGCAACGGCTCGCTGTACCTTCAAATAAAACGCGACCTGTGCAAAGACTGCAACGAATGTACCATTGCCACCGCATGCCCCTCCGGCGCCATCACCCGTGTGACCCTCGGAACAGCTTACAAACTAAAGGAATGAAGATGAAACAGCTATTTTTTGCAGGCATCTCGCTGCTGCTTTCAGTACAGGTCAACGCCCAGAACAGGTTTCCAAAACCCGATTTTGAATCTGGCTACCAATACCCCGATATCACCCATCTGATACCCAACGAAGCGGCGTGGATCATAGTCGATATCCTCCTGCTGGTGCTGCTGATGAGCATCGTCACCTGGGCAGTGATCAAGAAACGAAGCCGTCGGCCGGTGGTATGGGTATCGATACTCTCCGTCGGCTATTTCGGATTCTTCCGTACCGGATGTGTCTGTAGCATTGGCTCCGTCCAGAATGTAGCCCTGGTGCTGGTCGATGATGCGTATGCACTGCCTTTGTCCGTATTCCTGTTCTTTATACTTCCCATCCTGTTCGCTTTCCTGTTTGGCAGAGTATTCTGTGCCGGAGTCTGCCCGTTCGGCGCCTTACAGGAATTGGTGAACCTGAAAAATTATCGCTTGTCACGGTCAGTGACCACTGTGCTGGGTATGATTCCCTGGATCTACCTCATCTTTGCCCTCTTGTATGCCGTGACGCGGAGCAGCTTTATCATCTGCCGTTTCGATCCGTTCGTGGGTATTTTCCGCTTGGGAGGCGATATGGGGCTGATCCTTTTCGGCATCCTGCTGCTGGTGGCCGCCATCTTTACCGGGCGACCGTTCTGCCGCTTTCTTTGCCCTTACGGCGCATTGCTGAGCCTCTTCTCCCGCGTATCGATCTGGAAAATCGAACTGACCCAAAAGGCATGTATCAACTGCGAACTCTGCCACAATGCCTGCCCGGTGGATGCTATCAAGCCGCCTTATCAGAATAAGGTGAAAGAAAGCCGCTTGCAGGGAGTCAGGCGGATTGTCAACTATTTTATCATCTTTCCTTTTCTGATACTTGCCGGAGCCTTCCTGATGCGCTCGGTTAGCGGAGAGTTGAGCCGGACCAATAAAAATGTACGTCTGTATGATCAGGTGATGCAGCATGAAGCGACTCCGCAAAATGTTCTCACGGTAGAACTGGAAGCGTTTTACGGACAGGGCGGTACCATCGAAGAACTCACAAAGGCATATAAAACTGTGCAGGCCGATTTTAAACTATATTCCACCGTTGCGGGCGCGTTGACCGGGCTGGTGATTGGGATTGCGTTGATCGGACTGTCCGTGAAGCGTACCCGCAAACAATACGAGATCGACCTGGCCGGCTGTGTGGCCTGTGGCAGATGTTTTAGTTATTGTCCGCAAAATAGTAAATGTTGAACGCAGAGATATGAAGAAAGCAATTCTCCGAAATATAGCGATCGTATCGGCTATTTTTATAGTCACTTTCTCGATTATGCTTATCACCAACTACTTCCAGGTGAGGGGTGTTACTCCGCTGCAAACCGAAGTGGTGGAGACTTTGAAAGAAATCAATGACCAGAATGCCAATAACCCGGTGTTGCAGGAACAGATACGCCAGTTGGACCTGTTGGCCCGGAAAGCCTATTTTGTGCGCATGGATCACCTGATGGCAGGAGTCTACATCCTGCTGGGCATGCTGACCGTGTTTATCGTCTGTACCCGGCTGTACTTTGCCCGAGACAAAAACATTCCGGATAAAGAAATCGACCCGATCGATGAATGGGCCATCAAAACTCAGGCACGTAAATATGTCGTGTGGGCGGCTTCCGGACTGGCGGTCGTAGCGCTGGTCTTTGTCGTATTGAGTTCGCCCTACCTGAAACAATTCGGGCAAACCGGCGGTAACACATCTCCCGAAATGATAGCAGAAACGCAGGGCACTGATCATACCACCGATCAGCTTCCTCCGGTGGAAGAAGAAACGGATAGTCTTGGAAAAGATACGACCGCAGTAGCAAATGCCGCAGCAGGGACAGATACAGTAGCGGCAGATACGGCTACTGTAGCAGTTGCCCAACCCGAAATCTCCAAAGTCACCCACAATGCTTTCCGGGGAAACAATTCCAACGGTATATCTTCTGCCAAAGGAGTGCCCGTAAAATGGAACCTGAGCAGTGGGAAGAACATCGCCTGGAAGCAGCCCATCCCTCGGAAAGGATATAATTCACCCGTTATCAACGCCAATAAAGTGTTCTTCTCGGGTGCTGATAATCAGGCACGGGAACTCTATTGTTACGACCTCACCACCGGAGAAAAACTGTGGTCGCTGGCCGCATCGAATATCCCCGGATCTCCTGCTCAAATGCCTAAAACGACCGATGATACCGGACTGGCCGCCTCCACCGTGGCCACCAATGGCAAGCAGGTGTGCGCCATCTTCGCTACTGGGGATATCCTTTGCGCCGATGTGGACGGCAAACAACTTTGGGCCAAGAATCTCGGTGTACCCGACAACCATTACGGATATGCCTCTTCTCTCCTGATCTATGGCAATTCCGTGATTGTACAGTATGACAACCGGAACGCCCCGAAGGTAATCTCACTGGACCTGACAACAGGTGCCCAACGCTGGAGCAAAACCCGGACAGAAAAAGTAACCTGGAGCTCGCCCATGATAGCCAATGTCAACGGTACTTCCCAACTGATACTGATGGGCAATCCGGCTATTACCGCCTATAATCCCAACAATGGCGAACAACTCTGGCGGGTGGAATGTCTCACGGGCGAAGTCGGTGCAAGCGCCTGTAGTGCCAACGGCATCGTCTTTGGCGCCAGCGAATACTCCAAGTTAGTAGCCATCAATGCCGCCGACGGAACGGTGTTGTGGGAAGGCAACGACTTCCTCCCCGAAGTATCCAGTCCCGTAGCCACCAAGAACAATCTCTACATCGCCACCAGTTATGGAGTTGTTGCTGCTTTTGATGCGCAGACGGGCGAACTGCGCAAGGAACACGAACTGGGCACCGAATTTTATTCGTCTCCGATTCTTGCCGAAGGAAGGATTTACCTGTTCAGCAACGATGGGAAGATGCATGTTTTCTCAGCCGATAATGATTTCCGCCTGTTGGATTCTTTTGAAACCGGAGAGCGGACATTCGCCACTCCCGCCTTTACCGACAAGAAGATTGTGGTGCGAACGGAAAAGAGTATTTACTGTGTAACGGCCAACTGATATGACCTGCAACTGCCATCCTACCGACACCCCGGACACTGCCGTGCTGGAAAAAGTCGATGCCATCATCGACCGCATCGGTACGTCCCGACGGATGATTATCCCGCTGTTACAAGCCTTGCAAGAGGCATTCAACTACCTCCCTTCCGCCGCTTTGGATCGCATCTACGAACGGACCGAAATAGACCGGGCGCAACTGATCAGCGTCTCCACCTTCTACTCCCAGTTCAGGCACATCCCTTACGGAAAGCACCTGATCAAAGTCTGTACCGGAACAGCCTGCCACGTCAAAGGAGCCGGCAATGTGTACGATTCTTTCCGCCGCGAACTGCACATGGAAGCGGACAGCATCACCACCTCGGACCAGCTTTTCTCCATCGAGAAGATTGCCTGTTTGGGATGTTGTACCCTCGCTCCGGTGGTACAGATCGATGAAAAAATATATGGGCACGTACTTCCCGGCAAAGTCCGCGAAGTGATCGATGACTTCCTCACCCAACACGAAACCGAAGAAAAACAGGAAGCCGAACGCACCCAAGGCCGTGTATCCGGCGAAATCCGTATCGGCACAGGTTCCTGTTGCCAGGCCAGCGGATCTACTGATATATATAAGGAGTTGCAAACCGCCTCCCGCGAACTGGGCATTGACGTAACCATCAAACCTGTAGGCTGTGTAGGTGTATGCAACAAAGTCCCCCTGATTGATGTGGTGGTTCCGGACGGTACCATTACCCGCTACCCCAATGTAAAGGCCGCCGAGATAAAAGAGATTCTGCACCATCATTTCAAGCCGGCTGGTTACTTGAAGCGGCTAAGAAACAATCTGCTGAACCACATCGACACCTTCCACACAGACGTCACCTGGGACAACGTGGTCTGGAAATCCGAGAACGAGCGAACGGGCGTGATCGACAGTTTCCTGGCCGGACAGAAGCACATTTCCACCGAAGGATACGGCTTTCTCGCCCCGCTGAATATCGACGAATACATCGCCCACGGTGGTTTCGAAGCCTTGACGAATGCCGTTTCGTCTCACACCCCCGAAGAGGTGATCCAAACCCTGCAAACCAGCGGCCTGCGGGGGCGGGGAGGGGGAGGTTTCCCCACCGGAAAGAAATGGGAAATTGTGGCCGCTTCCGGTAAAAAAGAAAAATACGTGATCTGCAACGGTGACGAAGGGGATCCAGGCGCCTTTATGGATCGCATGATGCTGGAATCGTATCCATTCCGGATCATTGAAGGGATGATTATCGCCGGGTATGCCGTTGGAGCCAATCAGGGAATCTTTTATATTCGCGCCGAATATCCGTTGGCAGTAGTCCGGATACGTGCAGCTATCGAACTATGCCGGCAGCGGAGTCTCCTTGGTCAACATATAGCAGGAAGCAGTTTCTCTTTCGATATTTCCATTTTCGAAGGTGCCGGAGCGTTTGTCTGCGGGGAAGAGACAGCCCTTATCGCATCCATAGAAGGAGAGCGGGGATTTCCGAAACAGCGTCCACCGTACCCTGCCGTAGAAGGATTGAACGGTCGCCCCACGCTGGTGAATAACGTGGAAACATTGAGTCAGATCCCAATGATCGTAAAAAAAGGAGCCGAAGCTTATAGTCAAATCGGTACGGCAGGCAGCAAAGGAACGAAGGTATTCGCCCTGGCAGGCAAGATACGTCACGGCGGACTGATCGAGGTGCCGATGGGCATCACCCTCAACCAGATCATTCAGGATATTGGCGGTGGGGTAGAAGGAGGCGAAAAGCTGAAAGCTGTGCAGATCGGAGGGCCGTCAGGTGGTTGCATCCCGGCACATCTTTGCGATGTACAGGTGGATTTCGATGCCTTCAATCAGATGGGTGCTATGATGGGTTCCGGCGGTCTGGTGGTGCTGAGCGAGAATGATTGCATGGTCGATGTAGCCCGTTATTTCCTGAGTTTCACGTCCGATCAGTCCTGTGGGAAATGTACCTTCTGCCGGGTGGGTATCCGTCGCATGCTGGATATTCTCGATAAGTTATGCAGCGGAAAAGCCGAGATGACCGATATCGATAAGTTGGAAGAGCTGGCGGTAAATGTAAAGAAATCATCGCTTTGCGGATTAGGCAAAACAGCCCCCAATCCGGTGCTTACCACCCTCAAGTATTTCCGCCACGAATACGAGGAACATGTAAACGGACTCTGCAAGACAGGCACTTGCAAAGAGATGGTCAAATACATCGTCACCGATGCCTGCGTGGGCTGTGCCAAATGTGCGAAAGCCTGCCCGGTCGATGCCATCCCGTACACGCCCTACGAAGTTCATACTATCAACGTCGACACCTGTGTACAATGCGGATTGTGCATCGATGAATGCAGTTTCGACGCCATCCGAAAAGTTCCGAATAAAGAAGCAGCCCCGATAAAGAGATAAATTATGCAGATAACCATTAATAATACTCCCTTCGAAGTACTTCCCGGCGAAACGCTCCTTGAAACAGCGCGCCGGACGGGACATACCATCCCTTCGCTGTGTTATGCGAAAGGAGCCAAACATAAATCATCTTGTATGGTGTGCGCTGTCAGGAATCAGTCGAATGGACAGATCATTCCTTCGTGTACGACCTATCCCACGGAAGGCATGCAGATCGTTACCGATAGCGAAGAGGTGCTGCAAGTACGCACGCTTTCATTGGAACTGTTATTGAGCGACCACCGTGCCGATTGCGAAGCTCCCTGTTCCCTGGTTTGTCCTCAAGGTCTTGATGTCGAGCGGATGCTTGGGTATTACGATGCCGGAGAATATCCCAAAGCCCACGGACTGATAGCCGGAGCTTTCGTTCTTCCCGAAATCGGATGCGACACATGCAAAGCTCCTTGCGAAAAGGCTTGCAGACGGGGAACTGTGGATGAGGCTGTATCCATACGAACCATCATCCGGAAAGTAGTCGGCATGTACAACGCTGATTCCGGAATGCCTGCCTCTACTTTATCAGCCAGTGGGGCAGTGAATCTGCAAAGAGATAAAAACGACTTTCAATCCCGTCTGGGACGATTCACGGAAAAAGAAAAGAACCTGTTACGGTCAACAGTATCCACTCCATCCCGCTGCCTGCATTGCGCCTGTGCCGGGCGGACGGATTGCAAACTGCGTCAGTACGCTACAGCCGCAACTATCAAGCGTTCCCGCTACGGCTTGTCTTCCGCCCTTCCGGCGATGGACAAAATCCATGTTACCGGAACGATGTGGTTCGAACAAGCCAAGTGTATCCGTTGCGGCCTCTGTGTGTACAACAGCGAAAATGGTTTCACGTTTAAGGATAGGGGATTCGGTATGCAGGTGGTTCTTCCGGAAGAGAATCGTGCGAATGTCCGTGAGGAACTGGCGGAATTTTGTCCTACTGGGGCATTGTACCGGGTGTCTTCTTCATCCCCTTGTAAATCAGGAAACCAACAATGAATACAGCTATGGCAATAAAGAAATAACCGATCTCGTGGCTGTATTCGTTGACTTTGGCCAAGAGCTGTTCTTCGCTTTCGATACCGGGTACGGAAGCCAGATAGTAACCGATGGCGGCGAGGATGGCATTCCAGATACCTGCTCCTAAAGTGGTATAGAGCAGGAAGGTGGAGAGTTTCATCCGGGCCAGTCCGGCAGGAATGGAGATCAGTTGGCGAACAGCCGGAATAAGGCGCCCTATGAAGGTGGAGAGGGCGCCATGCTTGTCGAAGTAGGCTTCGGCATGTTGCACCTTGGCTTCGTCGATCAGGCATATATGACCGAAGCGGCTATTGGCAAACTTGTAAACAATAGGGCGACCGAGCCAACGGGCCAGGTAGTAATTGATAAGTGCGCCGATGTTGGCACCGATGGTAGCAAAGAGTACTACTAAGTAGACATTCATCTCGTCGTTGACGGCTGCTTTGTAGGCAGCAGGTGGTACAACCACTTCGGAGGGGAAGGGGATGAACGAACTTTCGATAATCATCAGCAGGGTGATGGTCCAGTAGTTGAGGTGATCAAGACACCATTGGATAAATGAAACTGATTCCATATTGTTATCATTGCTTTTGTTGGATAGCGTATACTAAAGAGGGTAGTCGTTCTTCCATCTTTCAATATCTTCTGCAAAATTGGCGTACCCATTCCCGGAGTCGATGGTTTCGATAAACTTGGTTAATTTGTCGAAATCGATGGAGGAAGGGGCAAACTGCTTGTACCGGTTAAAGCTTTCCTTGTCGCCTAATATCAGGCTGAGCGTCGCCAGTTTTACAAACAGTTTGGGATTTTTACTACCCTGTAGGGCAGCGTGTTCCAGGCATACGAGAAGTTTTTTAACATTCTCCGGAGTATATATCTGCGGATTGTCTAATACATATTCTGAAACGCGTATCCAGGTCTCTGCTTCTGAGGATGGATCGGCTGTAACTGCTCTTTGCCACGCTAACCAAGCGTTATACGAATCATTTTGCATCCAATAGGCGTATCCTTTGATGAGGTTGACTTCAGAAATATCTACACTTTCCATTTCCAGGGCGGTATTGCAGCGTTCGTGGGCTTCATCATATTCTCCCGCTTGGGATAAAGAATGAGCGAGGTTGGTATAAAAGTCGGCTAATATCATGGGAAAAATATCGGGAGTACTCTCGATGGCTTTATTGAAAGACAGAATGGCGTCAGTCCAGTTCTTCATTGCATTGTAAGCCAATCCCAGAGACCCATAAGCAAAATAAGGCATAATCAAATTTCTTTGAAGAGCCCGCTGATAGGCATCGATGGCTTCGTCAATACGGTCGAGGTGTTGTAGCAACTGTCCACGGATCAGATAGATTTCGCCATTCGTGTCGTCGATTGCCAAAGAAAAATCGATGGCATTGAGCGCTTGGGCATATTCCATGATGTTATAATAGAAACTGCCTAAATTAATCCAGTGATCGGCGTTGAATGGGTTGAGATCAATGAGGGAATTATAGGCTTCGACCACAGCTTCCTGATCTTGAAGAAATATATGACACTCAGCTTTCAGTTGCCATAGTTCTTCGTTTTTGGGGTAATCACTGATAGCTTCATCGATCCAGCGAAGCGCATAATCATAATATGTAGTGTTCATATACAGATTAGCTATGTCGATTGACAGCTCAAGGTCTAAATCCTCTTTTAATTGTTGAAGCAAGACTTCGGCTTCTTCCGGCTTTTCTTCGTTGAGCAATAGTTCACTTTTCAGGAGGATGACTTCTTCAGAATTCTCGCTGATGCTGTCTGCTATCTTTTTGGCTTGATCAAGACGATCGGTATCTAAGTAAAGCAAAGACTGTTCAATGAGCAAATCAGTGCTGCAAGGATGTAATTTTAATCCGTAATCGATAGCTTGCTGAGCATCCTCAAACCGTTCGTCTTCGGCATATTTATCGGCTATGTCTGCCAGTTGGTCGGCATCAAGGTAGATGATTGTGTCATTTTTCAGATGTTCCTCATAACGGGCGATGAGTTCATTGAATTCGGATGTATCTTCAAAAGAAGGGTTTTTTCTTGCCATTTTTTATGTATAGGGTGGTTAATTGGGGTGTTTAGTAATTAGAGTTTAGCGACCGGTGATAGGGGTCAGAATTTTGTGGTCAGTGATAAGCATGCTGTGGTGTGCATGGCTTATCACTAACCACTAATCATTATTTATTGATCTTTCCCCATGTATCTTTCAACCCGACTGTGCGGTTGAAGATAAGCCGGTCGGGGGTAGAATCCTGGTCGACGTTGAAATATCCGATGCGTTGGAATTGCAGGTAGGAGAGGGGCTTCATTTCGGCCAGGAACTTCTCTACGTAGCAGTTGTTGAGCACGGTGAGTGAGTCGGGGTTGAGCAGTGTACGGAAGTCGGCATCTTGCTCGGCGCCTGCGTTCTCTACCGAGAAGAGACGGTCGTACAAACGTACTTCGGCCGTGAGACAATGGTCACAGCTCACCCAGTGGAGGGTACCTTTCACCTTACGTCCGGACTCGGCCATACCGCTCTTGGTTTCGGGATCGTACTCGCAATATACTTCGGCCACTTCGCCGGCTTCGTTCTTCTTGCAGCCGGTGCATTTTACGATGTATGCATTCTTGAGGCGTACTTCTTGTCCGGGAGTCATGCGAAAGTATTTCTTCGGCGCATCTTCCATGAAGTCGTCGCGCTCCATCCACAACTCACGGCTGAATTCGATGGTGTGCGTACCTGCTGTCAGGTCTTCGGGGTTGTTGATCGCTTCCAGCTCTTCCACCTGTCCTTCGGGATAGTTGGTGATGGTGAGCTTCACCGGGTTGAGAACAGCCGATACGCGGGTAGCACGTGTGTTAAGGTCTTCGCGGGCGGCAGCTTCGAGCAGCGAAACGTCATTGAGCGCTTCGTACTTGGTGTAGCCGATCATGTTGATGAACTTCTTGATAGCCTCGGGCGAATACCCACGGCGACGGAATCCGCAGATGGTCGGCATACGGGGGTCGTCCCAGCTGCTCACCAATCCTTCTTTCACCAGCGTGAGGAGTTTGCGTTTGCTCATCACGGTATAGGTGAGGTTCAAACGGTTGAACTCTGTCTGGCGCGGACGGTAACCGGCTTCGGTAGCCAACGGTGTCTGTGTCAGTTCGTCGATGAAGTAATCGTACAACGGACGGTGCACTTCGAACTCGAGCGTACACCAGGAGTGGGTAACGCCTTCGAAGTAGTCGCTCTGACCGTGGGCGAAGTCGTACATCGGGTAAGCTTTCCAGGTATCACCGGTACGGTGGTGCGGATGCTTGATGACACGGTAGATGATCGGGTCGCGGAAGTGCATGTTCGAATTGGCCATATCGATCTTGGCACGAAGCACCATAGCGCCTTCTTCTATTTCACCACTGTTCATCTTCTGAAACAGCGCGAGGCTCTCTTCGATGGGACGGTCGCGGTAAGGACTTGCCACACCGGGTTGGGTAGGAGTACCTTTCTGGCGGGCAATCTCCTCGGCGCTTTGTTCGTCGATGTAGGCTTTACCTTTCTTGATAAGCTCTACGGCAAAGTCCCACAACTGTTGGAAGTAGTCCGAAGCATAATATATATTCCCCCATTGGAAGCCCAACCACTGGATGTCTTCCTTGATGGAGTCTACGTATTCCACGTCTTCCTTCACCGGATTGGTATCGTCGAAGCGGAGGTTGCACACGCCACCCCGTTCTTTGGCGATGCCGAAGTCGAGGCAGATCGCTTTGGCATGGCCGATATGAAGGTATCCGTTAGGCTCAGGCGGGAAACGAGTCTGTAACCTACCTCCGTTTTTACCCTCCTTCAAGTCGTTCTCCACTGCTTGTTCTATAAAGTTGAGGCTTTTCTTTTCGTTCACCTCTTCGTTTTTGATTTCCGTCATTACAGTAAATGTTAACTTTTTTATTGTGGGTACAAAAGTAGGATATTTTTTTCTTATTCCGTTACTTCACAGGAATATATCCGCTCTTTTTTATCAGTTCCTGCCCTTCGGTCGAGAGTATAAAGTTGATCAGCGGCCGTACGAGTGTCTCTTTATCATTGTCGTAGTAGTAGAAAAGCGGTCGCACGATGGGGTAGGTCTTGTTGACTGCATTTTCCAGACTGGGTGTGGCATAGTGAGTACCGTCGTACGAAATAGCCAGCGTCTTGATGCGCGGCGATACATACGCCAGTCCTACATACCCGATGGCCCCTTTGGTTTGCGAAACCGACTGGATGATGGCTCCTGTGGCAGGCATCGAAAGGCTACTGCTCATGTAGTTCTTGTTTTTCAGCGCGCTCTCTTTGAAGAACTCATACGTCCCCGAAGATGTTTCGCGCGAGTAGACTACGATCTTCCGGTCGTCTCCCCCTACCTGTTTCCAGTTGGTGATCTTTCCGCGGAAGATATCTTCCAGTTGTTGCCGGGTGAGTTGCTTCACGGGGTTCGATGGGTGTACCACCACTGCCAGAGCATCATAAGCGATGATGACTTCTTCTACCTCTTTCCCCGATTTCTTTACTTTCATCTTCTCGCTGAACTTGATGGGGCGGGATGCCATGGCGATGTCGGTCGTCTGATCGAGCAGGGCTGAGATACCTACACCGGTTCCGCCGCCAGTGACTGTGACTCGTGCTTCAGGGTTTAGAGCCATGAAGCGTTCGGCTGTCTGTTGGGCAACCGGAAGTACTGTGTCGCTACCTTTCACTCGTTGTCCGTAGCTGGTGATTGTCACTAATAGCAAGCTTATTGCTAAATAAAATTTCTGTTTCATACTATATAATTAATGTGTATTCTTTCAAAATCTCTATCTTTTCAAAATCTCTTCCCCCCTGCCCCTTCTCTTAACCTTTAAGAGAAGGGGTGATTAGGCTGCGCTGTGGAAATAGGCTCCTTCGGACCCTCGAAAAGGGGGTTGCACCCCCCTTGGCCCCCGTGGGGATGTCTAAGGCCGTACAGTTGGTGCCCTTTCGGCACCGGGACTGCCTGTGGGGCTGTCTTTGTAGGGTCAGTTAGCGGGTTGCGGAGCGGCATGTCCTTTTGAACTTATTTTTTGCTTCTTCTCCTATGTGATAAAAGTGATTTTATTCGTCACGTCGTCACGATTTAAGAGCTTATGTGTTAGTAATCAATTATATATCCCGTGACGAATGCCTGATTTATTCGCCATTCATTCGTCACTTTCTGATTTATTCGTCACTTCTGGCGTCCCTCATCTCCCTTAGTATCCTTCCTGTTCTTCGCTGTTACATGTCCCATTGTCAGTAAGCCATCATTCAATAGCAGCGAGGTAAGTGCCTCTTTCCCGTGAGGTAATTCTCCTTTTCAAGCGAGTTAACTCCTTATTTCAAAGGCTCTAACACGTTGTTCCCCGTAGTGCAACACTCTGTTTCCCGTAGAGCAACACCCTGTTTCTCGTAGTGAAACACCCTGTTTCAAGTAATGAAACACTCTGTTTCAAAGGATGAAACACTTTGTTTCAGCAGCATGAAACACTTTCTACTGACCAATAACCACCTCAACACCCCGCGTGACGGATCCCTCCAAAAGTGACGAATGAATGGTGAATAAACCGGCCATTCGTCACGGGATATATAGCTGATAACCAAATAGTAAACTCTCAAACCGTGACGACGTGACGAATAAAATCACTTTTTCATCATAGAGAAGAGAAAGCATCCACTCACAAAAAAACACGAGCGAAGCGATGTGGCGAATAAAAGACCGGCCTCATTTTCGCAGCGTTAAGCGTAGCCTGTGCGAAAAGCGTTAAAAAGCTTCGGCTGTCTGAGCAAAGCGTAGCGAGCGAGTTCCGAAGCTTTAGCTTTTCGTGCAGGCGGAGTAGCGTAGAAAATGCAGCCTTGAATTTTTCTTTTGCTTCTTTTCTTTTGTTTCAAGACAAAAGAAAAGATGATCCCCGCGCAGCCCGCCAAAAAAAAGAAAAATTATACCAGCCTTAAAATCAGCAATGCAAAATAAACAAACCAATATTACATTCTGTTTACAAAACGAGCATCCGACAACTTTGTCACACGATTGTAACGAAATTGAAATCATTCCTTCAACTATCTTTCACATCGCCTTAACAAAGAACGGCTTCCTTTGCACTTGAAATAAAACAATATGAAGAAACTTTTAGAAAAAACAGTAGAAGGCCTGTTGACTTGTAGCGGATTCGTAACAAGTCTGGCAATTATACTGATAGTGCTATTCCTCTTCACAGAGGCTTTGGGGCTGTTTCGCAGTAGGGTGATCGATGACGGGTACGTGCTTGCCTTGAACAAGCAGAACCCGGTGAACAAACTCACTCCGAGCCAGATAAAAGACGTGTTCGATGAAGAGATCACTAACTGGAAGCAGTTGGGCGGGGCCGACGTGGCCATCCGTTTGTTTCGTTTGGAGGATATCACGCAGTATTATTCGGAAAAAGAGTTGGGCGATGCATACGAACTTGCCGGGGATAAGATTGTAGAACTTATCAAGCAGTCGCCGGGTATCATAGCCTTTGTGCCCGGTAAGTTTATAGCCCAGCCCGATGAGGTGCATCTCATCAAAGATCCCACCATCTCGCTGAAAGACGTGTTGGGAGGTAAGGAATGGTTTCCCACCGCTACCCCAGCGGCACAATACGGCTTCCTGCCCCTGATTACCGGAACCTTGTGGGTCAGTCTGTTTGCCATCCTGATAGCATTGCCTTTCGGACTGTCCGTATCCATATATATGTCCGAGGTGGCGCATCCGAGCGTGCGTAGTTGGTTGAAGCCGGTCATCGAGTTGCTGAGCGGTATTCCATCGGTGGTTTACGGCTTTTTCGGTCTGATTGTCATTGTGCCGTTGGTACAGAAAGTGTTCAACCTGCCTGTGGGCGAGAGCGGACTGACGGGAAGTATCGTACTGGCCATCATGGCGCTGCCCACCATTATCACTGTGACCGAAGACGCCATGCGCAACTGTCCGCGGGCGATGCGCGAAGCCAGTCTGGCGCTGGGTGCGTCGCAGTGGCAAACCATCTATAAGGTCGTCATCCCGTATTCCATCTCCGGTATCACGTCGGGCGTGGTATTGGGTATCGGACGAGCCATCGGCGAAACCATGGCCGTGCTGATGGTCACCGGTAATGCCGCCGTTATACCTACCTCTATTTTGGAACCCCTTCGCACCATACCGGCTACGATAGCTGCCGAGCTTGGCGAAGCGCCTGCCGGAGGAGCCCATTATCAGGCCCTGTTCCTGTTGGGAGTCGTGTTGTTCTTCATCACCTTACTCATCAACTTCAGCGTAGAGTATATCTCTTCTAAAGGAGCCAAACACAACTAACGTATGAATATATCAAGCAATAAAATAGCCAAACATCGTTCGCAGCAACTCGCTTTCGGTACCTTCCGCCTGCTGAGCCTGTGCATCGTACTCATCCTGATTGCCATCCTCGGTTTTATTATCTATAAAGGAATCGGGGCGATCAGTTGGGAGTTTATCACATCGGCGCCCGAAGACGGGATGACGAAAGGCGGCATATGGCCCGCCATCGTGGGTACATTCTACCTGATGATCGGGAGCGCCCTGTTCGCTTTCCCGGTAGGCGTGATGAGTGGGATCTACATGAACGAGTATGCCCCCAAAGGAAGACTTGTCCGCTTCATCCGGATGATGACCAATAACCTGAGCGGTATTCCGTCCATCGTCTTCGGACTGTTCGGTATGGCGCTGTTCGTCAACTATCTGAATTTTGGCGACAGCATATTGGCCGGATCATTTACCTTGGGACTGCTCTGTGTGCCGTTGGTTATCCGCACTACCGAAGAAGCCCTGAAAGCCATTCCCGACAGCATGCGCGAAGGAAGCCGGGCGTTGGGAGCTACTAAATTGCAAACCATCTGGCATGTGATTCTGCCGATGGGCATGCCCAATATCATCACCGGATTGATCCTGGCGTTGGGACGTGTATCGGGCGAAACAGCTCCGATCCTGTTTACCTGTGCCGCTTACTTCCTGCCGCAGCTTCCTCACAGCGTATTCGATCAGTGCATGGCATTGCCCTATCACCTGTACGTGTTGGCAACGAGCGGTACCGATATGGAAGCACAACTTCCGTTGGCCTACGGAACAGCGCTGGTACTCATCGTCATCATTCTGATAGTGAACTTGATGGCTAATGCCTTGCGACGCTATTTCGAGAAGAAAAACGTGTAGGTATTTACAATTTACGATTTACAATTTATAAGCTATACAATGGAACAAGTCAAGATTGATGTGAAAGATGTAAACTTCTGGTACGGAAAGTTCCAGGCTCTGAAGAACATCAGCATGCAAATAGAACAAAAGTCGGTCGTGGCCTTTATCGGTCCGTCGGGATGCGGAAAGTCTACTTTCCTGCGTCTGCTCAACCGGATGAACGACCTCATACCCGATACCCGTATAGAAGGCGATGTACGTATCGACGGACAAAATATATACGACAAGGGAGTGGAGGTAGACGAACTCCGGAAGAACGTGGGGATGGTGTTTCAACGTCCCAACCCCTTCCCAAAAAGCATCTTCGAGAACGTAGCCTATGGCCTGCGGGTGAATGGGGTGAAAGACAATGCCTACATTCGCCAGCGCGTGGAAGAGACCCTCAAAGGAGCCGCTTTGTGGGATGAAGTGAAAGACAAACTGAAAGAATCGGCCTACGCCCTCTCCGGCGGACAGCAGCAACGTCTCTGTATTGCCCGTGCCATGGCCGTATCGCCCTCGGTATTGCTGATGGACGAACCCGCTTCGGCGCTCGACCCCATCTCCACAGCCAAGGTCGAAGAGTTGATACACGAGTTGAAGAAAGAATATACCATCGTCATCGTGACGCACAACATGCAGCAGGCTGCCCGTGTGAGCGATAAGACAGCTTTCTTTTATATGGGAAACATGGTGGAGTTTGGCGTAACAAAACGTATCTTTACCAATCCGAAGATGGAGCAAACTCAGAACTACATCACCGGACGTTTCGGATAGGAATCAATAAAGTAAAACTTAATAACCGAAGAAAATAATATGGTAAAGTTTATCGAGTCAGAGCTGATGCTGCTGAAAAAAGAAGTGGATGAGATGTGGACATTAGTGTACGATCAGTTGCACAAAGCCGGCGATGCCGTACTGACGCTCGACAAAGAGCTGGCGCAACATGTCATCGTTCGCGAACGTAGAGTGAATGCTTTCGAGCTGAAAATAGACAGCGACGTAGAAGATATTATCGCCCTGTACAACCCCGTTGCCATCGACCTGCGCTTCGTCCTGGCTATGTTGAAGATTAATACCAATCTGGAACGTTTGGGCGATTTTGCCGAGGGGATAGCCCGCTTTGTGGTACGTTGCGAGGAGCCTGCATTGGATGCCGATCTCCTGAAAAACCTCCGCTTGGAAGAGATGCAGGCCGAAACCCTCTCCATGCTCGAAACAGCCAAACGGGCCCTGTTCGAAGAGAACATCGACCTGGCCACGAGTGTGTTCGCCAAAGACGCGTTGGTCGACGAAATCAATATGGCTGCCGGTGACATACTGACCGAATATGTAAAGAAACATCCCGAAAGTGCACGTACGTGTATCGAGCTCGTCAGTGTGTTCCGCAAACTTGAACGATCGGGCGATCATATTACAAATATAGCTGAAGAAATTGTATTTTTTATTGATGCTAAAGTATTGAAGCATCGGGGCAAAACCGAGGAACATTATCCCGAGAAATGACTTTTTGATGTTAAATTAGCATAACGTGGTACCCCGTTTAACTTAATAATGTCATATCGTTAGAAAAAAGAAGGTAAGGCCCCTTTGTTTCTCCAAATAAAGGCGTATATTTGTATTCAGTAACGTTCTGATAAGCTGTACTTATCAAAAATAACAATAAAATAAAGTCGTTTTCAAAAAATATGTTATATGACATGTTTTATTGTTTTGTTGGTATAAGGAAAAACGGCTATATTTGCAGCGTTATCCTGAAAACAATCTTTTTACCTTAAAAAAAACTAATACCTATTGAAAACTGAAAAATGGGGCTTTGGGAAAAGCCTCATTTTTTTTGTGCCTATTTCTTTGCAGAATTCTCAACAATCCCCCCTCGGAATCTTCCCTTCTTGTAGTTTTCATTAGCAGATGTTTTCCATTTTTTGTGTTTCTTTTTGTTCGATTTACAGGCATATTCCGTATCTTCGCTCCCAAAATAGTTGAATTATGTTTTCCGGAATTGTAGAAGAATATGCTACACTGGTAGCTCTGGTGAAAGACCAGGAGAATATACACTTTACTTTTAAGTGTTCGTTTGTGAATGAGTTGAAGGTAGACCAGAGTGTGTCGCACAACGGAGTGTGTCTGACGGTGGTGAAACTCACCGAAGATACGTATACGGTGACGGCCATGAAGGAAACGCTGGATTGCTCGAACCTTGGACTGTTGCAGGTAGGCGACAAGGTGAATGTGGAACGTAGCATGATGATGAACGGACGTTTGGACGGACACATCGTACAGGGACACGTCGACCAGACTGCCACCTGCATAGCTATCGACGATGCCGAAGGAAGCTGGTACTATACGTTCCGCTATGTGTTCGACAAGGAGATGGCTCAACGGGGTTATATCACTGTAGACAAAGGCTCGGTGACTGTCAACGGCGTAAGCCTCACTGTGTGCAACCCTACGGACGACACCTTCCAGGTGGCTATTATCCCGTATACCTACGAATATACCAATTTCCATACCTTTAAGGTAGGATCGGTAGTGAACATCGAGTTCGATATCATCGGCAAATATATCAGCCGTATGCTGCAATATAAGTAAACCCAATCCGGTAAAAAAGGTGTTAGAGCTTTTCCTGAATGCTCTAACACCTTTCGGAGGGCGATTATAAGTCTTTCAGCAAGGTGTGGCTGGCATTCTTGTAATACTCTTCGCGCAAGTCCATCAGCACTTTCCATTGTCTCTGGAATTTCTCTTCCTTATCTACTTTGAAGTCTTCGGAACCGAACCTGTCCAGGCGGTTGAGCAACAATGCCACACTTAGTTGATGAACATCAACGGAGGTTTGGTAAGCTATCTCTTCGCTCTTTTCATCTGTCACCACCTCGTGTACCAGATTAATTTCCTGTAGTTGATACAAAATCTGTTTGGTCAGCCGTATAGGGATCTGATGTTTTTCCGAAATTTGTTCGGCAGAGTAAGGTGGCAGGTTTTGCTCGAAACGCTTGGCGATGAGCGACATTATCAGGATGCTGATAAAGTCGCGGTATCGCTGGCTGATCTTCCGCATATCCTTGTCGAAACTGTAATTCTTAATGTTTTGTCCGGCATACGTCAGCTCGGCGCCAAACAGGCAGATGGTCCACGATACCTGCAGCCACAGTAACAACAACGGCAAGGCAGCAAAACTACCGTAGATGGCGTTGTACTTCGACACCCACACCTGTCCGCTGATGTACAGAAACTGGAAAGCCTGATAGGCCGAACCGGCCAGTATCCCGGCTATGAAGGCATGCTTGAATTTCACTTTCGTGTTGGGCATGAACATGTATAGTCCTGTGAACATCAGCCAGGTAACTACAAATGGGATGAGGCGGATCAGGAACTTCAGCATCGGTCCCAGTACGGCAAACTGTTCCATACCCTTGAGCATGGTTCCGGTAAAGATAGAGAGACCGCTCGATACTACGAGCAGTATCGGCAGGAGCAGCAGCATCGAGAAGTAGTCGGTCATCTTCCGGTAAATGGTTCGTCCTTTCTTTACCTGCCAGATACGGTTGAAGGCAATTTCGATGTTGCCTATCAGGTTGATCACCGTGTATAGCAACATCACGATACCCACCCCGATGAACACACCGCTTTTGGCTTGTACCAAATAAGAGTTGACGAAGGTGATGATGAACTCTGTGGCTTCTTCGTGTCCGGCCAGCCCGTTGCGCAGCTCGTTTTCCACTAAGTTATCGAATCCGAAGCCACGGGCAATGGCAAACAAGATGGCCAGGATAGGTACCAGTGCCAACAGGGTGCTATATGTCAGGGCCGAAGCCTTATTGGCTAAGCGGTCGGTGGTGAAGCGGTCGATGCAGAGATAAATGGTTTTAATGATGGTATAGAACGAAAACTTGGTTTTCGTCACCTCGTCTTCCGTAACGCGCCAGATGTCGTACGTGACGAATTTCCATAATTCGGAAAGCTTCTTCATGGAGGTGATATATATTATAGGTGGATATGCGGAAAAATAAAGCAGTCGGCCTATAAGCCGGGTTCTGTTCTTTAACGAGTAAAGTGCCTGTCATTTATCTGCGCCGTATGTCACCATACGGCTTTAGCGGTCTACCCTCCGGCGTGGGGCGAGCAGCCCTCGTAATGCCGGTATACATGACCTTACAACTCCTAAGACGCACAGCCCGCATGTCGCCATACGGCTGGTGGGCTCTTACCCCGCCTTCTCACCCTTACCTCGCTTCCCGGAGGGAACGGGGCGGTTGTTTTCTTCTACGTTACTCTACCCTCGCGGATAGCTTTCTGTTAGGAAGTAGGATGCTCTGTGTTGCCCGGACTTTCCTCCTGCGTACGAGGCGCAAGCGACAGACCGGCCTACTGCTTTATGCGGCAAAAGTAAACTTTTTATTTCGTTCTGCCAAGCGATGCCTTCTTCGAACGCATTTGTACAGGCTTTTTTGTTAATGTAACGAAAGGAAAGCCTGTAAAAAAGAAAATCTTTTTACCTTTGCTCTTCATCATTCTCATGTTAAAACATTGTTCGATGAAAAAAGTTTTTTCCTTCTGTCTGTGTGTATTTTCTCTGTTGGCTTGTACAACGCCGGATACCGGACGTCTTCCCGAAGAAGTGACCGGGTTGACGGATACGGTACGTGTTCGTTTCACTCCCGACAAGCGGGTGGCTCTGTTCGAAGTGGCGTACGAACTGTCGGGGAAAGAACTGAAGGTGAAAGGCCTTACCACCTCGGCCCCGGCTCATGACGCCCTGCTGCAGGGGTTGAAGGAAGAGGGCTACCAACTTACAGATAGTTTGCAGGTATTACCCGACATTGTGTCACTCCAGGGAAAAACGTACGGCATCGTGAACCTGTCGGTATGCAACCTGCGCGTAGAACCCGATTTCTCTTCTGAAATGACCACGCAAGCCTTGTTGGGTATGCCCGTCCGGTTGCTGCAGCGGGAAGGTTGGTACCGCATGCAGACTCCCGATAACTACATAGCCTGGGTGCATCCCGTGGGTGTGCATCCGGTAACGAAAGTCGAATACGATGCCTGGAACAAGGTCGAAAAGATCGTGGTGACGGCCCATTACGGATTCGCGTACAGTCGCCCCGATCTTTCTTCTCAAACCGTCTCGGACGTGGTGGGAGGCAACCGCCTGAAATGGGAAGGGACGGAGGGTGATTTCTACCAGGTAGCCTATCCCGATGGACGCACAGCATATATTCAACGCGCCATCGCCAGCCCCGAGAAGGTATGGAGAGAATCCTTGAAACAAGATGCCGCGAGCATCATCCGTACAGCCTATACCATGATGGGTATACCATACCTTTGGGCAGGCACTTCATCAAAAGGGATGGATTGCAGCGGATTTGTTCGTACAGCCTTATTCCTCAATGATATAATTATCCCGCGGGATGCTTCGCAACAGGCATACGTAGGGCAACACATCGATATCGCTCCCGATTTTGCCAACGTACAGCCGGGCGACCTGATCTTCTTCGGTCGCAAAGCTTCGCCCGGGAAGAAAGAACGGGTGGTGCATGTCGGAATCTATGTGGGGCAAAAGAGGTTCATTCATTCGCAAGGAGATGTACATGTAAGCAGCCTGGATCCAGTCGCTATCGACTTCGATGAGTTCAACCTCAACAGGTTGCTTTATGCTGTACGTATCTTACCTTATTTAAATAAGGAGCCGCTGATCAACACGACGTTGACCAACCCTTATTACCAGATGGCTCCTTGATGTTATTTAAAAAGCACACAGTCATGTCACAAAATAGAAGAGATTTCCTGAAAACAGCTTCCCTTGCCGCTCTTGGAGCAGGGGTAGGCATCAATCGTTTGTTTGCAGCAGAAACTGTTCCCACTGCATTTTCCATTAATCGCCTGGGAATGGGCGGTAAGATGAAGATGCGTTTCTTCCCTTACGAGCTGAAACTGAAACATGTGTTTACCGTCGCTACCTACTCGCGCACCACGACGCCCGACGTGCAGGTAGAGATCGAGTACGAAGGGGTAACCGGTTACGGCGAGGCTTCCATGCCTCCGTACTTAGGCCAGACGGTGGAAACGGTGATGGCTTTCCTGCAAAAAGTAAATCTGGAACAGTTCGACGATCCGTTTCAGTTGGAAGATATCCTGACATACATCGATGGCGTCAGTCCCGGTGACACAGCTGCCAAGGCGGCAGTCGATATCGCTTTGCACGACCTGGTAGGTAAACTGTTGAATGCGCCCTGGTACCGTATCTGGGGTCTTAACAAGCACAAAGCTCCGTCGACCACCTTTACCATCGGTATCGATACACCTGATGTAGTTCGGGCAAAGACGCGGGAGGTAGCCGGACAATTCAATATCCTGAAAGTAAAACTCGGGCGTGACAACGATAAAGAAATGATCGAAACCATCCGTTCGGTGAGCGATCTGCCCATTGCGGTGGATGCCAACCAAGGATGGACCGACCGGCAATATGCACTCGACATGATTCATTGGCTCAAAGAACGGAACATTGTGATGATTGAACAACCGATGCCCAAGGAGCAATTGGACGATACGGCTTGGGTGACTCAACACAGCCCGTTACCTGTATTTGCCGACGAGTCGTTGCAACGCTTGGCCGATGTGCCGGGACTGCGTGGAGCATTCAGCGGAATCAATATCAAGCTGATGAAATGCACCGGCATGCGTGAAGCATGGAAGATGGTGACATTGGCACGTGCACTGGATATGAAGGTGATGGTGGGCTGCATGACGGAGACATCATGCGCCTGTTCGGCAGCGGCACAGTTCTCGCCTGCGGTCGATTTTGCCGATTTGGATGGGAATCTGTTGATCTCGAACGACCGGTTTAAGGGAATGACGGTGGAGAAAGGGAAAATCACTTTGAATGATTTTCCTGGGATTGGTGTTGTTTTAGGCTAGCGCGGGGATCATCTTTTCTTTTGTCTTGAAACAAAAGAAAAGAAGCAAAAGAAAAATTCAAGGCTGCATTTTCTCCGCTACTCCGCCTGCACGAAAAACGATCGGAGCTCCAACTCGCTCGCTTTGCTTCGCTCAGACAATCGCTCCTTTACTCGTTTTTCGTACAGGCTCCGCTTAACGCTCCGAAAATGAGGCCGGTCTTTATTCGCCACATCGCTTCGCTCGTGTTTTTTCAGTGAGATTGTGGCTTGTGTCGTAGTGAAGAGAAATACTGCTTAGCGAGCGAAGCAATGCGGTTACCCAGTGCGGTGACAAAGCTCTGCAATAGCCGTAGAGGCAGTCACGGTGCCGAAAGGGCACCAACTGTACGGCCTTAGACATCCCCACGGGGGCCAAGGGGGGTGCAACCCCCTTTTCGAGGGTCCGAAGGAGCCTATTTCCATGGCGCAGCTTATCACCCCTTCTCTTAAAGGTTAAGAGAAGGGGCAGGGGGGAAGAGATTTTGAAAAAGAAGCTCGGCTCCCAGCCGAAAGGATAAAAGACAATTGATTCTGAAGAATAAATATATAAATAAGAATATGAGAAAGCTGATTTATATCTGCATACTATTCGTCATAATATCCGCTTGCAACCGGAAGCAAGAACTTCAGCCTTATAGCTGGGAAGCCGATCTGCAACAACGTATCCTGACGGATTTTTGTCTGACCGACTCTCAGGTGAAGGACTATATCCGCAAATATATTCCGCAGGTGAACGATAGCATGATGCGCCAGTGGGAAGAAAGCAAGGCGTTGGAATGCATGCTGATTGATGGCAAGAAATGCTATTTTATCAATGCAGGCCCTAATCTGTTCCGCATCGATTCTACATGCTATTCTATAAAAGTAGAGAAAGAAGGAATTAGCTTGAGCAAAGGTGAAGAAGTGAACCGGACACATCTGCCTGAGGTAATTGCTGCTGTGAAGAAGCAAGGGAAGGCGATTGTCGAGCCTAAGCGGATGCGCGTTACCTATACATTGAGCGTCAAACCGAATGTCGTACCCAAAGGTGAGATTGTTCGTTGCTGGTTGCCCTTCCCGCGTAAGGATCAGAAACGGCAGACGGACGTGAAACTGCTTCGTGCCAGTGAATGGGAGTACGTGCTTTCACCCGACTCGTGCCGGCACAGTACGCTTTATATGGAGAAGAAAGCAGTTGCGGGTGAGCCCACCGTTTTCTCGGAAACATTCGAATATACCTCTTCGGCCGAATGGCATCAACTGAAACCCGAGTGTATTATTCCGTATGATACCGCCAGTGTGTCGTACAAAGAGTACACCTCTGAGCGCGAAACCCATATCCGCTTCACGCCCCGTATCCGGCAGTTGGCTGCGAATCTTACCGCTGGTGAGTCCAATCCACTGCTACAGGCACAGCGCATCTTCCGTTGGGTGAACGATCAGTTTCCCTGGGCATTTGCGCGCGAGTATTCCACCATTGAAAACATTCCGGAGTATGTACTCGACCACCGTCATGGTGATTGCGGGCAAGTCACCCTGCTTTTCATAACCTTGTGCCGTTGTGTGGGTATTCCTGCTCACTTTCAAAGTGGATTCATGATGCATCCCGGCGCTTGGAATCTGCACGACTGGGCAGAGATTTACTTCGAAGGGATCGGTTGGGTGCCTGTCGACCAATCGTTTGGCATTTCATCCTTTGCGTCCGATATGGACGAACGAATGTTTTATTGTGGGGGTATCGATTCCTGGCGTATGATTGTCAACAGTGATTACTCTATGCCATTGGTACCCGGAAAAAAGTATCCTCGTAGCGAAATCGTTGATTTCCAGCGCGGTGAGGTCGAGTGGGAGGGAGGTAATCTTTATTTTACCCAATGGGATTATTCCATGAAGATAGAGTATCTGAATTGAAAGAGACTTGCTGGTTAATGAAATAAATAAAAAAATGGTCGACAATAATGCAGATGCTCATATTTTTTCGTACGTTTGCGGCAATATTATAAAATGAGTAAAAGTATAACACTTATAGGATTATTGCTTCTCTTCGTATTCGGATTTATATCCAATAGTGAGAAGTGGCTGCAATTCTCTGCCGACGAGATGCATACTTGCATTGAATCAGAGAGCATGGCAGTCGTTCCGATGGAGTGTGCTTCTTTTGTATCGGCTTCTGCCGGTATGCCGCGTACCAATGGTTCGATTTACGAGTTCGATTCTCAGGCAGCTCATAACTTTCAAAGCATTCTTCAATCCCGCAACGATCACGAAAGAGTTCATCTGCATAAACTTTTTAAGATAACTCTTGCTTATCATAGGGCAGACAAGCAATCTGAATTTTCTGCTCAGACTCGGAGCAAATTACCAGAGCTGGAACACCAGTTCGCTAAATTTGCGTGCAACTACTACCTCTACACGTTGCGCCGCATCCTCATTTAAATTCTTTCTTCTCTTTCTTTAACAAGCCCGTTTCTCTGTTAGGAGGAGCTGTGGCGTCCTATTCTCTATCGTTTTACGATATTTTTTTCCCGCTGTGAAGCGCGAGATCAATTAGTTGGAATCTGGGGAGGAAGCCTTTTATGTGTGTCTAAATTATAATAATGGAATCATGACTTCCACCCACTTTCAATGAAATAATATGTTTTTTTAGTTTTGGCGTACATTTAGCGTGATGTTAAGTGTACGCTTCTTTTTTATACCTATGCAACATCTGACAGATACGTCAGGTGGCATTAAACGAATGTAAAATTGTCAGAGACTGTCGTTAATCGCTGTTAACCGATAAACCTCCTCTGTTAAAAGTGACCAAAAATAACTGACAAGTAGAATAAGTGAATGATTTTTGTCGTTATTTTAACGTCGAAAATGTTAAACCAATTCAGAATATTAACAGTTTAATTATATGAACAGTATGAAACAGACAACAAAAAACATTCTTGGAATCGGAGCAGTCGTTCTGCTTAGCTCAGGCGTTGCCGGCTTTACCGCTTATCAGGTGACCAAATCGAATAATCATAATCAGACATCATTCAATGAGATGTTTGAACAGAATCCCAGTGTAAAATTGGCAGGATTTAGTGCATTGGATGCTCAACCGGTAGATCTTACCCAGGCAGCCGAAAACTCAGTGCATGCCGTGGTACATATTAAATCGACCGAACTGTCGAAAACCAAAACCGTTGAGGCAGCTCCCGATTTGTTCGACTTCTTTTTCGGAGACGGGCAAAGTGGTCGTGGACGTCAGCGTCAGGTACAGACCCAACCGCGTGTTGGTTTCGGATCGGGGGTGATTATCTCCAAAGATGGGTATATTGTGACTAATAACCATGTGATTGATGGCGCCGACGAGATATCTGTCAAACTGAACGACCACCGCGAGTTCAAGGGACGTGTCATCGGGAGCGACCCCAGTACTGACCTGGCTTTGGTCAAGATCGAAGGTGATGACTTTCCTACTATCCCGGTAGGTAACTCGGATAATCTTAAAATCGGCGAATGGGTATTGGCGGTAGGTAATCCGTTCAATCTGACATCGACCGTGACAGCTGGTATTGTAAGTGCCAAGGCTCGTACGTTGGGCGTGTACAATGGTGGTGTGGAATCGTTTATTCAGACCGATGCCGCCATCAACCAAGGTAATAGTGGTGGTGCACTTGTGAATGCCAAAGGTGAACTGGTAGGTATCAACTCGGTACTTTCGTCTCCCACAGGAGCGTATGCCGGTTATGGATTTGCTATTCCTACCAGTATTATGACTAAAGTGGTGAGCGACCTGAAGCAATTTGGTACCGTGCAGCGTGCTTTGCTCGGCATTACCGGTAGATCTATCGCCGATGAACGTTATATGGGTGAAGAAGATAGCCAGGATCTGAAAAAGAAAGCGCAGGAACTGGGAGTGAAAGAAGGTGTATGGGTAGCAAGCATTGTTGAAGGAGGCTCGGCTGCCGGTGCCGATATCAAAGTGAATGATGTTATTGTAGGTATCGACAACAAGAAAGTAAGTACCTTTGCCGACTTGCAGGAAGTGCTTGCTTTGCACCGCCCGGGCGATAAGGTGACTGTGAAACTGATCCGTGATAAGAAAGAAAAGACGGTTGAAGTAACGCTGAAGAACGAACAAGGTAATACCAAAGTAGTGAAAGAAGCCGGTATGGATATACTTGGTGCTGCATTCAAAGAATTGCCCGACGATTTGAAGAAACAACTCAACCTGGGTTACGGTTTACAGGTGACCGGTGTAAGTGACGGTAAGATGGGGGATGCAGGTATCCGCAAAGGATTCATCATCCTGAGAGCCAACAACCAGCCGATGCGTAAGGTAAGTGATCTGGAAGAAGTGATGAAAGCTGCTACCAAGTCGCCCGATCAGGTACTCTTCATCAGCGGTATGTTCCCATCAGGTAAACGTGCCAGTTATGCAGTAGATCTCAGTCAGGAATAAAAAAGGTTTTTAAGCGTAAGAAGATTGTAATTTAGGCTAACAAGATTGAAAAGGAGTACCGTTTGGCAAACAGACGGTACTCCTTTTTGTTGAGTAATAAGAAAATAATCTCAAAAAGATTGTTTGCGAACGAATTATTTGTAGTAACTTTGCACTCCAAATTGTTTTATAAGAATGAGACAACTTAAGATTACCAAAAGTATCACTAACAGAGAGAGCGCTTCTCTGGACAAGTATTTGCAGGAAATAGGCCGTGAAGACTTGATTACAGTGGAGGAAGAGGTAGAGCTCGCTCAACGCATCCGTAAAGGTGACCGGGTAGCATTAGAAAAGCTGACGCGTGCTAATTTACGTTTCGTCGTATCCGTGGCCAAACAGTACCAGAATCAAGGTTTGAGTCTGCCCGACTTGATTAACGAGGGCAATTTAGGACTGATCAAGGCTGCCGAGAAATTTGATGAAACACGCGGTTTCAAGTTTATCAGCTACGCTGTATGGTGGATCCGTCAGTCTATTCTTCAGGCATTGGCCGAACAGTCTCGTATCGTTCGACTTCCGTTGAATCAGGTAGGTTCGCTGAATAAGATCAGCAAAGCTTTCTCGAAGTTCGAACAAGAGAACGAGCGTCGTCCATCACCCGAAGAACTGGCAGAAGAGCTGGAAATACCGGTCGACAAAATCTCTGACACACTGAAAGTATCTGGCCGTCATATCTCGGTGGATGCTCCTTTCGTGGAAGGAGAAGACAACAGCCTGCTCGATGTGCTGATCAACGACGACTCGCCCATGGCCGACCGCTCGTTAGTGAATGAGTCTCTTGCGAAGGAAATTGATAGAGCACTTTCTACGTTAACCGATAGGGAAAAGGATATCATACAGATGTTTTTTGGTATCGGACAACAAGAAATGACATTAGAAGAAATCGGCGACAAATTTGGACTCACACGTGAGCGCGTCCGCCAGATTAAAGAAAAAGCTATCAGGAGATTGAGACAAAATAGTCGTAGCAAATTGCTCAAATCTTATTTAGGATAAATAAGGAGCATTATTGATTTCCGAATTAACAAAAGGTATTAAAAACCGGTCAATCCGTAGGGTTGGCCGGTTTTTTTGTTCTCTTTGATACAGTCGAGAGGTAATTTCTGCTGTATTGGCTTATGATAATCATCCATCCGGCACAAAGCCGGCAAAGTGGAATGTATAGGACAAGCTATTGGGGAGTTATCCACCCAATATTGATATAATATTGAAAAAAAATGAAACAATAGTTTTACCGGTGTGTGCAAGAACGGCCTACTTTTGTAGCATACTGATAAAGGTATTTATTCATTAAAAACTAACAGATGAAATCAATTTTAGAAAACCGCCCGGAGCTAACCGGTGAGATCGAAAAAGCAGCCGAAGTAGCCGGGTATTTATGGCAAAAAGGTTGGGCAGAACGTAACGGTGGTAATATCGTGGTCAACATCACCGAGTTTGTCGACAATGACATGCGTGCCCTACCCGCTATCGGCGAAGCAGTATCTATCGGGGCCATTTTGCCAGAACTGCAAGGCTGTTACTTTTACTGCAAAGGAACCAATTGCCGCATGCGAGATGTAAGTCGCTGGCCGATGCAGCATGGCTCCATTATTCGGATATTGGACGATTGCACCAGCTACGTGATAGTAGCCGATCACTACATAAAACCAACATCCGAACTGCCAGCCCATTTACTTGTACACAACTACCTGGTAGGTAGTGGCAGCACCTATAAAGCTTCTCTGCATACGCATCCCATCGATCTGATTGCCATGAGTCATACTCCTAAGTTCCTGGAGAAAGATGTACTGACTAAATTGTTATGGAGCATGATTCCTGAAACGAAAGCATTCTGTCCGCGCGGGCTGGGCATAACACCCTACCAACTGCCTGGTTCGATAGAACTGGCTTTGGCTACCTTGCAGGAATTGACCGATTACGATGTGGTGATGTGGGAGAAGCACGGCGTATTTGCCGTTGGCGAGCATGTAATCGAAGCTTTCGACCAGATAGACGTATTGAGTAAATCGGCCCAGATTTACATCAGTGCCCGGAAGATGGGCTTCGAACCCGATGGAATGACGGAGGAACAGATGCAGGAAATGACGGTGGCGTTTAATCTGCCTAAATAGGCACCCGAATTCACCCGGATCCCTGTTGTCAGTATTGTCTCGTGTTTCTGTAGCATGTGTCTCAACTTGCTTGTACCCTTGTAGAATTATCCGGTTGACTTTTAAATCTAAGTATCTTTTATATACCTTTGTGTAAAGGTTAATCTATAAAATTTCTATCATGCTAAGAAAAACGTATCTCCTGTTTGGCCTGCTACTGGGATTTTTGCTCACCCTACAAGCACAAAGTATTCCCGGTTCGTTTCGTTACAGTTTTCGGATGAACGAAGGACTGTCGCAGCTCTCCGTCCGGGCTATCTGCCAGGATTCCAAAGGATATATCTGGATAGCTACCCGGAATGGGTTGAATCGTTTTGATGGTGAAGAGTATACAATCTACCAGGAGAATCCGGAAGATTCACTTAGCCTGACCGATAATGAGGTTTTTTCGTTGGCCGACGAGCAAGGACATGCGTTGTGGATTGCCACCGGGCGTGGCGTCAGCCGTCTCTGCCAGCATACCAACCGCATACGCCGGTACCAGGAGGATAAAGGGTTGCCCGGCAGTTCCTTTCAGGTGGTGTACGTCGACCGTTCGGGACGCGTATGGGCCGGATGCCGGAGCGGACTGTTCCTGTACCAACCCCTAACGGATAATTTTACACGTGTATCCTGGGAAGAACAGGGAAAGGCAATGGCCGTTACTGCCATCTTTGAAGATAGTTCCGGTAGGTTCTGGATAGGTACCAACGACGACCGGGTGTACGTCTGCAACCAACAAATGCAGATTGTCCGCCATTATGACAATGAGAAGCGCAAGCCTGATTCGACCGGAACAGATGTTAGCTGTGTGTACGAAGACCGTTCCGGAAATATCTGGATAGGATACAGCCAGCATGGAGTAGCCTGTGTATCATCGAGCGATGGCAGTGTGACCTCTTATGTAGGAGGCAACAGCCATTTGCAGAATAGCTTTGTACGCTGTATTGTGGAGTGGGACGGGTATCTGCTGGTGGGTACCTACGACGGAATCTTTGCGTTCAATGACATCACGAAGACTTTCAGCAAGGTGGCCCGGTACGACGAGCGCGATTATTCGCTGGGGCACTTTTCCATTTGCGCTTTCTGCCTTTCGAGTTCTAATATGTTGTGGGTGGGTACCTATTCGGGTGGGATAAGCATCTTATCCAAACTGTTGAACCGTTTCAACCGGCACGAGCCGGGACGCGACTTGAATAAACCCACGGGTATATACAGCAATGCATGCGCCGATAGCAAAGGGAATTTATGGATTGCCACCGAAGGATATGGCCTGTTAAGTTATCGTCCGGATACCCGGAAATCGCAGTTTTATTTGCTGAACGAGCATGATGCGTCCCGTTACAATTCCAATGTCATTAAAACCATCATTTCCGACAAGGATTTCCTGTGGTGCGGTACGGCCCAAGGCGAGATTTACCGGTTCGACCTTCGTACACATGCCTTTTCCCTCTTTTACGCTTTCCCCGATAAAACGCCTATCTATGCTCTGTTGCTCGATAGCCGGCGGAATTTATGGGCGTCCACCATCCGGTCTTCCAGTGGGTTGACTTGCTTTACGCCCGACGGTAGCATCATCCGTACGTTTAAAGTCAACCCCGATAAAGAGCTATCCATATCGGGAATCAGATGCCTGTTCGAGGAGCGTCCGGGTATCCTGCTCATTGGTACCCGCACGACCGGGTTGTACCGGTACGACTTCGATAGTCAGATACTTACCCAGTATTGTAAAGAAGAACCGGCCGGCAGCCGGCAGTATATCCCCGGGAACTATATTTCGAGCATCGACCGGTTGAAGTCCGGTGATATCTGGGTTTCCACGTACGGGAACGGCATCTTCCGCTTTAATCCGGCTTCGGGAGCAACAGCCCACGTAAGCCGGAAAGAGGGGCTGAGTGACAACAGTGTGTGCAAACTTATCGCCGGGCGTGACGGGAACCTGTGGATGAGTACAACGATTGCCATATCGGTGTATAACCCCAAGACAGAGAAGGTACGCAATTACGAACGGGCCAACGGGGTAGATGCACGCGAGTTTACCCTGCACGGGGGAGTCAATATGCCCGATGGAAGTATCTGTTTTACGGCCAATGACGGTTTCCTTACGTTTGAACCCTTGAATATGCCGGTCAATACATTTATCCCCCCGATTGTACTAAAACAACTCAGTGTGAATAACAAACCGGTTTCGCCGGGCGACGATACGGGCATTCTCCCCGTGGTGCTCGACGATGTTTCTGAACTTCACCTGGATTACGACGAGAACAACATTACCCTGTCGTACCGGGCCTTGAACTATGCTTTCTCCCGCATGAACCGTTATGCCTATAAACTGGAGGGTTACGACAAAGATTGGAACGAGGCCGGTGGGCGTACTTCGGCTTATTATACCAACCTTCGTCCCGGCGAATATACCTTCCGGGTTCGCGGGTCGAATAACGATGGCATCTGGAACGAAGAGGGACGCTCGTTGCATATCGTTATCCATCCGCCTGTATGGGCTACGTGGTATGCATATCTGTTTTATGTGTTGTTTGCATCGGTCATCATCGGCATCATCCTGTATTATGCCTTTATCCGCCGCCAGTTGAGCGCCAACCTGCGGATGGAACAATTAGACAAACGCCGGCAGGTGGAGTTCCACCAGTCCAGACTCAGACTGTTTACCAACTTCTCCCACGAGCTCCGTACCCCCCTTGTGCTCATTATCACCCCGTTTGAGGAGCTAGTGAAACAACTGAACCTGCCGGGCGAATTGCGCGAGCGGCTGAATCTTATTTATAAGAATGCGCAGAAGCTGTTGTTGCTTGTGAACCAGATGATGGATTTGCAAAAGAACGAAACCGGACACATGCAGCTGAAGGTAAGCGAGGGTAACGTGTGCGAGTTTGTCAAGGAAATTTATTATGCATTTAAGCAGATAGCTCAAACCAACGAAATCAATTTCTATTTGAATTGCCAGCCCAAGGACATAACGGCCTGGTACGACAGATCTTTGTTGGAGAAGGTGGTGTTTAACTTACTCTCCAATGCATTTAAGTACACCCCGTCGGGCAAAGATATCAATATGCTGGTTACATGCCGCTCGTACGACGAGCTGGACGAGAACCACCGGGCGGATATCTTTGTCAAGGAGGGAGTAAATAATACGCGGTACCTGGTGTTACGGATAGAAGACTCGGGCATTGGCATTGCTAAGGAAGAACGCGACAAGATATTTGTGCCGTTCTATCAGGTACCCGAAGCATCGGTGTCCAACGTTCCGGGAACGGGTATCGGGCTGAGTTTGGTGTACTCCATTGTAAAGTTGTGCCGGGGAAATATCTTTATTGAGGATATGGATCGTCCCGGAGCCTGCTTTGTAGTGGTGCTGCCCATCAGTCGCGAGGCATTTAAAGACGACGAAATAAGCACTTCTATCAACGAGGAAGTTGTACTGGAGAGCGGCGGAGAAGAAGAGGCAGCTCCGCAAATCACCTTTGAAAAGGAACCGCACCAACGCTATACAATCCTGTTGGTGGAAGACGATAAAGAGGTGCGGAAATATCTCCATAAATCACTGGAAAACGATTATCAAATCATTGAAGCCCCCGACGGGGTAAAAGGATTTGACGAAGCCGTGAACCAATTCCCCGATTTGATACTAAGCGATATCATGATGCCGAAACGCGACGGGCTGGAGCTTTGCTCGATGATTAAGAACGACATCCGTACCGGCCATATTCCGGTGATACTGATGACGGCCCGGTCGATGGTGATGCATATCAAGGAAGGCTTCTCGGCAGGGGCCGACGATTACATCATTAAGCCCTTCAATATGGAGGTGCTGCGTATGCGCATCCGCAGCCTGCTGGAAGGCAGGGCTCGTTTAAAACGGCTCTATGGCAAGCGATTCTCGCCCGAAGAGATTGGGATAGAGGTGGTTTCGGCCGACGACCGTTTCTCACAGAAACTATTTGCCGTTATCGAGAAGAACATATCCGACCAGAATCTGGATGTGCAAATGCTGTGCCGTGAGATAGGAATCAGCCGCGCCAACCTGTATCGCAAACTGAAATCGATTACCGAACTGTCGCCTACGGAACTTATCCGCAACAAGCGCCTGGAGGTTGCAGCGAAGATGCTGAAGGATTCTGATATGTCGGTTTCGGAGATTGCACTGATACTGGGATTTAACAGTCACTCCTATTTTTCCAATTCGTTTAAGAATTTCTATGGCTATACACCCTCCCAGTTTGCGCAGGTAAATCAAAAGAAAGTAGAAGAGAACTAACATTTATTTAATTAATATACCATGTACAAACCATTCATTACACTTTTAAGTGTATTATTTCTGGTGTCCTGCCATGGCGGGGGAGGCCAGGTAACTGATTTGGCTTCGTTGCCGCAACAATTGGCAAAAGCTGCTCCGGGAGATACGATCCTTCTGAAAGAGGGTGTTTACAAAAATATCCTGCTCAAACTGGAAGGGCATGGAAAAGAGGGGAAGCCTATTGTTGTAAAAGCTCAACAGCCTGGAACCGTTTTTGTGGAAGGGGAGTCTAACCTGCGCTTGTGCGGAGAATTTGTGGAGATACATGGATTGTATTTCCGCAATGGCTATTCCCCCCAAGGGGCGGTGATAGAGTTTCGCAACGAAGATAAGGCGGCCAATAACTGCCGGATAACCAACTGCGCTATTTCTTATTTCAATCCACCCTCCCGTGATTCGGGCTATAATTGGGTGCTTCTTTTCGGACGTAACAACCGTTTCGACCATAATTCTCTGGTTGGTAAACAGAATTGTGATGTTACCTTGGTGGTGGCTCTTAACGAAGAAAGGGACAGGGAAAACCATCACAGTATCGACCATAACTATTTTGGTGCACGTCCCATACTGGGTGCCAACGGTGGAGAAACCATTCGGGTAGGCACTTCGCATCATGCGTTCTTTTCATCCAATACGCTTATCGAAGCCAACTTGTTTGAACATTGCGATGGCGAAGTAGAAATTGTTTCCATTAAATCCAGTGACAACATCATTCGTAATAATACGTTTCTGGAATGTGCCGGACTTCTGGTGTTGCGTCACGGTAACCGGAACCTGGTGGAAGGGAATACGTTCATCGGAAACCGGCTACCCAACACCGGCGGCGTACGTGTAGTGAACGAGGGACATATTATTAAAGATAATACGTTCTATGCTTTGACGGGCGATCGCTTCTTTGCAGCACTGGCCCTGATGAATGCTGTTCCCAATTCTCTCCCTAACAGATATCACCATGTAAAGGATGTACTGATTGAGAATAATCTCTTCGCGGATTGTGACAATATTCTTTTCTGCGTGGGGAAGGATAATGAACGGATACTTCCACCTTCGAACGTATTGTTGAAAGACAATCAGTTCTACCATAGCAGCCAGGAGAAGGTCTATCGGTCGTCCGACGATATGAGCGGTATCAGGTTCGAAGGTAATCAGGTAGAATATACTGCTTCGGTCAATCTGCCCGGCTTTACCAATGTAAAGGGTAAGATGCCGGAGCCTGTGGTGCTCTCTCCCGGCAGGAGGAGCGATTCCGGAGCTTTGTGGTTTCAATTGGAGGGAGAAAAACAACGCACGCTTTCTGGCCATGTGATAAAGGTAAAAGCCGGCGAGAACACCTTGGTAGAGGCTGTGAAGAATAGAAAAGAGGGCGATGTAATAGAACTGGAAGAGGCAGGCGACTACTTCATCGATGAAACGATTCCGGTAGACATGTACCTCAAGATACAGGCAGTTCCGGGACTATCCAAACGCCCTGTACTTCACTATAAAAGCGGTAAGCAAGGAGCATTTATTACCATTATGAGCGGGGGGAATCTGGATATTGAAGGGGTTGCGTTCAATGGAGAAATGATTGCAGGAAAGGCATTGGCTTCTGCCGGTATCAGTACCCATAGCGAAATGATAACTCCTTATGTGTTGAATGTGAACAGTTGCGAGTTCTTCAACTTCAACGAATCCGGCCAGAGGTGTATAGTTGGCCTGAAGTCCTCTCTTTCTCCCGAAGTAACTGTTCGTAATTCGTTCTTCCATGATATGTCGGGCGAAGGAATCAACTATGCCGGCGAGAAAGACGATATCGGAAAATACAATGTGGAATGCCTTACTGTTGATAGCTGCCATTTCAGCCGGATGCTGGGAACTGCTATCAATGTATATCGGGGAGGTAACGACGAGAGCACCAGCGGTCCTCGTCTGAAGATAACCCATTGTACATTCGAGAATGTAGACAATAAGGAGCAGGGCTCGGTGGTGCGACTGCTTGGGGTACAAGTAGCCGATATCCATCATTGCTCTTTCGTGGATAGCGGAAGAGGGGGCGCCAGCATTCGTTTCAATGAAATGAGTTGGGACAAACTATCGGTTTCCGATATTAATCTTTGGAACTCAGGACGGATCTCTTCTTTCTGGGGGAAAGTGGAAAAAGGGAATATTACGTATCATAAACCGAAGGGGCTATAAGAGACAGAGGAAAAGACGAAATCAATGAAAAAACTTGCTTACATTGTATTGTTGTTATTAAATTTGTCCGTTAGCCGGGCACAAACAGGTGATATAGAGGTCAGGCGTTCTTCGTGGAACGGTTATTGCCGTTACGACTTTGTTTATAACGGGCATCAAAGCATTGTGGTTTGTCCGGATTCAGCGGCTACCGGCAGGCCGTGGATTTGGCGACCAGCTTTTTTTGGAGCATTCCCTTCTGTTGATAAGGCTTTATTGAAAGAGGGCTTTCATGTGGCTTATTATGATATGACCCATCGTTACGGATCTCCTCAGGCGGTAGAAGAAGGACGTTTGTTTTACAACTACGTGTGCAATACTTATTCCCTTTCTTCCAAAGTTACCCTTGAAGGGATTAGCCGGGGAGGTTATTATGCCATGAACTGGGCAATAGCCTATCCAAATAGTGTTGCATGTATCTATTTGGATAATCCGGTATGCGATATTTTTAGTTGGCCGGATGAAAAGAAAAGACCAGAATTATGGAGTGATTTCCTGAAAGAGTGGAAACTTCCTGTTGCCGATAAAGTTTCCTTCAAAGGGAATCCGTTGGATAATTTGAAAGCTCTTGCAGAACAGCATGTGCCCATACTGGCTGTTTGTGGAGATAGCGACCGGGTAGTCCCTTTTCGTGAAAATATGGCTTTGTTGCGTGACCGTTATCAACAGCTTGGTGCACCGGTAGAGTTGATCATAAAACCTGGAGCCGACCATCATCCGCATAGTTTGGATAACCCCGAACCTATCGTCGACTTTATTCTCCGTAATCAGCCGGAGTGGAAGCAGAAACAATATGTATACCCGCGCGGCAGTTTGCAAAACTCCTACATTCGTTTTGAAAGGGAGCGAAAGGGAAAAGTAGCTTTTCTGGGAGGTTCTATTACGGAGATGCGTGGTTGGCGCGATGGATGCAAGCAATATCTGAAACAGCGTTTTCCTTATACGGAATTTGATTTTATAGAGGCTGGTATTCCTTCTACAGGTACTACTCCGCATGCTTTTCGTTTGGAGCAGGATATTCTGTCGTTTGGCGATATTGATTTGATTTTTGTGGAAGGTGCGGTAAACGACTATGTCAATGGTTTTTCGGCTCGCGATCAGATACGTGGGATGGAGGGTGTTGTTCGTCATGTTTTTACACAATGTCCGTATGCAGATATTGTGATGTTGCATTTTGTATGCGAACCATTTTTGGGTATGTACTCTCAGGGAAAAACCCCGGATGTGATATTGAATCACGAGCGCATTTCCCATTATTACAATGTCCCTTCTGTTCATCTTGCCCGTGAAATATCAGAACGCATTGCAGATGGAGAGTTTGACTGGGAAAAGTTTGGTGGGATTCACCCTTCTTGGTTCGGGCACAAGTTTTATACTGCTTCATTGATTCGATTACTGGATGAAATGTGGAGTCAGGCATCATCAGCTACTATTCCGGAAGCACATGCCATACCGGATATACCGTTGGATACTACCAGCTACTATAAAGCTTCTTTTGCCGGACTGGGCGAAGTACTTCCGGAGAAAGGATGGGAGTATGTGGCTGCATGGACCCCGAATAATGCGACAAATACCCGGAAAGGTTTCGTGAATGTCCCCGTACTGTATGCTGATACGGTAGATGCTACTTTTAGTTTCCTGTTTAAGGGTAGGGCTGTAGGGCTATTTTGTATCTGCGGACCTTTTGCCGGAATGTTAGAGTATAGCATTGATGGTTCCTCTTATAAAATAGTAGATACATATACGGCTTGGAGTGCGCATCTTTATTTGCCGTGGGCATATGTGCTGGAGGCTGATTTGGATCCAGACAGGGAACATAAATTAGTCGTACGTATTTCGGAAAGGAAAAACGAAAAAAGTATTGGGCACGAATGTATTATCCGGAACATTTTGATTAATCGCTGAAAAATGGTTCTTTTGATAATTCCACAGTTTGGCAGATGCGTTGTATAGTTCACAAACCTTTAAAAAACGTCGCATTCTCTTGACAAACCTTATTTTTTTTCGTATATTAGCACAGAAAATCAACCGTTTAAGCGTATGAAAAGGTATAATAATCGAACATCTTTCCCCTGTAAATGGGTAAGAAATACAGAGTTCCCCCTTCGGGAATAAGATTATTATATAAGCACGCGAGGAAAGCGGGGATAGTACATGCATGTATTATCCCCGCTTTTTTGTTTACAAGGATGTGAAAAGTGTAGTACAGTATTGTATGTTGCGTAGTACATATGCGTTCCGGTTGTAGCACAATTTCATTCGAAGTGTACTACACGGCGAACAGTACTGTACTACATTTTACTTGATTTGTACTACAAAGTGATTTCAGATGGAGAAAAAGGTGCTAAATCCATGGATATTGACAGGCTGTCTTTTGTTCTCGTCTTTTCTCTTCAAATGCAAGGGATGGATAATAATTGACAACTAGGCTGAGAAAATGATTTATGATTATCCGCTTTCTTCCCCCTTCTTAAAACTCTCCTCCTTAGCAAGGAGGAGAGTACAATACTGCATACAAGCAGTAAAGGGAGGGGGAAATACTCCGCTACTGTCTGGCTACATTAACAGGCCGGGGCGAGAAACCCGACGTTCCGAACAGCTTACTTTTGGTATAAAGCATATGTCCCATCAGGCCGACATCAGTCTGCGTGCTTCCTCCTAACGCCACCATGTAATTGTAAAAGTCGGGATCGATAACCGATAGAACCACCCAGCCTGCTTTGGCGGCGGTGAGGCGGTCTTGTGTGCCATTCACCTTATGCGATACCGTGTTGGTTGCCGGATCGAACATGATGTACTTCAGCGTGTTCATGAAACGTTGCAGGAAAGCGGGAGTAACCTGCGGGAAGAGCCGGCTTTCATAAAGCTTGTAGAACTCCTGCATGGTGAATGCCGCATGTCCGTAATCTTCCGGTTGGGTGCTGGAGGGTGAGTATTGCCATTGGGCGCACTCATAGCTTACACCGGCATTGGTAACCGTTTGTATGCTTACATCGCTGGCTTGCCAGTTGATGGACGTATTGGCGATGTTGAGATACAATTGTTTCTTGTTTGCCTTCGTATTCAATACATCATAACATTCGGCTGCTTTTTGGAATCCGTTCAGGAACATCATTTGCTGGTTCATCGGGAATCCGCCACCGCTTGGCATCTCCGGAATGGTTTGCCATTGCGGGGTGGTGGGGAAACAGAGTTTGAGTTCGCTGTTTACAAAATGAGGAGCGATGTACTCTTCCATCGTTTGGTCGCACATCTCTATGAATTTGAGTGCGCGGTTCCGGTAGGTAGTTCCCCAGTTGGTTAACTTGTCACTGGCCGGTGCGGGCATATCGAGCAGTTCGGGGGTTAGCAGTATGAGGTAAGCGCAGAAGTAAATATGTCCCAGGATGTCACCATTCTCCGAGGCGGCATATTTCTCTTGTGCAGTGCCCAGGTCTTTGTTGGGCCAGCACGGTTCCACTCTTCCTGTCCATAAGGTGCGACCGTCGCCACCGGGCATGTCGTTGCGGCAATAAAGCATATAATCGCAATGTTTAATCAGCAGGTCGAGTATTTCCTTGTCGCCCGTTGCCTCGTATACCATCGCCATACCTTCGGCAGCTAAGCCGTTGGTGCCGTACACCAGTTTGTTCCCTATATTGTTGGTGGGTAGTGCCATTTTCTTGGCATAAGCCTTGAAGTAGTCGAGCTCCGTTTTGGTAAGCGCCCCTTTCTTGTTTTCGAAAATCATGCTCGAACCCAGCTCAGGAAGGGTTACGGTCGATTTAGCATAGAAGACACCCAGTTCAAAGATACTCGGGACATCGGATGCGGAGAGAATCAGCAGTTTCAAATACCGTTTGGTTACGGGGTCGAACGTGATATCTTCTTCGGAGACAATGTTGGTACCTTCGTACACCTGAGTCCACGTTTCGGCATCGTCGGATACCAATACCTTGAAAGAGGTTACCCGGCTGTTGTACTCCTGAACAAGGATGCGGTCAATTAAAGTCGGGCGTTCAAGGTCCACTTGCAGCCATTGGTCGGTCGTCATCAGCTTACCTGCCGACCAGCGCGTGGTGGCGTTCCCGTCGACTGCCTTGGCGGCTCCGTAGGTTGCACTCCAGTCCGAACTGGACGTGGCGGGTTTTCCCTGGGCAAAGTTCACCCCTTCGAGTTGCTTTTCGGTGATGGTTAGCTTGTACGTTAGCTTGTTTGTTCCACTGGGTGAAGTAATGGTCAATTGGGTCAGTGAACTTACATCCATTAGTTCTCCCGTCAGGGGAGGCGACAGGGTGGATGTTTTGGATTGCTCGGACAATGTTACCTTCAGATACACCCGCGACAGGTCTGTACCATTTTTCACCAATAGTACAATCTCGGGTGCATTCGTTGCTTCTTCAAAACATTCAATACCATCTTTCCCCTTGATGATGGCGGGGAGTGTTTTGTTTTCCAATACACTTTCCTGTTCCTCGTTGAGCATATCCACATCCATAATAAAAGACTGGATGACGGCTTCTGGCTCGTGTTCGTTTGCTTCATCCGTGTCGGTACAGGATGCAATCAAGAAGATAGCCAATACGGCTGTCCCAAAGTTTCTTACGTGCATGCCGGTAAATAACCGGCGGATGCTTTGTACCATACATTTACATACTTTGTTTTTCATTGTACATACGTTTTAAATTAAACTTACGAGTTTATATGATTCAACACAAATGTACGCGTAAGCCTGCCTGATGGATATCTGTATTTTCTCAATAACGTCTCAAAGTTCCGTTGGATGGTTTTATGATACAAATTCAACAACTGGATAGAACTGTATTGCTATTCTGAAGTCCACTCTTCGGAAGTGTCTTATCCATCTCACACTTTATCAGATTTGTCTCATACTTGTTATGTCTCTGTGATTTGAGAAAATAGAGATAGTCCTGAAAAAGCCTCAAACGTATTTTTGTACAGTCGATAATGACATCTAATAGTTAATTTATGTCTAAGTTTAGAATTGGTTAAACATGGAAAACAAAACATTTCTTTTACGGTCGTCGATAGGGCGGCTGGCGTTAATGATGCTATTCCTTTGTATAGGAATCGGCGTACAGGCGCAAAATTCGGTTACAGGTGTAATAACGGATGCATCAGGTGAAACGATGATTGGTGTATCGGTTGTATTGAAAGGAACTACTGTCGGTACAGTGACCGATAGTAACGGTAATTTCGGAATAGTCGCCAAGCAGGGAGATGTTCTGACTGTCTCGTATATTGGTTATCAAACACAAACGATAAAAGTTACGGGTTCTTTATTGAAAATAGTACTTCGGGAAGATGCTCAAAATCTTGAAGAAGTGGTCGTGGTGGGTTATGGAACCCAAAAGAAAGTAAATCTTACCGGTGCGGTTTCTGCTGTAACAGGAGAGGATATATCCAAGCGGCCGGTTGCTAATACAACGACGATGCTACAGGGGCAAATGCCTGGTTTACGAATTACTTCCGACAAAGGACAGCCGGGAAATGAATCTGTTCAGATTCGTGTACGCGGTCAAGGAACTTATTCGTCCGCAGGTTCTGATCCGCTTGTTCTTATTAATGGTGTAGAGGGAGATTTGAGTACCTTGGACCCTAATATGATTGAAAGTGTTTCTGTGCTGAAAGATGCTGCTTCGGCATCTATTTATGGTTCTCGTGCCGCCAATGGAGTAATTTTGATTGCCACTAAAAACGGACAGGGAGTAAAGGATAAGGTATCGGTTACTTACAATGGCAATTATGCTTTTCATGCAGCCACTAATCTGCTTGATCTGGTGTGGGATTCGCCTACCTATATGAAGTATTTCAATATGGCTAAAGATAACTCCAAAGCTCCGGCGGCCGAGCGCTTTACCCAAGCGGAGATTGATGCGTATACGAATCCGTCCGACCCTTCCCGGTATCCAAGTTTCAACTGGGTGGACTATATGTTTAATTCTGTGTTCGTGCATCAGCATAATTTAAGCGTGACCGGCACTACCGGGCGTACTTCTTACAATGCTTCTATCAGTATGATCGACCAGCCGGGTACGATGAGGGGCAACTCCTACGAACGCTACAATGCTTCACTTGATTTGTCTTCACAAATTAATAATAATATCCGTTTCGGTATGTATTTTGCCGGAAGTCGAAGTTACCGTGAATATACTCGTTTGGGGGATACGGATGCTTATTTGTCGACGATTTCGCAATCTCCTCTGGCTTTGCCCTGGCTGCCCGATGATGGTTCGGGGGTTGTTCGCTATACGTATAGATATAAGGATTTTGTAAATAGCAATAAAAACATGGTTGCTACGATTGATAATGGGGATTTTCGGAAAGATGTGAATACAGATGTAAATACACAGGCCTGGTTGGAAATAAAACCTGCAAAAGGTCTGACATGGTATTCAAAAGGAGCGATGCGCTATAAACAAAATCATTATAAAGATATCAATGCTCAAACTTTTCCTTCCTATTATTTCAGTGATGGAAGCTTTAGTAAGAACTTCGGCTCCAATGGTAAACTCGACAGCAACATGAGCTATGACTCTTACTTTAATTTTTATACTTATCTTAAATATGACTGGAGTACAAAGAATAAGCATCATGATGCTTCATTGATGGCAGGTTATAACCTTGAAAGCTATCGTACCGATATGCTACAGGGAGGACGTAACAGTTTTAATTTTCCGTTGCAAGAATTGAATGCCGGCTCTGCCGATGTACAGACTAATAGTGGAAAATCGGAAGAATGGGGACTAACGTCCGGATTCTTTCGTGCCAATTATTCCTATAAGAGTCGTTATTTGCTGGAGGCCAATGCCCGCTATGACGGAACCTCACGTATTGCTTCCGAGTCTCGATGGGGATTCTTTCCCTCTTTCTCTTTAGGGTGGCGTGTCACAGAAGAACCGTGGATACAAAAGCTGAATTGGGAGTGGATGAATAACTTCAAAGTGCGTGGTTCTTATGGTATCTTAGGAAATCAAAACATCGGTCTGTACTCCTATTATGCTTTAGTGAGCACTGGTAAAGATTATAGCTTTGATAACTCCAAGCTCTCTTCCGGCGTCACGCAAACATCCATAAGCAACCGCAACCTGAAATGGGAAACAACATCTATTGCCGATATCGGGTTCGATATGACAATTTTCCATGGACTGAACGTTACGTTCGACTGGTATCAAAAACGTACATACGACATTTTGCGTCAGGCACAGGGGAACGATTTGCTGGGACTCACAGCTCCCTATATCAATAGCGGCGAAATGAAGAATACCGGTATTGAAATCGGTGTTCAGTACAATGGCCACGTTAAGGAAGGTCTCATGAAAGGTTTTTCTTATAGTGCCGGCTTTTTCGTAGACCATTCGCGCAATGAACTGGTGAAGTATGGTGAAGATTACGTGAATCAGGGAAAGATTTGCCGTGAAGGTCTGCCTTATGAGTCTTACTATCTATGGGATGCTATCGGAATATTTAAAGATGCTGCCGATGTGGCTAATTCTTCTAAGCAATTCAACGATAACACACAACCTGGTGATATAAAATATCGCGACGTAAATAAGGATGGCGTTGTGGATGATGCCGACCGTATAGTGGTCGATGGACGTTTCCCCGAACTTGAATATTCGGTCAACCTGAGTGCAAGCTGGAAAGGGTTTGATATTTCTGTTTTAGGACAGGGCGTGCAAGGAGTGAAGCATTATGCTGTACAATGGGGATTGCAACCTTTTTTCCAGAGTACCCCGATATCTTGGGACTATATTGATAATATGTGGACGGAGGAAAATCCGAATGCTAAATATCCTCGTCTTTATTATGGAGACATGGGAGGAACAAAGAATACGCGCGAAAGCACCTATTGGCTACACGACGGCTCTTACTTCCGTTTGAAAAATCTGACAGTAGGTTATACTATACCGAAAAATCTGACCCGGAAAGCTAAGATCGAACGTCTGCGTGTATATTTCTCCGGAGATAATCTGCTGACACTTACCAAATTCCCTCAAGGGGGAGATCCTGAACGTAACTATACGTCTCAGAAAAACACCCGGTTGGTTTATTATCCACAGAATCGCATTATTTCTTTTGGCTTAAATGTTGAATTCTAAAAAAATGAATAAGATGAAAAATATATATAGTATAGTATTATTTGTGTTGATGATTCTTGTCACCGCTTGTACAGACGTTCTCGACACTCCCCCCACAGTGAGTCCTTCAGAAAATATCTTTTGGCAATCCAAGGACGATTATGATAAGGCGCTGACTGCCTGCTACAATGGATTTATAGATAAAAATATCAGTATATTGTCTTGGTGTTTGCCCATATTGGACGGACTGACGGACAATGCCCGTGCCGGTGCCAATACCAGTAAAGGATGTGCCGTTGATGAAATCCAGGATGATCGTGCAACTCCTTCCGGAGGTGGTGATAATGGCTTGATAGCTCATTTGTACAAAGAATCGTACAGTGCCATTGCGCGTATCAATATTTTCCTGGCACGTTTAAATTCTTATCAAGGCGGAGATGTGGCAGATGTACGCGACAACATGATAGGAGAGGCTATGTTTTTACGCTCGTATTGTTATTATATGCTTTATTTGTTTTATGGTGAAGTTCCTTACATAACCGAACCATTGACGGTGGAAAATCAAAATCAACCCAAGTTACCTTTGGAAGAGGTTTACACGAAGTTGAAAGCCGATATTCAAACTGCTATTGATAAACTCGAAGACAAAACGTATAAAGAGGCGAAAGGGCATGCTACCAAAGGAGCAGCAAAGGCTTTGAAAGCCCGTCTGTTGATGTTTCATGCGTATAACGATGAAACAGGAAAGATAGTCAATCAAGCTGAGGTGGAAGAGGCTTACAATCTGTTGGATCAAATAAAAGGATATAGCTTGACAAAGACGTATGCTCATAATTTTACTACAGATAATCAGAATGGAAGTGACGAAATCGTGTTTTCCATCAAATATCTTGCCCCGAACATTATTCATACGTTGGATCATTCTTATGGCAACAATGTTATGTTTAGACCCTTGCAGGATCTAACTGACGTTTATGAGTCGGGTGACAATCGTTTGAACCAAATAGTTGCCTTCAATGATAAATGTACATTCCCTGGTGGTGAAGAAGTTACACTGGTGAAGTCTTCATTTACCAGAAAAATGATTAAGTGGCTACGCCCCATATTGACACAAAGCACTCCTTATTGGTCGGATGCTGATTTGAGCGCTCAGGATGCTGTTATTTTCCGTTGGGGAGAGTTGATGTTGCTGAAAGCGGAAGCTGCCAACGAATTGAACAAATCGGGAGCCTATGCTTTGGTAAATACCGTACGTGAGCGTGCAGGATTGGCGCCTCTCCCTGGAAATTTGTCGCAAAGTGATATGCGTGAAGCTATTCGAAAGGAACGGCGGGTAGAAACTCCATTTGAAGGAGGACTACGTTTTTATGATATGCGACGTTGGGGGTTGATGAATAAATTGAACGGTGGCGTCGTTTTGGATCCGCAATATTCCGGAATTAAGATGGCTTGGAAAAAAGAACATAAATATTTACCTATTCCTCAGAATCAGATAGAGTTTTCAAATGGTGTATTGGTACAGAATCCCAATTACTAATGAAATACAATTAGTAAAATATCGGGTATAATACCAAATCCCTCTCAGTCTAAAATTAATTGTTTTAGAACTGAGGGGGATTTTTTTTTGCTTAAAAGAGGGTGTGTATTTTGATACCCTCGTTGAGACGCCCGTTTTGCTGGTGTCACTGTTGACTCAATTGCTGTTGTCCCCGTCTTTTTCATCGTACCTGAAACACGTTCGCCAATCTGTGAGACGTTGCCGCTAACTGCCGCAACCGGTAGCCTATATCTTTGCCGGTGAAATAGAACGATGTGTCAAATAAAATGATTATCCGGATAATCATTCAAATAAAAATCAGGTCTAATTTAAAATGAACAAATGTATGAAAAACAAAACAGGCAAATTGTGCTGGAAATTCCAGAGGCTACTTTTAGTGCTTATGATGCTTCCGTGGTTTGCCGGTAACTTGGCTGCCCAACCCGGCAACCGGGTCGTCGGAACCGTAAAAGATGTATCTGGCGAATCGCTGATTGGCGTAAATGTGTTAGAGAAAGGCACCACCAACGGGGCAATAACCGATTTGAATGGCCATTTCCAGCTTACAACAGGGAAAGATGCCACCCTGATCTTTTCCTTTGTCGGATACAAAGAACTGCAAATCAAAGTAACGGGTAGTACCCTGAACGTGGTGATGCACGAAGATACTGAGATGCTCGACGAAGTAGTGGTGGTAGGATACGGTACCCAAAAAAGAGCCAACCTCACAGGCGCCGTAGCTACCATGAACAACAAAGACATTGCAGCCACCCCCGTATCGAGCATATCCAACGCTCTGGCAGGTATGTTGCCCGGATTGGTTGCCACCTCTTCCAGCGGCAAGCCGGGAGCTGACGCTTCTATCTCCATCCGGGGTAAAAGTACCTGGGGAAACAACAGCGTACTCACCGTAGTGGATGGTGTGGTGCGTGAGTTCAACAGCCTCGACCCCAACGAGGTAGAAAGCATTACCATCCTCAAGGACGCCTCTGCCGGAGCTATCTACGGAGCGCGTGCGGCCAATGGGGTCATACTGATTACCACCAAACGCGGAACCAGCGGAAAGCCCCAGTTCTCTTACAACGGTCGCGTAGGCATGCAGCAGCCCACCCGTTTTCCTGAGCTGATGAACGCCTATGAGTACGCCCAATCCAATAACGCAGGGCGCATCAACATGGGACAAAAGCCCGACGATCCTGCCTTTGGCTCCATGTTCTTCACCGACGAACAAATGGCTGCTTTTAAAAGCGGTGCCGTAGGAACCGACTGGTATGCGGAAACCATGAAAAACTCCTCCCTGCAACAAGCCCATAACATCAGCGTTACGGGAGGTACCGATGCCGTGAAATACTTCTTCTCCTTGGGGTATACCAACCAGGAAGGTATGTTCGACGGTATTTCCTTCGACCGTTATAATTTCCGTTCCAATGTAGATGCCAGCATCACCAAGTACCTGACCCTCTCCGTCAATGTCGATGCTTCGCTCTCGCAAAGCAATGGCAAGGACTGGGCCGAGAATACGATATTCAGCCACGTCATCATGCAGCGTCCTATCCTTACCGCTTACAACCCGGTGAACGGACTCCCTATCAATACCACAGGCGAGCATCCGATAGAAGAGATCAACAGCAAAGGGTATTCCAAATACACGAAGAACAACTTCTACGGAACTCTCTCGGCCAAGCAGGAGCTTCCTTTCATAACCAAGGGACTGTCGGTGTCGGGAAGAGTATCCTACCGCAAATTCTACGATTTCAAGAAAGTGTTTAGTGTACCTTATAAGATGTACGACTTCGATGCCAACAATGAAATCATAGGCACCAAGGTGGTTGCTCCCGGCGGTATGAAAACCGAGCTGACCGAGAACTTCACCCAGACTCAGGAAATAACCTACAACCTGAGCCTGAACTACGAACGTCAATTCAAAAAACACTTCGTAAGCGCCCTGTTGCTTACCGAAGGGTATACAAGCAACGGCGACAAGCTCGAAGCCTACCGCACCAATTTCAGCAGTACGGTCATCGACCAGCTCTTTGCCGGTGGAAGCTCTGAAATCAACAATACCGGTAGTGGTAGCGAAAACGCCCGTCTGGGTTATGTGGGACGTATCAACTACAACTACGCCGAGCGTTACCTGCTCGAAGTATCTGCCCGTTACGACGGCTCCGAGAACTTCCCTCCCGGCAACCGCTTTGGCTTTTTCCCCGCATTCTCCGTAGGTTGGCGCTTGTCCGAAGAAGCCTTCTGGAAACGGATGAACCTTTCGATGGTCGACCAACTGAAATTCCGTGCCTCTTACGGATTGGTGGGAAATGACCGTGTATCGGCCTTCCAGTACCTGGACAAATACTCCTATACGACAGCCGATAATGCGAAAGGCGCCATATTCGACGGCGAACACCAACAATCCATCATCTATGGCAAATATCCCAACTACGATATCACTTGGGAAAAAGCGAAGATCCTGAACTTGGGTCTTGACGTCGCACTTTGGGACGGCATGTTGGGCATTGAGTTCGATTACTTCAACAAACGCACTACCGATATCCTGCGTTCAAGAGTGCGCTCCATTCCCGGTACCTTCGGACGCACCCTGCCCGACGAGAACTATGCCGAGGTAGACACCCGGGGCTTTGAACTTGTGCTGAGCCACTATCATCGCATCGGAAAGTTCAATTACGGGGTACGCGGCAATGTGGCTTATTCCGATAACAAAGCCCGGATACTCGATGAGGCAGCCAACGCCGCCAATTACGAACGGTACATCGGTCGCCCGTTAGACTTCCGCACAGGGCTGGTTGCACTCGGACTTTTCCAGAGCGCTGAAGAAATAGCCAATGCCCCTATCCAATACAACGATAAATCGGTCAGCGTAGGCGATATCCGGTATGCCGACCTGAACGGCGACGGGGTGGTGAACGATTATGATAAAACCATCTTGTCCTATAACAGCGGTACTCCCAAGCTGACGTTCGGTTTGAACCTGACAGCCAATTGGGCGGGCTTCGACTTCAATGCCCTGCTGCAAGGCGCTGCCAAAGTAGATATCATGATGACGAAGGATGCCCGTAACATGTTCAACAACGGTGGGAACTCCAACTCGTTCGCCTTTATGCTCGACTATTGGACACCCGAAAATATCGGTGCAGAGTTCCCGAGAGCCTACGTAGGTCCTAACCCGAACAACAACCGCGACTCTTCTTTCTGGTTGAAAGATACCAATTACCTGCGTCTGAAATCCATGGAACTGGGTTACACCATTCCGGGCCTCGCTAAATCGGGTATCCAACGGTTGCGGGTGTATGTATCCGGTTATAACCTGCTTACTTTCTCCGATTTCAAGCACTTCGACCCGGAAATTACCACCGGTAACGGAGCTTATTATCCTCAACAGAGAACCTTTAATCTGGGTGCAACAATCACATTTTAAATACTGAATATTATGACATACAAATCTATAAAATACTTACTTCCCTTGGCATTGCTCCTGCTGATGCATACTTCGTGCGAAGACATGCTCGATAAAAAGGACCTGTCCAGTATGAGCGAATCCTTTGTGTGGGAAGATCCGGAACTGGCCAAACTGTTCCTCAACGAACTATATGCCGACCGTCCGGGCTACGAGGCAAGTAACACCCCGTCCCTGAACAACATCACCGACGAAACCCGTAACGCCAGCAAAACCAATGCCGATATGGTGACCAACGGTACATGGACTTCTTCGACCAACGTAGGTACATGGTTGGAATTCTGGGCTTATACTCAGGTAAGAAAGGCCAATGAATACATCTACGGACTGGAGAATAAAGCCACTTTTGCCGAGTCGGCCCGCCTGCAATATTTGGGAGAAGCCTCCTTCCTGCGTGCCTTGCTTTATTTTGATATGGCCAAGCGTTACGGCGGTCTGCCCTTGATTGACAAACCCCAGGAGATTACCGACGACCTGTTCGTGAAACGGTCTACCTTGGACGAAACCTTTGAGTTTATCCTCAAAGACCTGGATACAGCCATCAAGAACTTACCCCGCAAAGGGAAAACCGAAACCGGACGCGCTACGTTGGGAGCCGCATGGGCTTTACGTTCGCGCGTACTGCTCTACTGGGCCAGTCCGCTGTTCAACCCGAACAACGTAACCCAACGCTGGAAAGATGCCGCCGATGCAGCCAAAGAAGTGATCAAGCTGGGCGATTACGAACTGGAAAGCGACCTGAACATCTGGATCAAGCTCAACAACAAGGAAACCATCTTTGAGAAACAATATAAAATAGGTTTCAAAGAACACGGATGGGACGCCATGCACAAACCTCTCTCCATCGCCAACGGAGTAGGTACCAAGTCGAACCCCACTCAGGAAATGGTTATGGCTTTCCCGATGACCAACGGTTTGTTGCCGGAACAAAGCGGTTCGGGCTACAACGATCAGGATCCTTATACCGGACGCGATAAACGCTTCTACGCCAGCATCGTTCACCACATGAGTATCTATTGCGGCCGTCCGCAGAACTGTTCCCAGAAAGCCGACGAAGGGTTTGTGGATAAAAACGGATCTTCCTTCTGCACCCATTCCGGCTATTACATCCGTAAAGGCATGGACGAGAACAATAAGATCTATTACAAACAAACCGGAAGCGAGCAGAGCTTCATCGAGATACGTTACGCCGAAGTCCTGCTGAACCTGGCCGAAGCCCTGAACGAATACAACGGTCCCGGCAACGAGGTGTTCGATGCGTTGGATCAGGTACGTCACCGTGCAGGCATCACAACCGATGTGAAAAACATCCTGACCAACCCGGGCAGCAAGGACGAAGTGCGCAAGCTGATTTACAACGAACGCCGGGTAGAACTGTGCTTCGAGCAACACCGCTACTTCGATATCCGTCGCTGGAAGATAGCCAAAGAGGTAATGAACGGACAAAGAATGCACGGTATCAATATTACCGAGAACGGTAAGGACAATCAGGGTAACATCCGTTGGAAATACGCAACCATGGATATCGAGAAGAATATCGGCGGCAATAACCTGACTTGTGTCTTTGAAGATTACATGTACTGGATGCCCATACCTTATGCGGAACTGACCAAGAATCCGAATCTGGTACAAAATGACGAATGGTAACCCCCGGTTTTTAAACGCTAACAAAAAAAGAATATGAAGAAATACAGTTTATATATATGCTATGCTCTGGTAGCCATGTTGGTTGCCTCGTGCATAAGCCATGAGGTGGATTATGAAATCCTGCCCACTGCCGACGGCACTTTTATTACCAACATGGACATCATGAACAAAGATCATAAAAGCGTACTGGCAAGCAAGTCAATCCCCGCTACCCAGATTGGTACCGACGGAGTGGAACAACTGAAAGTACCTACCGATACCCCCGAGATTGTGCTGACGGTAAAAGCAGAGGCCGATTTATCGAACCTGTTCCTTACCGCCACGCTATCTTCCCAATCTTCTTATGCGAAAATATCCCCGGTTATGGGAACCTTGCAGGATTTTACGTCCGACAGGCAGTACACCATAACCTCACAAAGTGGAAAGAAGAAGCTGGTTTATAACGTCAAAGTTGTAAAGCAACCGTAGAGCTTAACACCTCCGGAACGGCGCATCCCCCGGTTATGCGCCGTTCTGTTTTGACACATCCTCCTTTCCGGAGCGTCTCAAATCCTGTCATATTTGTATCTTATTTACCGGGTGACACAGAATTACAAGTGATTGAGAAGGCACTGGCAGCCGTGTGAGGGGTTAGTCCCTACATTTGTGATTATTATAAAAGCTACGTTTATGAGAAAGTACATGTTTACAGGAATCCTGTTTCTTCTGTTGCTGATCGGTTCGACGCTCCTGTCGGGCTTCGGCTCTTCTCAACCTGGAAAGACGGACGAAACCCCGCTGTTCATTACCGGACTGGCGGCCTATAAAACCGGAGTGGTTGTCTCGCAAAAGGGAACCCGGCAAATAGCCTATTACACGTCGGATGGGAAGGAATGTCTGTACCGTTGGAATCTCGACGAAGTTCCTACCGGAGTAGCTGTGCATGGCGAAACCATTTACGCAACAGTGTCCGGCGAAAAGAACGGTGTGTACGTACTTTCCGCTTCGGGCGATACCCAAACGTATATTCCTACCGCTTCCGGCGCTTGCTCTCCGTTAATCGACGAGACGTCGAATAAACTCTATGTGTGCAATCAGTTCTCCACGACTATCTCCGAGATCGATTTGTCCAGCCATCAGGTAACCCGCGAAGTCAAAGTGCTGCGTGAACCGAGGTCGGCCGTCATCGATCCCCAACGGAAGTTGCTCTTGGTGGCTAACTTTCTTCCCCAACAGCGGGCCGATGTAGATACGGTATCCGCATGTGTGTCTGTCATCCGTTTAAACAGTTTTCAAAAGGTAACCGATATTTCCCTGGCCAACGGGAGCAATGCAGTAAGAGGGATAGCCCTATCGCCCGACGGCCGTTATTTATTAGTGACACACAACCTTGGACGCTTTCAGGTGCCCACCTCACAACTTCAGCAGGGGTGGATGAATACCAGTGCCATGAGCGTTATCAATCTGGAGAACCTGCGTTATGAAGGTGCCGTATTGCTGGATGAGCCGGAGCGTGGAGCGGCAGGCATCTGGGACGTTCAGCCGGCCGGGGATAAAGTAGTGATTACCCACTCCGGTACCCACGATATCAGCGTCATTGACTATCCCGCCTTTATACGGAAGTTTGAGGCTTATCCGCAAAAAGAGGCATTGGCGTACGACCTGCATTTTATGTACGATGTACGTCGCCGCATCCCCCTTCAAGGCAACGGACCGCGCAGTTTTTTGGTAAAGGAACAAACGGCCATTATACCCACCTATTTCTCCGATACCTTGAATATCGTGAATCTGAATACCCTGAAAGTCAGCGCCACGCCTTTGGTGAATAACCGCAAGGAGAGCCGGGTGCAACGGGGAGAGAAATACTTCAACGATGCCGGGTATTGTTTCCAGAACTGGCAATCGTGCAACGGCTGTCACCCGGGCGATGCACGCACCGACGGGATGAACTGGGATTTGATGAACGACGGCATAGGCAATCCGAAGAATTGCAAGAGCATGCTTTTTGCACATGTAACTCCTCCCAGTATGATTTCGGGAATCAGGGCATCGGCCCAGATAGCCGTACGGGCGGGGTTTACCCACATCCAATTCTCTGATATCCCCGAAGATTATGCGGCGTGCGTAGACGAATATCTGATGGATTTAAAACCTGTGTCCAGCCCTTATCTGGTAAACGGTGGGTTATCGGAGAAGGCAGTACGGGGGCGCAAGGTTTTTGAGAAACAGCAATGCGACAGATGCCATTCGGGCCCTTACTATACAGACGGGAAAATGTACCGGATAGGCGATCATGTTGAATTTGAAGAGGGCTGGGATACCCCTACGTTGCGCGAAGTATGGCGTACGGCTCCATACCTGTTCGATGGAAGGGCGGCTACGATGAAAGAAGTATTCAGCGTATACAAGCACGGCATCGAACGCAAAGTTTCTGAAAAAGAAATAGAAGAGCTTGTGGAGTATGTAAACTCACTTTAATAATGAAAACCATGGAAATGCTTTATAAACTTTATCAGGCCGGTGAAGCCACTTTGGCAAACGGGGTTTCTTTGGAGGAAATGCTCGATGCATTGTTGGCACAGTATCAGCCGGCGGGTCTGCCGGTGCGTCTGGTTATCTTCGACTTGCCGGTTGGTAACGAAAACTACCTGGCTAACCTGCACCGTATCCGGAAAAAAGTAAAAGAACGCTTTGGCGAGGCATCGCCTACGGTGAGTTACGTCGCACAACCTCCTGTACCCAAAGGACTCGCCATGGAAGTGCATGAAGTAGTACTGAACCCGGGCGACAACCTTCAATACAAACACTTTAAGGGGCTTCCCTATATAACCATTGAAAGCCAGGGGTATAAACGCTTGTTTGTAAGTGGAATCAAGGGTGATATCATCTGTCAAAATATCCGGCAGCAATCCGATAGCCTGTTCCATACGCTGGCCGGAATCCTGCAAACCGAACAAATGCCCGTTTCTTCTATCCTGCGTCAATGGAACTACATCGAAAAGATTGTCGCCATCGAGACGGACGGGCATCAGCACTATCAGGATTTTAATGATGCCCGTTCCTGCTTCTACCAACCGGGTCGGTGGGCGAACGGATATCCCGCTGCTACCGGCATTGGAACTGAGTGGGGCGGGGTAGGGATCGATGTGGATGCTTTCTTCACTACCCATCAGGTTCATTTGGTAAAAGCAGTCGATAACCCTTTGCAAGTCTCGGCGCATGCCTACTCCCAACAAGTATTGCTGGGCGAAAAAGATGCGCAGTTTCTCAATAAGACCACGCCGAAGTTTGAACGCGCAAAGGCCGTTTGGCAAGGTGATAGCGGCTTTGTCTATATCTCGGGAACAGCCGCTATCCGGGGAGAAAAGAGTCTGCAAGGAGTGGGCATCAGCGAACAGGCGCTTACTACACTGGACAATATCGATTACTTGATTTCCGCCGGGAACCTTCGTTCTTCCGGCATTCCGGTACAGGAGAATGGGAAGATCGCTTGCTTCCGGGTCTATGTGAAACGCCGGGAAGATATGGAAGAAGCCCGCGCGGTAATCGGTAAACAATACCCCGGAATGCCGGCTGTGTACACCCTTACCGATGTCTGCCGCTCCGAATTGCTTATTGAGATAGAGGGGCTGGCCTTGCTTCGTTAGGTTTGTTCTTGCACGCTTAGGATTGACTTTAAAACGATTATAAACATGAAAACAAAGAATTTACTGACACTGGCATTCATTGCCTGCTGTGGATGGGGAATGAGTTCCTGTTCCGCAGAAAGAAAAAAAACAGAACAAATGATGGCAAAAGAAACAACTGTGTACCAAAAGAAGTACACCAATGCAGACTTTTACAAAGATGGAAAGTTTGATCAGGAAGCGGCCAAGAAGGCCTACTCAGACATGTTTGAGTTCTACGGAGTTCCATTCACCCCGTTGATGGAAAAGGATATCTGGTTTACCGACTTCGGCCTGGGCGATTTCGAGAACGTGGGTATGGGAGGTATCTTCTGGGTAAACGATCAGGAATATGGCTATTTTGCCCATGCAATCTACCTGCTTCCCGGACAAATGATTCCCGAGCATGCCCATGTGAAAACATCCGACCCGGCCAAGCACGAATCGTGGATGGTGAATCACGGCTGGATATACAACTTCTCGGTCATAGGCGAAGAAACGCCCGGCGCTCCGGAGATACCCGTTACCCACGGTGCGGTGAAAAGCAAGAACTTTATCAAGCAGGTGGTAGGCGAGGTAAGCCGGTTGAAAGAACTGGAATCGTTCCACTTCATGATGGCCGGTCCCGAAGGGGCTATTGTCGACGAATGGGCGTCGTACCATGACAATGCCGGTTTACGTTTTACCAACAGTCAGGCAGCATTATAATTTAATACACAAATATACCATGAGAAAGATAAATCATATCGGAATCCCCACGCAAGTACCGCAAGCCGGCGAATGCTATGTGGATGGCCTTAAAGTGTGGCTGACCAACTTCAATGAAAGCCCCAACAAGATAGAATTCCTCCGTTTCGAAAAAGAAAGCTGGATGCCTGCCCTCATTCAGGATACGGCACACATCGCTTACGAAGTAGATAACCTGGAAGAAGAACTGAAGCAGGCCAACGTGCTTGTAGAACCCATGCCGGGAGGCGAAAACCTCACCATTGCCTTTGTGGAGGAAGAAGGCATCGCCATCGAACTGATGTACTTCGAAAAGTAACAAACTGTAGAACTAACAAACCATTAAAAACAACAGAATATGCATAAATTTATAAACAACCCTGATAACCTCACCGCGGAGTTGCTCGAAGGTTATGTAATGGCTTATAGCGACCAAGTAGCCATAGGAGGCGAAAACATCATTATCCGCGCCCACGCCAAAGCCGAAGACAAGGTAGCAGTTATCACCTTGGGAGGCTCTGGACACGAACCTGCATTGAGTGGTTTTGTAGGCGAAGGAATGCTCGATTGCTCGGTAGTAGGCGATGTGTTCGCTGCACCCGGCGCCCAACGCGTGTTCCAGGCCTTACAAATGTTTAAGCGCGAAGCCGGCATTTTACTGATAGTATTGAACCACTCCGGCGACATCATGAGTGCCAACATGGCATCTCAATTGGCCGAACGGGTGGGCATTAAAGTAAAGAGCATCATCACCCACGACGATATCAGCGCCGGACTCGATGCTGACGATGACGACCGCCGTGGCCTGGCAGGCTGCATCCCCTTAATAAAGGTGGTGGGAGCTGCTGCCGAAGCAGGCAAATCCCTCGACGAACTCATAGAGGTAGGCGAACGCATGAATGCCAAAATTGCTACGCTGGCCGTAGCCATGAAGTCGTGTACCCATCCGCAGAACGATATGCAAATCTCCGACCTGCCCGATGGCATTATGGAAATTGGCATGGGACAGCACGGCGAAGGTGGTGGCGGACGCAAGGCGCAGGTTTCTGCCGACGAAACGGCTGCAGAAATGATTGGCCTGTTGATGCAAAAGCTGAATCCCCAAAAAGGCGACAAAGCCCTGCTGATAATCAATGGCGTAGGAGCTACTACCCACATGGAAATGAACATCATTTACCGCAAAGCATATCAGATACTGGTTGCTAATGGTCTGGAAGTAGTGCCCGGCCGTATCGCCGAACTGCTCACCGTACAGGAACAGGCCGGATTCCAGATGATCCTTGCCCTGCTGGATGATGACCATGCCGACTATTTGAGAAATCATACAGCCAATACCCCGTATTGGACAACATTGGGAAAATAATTATGGAGAAACTAACAATCATAGATTTCCGGATCATGCTCCGGAAAGCACTGGAGCAGATTACCCAACGGGCAGACGAGTTCTCCAGACTGGATGCCATCCTGGGCGATGGCGACCATGGAACGGCCATCGTACAAGCTATGACAGTTGTATGCGAGTCCTCGGAAAAAGGTACCGCCTTCAAACCCATGCTGGCCGATATGGGCATGGACGTGATGATGCAGATCAGCGGTTCAACCAGCACCCTGCTGGGAGGCTTTTTCCTGGGAATGAGCGATGCCGTATCCGACGGATTGACCGAACTGAATGCAGCAGAAGTCAAAGCCTTGTTTGCCGGAGGTCTGGCAGGAGTGCAAAAGCAAACTAAAGCCAAACGGGGCGACAAGACCATGATGGATGCCCTGATCCCGGCAGTAGAAGCCATGCAGGCCCGGCAGTCGGAGGATATCAGGAGTCTGCTCGAGGCCGGTGCAGAAGCAGCCTTACGAGGGGCCGAAGAAACTGTGGTCATGAGAGCCAACTTCGGACGGGCACGCAACTACGGCGAACGCTCCATCGGTCATGCCGATTCGGGCGCCAGTTCCTGGTCGTGCATGTTCAATGCCTTCTCCAAGGCTATGCAATAACATACAAAAGTGAAAAACAATAAACAGATAATTAAAATGGCAGATTTAGACGACTTAAGAGAGGGTAGCAACTTCGGCCTGAACCAGGCTGCGGCTAACCAACAGCATCACGTAAAAGGGGCAGCCAACCTCCCCTGGGGCATGAAAGATCGCTTATCGCGCATCTTTAACCCGAAGACCGGACGCACCGTTATGTTGGCCTTCGACCATGGTTTCATTATGGGACCCACCTCCGGTTTGGAACGTATCGACCTCACCATTGTACCATTGATTGAGTATGCCGATTGCTTGATGTGTACCCGTGGAATCCTGCAATCCGTGATTCCGCCCAATACCAATAAACCGGTTTGTTTGCGTGCCGATGCCGGCACCACCATCCTGACAGACCTGAATGAGAATGAGTTTATTGACATAGAAGACGCTGTGCGTATGAACGTATCGGCCATGGCAGTAATGCTGGCTATCGGCGATAAAGAACACGAAGCCAAAACCGTTGCCAACCTGTACAAAGCAGTCAACCGGGCTACCCGTTACAATATTCCCGTAATGGGAGTTACAGCCGTAGGTAAGGATATGGCGCGCGATTCCCGTTATTTCGGATTGGCCTCGCGCGTAGCTGCTGAGAACGGTGCCCACATTGTGAAAACCTACTATTGCGACGGGTTCGAACACGTCGTGGCAGCCTGTCCGGTGCCCATCGTCATTGCCGGAGGCAAGAAGCTGCCCGAAAGAGAAGCTTTGGAACTTTGTTACCGGGCCATTAACGACGGCGCCGCCGGTGTGGATATGGGCCGTAACGTGTTCCAGTCCGAAGCTCCCGCTGCCATGATACAGGCCGTCAGCGCGGTGGTACACGATAACTGTTCGGTAGACCTCGCCCTTGAATTGTTTAACGACCTGAAAAACAAATAAGATGATACACCGGCGTTTATTACTTCTGTTGTGGGTAAGTTGCACATTGCAGCTCCTGGCGCAAGAGAAACTGGTACTTGCAGGGTCGGGTAACCCCTCTATATGCGTTGTCGATAAGAAAACAGGAGCCGTAGAGTGGCAACACCCCCTGGAAAAAGGAGAAGAATGTAACGCGGTGTCGGTAACGGAACAGGGAAACATCCTCTACTCGTACAAGAAAGGAGCCAAACTGGTGGATATCCACCATCGTGTTATCTGGGAATATACCACCCCGGATAACACCGAGCTCCAATCGGCTGCCTGCTTGCACGATGATGGATTCCTGCTGGGAATTTGTGGAACGCCGGCTCTGCTTATCGAACTGGACGCACAAGGACAGGAACGTAACCGGGTGGCGCTCGACTTGCAGATTCCCCATCCGCACAGCCAGTTCCGTCAGGTATTTCAGTTGCGCAACAAAAACTACCTGCTTCCTGTCATGAGCAAGCAGAAAATCATGGAAGTAAACCGCCGGGGCGAGGTGGTAGCCGAATTTCCGGTCGGAGGCAGACCCTTTTCGTCTCTGGAACTCAAAAACGGAAACCTGTTATTGCCTTGCGGTGACGGACACTGTTTGCTGATTGTCGATCGGAAAACCGGTAAGGAAATACGCCGGATAACATCAGCCGACATACAAGGCGCCTCCCTGCTTTTCGCAGCACAGGTGCTGGATGCCGGGAAAGGGAATTTACTGATTTGTAACTGGCATGGCCATACCAAAGACGTTACCGTAGACGAACCCCAGCTGTTGGAGATAGATAAGGATGGAAAGGTGGTGTGGAGCCTGAATGATAAAGAAAATATCGGGAAAGTTTCGGCGGCTTGTATCGTGAAGAATCCTGCTTTCGCGCGGATGCTGAAGAAATAGTTTCCGGATGCGATAAAACCGCTTCCCGTGTACCCAGTAAAGAAGAAAGAGGCAGATAATTAGTAGATAAAAAATGAGTTGTATGAAAATAAGAGTTGTAATCGTATCAGTATATGTAGCTTTCTCCTTAGGAGCGTTTGCTCAAAGCAAGGGGAAACCGGCAGCACCCGCTACATGGGCTGAAAGCATAGCGCTGGCAAAGACGCAAGCCGACGCACAGATGCAAAAGACACTCCGTCCCGTTGCTTCGAAACTGATGAAGGCAAAGGCTGCCGCCGTTCCTTTCTCGGTCGATGTGAGCGGATTGAGTGAAGTGGTACTCTATAGCTGGAGTACGGTAGATGGCATTGCCGACGACCAGGCCGTATGGGCCAACGCCCGTTTCATTGCAGCCGACGGGTCTTCGGTTTGGCTGACCGACTTGAAAGAAACCTTCAAAAAGGGAACCAGTGGTGGACTGCGCTATAACGAGAATGCGAAAGGCGTGCCCGTTGTCATGAAAGGGAAAACCTATAAAAACACCATCCTGACGGGAGGCAACGCGCAGATCATTGTCCCCCTGGATAAAAAATACGTACGCTTTGAAGCCGAAGTAGGCTTGGAAAACCGTTCGGCCAATGGCTCTGTGGTATTCCGCGCACAGGGCATTACCGGCAGTGAAGCCGCCGACAAAATCGTGAAAGCCTATCCTGCGGAAGCCGCCTTATTCCTACCTTTTGCTGGAAGCGACATGAAAGCGCTGGTAACCACCTCCACGGCCGATATCGAGAAGCACATCGCCTCCTCGGTGATAGCGCTCCTGAAGAATCCGAAGCCCTTACAGGAACAGTTACAAGCCATCCGTCCGGAAGCCTCCTACACGGAAAAGGCAATCCAATACCTCACTCTGGCCCAGAAAGCCATGGAGATTTACCAGACACAAGAGTCGTTGGCCTGGCTGAATATACGTGCCATTGAAGAGGCTGTTAACGACATGAAGCAATACAACGGTTTCAACTGGTTGGTCAACCAAAACCGGTTGACAGAATTGAAAACACTGGTCGACAAAGGCTTTAACGATATCTATTCAGGACAGCCCTCCGGTTTGAACGGCGCCCAACGGGCTCTGCAACTGAAGCGGGAGATCCTTTTATCGAACCCCGAACTGGATGTCGATAAACTGATTGTTGGCCGCTACAAAATAGGCGCTACAGCCCGTCAAATCACTCCCCGTGCCTTGGGTACGCAGAATAACAACTGGTCTAACCAGACTTCGGCCGCCCGGGGCGGGTTTGATGCCGAAATCGTAGAACTGTCCAACCTGCGCGGGGAAGTTCAATCGCGCACCATCTTCAAGCCCATCAACGGCTCTCCGGTACCCGATCTTAAACTACACTGGGATGCCAACCGTATCCTCTTCTCCATGGTCGATACCGATAAACGCTGGCAAGTGTTCGAAGTAGGCGTGGACGGAAAAGGATTGAAAAAAATAATTCCCAGTCTGGAACCCGACCTGGAATTCTTTGACGCCACCTACCTGCCGTCGGGTAAGTTCATAACAGTGGCTAACATTGGTTACAACGGGGTACCCTGTGTAAACGGCAACGACGAAGTGGGCAACATGTGTTTGTATAACCCCCAAGATAACTCCCTCCGCCGCCTGACGTTCGATCAGGAAGGCAACTGGGCTCCTACGGTGATGAACAACGGGCGCGTGATGTATACCCGCGGGGAGTATACCGACCTGACCCACTATTTCTCCCGCTTTGTGATGCACATGAATCCCGACGGTACCGAACAGAAATCGCTGTACGGCAGCGGTTCGTATTTTCCCAACAGTACGTTCGATGCCAAACCCTTGCCGGGTAACACCTCTAAGTTTGTGGGCATTGTTTCGGGACACCACGGGGTAACCCGTTCCGGCCGCCTGATGATTTACGACCCCGCTCTGAACCGGAAAGCCGAAAAAGGAATGTTGCAAGAACTGCCTTTCCGCGACCGGAAGATTGAACCGATTGTGAAGGACCGGTTGGTCGATGGTGTGTGGCCGCAATTCATCAAGCCCTATCCGTTGAACGATAAGTATTTCCTGGTAGCTGCCAAGCTCAACGAAAACTCCCTGTGGGGTATCTACCTCATCGACGTATTCGATAACCTGACACTGATTGCCGAATACGAAGGCGAAGGACTGATTTGTCCCATACCGGTCAAGAAAACTCCCGTTCCTCCGGTTATTCCCGATAAGGTGAAACCGGCCAGCAAGGAAGCCACGGTATTTATTCAGGATATCTACGAAGGCGAAGGGCTGAAAGGAGTACCCCGCGGTACGGTAAAAGCCTTCCGCGTACTTTCCTATGAGTTTGCTTACAACAAAACCCCGTCCGACCACTGGGCACAAGGCGTGCAAAGCGGTTGGGATATCAAACGCCTCTTGGGAACAGTTCCCGTGGAAGAAGACGGCTCGGCCATGTTTACCATTCCGGCCAATATGCCCATCTCGCTCCAACCGCTGGACAGCGAAGGGCGCGCCATTCAATGGATGCGTAGCTGGCTGACGGGCATGCCGGGCGAAACCGTTTCCTGCATCGGTTGCCACGAAAACCAAAACCAGATTCCTATACCCAAGCGGGTCATGGCGTCCAGAATAACACCACACCCCATCACCAAACCCGAAGGCGGTCAGCGATCGTTTACTTTCGAGCTGGAGGTACAACCCGTGTTAGACCGTGCTTGCCTTGCCTGCCACAACAGCGAAAGTAAATTGGCCGACTTCACCGGCGGACGCATCGATAAATTCTCCGGATTTGGCGAAAGCTACCTGAACTTGCATCCGTATGTGTACCGTCAGGGGCCCGAAGCCGAAATAGAAGTACTCAACCCGTATGAATACCATGCATCCGTGAGCCCGCTTATCAAACTGTTGAAAGACGGACATCACGGAGTGAAACTTACTGATAAAGAGTGGCAGGCCCTGTACAACTGGATCGACTTTAATGCACCTTATCACGGTAAATTCAACGCCAATATCTTCAAAGGGGTCGAGCAGATCAGCCGCCGTATCGAACTGACCGAGAAGTATGCACGGTCGGGTGTAGACTGGCAATCCGAAATCCGGGCCTATGCCGAATACTTAGGCAAACAAGGCAAACCGGCTCCAGTAAAACCGGAAAAGCAGGAAGTAAAGAGCAAGGAAATTACCGTGAAAGGCTGGCCGTTCGATGCTACGGTTGCCAAAGCCATGCAGAGCCGCGAAAAGGAAACAAGCATGAGTCTGGAATTGGTCCCGGGCATCCGGATGAACTTTGTACGTATCCCTGCGGGAACTTTCGTGATGGGAGATAGCCGCAAACAGTCACATCAGGTTCCGGCAACCAAGCAGACTATTCAAAAAGCATTCTGGATGGGCGAGATAGAGGTAAGCAACGAACAGTTCCGTACCTTCTTTCCCGAACATAACAGCCGCTTCATCGGTCAGCTCTGGAAAGACCATGTACACGAAGGATACCCCGCCAATGGTCCCGAACAACCGGCCATCCGTGTAAGTTGGCAGGAAGCTATGGACTTTTGCAAGAAGCTAAGCGAGAAAACCGGATGGAAGGTGATGCTGCCTACCGAGGCACAGTGGGAGTGGGCCTGCCGGGCAGGAAGCAATGATGACTTCTGGTATGGTTCGCTGAATACCGATTTCGGTACGTTTGAAAACATGGCCGATAAACAACTCAATAAAGCTGCGGTACGCGGGGTAGACCCGCAACCCATGAGCGAAACCGATCCTTGGTATAAGTATTATACCTATCAGCCCAAAGAACAAGGGGTAGATGATGGGAATATGCTCATGGCAAAAGGCGGTGGCTATCAGGGCAATCCTTGGGGATTGTACGACATGCAGGGCAATGTAGCCGAATGGACCCGCTCCGATTATCAACCTTACCCGTATAACGAAAAAACACAAGGGAAAGGATTGGAGAAAGTTGTCCGCGGTGGCTCGTGGACCGATCATCCGAAGCATAGTACCGCCTATTGCCGGAAGTCGTATCTGCCTTGGCAGAAAGTGTATAACGTAGGTTTCCGCGTTGTCATTGAAGATTAGCGAAAGTCTATCAAATTAACTGTATGAAAACAATAAAATCACTTGTGAACTCTCTCTTCTTTTCCTGGAAGTTGAGTTGGATATTACTTATACTTTACGCCGTTCTGCTGGGAGCCGCTACGGTGGTAGAGCAGATGGCAGGCACTGCTGCGGCCCGTGCGTATATCTATAACAATCCCTTGTTTTATCTGCTGCAACTGATTTTAGTCGTTTCATTCATTGCACTTGCCTGTAAGAACCGGCTCTGGCAGCCAAAGAAATACGGTGCGTTGGTTCTCCACGTTTCGTTGATCGTTATTCTGGCAGGCGCATTGATTACCCACCTCTTTGGATTCGAAGGGATTGTCCATATAAGGGAGGGGGAAACAAGCGCCGTCCTATACGTTGGTGAAGAAAAGCGTGAACTGCCTTTCTCCATCCGGCTGGATAATTTTGAATTGGTACGTTATTCGGGTTCCAGCAGCCCGTCCTCTTTCGAAAGCTTCCTCACCATCGCTTCGGCCGAGGGTGCCCGCGCAGAACATATCTATATGAACAAGGTAATTTACGAACAAGGCTACCGTATTTATCAATCGTCTTACGACCCCGATGAGCAGGGTACCGTGCTGACGCTGAACCATGATGGAACAGGTACGGGCGTAACCTATGCAGGCTATGCGCTACTCCTGTCGGGAATCCTGCTGAGCCTGTTTGCTCCCGGTTCCCGTTTTCGTCAACTCAACAATCAACTCAGGCAATTGGCGGCTGTTGCCTGCCTGCTGCTTTGCGTCACTGCACAGGCACAGCAGGCAATGACCGGGCAATTGGAGAAAAACACCATCCCGGAAAGCCATGCCGAACATTGGGGACGCCTTCAGGTACAATGTCCCACCGGACGCGTGGAACCCGTGAATACCTATACATCCAAGTTGTTACGCAAAATATACCGGAGCGATTCATTTCAAGGACTCACTTCCGAACAGGTTATTATGGGTTTTCTGGTAAATCCGGTGTATTGGAGCAACGTTCCCCTGATTCGTCAATCGAATCCAAATCTCCAAGAGGAGTTAGACCTGCCGGAAGGAACATACATGCGCTTCTCCGATTTTTTTGACAGTGAAGGGCATTATCGCCTGGCCGGGATGGTGGATGGAGCGTATGCACGTCCATTGGCCGAACGTTCCAAAGCAGATAAAGATATCCTGAAATTAGACGAGAAAATAAATATCCTTTACTCCCTCTTGCAGGGGAAAATGTTGGCGCTGTTCCCCTTACCGGGGGATGCATCCGGGAAATGGTATGCGGCGGGCGACGACTTATCACGCTTCGCCGGACAAGATTCTATGTTTGTATCACGCATCATGGCTTGGTACCAGGACGAAGCAGCCACAGCATTACGAAGCGGAAACTGGAAGGTAGCCGATGAAGTGCTGGACATGATCCATGTGTACCAGCAAAAACAAAGCGCCACTTCCCTGCTGTCGGAAAAGCAATTGTCCTGGGAGTTGTTGTATAACCGGGCACACCTGTTTTTCTGGTCGGCCGTATGCTACATGCTGACCGGTTTCTTGTTGTTGTTCGCTGCTATCTGGAAACTGTTGGCCCGGAACCAGAAACTGAACGGAGTGATATACTTGCTGGCCGGAGCCGTTATCGTTGTTTTCCTGATGCATACAGCCGGTATGGGCATCCGCTGGTACATTGCAGGGCGCGCTCCCTGGGCAAATGCCTACGAATCGATGATTTATGTAGGTTGGGCTACCGCTTTGGCCGGTCTGCTGTTTGCCAGGCGTAACATCCTCACCCTGGCACTCGCTGCGCTGTTTGCCGGTATTATACTTTTCGTAGCCAACCTCAACCTGATGGATTCGGAAATAACCCCGCTCGTTCCTGTATTGAAGTCGTACTGGCTCATGATACATGTATCGGTCATCACAGCTAGTTACGGATTCTTCGGTGTCAGTTTGCTGCTGGGAATCATCTCCTTGTTCTTTATTGCCCTTTCCGGCAGAAAAGGAGGGGTATCGCTGGACAAGAAGGTGCGGGAACTGCGCATCATCAATGAAATGTCGCTCCATATCGGGCTTTATCTGCTCACGGCAGGGATATTCCTGGGAGCCATCTGGGCCAATGAGTCGTGGGGCCGTTACTGGGGGTGGGACCCGAAAGAAACCTGGGCATTGATTACCATGGTGGTGTATGCCCTCGTCCTTCATGCCCGTTTTATTCCCTCCCTGCGGTCCGATTATGCCTTTAGCGTGATGGCTGTACTTGGTTTCCTGTCGGTATTGATGACTTATCTGGGCGTAAACTATTATTTCTCCGGATTACATTCGTATGGAAGCAGCGAAACACCGCCCGCACTTCAGGGCATGGCCGTCGTATACACTCTTCTGTTGGGATTGATCCTATATGCCGGACTGGTTTACCGGAAAACAAATAAACTGAATACTTAATACAAAATAGCATGATATGAAGAAAGAACTATTGTATCTGTTGATTCTGTGTACAGCATGCAGCCGTACCCCCCATTCACCTTCTGTGACAAAAGATGGGTTTGAGTTTGCTTCACAGCAGCTTACCTACGCATGTACAGAGATAGACAAGGCTAAAGCTGCGTTCACAACAGCACAACAAGAGAAAGGACTGACCAGCCCCCGGAACATAGAGCCCGACGGCTCGTTGCGTCTGGTTGCTTCGGGCGATTGGACCAGCGGTTTCTTCCCCGGCGAGTTATGGTACATGTACGAATATACCGGAGACGATTATTGGCGTCAGAAAGCAGAAGCGTTTACTGCTCCTGTGGAACGGGAGAAAACCAACGGACGTACCCACGACATGGGATTCAAGGTGCATTGCAGCTTTGGAAACGGGTATCGCCTGACCCATAATCCCAGGTACAAGGAGGTACTGGTAGAGTCGGCCGAAACACTGATTACACGTTACAAAAAGAATGTAGGCTGCCTCCGCTCCTGGGACCACGGTACCGACAAATGGCAATGCCCGGTGATTATCGACAACCTGATGAATCTGGAATTGCTGTTCTGGGCATTCAAACAAACCAACCGGGAAGAGTTCTATAACATTGCCGTAAGCCATGCACGGGTAACCGCCCGGAACCATTTCCGCCCCGATTACAGTTCGTACCACGTTGTAGATTACGATACCATTACGGGTCAGGTGTTGAAACGTAATACCCATCAGGGTTATGCACACACATCGGCCTGGGCGCGCGGACAGGCCTGGGGATTGTACGGATATACCATGTGTTACCGTGAAACCAACCTGCCTGAGTTTCTGGAACACGCCCGGCACATTGCCCGCTACATATTCACGAGCAAAACCTTGCCCGGCGATTTAATACCTTATTGGGATTATAATGCCCCTGATATACCGGACGAACCCCGCGATGTATCGGCAGCCGCGGTTACTGCCAGCGCTTTGTATGAACTGTCGATGTACGACAAGGAGAATTCGTCACAGTATAAAACCTGGGCGGATGCCATTCTCAGCAACCTGAATACGGGGTATCGCTCCGCGCTTCATGCGAATGGCGGATTTCTGCTATTGGGCAGCACGGGGTCTTTTCCTCACGGCTCTGAGATAAATGTCCCGATTGTATATGCCGACTATTACTTTCTGGAAGCGTTGCTGCGGAAAGAGAAACTGGAAAAACAAGGTACTGCACTATTATAAGAATGATGATAAAGATAAGAACAAGTTTGATGAGTGTGCTGCTGGCAGGCAGCCTCCTTACGCTACAGGCGCAACACGCGGTGTATCGGTTGGAGAATGCATACCTTGCCCGGATACTGGAGGTAAATGAGGGAGTGCTGCAAACCCGGAGTGTATTGAACAAGGTAGCGAATAAAGAACTGGAACCGTTGTCGTGCGGGGAGTTTGCACTTCGCCTGTCAAAGGGAACCGATAAAGTGGGCACGGCCCGGACAGTTACTTCTAAAGATTTCCTCTTCCGTTCTGTCTCAGCATACAAGCTTGATGGGACGAAAAAAGGCAGGGGGTATAAGTTTACATTGGATAATAAGGCCGAAGGCATTTCAGTCAATGTACATTATGAGTTATCCGATGAGGATTCATTCTGCTATAAATACCTGCAAATAGAATCGGAAAAAGAAATGACCCTGGAAAGGGTGGATATAGAGTCCATGGCTTTGGCAGATGCGGTGCAGTGCTATACCACCCGGGAAATAACAGCCCAGGGAAGCGGACGTTGGAAACCCGGTTTAGGACAACCGCTCTATACCACCCAAACAGCTACCTATTGGGGGGTGGAGTTTCCTGCTGCAACCAATCAGGTAACCCATCAAACGATGGATTGTGGGTACCTGTATGGCCTTAACCTTCCGGCCGGACGCCCATACACTACCTATAAAAGTGTATGCGGAGTGGCCGATGATGCAGCTTACATAGACGATGCTTTCTATGCCTATATAGATAAAATCAGGAAGCGCCCGTTGCGTTTGCAGATTCAATACAACAGTTGGTTTGACTTTGGTAAAAGTGTTACGGAAGATAAGTTCCGGAACAGCGTACGACAAATCAACCGCGAACTGGTAGAAAAACGCGGTTGCCCTCCGTTGAGCGCCTATGTGATTGACGATGGCTGGCAGGATGCCGATCCGGCTACTGCCGATTGGTCGGATACCGTATGGAAAGTAAATGCCAAGTTTCATCCGGAGTTTACAGAAAGCCTTCAGACGGTAGAGTCGGCCGGGTCGAAACTGGGACTTTGGCTAAGTCCGGCTTCCATCCTGGGAGGTTTAAAGATGGTTCCTCTCATGGAAAAGTACGGATACGAAAGTTTGTCGTACGGAATGTCCATGACGGGAGCTGTTTACATGCAGAAACTCGAAGACCGTGTGATAGAACTCGCTTCTCAAGGAGTAGCCTATTTCAAGTTTGATGGTCTGTTTGGACACCTCAATATTCGCGACTTCGAATTGCAGGGTAGGGGAGCGCCTGCTATGCCGCAACTGGAAACAGCCGGTTTTTCATCGAACGACGCCCGGCTCAACGATGCGAAGTACGATGAACTGAAGTTATATTACCTTTCTGCCGGAACAGAACGGTTGATGAAAATCTTTAATCGCCTGGGAACATTGAACCCGGAGATTTTTATTGCGATAACCAATGGCGCTTATTTAAGTCCCTGGTGGTTACAATATGTGGATGTGGTGTGGATGATTAATGCAGGCGACGCCGCTAAAGGTGATAGCCGTACGAATGAATTGGTTTACCGGGACGATGTGTACCATCGGATATGGAAAGAAGAAAATACGAAATTCCCCATGAATGCACTCTTTAACCACGAGCCCAAAAAGGTAAGCAGTGGAGAATCCGCCGAGGTGTTCCGCGACTATTTATATATGAATATAAGCCGGGGGACAGGTTTTATCGAGCTGTATATAAAGACCGGAGTACTGTCGTCCTCAGATTGGGATGTCCTGGCCGACGGATTGAAATGGGCGGAAAAAGTCTTCCCCTTGTTTAAGCAGGTACGCATGCACGGTGGTTCGCCCCGCGATAATCAAGTATACGGATATAGCGCCTGGAACAACGAGGCTGGGTATCTCTCCCTGCACAATCCAGCCGACCGGGAACAAGAGTACGAAGTGATGCTCGACAGGAAACTGGGCCTGCCTGCCCGGCCGGATTTGTCTTACCGGATCTCTTCGTCCCTCCATCCGGTCGATTCAACATTGAAACGTCCGTATGCGTATGGCGATATCTTCTCCGTTCGATTAAAACCCCGGGAGATTCTTGTTTTTGATTTTACGATTAAATAACCACGAAAAGATGAATACTAAAAATGTACTACTGCTCACCCTCTTGTTGGGTTTTTGTGCAATGCCTTTGCAAGGTAAAAATAAGAAAGAACAAATCCGGGCCGTGTACGAGCTGATAGAACGGGTAACGCCTGGTTATGCTTCGCAATACCAGCTCGAAATCATACCACCGGCGAATAACGAATCGGATGTGTATGAGATAGCCGGCAACGGGAAGAAAGTGATTCTGCGGGGCAATACGCCGGTAGCCTTGGCTACAGCCTTTAACTGGTATCTGAAATACACTTGTAATGCTCATGTATCCTGGTTCGGGAACCAGTTGAACCTCCCGGCGCGTTTGCCCCAACCTGCACAAAAAGAAAGAAGGTTGATTAACGGTAAGCACCGGGTGTATATGAACTACTGTACGGTAAGCTATACAGCCGCCTGGTGGGACTGGGAACGGTGGCAACGGGAGTTGGACTTCATGGCCATGAATGCCATCAACATGCCCCTCTTTACCATCGGGCTGGATGCGGTTTGGTACAACACACTGTTACGCTTCGGCTTTTCGGATGTGGAGGCGCGTGCGTTTCTGACGGGACCCGGGCATGCCGCCTGGCAGTGGATGCAGAATCTGCAAAGTTACGGCGGGCCTCTTCCCAAATCGGTTATTGACAAGCACGTAGTGCTGGGCAAGAAGATCGTAGCCCGCCAGTTGGAACTGGGCATGCAGCCTATCCAGCAGGGATTCTCGGGCTATGTACCCCGTGAGCTGAAAGAAAAATACCCGGAAGCCAACATCACGTTAAAACGTCCGTGGGGTGGGTTTGAAGGAGCTGCACAACTCGATCCCACCGATGCTTTATTTCCCCGGATGGGACGGGTATTCCTGGAAGAACAGGCCCGGTTGTTCGGGTCGCATGGCGCATACGCGGCCGATCCGTTTCATGAAAGCGCCCCTCCTGTAGATACTCCCGAGTATTTGCGGAGCGTAGGCGAAACCATCCATCATCTTTTCCAGGACTTTGACCCGGGCAGTACCTGGATTATGCAATCGTGGAGTTTGCGGGAAGACATCGTAAAGGCGATTCCCTTGGATAAATTGCTGATTCTTGACCTGCGCGGGAAAAGCGCTTCCGAACCCATGTTCTGGGGATACCCCACAGTGGTGGGCAATCTGCATAACTTTGGCGGGCGAATCAATATGCACGGCGATTTAAGGCTATTGGCTTCCAATCAATACATCAAAGGAAAACCCATAAACAAGGCATTGTGCGGTTCGGGCTTGTTTATGGAAGGGATCGAACAGAATCCGGTGTACTACGAGCTGGCATTCGAAATGCCCTGCCACTCCGATAGCGTCGACCTGCGGCAATGGTTACGCCGGTATGCCACCCGCCGTTACGGGGCGGAGTCTCCTTCGGCCCAGGAAGCCTGGATACTTTTATTGGACGGTCCTTATAAGCCGGGAACCAACGGTACGGAGAAGAGTTCCATCGTGGCAGCCCGTCCGGCATTATTCCCTAAAAAGTCGGGACCGAATGCCGGCTTTGAGATTCCTTACGACCCTTCTTTGGTGATTCGTGCCCAGAGACTGTTGTTGAAAGACCTGGATATACTTTCTGCTTCCCGTCCGTACCGCTTTGATATTGTGGATGTTCAGCGGCAGCTCATGACCAACCTCGGGCAACTTATCCACCGGGCAGCGGCGGAGGCATTCCTGAACAAAGATAAGGAGGCGTTCCAACATCACTCCTCCCGTTTTCTGGAGATGCTTTCGGATATGGACGGCATGCTGCGCACCCGCGAAGAATACAGCTTCGACCGCTGGCTGACAACTGCCCGTAACTGGGGAGATACGGAAGAGGAAAAGAATATGCTGGAACGGGATGCTACCACATTGGTCACCATCTGGGGCTCTGATGGCGACTCCAGGATTTTTGATTATGCCTGGCGGGAATGGTCGGGACTTATCAGCGGCTATTACCTGCCGCGCTGGCAGAAGTTTTATGCCATGCTGCAACAACACCTGGATGCCGGTACAGCATATACAGAGGATAATCTGCCTTTAGCCTACGGACGCGAAACGCTACGTGCCAATAGTTTCTACAATGAACTGGCCGATTGGGAAATGGAGTATGTGAATACGTATCGTAAACAGCGTACTCCGATAGCTCAGGGAGATGAATGTAGTATTGTAAAACAACTGTTTCCGAAGTACGCCGGGTGGGCAAAAGAATATTACCGGAGTGGTGACGGCGTGGCTCATTCTGAGAGTGATGCTCCTACTTATGAGAATGTGGGTGAGGAATAATGGCGAAAACTTATAATAAATGGTTTGCTTTTTCAAATAGATACAGAAAATCGCTGTAAAACATAGTGAACGAAGATTTTTAATGTTTGGTGAGGCCTCCGTTTTGGTTCAATATTAATAGGTTTTGAACGGTTTTTGGAGCATGAATTTCTCAAAGGTGCATACATTTGCCTCATCAAACATTTAAAATTATAGTTACTATGAGACGCATTTTATTATTACTTCTATTCTCACCCTGGCAACTGTTGGGAGCATCGGGACTACCAGCTGCCGAACCACTCTCTTCACAGACGGTGAACCAGCAAAAGCAGATAAAAGTAACCGGAAAGGTGACGGATGACAAAGATGAGCCTTTAATAGGTGTAAGTGTGACAGTGGTAGGTACCTCAAGCGGGGTTATCACCAATTTCGACGGGGAATACTCGTTAGACGTGGCTCCTGGTGCCGAACTGAGATTCTCTTATACGGGTTATGTAAGCCAAAACCACAAAGTGGGCCAGTCGAGAACTATAAATATCCTGATGAAGGAAGACTTGCAGTTGCTCGACGAGGTAGTGGTTGTAGGTTACGGTACGATGAAACGGAAGGACTTGACCGGTGCGGTGGCTTCGGTAAAGGCCGAACAACTCAACACCATCCCGGCTTCGAATGCCATGGAAGCCTTGGCTGGGAAAGTGGCAGGATTGGATGTAGGTGCGGTTACTAAGCCGGGAAGCAGTCCCAGCATCCGTATTCGCGGCGAACGTTCAATTACGGCTAAAAACGATCCTCTATATGTAGTCGATGGAATTCCCAGAACAACCATCGAAGATATTCCGGTCATCGAAATACAGAGCATCGATATTCTGAAGGATGCTGTTTCTACCTCTATTTATGGAGCACGTGCAGCTAACGGCGTGATTCTGGTTACCACCAAGAGCGGAGCGTTGAACCAGGAGAAAACGTCCATCGAGTTCGATGCGTTCTATGGCGTCAACGAAGTAAAATTGCCCGAACTGATGGGTGGAGACGATTACGTGAAATACCGTCGGGACCGTGCCCGCTTCGAAGCTTATGGAGGTACGGGTTGGGCTACCGGTGCACAGCTGAATGACGACCAGGTGTTCGACAATAAAGAACTGGATGCCGTGAAGAACGGATATTATACCGATTGGAAGAGTCTGCTTTACAAGAAGTCTACGGTTAGCCAGGAGTATAATCTGAATATTTCTACCTCGGGGAAGAAAACCTGGACACGCTTCTCCATTGGATATCGCGATGACGAAGGATACTATCCGAATAGCGGTTCCAAACGTCTGAGCCTTGGACTGAAGATGGACCAACAGGTATTCAGCTTCCTGAAACTGGGAGTAAATGCCCGTTATACCAACCAGGTGACTGATAATGTAGACCCGGGACGCATGCAAAGCTCCGGTACGGTGACTTACAACGCGCTTACCTATTTGAACCCCTTGGTCAGGGCGTATGACGAGGAAGGCAACCTGATTGAGAATGTTATCAATATCTATGCCAATCCCTTGCTCGATTTTAATAACCCGTACACAGACCGTACTACCAAGCAACGCCTGTTCTCTGTGTTCACGCTTTTGGCCAACATATTCGACGGGCTGACCTTCAATTCTAATTTAGGATACGAAACCAGCAACTCGTTGGGAGATATCTTCTACGGTAAATATACAACCAAACGCTATCTGGTACGCGACAGTGAAGGTGCTTATGCCGAGAAGAACAATAAATACAATACCAACATGACGTGGGACAATATCCTTTCTTATAATAAGACTTTTGGCAAGCACAATGTTCACGGAACGGCTGTATTCAGTATTCAGGAGGGGGTAGATAAGTCATTCGAAGCCAGTGGCTCGGGTTTCCCCAGCGATCAGGTAGAAATGTGGAACCTGAACCAAGCCCAGTACAATATTTCCAACGAGAGTGCGTACAGCAAAGAAACATGGGCTTCTTTCATCGGACGTATTCAATATGGTTTCGACAATCGCTACATGCTTAATGTCTCTGTCCGTCGGGATGGAGCCTCAAGACTTTCTCCGGGTAACAAATGGGCTACTTTCCCAGCTGCCTCTGTGGCTTGGAACATCAGCAATGAACATTTTTATAAATCCAACGTACTCACCATGCTGAAGCTGAGAGCCAGTTATGGTAGTACAGGTAATGCGTCGGTAAGCCGCTATGAAACATTTGCCGATACCGAAATCAGACGTACTAATTTTGGCGACAATATGGCCACTGGCTATATGCTGAACGGATTGAAAGATAAGGCACTGGGATGGGAAGTTTCCACAACAGCCAACCTGGGTCTTGATTGGGCACTTTTTCAGGGACGTTTGAGCGGATACGTTGAGGCGTATCGTACCTATACGAAGGACCTGTTGTTGTCACGTTCGGTACCGCACCTGAGCGGCACGCAGAACATCGTGCAGAACGTGGGCGAGACAAGCAATATCGGCTTGGAAATAAACGTTAGCTCCATCAACATCGATACAAAGCATTTCCGTTGGCAAACAGACATTAACTTCGCTACGAACAAGGGAAAAATCGAGAAGTTGATAGATAATCAGGATATGGCGGACAAGAACTATTACATTGGTCAGAATTGGAATATCTACTACGACTATATTCTCGACGGTATCTGGCAGGTAAGCGAAGCAGCAGAAGCTGCCAAATACAAGACTTATCCGGGTTATCAGAAACTCCGGGATATAGCAGGACCCGATGGGGAAGGTGCCGACGGTTCATTGAGCGACTCGTTCGACCGGGTTATCCTGGGGCAAAAGAATCCGAAGTGGTTACTATATATGCGCAATCAGTTTACCTACCGCAACCTGTCATTCTCGTGTGCCTTGAACGGCCGCTTCGGGCACATGATCCAAATGTCAGGAACCGGTTGGAGTAGCTCGTTACCCTTGGGTTTACTGAATGACTACTGGACGCCCGATAATCCCGAAGGACGCTATCCGCTGATGGCACTCTCTACCACTAATACTCTGGGCGGAGTATGGAGATACCGCAAAGGCGACTATATCAACGTACAGGAATTGACGCTTGGCTACCGGTTCAAGTTGGAACCCTTGAAGAATGTATCCATCAGTTTGCAGGCCCGCAACCCGTTCTACCTCTACAAGGCAGCCAAGGATTGCATTGATCCGGCCTCGCCCAGCAGCGATTGGACTGTATGGAAATCGTACGCCCTGAAACTTGATGTTAAATTTTAAAGCTTTACTTATATGAAACCCACTATATTTATTTATCTGCTTGCAGCACTCGCTCTCTTTACCTCCTGCGAATCGTTCCTGGAGGAAGATCCCAAAGGCCGGCTCGACGAATCGTACCTCCGCAGTTCGGAGGATGGAGTGAACTCACTCATTGTAGCGATGTATGAACGGGCACACTATCAGGTATACACGCTGTTACACCTCGCGGCGGCAGGTACCGATGAAATTACCTATGCGCAGGAGAATACTGCCCGCCGTATGACCGAGTACAATACCGACGACCTGATTGACGCCAGTGAAGTGAAGAACGCCTGGCAATATCTCTACGATATGCTGAACAACTGTAACTTCGGTCTGGCGGTCATCGATGACATCTCCTTCAAAAACCAGGCAGACAAGAGCAAGGCAAAAGGTGAACTGGCCTTCTTCCGCGCCTGGCTGCTCTGGACGGCGGTAGAGCTTTGGGGTGAGGGTGCTCATTACCAGGTTACTCCTACCGAAACAGTGGTGAACGAAGGTTACCAGACAACGGTCGACGTATGGTACAAATCCATCCTGGGCGACATCGCTCTGGCTGGTGAGAGCCTTCCCGTGCTTCCCGATATGCCTGGAAAGATTACCCAAGGAGCTGTAAGTGCTTTGAAAGCCCGTGTGCTAATGTCGCTTACCCAATATCCGGACGAGAAAATCAAAGCTACAGGCTACTACAATAGCAAACAGGAAGTGTATACGGCCGCCAAAGCCGTGGCCGATGCGCTCATTGCCGAGGCCAGCGGATACAAGCTGGAGAGCGATTACAAGTGGCTGTTCGATGTTCGTAACGAGAACAACAAGGAGGTGCTTTGGGCTTTGCAGATGACGTTGGACCCCATCTATACACTTCCGTTACACATCATGGCACGCGACTTTACCGCCAGTCCCATATTCAGCCTGCGCGAGAACAAGTCGGTACCCAACGGGAAAAATACCGGAATCTACGAGCACAGCGGTTGGTACGGACGAAAAATGGGCAGCTATATGGCTACATATTACTATGCCACTCTGTTCGATGCCAACGACAAACGTTGCGAGGGTACGTTCGAAACTACCTATCAGAAGTTGTGGAACCCTACGACTGGCGTGTACGATGATATGGGCGTGCCTGTCAAGGACGGCCTGCCTACCGATACGGTTGTCTATCGTCCCATGCGTGAGGTGAGTGCCGCCGAAGCCGCCGAATACAAGAAACGGGGCATCTACTGCGACGGACTGAACCTGATCTATACAGGTGCCAATCATGCACCCGGTGGAGGGTACCGTTCTAATCAGCGTATGTATTGCAACACCATTACCAAATACCTCGACCGTAACCGTACGGCTCCCAAACTGGAGAAGAGCGGCAACGATATCATCATCTTCCGCCTGGGTGAGCAATACCTGATTGCTGCCGAATGTGCGTTTATCCTGGAAGGTGGAGCAGCTGCCAAACCGTATCTGGACAAGTTACGGGCACGTGCCCGCAAAACAGCCGATGCACTGCCGGTAGTAGCTTCGGATATCAACATCGATTACCTGCTCGACGAACGTACCCGGGAAATGGGAACGGAGATGATCCGCTGGTTCGATCTGAAACGTACCAACAAGTTCGACCGCGTGGTTAAGTACAACCCCGACTGTAACTTCTTTGATATCAATGTACACACGTTGCGTCCGATACCTAACTCTGAATTGGAGCGGTTGACTAATTATCCCGAAAGCTTCAAGCAGAACCCGGGATATCCGGCCCGGAAATAAGGCCGGATGCGAATAGAAAAGAAGCAAAGCAGTATACCTCGTTAGAGGGAAGTAACTTCTCATTTGAAGGTAGCATGTACGAGATGTACATCTTACGCAGTACGAGTTGCGCAACTCGTACTGTCTGAGATGTACATCTCGTACCTTGATACCCGTAGAGCAGCGCAAGCGTGCTTCGTATGTAAAAAACTCTGGGTTTATAAGAGAAAACTATTGGCAAAGAAACCATGTGCTTTTTTATATTGAAAGAGTTAGTTTCTATTCATGGTTGGAATAAGATTTATTTCCTTATTTTTGTCCGCAAGAAAATCAATCTGCTATCATACTATGTCTAAAACCAAAGTCTACGCTTGGCTTCTTGCAGTGGTCATGCTTCTCCCGCTTCGTGCACAGGAGCGATATACATTTACCAATTTGTCATTGGCCAATGGACTGTCTCAGATTACTGTTATCTGTATATACCAGGATTCTAAGGGATATATGTGGTTCGGTACCCGTAACGGACTCAACCGGTATGACGGATACCGCTTTGAGACTTTCTTGAACGACCCCGATGTGTCCACGTCCATTTCCGACAACCATATCCTATGTATGCAGGAAGATAACCGGGGGAACCTCTGGGTAGGAACAACGAATGGACTCAATTGCCTGAACCTCTCTACCAACAGCCTTGCCAGTTATTATGCCAATCCCGAAAAGCCGGGCTCTCTTTCGCATAACACCATACACTCCTTGTGTCTCGATCCCGAAGGAAACCTGTGGGTGGGAACCGGTAAAGGATTGGATTTGTACGATTCAACGACAGATACGTTTGCTCCGGTCGATGCCGGAGGAGTGCTGGATGGCAATTTTATCAACAAGATAGTCAGTCATGAAGGGAAGCTGTACCTGGCCACTTCGGCTACCGGACTGGTGATTTACAATCCCCATACCCGTCAGCAGGAGGTATATCGCCACAACCCAGCCGACCCGTCAAGCCTGGCGCACAACCATGTACGTACTCTGTGGATCGACAAGGAGAGCACCGTTTGGGCGGGTACCCATCACAGCGGTCTTAGCCTGATGAAGAAAGGGGAGAAGCATTTCACCACCCTTACCCGGAGCCATGGGCTGACAAATGACTATATCCGTTGCATCAACTACGCTCCCGACGGAAACATATTGGTGGGAACCTACAACGGACTGAATGTGATTCATCCCCAAACCGGGAAGATAAGCCAGTACCAGTATAATGCCGGGGATGGGGGGCTGAACCACTTCTCCATCTACTGTATCTATGTGGACAAAGCACAAACCTTGTGGATTGGTTCCTGGGCTGGAGGGGTGGACTACTACAGCTCCTACAGCCAACGCTTTGGCTATCACACGATACCGCAAGTGCAGGGGAATATGATCAACAGTATCGTAGGCCCCATGCTCGAAACCGGCAACTCGGTTTACTTTGCCACGGAAGGTTCGGGCTTGCTCGAATGGAACAAGCAAACAGGAGCTTCTTATGCCTATCGAATGTTCGATAACTTTTCGGAGACGTATAACCAGAATACCTTCAAGTCTCTTTACTACGACGACGGGCGTATCCTGTGCGGTACCAATGCCGGTACGGTGTATGCCTTCGACCCCCGGCAGCACAAGTTCCAGTTGCTGCACTCGTTGTATGTGGAACATCCCGTGTACTACATTGGGCGTAACCACCGGGGCGACCTGATGGTGGGCAGCGTGAATGATCCGGAAGGGTTGGCTTTCATTGACCGCGACGGAAGACGCACCGAGCGCTTCCCGGTAAGCGGACGAAAACCACAGGCATTCCCCAACGTGCGCTGCCTGCTCGAAGTAACCAAGGACCGCTACCTGATAGGTACCCGGAACGAAGGTTTGTACGATTACAATGCCGCCACTGAAGAACTGGTCCAGTACAAAAATGAACTCGACTCTTACCATCCGCAACAGATTCCCGGGAATTACATCACTTCCATCTTCAAAGATAGCAAGGGGCGGATATGGGTAGGAACTTTTGGGGCCGGTATGGCACTTTTTGATTATGAAAACGGACTCTTTACCCCGTATAATACCAAGAAAGGGCTGTTCAATAATAATATATGCACCATTGTCGAAGGGGTTTCCGGGCATTTATGGGTCAGCACCATCTCGGGTATCAGCGATTTCAATCCGGGCGATAACAGCTTTGTCAATTACTCTCATAGCAACGGGATACGCATCCATGAATTTACTCCCCATGCAGGTCTGGCACTGTCCGACGGACGTATCGTCTTCAGCGGCAATAACGGCTTTACCACTTTCAATCCGGCGCAGATGCACGACAATCCCCATGTGCCTCCTGTGGTATTGCGCAACCTCTACATCGGCAATCATCCGGTGATTCCCGGCGACGATAGCGGCATTCTCTCGCGGCAGGTCAACGAGCAAGGAGAGATTGTGTTGAAGTACAACCAATCCAACCTCTCCATTGAGTACAGTGCCCTGAACTACCTGTTCCCGGAACAAAACCAGTATGCTTACAAACTTGAAGGTTTCGACAAACAATGGAACGAAGTGGGCTCTCGGCGCATGGCCTACTATACCAACATCCCTCCGGGCACATACCGCTTTGTGGTTCGTGGTTCCAATAACAACGGGGTGTGGAACAACGAAGGTACCAGCCTGTCGATTACCGTACTTCCACCTTACTGGAAAACCTGGTGGGCATACACGCTCTATATACTCACGGTAGGAGCAATACTTTGGCTCGTTTACCGTTACTTCAGTGTACGCAAGCGTTTGGAGAACGATATCAAATTGAAGCAGGCCGAAGCTAAGGTGCAAGCCGAATTTCACGAGGCCCGTAATAACTTGTTCACCAACTTCTCGCATGAATTACGTACACCCCTTACCCTCATCATGGGTCCGTTGGGTGATATGATTGAGCGGAAGGAAACCTCACCCGAAAAGGAGATGAGTACCCTTCGGTTGATGCAAAGCAACGGCTATCGGTTGCTTCGGTTGGTGAACAATCTGATGGACTTCCAGAAGCGTGAGAGCGGTAAGCTGATACTGAAAGCTTCGCAAAGTGATTTGGTGGCCTTTTCCCGGGATATGACACAGGCTTTTGCCGAGTTGGCAGCGTCGCGTGCTATTGATTTGCAGTTTGTATCCACTTGTCCGGAATTGTTGCATTGGTTCGACCGGAACCTGTTGGAGAAGGTTTATTTCAACTTCCTGTCCAATGCCTTTAAGAACGTACCCGATGGGGGCGTGGTATCGGTTACCCTTTCCACATTTACCCGGGAAGAACTGGACCGTCGATTCCCTGCACAAACTTCCTGGGATACCGGTGTAGCGCTACAGTTTGTCTCCATTGAGATTTGCGATACTGGTATCGGTATCCCGGAAGATGAGTTGGAAAAGATATTCATACCTTTCTATCAGGTGGCACAGAACGAACATTCGGCCTCGGGAACCGGCTTGGGATTGAGTTTGAGCAAGTCTATCATCGAGATGCACCGTGGTAAGGTATGGGCCGAAATCCCGTCTAACGGTGGGGGAGCTTTGTTCCGTATCCTGTTACCCGTAGGCAAGGAACTGTTTTCCCCCGAAGAAATCGTGACGGAGTACGTCGAAACCCCGGCTTATCGTCCGGTGGTGGAGGTCGCTTTGGATAACGAATGGAGTGAATCGGGCACAGTGCTGAGGAAGGGCGTTCGTTATACCGTGCTGGTGGTGGAAGACAATGTGGAAGTGCGCCGTTACATTGTTTCGCACCTCTCATCTTCGTATAAGGTGTTCGAAGCCGGCAACGGAGCCGACGGGTTGGACAAAGCACAGGTAGAACTCCCTGATTTGATTATAACTGACCTGATGATGCCCAAGATGGATGGCATGGAGATGACGCAACGGCTCAAGAAGGACATCCGTACCAGTCACATACCTATTATCATACTGACGGCCCGCACTCAGAATCAGGACAAGAAGGCCGGTTACGAGGTGGGTGCCGATGACTATATCATCAAACCGTTCGACGCTTCTGTCTTGAAGGTACGGGTGGAGAACCTCATCCTGAACCGGGAGCGGCTGAAAGATACCTACGGGAAACGTTTCACGCTCGACACTCTTGGGGTAGATACAAGTTCGGCCGACGAGTTGTTCATGAACAAACTGTATACCATCCTTGAAGAACATGTTTCTAATCCTGAACTGGACATTGACCATGTAGCCAAGGAAATCGGTATGAGCCGGTCGAACCTGTACCGAAAGATGAAGTCGCTTACTAATGTGCCGCCCAATGAGTTTATCCGTAACTTCCGCCTGGAGATGGGAGCAAAGATATTGCGCGAAGCCCGGGTGCCGATTACGGAAATCTATGTAGCTGTCGGTTTTAGCAGTCACGCTTACTTTACCCGTTGCTTCAAGGTATTCCACGGAGTTCCTCCTACGGAGTACGCCGCCCGGCAGCATGCTTTCCCTGCGGAAGAAAAAAAGGAGGGATAATCCTTTCGGAAGCCCTTTTTCGTTGATTCTGGTTGATTTGTGAAAGTATTTGGTTAGATTTTGACTCCCCAACTCGGGTACCTTCGGTATTTTTGTTTCGTCAAATCAAACATCCGGAATCATGAAACTCATTACATTCGGCTATCATCTGTTAGTGGGACTGGCACTGGTTATCTGCGGTGCCTGCAGTTCCCAACCCGAGTATGTCCGGGTACAAGGTTGGAACATCCTTTCGTCCGACCGCGAACGGGCCTTGGAAACCATTGCCGCTGCCGGTCAGTATAACATCAACCACCTGCAATTGTCGCACCAGATCCTGATGAACCTGCGCGAAGCGCGTGACTCTGTCAAACGGGAACTGGTCGAGGAACTGGCAACCAAGGCACACGAGTCGGGCATAAAGGAAGTGGTAGTCTGGGACCATACGCTGTATGGCATGGTGTACTATCCGCAGGAACTTAAGACCGGAGCGGGCGAAACACTCGACCTCGACAGCCCGGCATTCTGGGAATGGTTCCGGAACGATTACCGGGAAATGCTCGGCTTGCTTCCTTCGGTGGACGGTATTGTGCTGACCATCAGTGAAGGGGGAGGGAAGATAGAACGGCAACATTCGCCGTCGGGCAAGAGTAGTGTGGAAAAAGTGGCTGCCGTCATCGATGCTATTGCCGATGTGGTATGCGGTGAATTCAAAAAGAAACTTTACGTCCGCACCTACTCGTATACCGATGCCGAATACCGGACTACCATTGAGGCGTTGGAGCGTGTCAGGAACCGGGATATCATTCTGATGATGAAAGAAACCCCGCATGACTTCTTCCTCACCCATCCCAATGACAAGTATGCAGGGCTCATTGCCCGCCCCACGATTATTGAGTTCGATACTTCCAATGAGTTCAACGGGCAGGGAATCATTGCCAACACCTGGCCGGAGTATGTCATCGGGCGGTGGAGTCAGTATGCCCGTCGCCCGTATGTGGTGGGATATGTGGCACGAACCGACCGCTACGGCAATACCCAACTGGTAGGAACCCCCAACGAAATTCTGCTGGATGCCCTGAAAAGCTATACGGCCGATTCAACGACTACTGCCGAGCGGGTGTATGATGAGTTTATTACCCGCAAGTATGGTGCTGCTTCGGTGGAGTATCTGAAACCTGCTTTCAAGATGGCATACGATATTGTTACCTCGTCGCTCTATACATTGGGAACGAATACTACAAACCACTCGTCGATGAATTACGATCCGTACGAGTCGAGTTACGTCAGGCATGTGCCCGGCAAGTGGCTCGACCCGCCGGTAGCTTACCTTAAACACGATGTGGACAAGAATATGCATTATTGGAAGGATATTGTGGAACATCTTGCCCCTGCCCGTTTCAAGGTGCCCGAGGGAATGTTGCTCACTGATATGCCTTGTGCTATTGATAGCGGATGGGTCACTCCGCAAGAGTGCATGAATGAGGAATATCTTCGGTATGTGATGGCGGAAAAGAACTACGGTTCCCGTCAGGCGGAGAAAGCGTTGCTGTTGATACGGCAGTCCAAAGCAGTATTGCCGGAGGACGATTATATCACGTTGTTCCGGTTGTTTGAGCGGACATTGTTTACAGCACGTCTGCATGAAGCTGTGGCTACGGCCTATTGGGGGTATCGTATTTACGCCCGTGGGCCGGAATATCGTACTCCCTGGCTTAGGTCTGTTATTGAGGAGGCATTCGCTTATATTCATCAGGCTTCGGAAACCATTGACCAGTACGATTACAAGGTTCCTTCGGGGCAGTGGAGGTGGAAGAAGGATACGGATGCAGCCAAGAAATATTATGAGCTAATGACGAAAGGCTGGCCTGAATATGATAATTGTAAGTTCCCGTAGTAGAATTGCCTGACAGAAAGTTTGTACCGTTCCTGTAAAGCATGGTGCAGACTTTTTTGCATACTGATAGGTTAACCCAATATTTTAGCGTTATGAGAAATACAGTATTCAATAAACGATGGAGTTGCTTGTTGCTCGTACAATTATTCTGTACGGTATATCTTTCCGGACAATCTACTTCCTGGCAATTCTCCAACCTGAACCTGCAAGACGGCCTCTCACAAATCTCCGTGCTGAAAATATTTCAGGACTCCAAAGGATATATGTGGTTTGCCACCCGCAACGGACTGAACCGCTACGACGGTTCCCGCTTCGTGGTCTATAAGCACAGTAAGAAAGACTCCCTGGGGCTGACTGACAGTCATATCACCGCTCTGGCAGAAGACTCAGAACAAAACCTGTGGGTAGGAACCGTGAATGGTCTGAATCGTTTGAACCTGAAGACCAATCAAATCACCCCCTATAGCAAAGAGGCCTGCTCGTTGCTCTACACCAGCGTCCGTTCTCTGTGTGTCGATTCCAGAGGTCGCCTGCTGGTAGGAACTTCCAAAGGAATGTGTATCTATGACAGACCTACAGACACCTTTCGCACCTTCGACCTGGGCGGAAAGCTGGACGGTGAGTTTATTCCCTGTATCATCGAAACCTCTGACCATAAACTGTTGATAGGCACTGCCGGTCAAGGCTTTTATGTCTGCGATCTCGACTTTAATATTCTGAATTACTTCTCTACACACACCCAGGGAAAAACCCTTCCCGGCAACAATGTAGCTGCTATCTGCGAAGACTCCAAAGGGCAGATATGGATTGGAACGGCATTTAACGGAGTAGCGAAAGTCAATCTCACTACCGGATCTGTCCTTACTTATACCAACGAGAATTCTGAACTCCCCAATAACAACATCCGTTGCATCGTAGAGCATGACGGTACTCTGTTTGTCGGCACCTTCGACGGTATCTGTTCCGTGCACATCAACGATGCCGGATTCAAATGCTTCAAAGTAGGCGCGCGCAAGGGCACACTAAGCCATTTCTCCGTCTATTCCCTACTGGTGGACAATAGCGGTACTATCTGGGTGGGGACCTATTCCGGTGGAGTAAATTATTTCAGCAAGTACAACAACCGTTTCTACTTCCATGAGCCGGGTAGTGACTCCGGTCACCGGTTCGGCATATACGGGTCGATGGCCTACCATCCGTCCGACAAGATGTACATTGCTACCGAGGGAAACGGACTGTTGGAGTACGACATCGAAACGGGTCAATACAAGTACCATCTGATAGACCATGCATCACCGTTGCATTACAAGTACAACCGGAATATTCTTAAAACCGTCCGGGTGGAGGGAGACATCGTATGGTGCGGTACCAACAAGGGAAGTATCTACCGGTTCGATATACGTACCGGAACCTTCAGCCTTTTCTATCAGGTGGATAAGGATATGTCGATTTATCACATCCTGCGAACCACTGACGGCAGTTTATGGATGGCAACCTCCGACCCCACTTCCGGCCTTATTAAGTTCACGGGCCATACCCCGTCTTATCCCAAAATTCTTCCGGTGAGTGGGGGAGAGCGCGAACTCATCCCCAGCGCCCGTTATCTGTTTGAAGTGCGGCCGGGGGTGTATCTCATTGGTACACGGAACAACGGGCTGATAAAATACGATGAAGGCACCCGGCAAACAGTTTGCTACACGGTCGATGCGAACGAACCCTCCCGGCAGTTGTACAGCAACTATGTTACTTCCATCATGCGCGACAGTCGGGGTCAAATCTGGGTAGGCACCTTTGGCGGCGGTATCTGCCTGTATGACGAGGAAAAAGGCATCATCCAGAAATGGACCCGGGAAAATGGTTTGTACGAAGACGATGTTTGTGCTATTGCCGAAGACAGGAATCAATGCTTGTGGATAAGCACCAACGACGGTGTATCGCGTTTCTTTCCCGACCACAAGACGTTTGTGAATTATGACCGTAACAACGGCATCGGCGTACAGGAACTGACTCCTCACAGCGGACTTGCTTTGCCCAACGGCGATATTGCTTTCAGCGGAAGCAATGGCTTTGTTACTTTCAACCCGGACAATCTGGTGCTGAATCCTTTCCGTCCGCCGGTGGTTTTTACCGGACTGATGGTAAATAACGAAGCTGTTGTTCCGTCCGAAACAGGTGTGCTGACGAACGTTATCGACGAAACCGGGCGAATCGAACTGGAATACGACCAGAACAATATTTCCATCAGCTATTGCGGGCTTAGTTATATCTATCCGTCGCAAAACCGTTATGCCTACCGTCTACGGGGGTATGAGGAGCAATGGAACTACGTCGGCTCCCGTAAGGAAGCCTATTACACTAAGTTACCCCCGGGGAGTTACACGTTCGAGGTCAAAGCATCGAACAACGATGGCATCTGGAACGACGAGCCGCGTACGTTGCGCATCATGGTACACCCGCCGTTGTGGGGCACGTGGTATGCTTACACCTTATATATATTAGTGACGCTCACTGTACTGGGGCTTATTATGTACTACATCACGAAGAAGCAGAACCTGGAGCGCGAACTGGCCTTCAAGCAGAAGGAGAAGATGCAACTGGAAGAGTTTCACCAGACGAAGCTACGGCTGTTTACCAACTTCTCGCACGAACTGCGCACGCCGCTGACGCTGATTATCTCTCCTTTGCAGGAGTTGTTGCAGTTGTCCGACTTCAACTTGAATGTCAGAAACAAGCTGAGCCTGATTTTCAGTAATTCACAACGACTATTGCTGCTGGTCAACCAATTGATGGATATCCGTAAAACACAGGCCGGGAAGATGCAGTTGAAGATAGCTCGTGACGAGGTAGGAGCGTTTCTGATGGAGATTTACTGCGCATTCAACCAAATTGCGACGGCCAACGGGGTGGAGTTCTCATTCGTGAAAGAGGAAGCGCCAATGAATGGCTGGTTTGACAAGTCGTTGTTTGAGAAGGTGGTGTTCAACTTACTATCCAATGCTTTTAAATATACGCGCGACGGGGGAGCGGTGACATTGACGCTGCACAGTGCGGATGCCTTGACACTCACTGCCGAACAACGGGAAAGCCTGAAAGAGAGTTCGGCGGATGCGCCGGAATTTCCGTCGGATACCCGCTTCTTGTACCTTACGGTGGCAGATACCGGCAAGGGAATTCCTGAGCACGAATTGAAGAACATCTTCTCGCCGTTTTATCAGGTCGAAGAGAAGGGTGGGAGTCAGGGACCGGGCACGGGTATCGGGCTGAGTCTGGCGCAATCTATTGTGCAATTGCACCACGGGGCGATTTGGGCGGAGAGTAACCAACCGCACGGAGCCGTCTTCCATGTACTGATACCCATCAGTCGGTCGGCTTACCGCGAAGAGGAGATTGTACCGAATGAAAGCGACCGGATAGTGCCCGACGTGATACCGTCGGCTACGCCTGCCGGCCCATTCAATATCACCAAGACGCATACGGTGTTGCTGGTAGAAGATAACGACGAGGTACGTACCTACGTGAAGGAAGCGTTAGAACCTTATTTCTATATACTCGAGGCCGATAACGGCGAAGACGCTTTCAACATTGCCGTGGACAAGTACCCAGACCTCATCGTGAGCGATATCATGATGCCACGTCGCGACGGACTGGAACTCTGTACCATGGTAAAGGACGACCTGCGCCTGGCACATATCCCGGTGGTGCTTATGACGGCCCGCTCCATGGTGATGCAAATCAAGGAAGGCTTTTCGATAGGCGCCGACGACTATATCGTAAAACCGTTCAATATGGATGTGCTGATTTACCGGGTGAAGAACCTGTTGGAATCGCGCGATAAACTGCGTAAGCTCTACGGTAAGAAGTTCTCTCCCGAATCATTGGGCATCGAGATTGTTTCGGGTGGCGACGACCGTTTTACGCAGAAGTTCTTCCAGGTCATCGAGGACAACATTGCCAACACGGACCTGAACATCGACCTGTTGAGTCGGGAGATAGGGCTGAGCCGGGCTAACCTGTACCGCAAGCTGAAAGCCATTACGGAACTTTCGCCTACGGAACTGATACGCAACAAACGTTTGGAGATTGCTGCCAAACTCCTGTTAGAGTCCGATTATACGGTATCTGAGATTTCATTCCATGTCGGGTTCAACAGTCATGCTTACTTTACCAATAGCTTTAAGTCAGTGTATGGTTATTCGCCGTCGGAATTTGTATTAAAGCATAAAAAAGAGACCGTTACACCACAAGAACAAAGATAAATACGCATTGATTCAAAGTTATAAGCGAAAGATACGAAATTGATAACTGCCGAGGAGTAGATGCCGTATCTTAGCTTCCAAATTATATCATTATGAGAAACCTCACATTTCTGATTCTTTTTTGCTTCACCACCCAATGGGCGACGGCACAGTGGAAGAACAAAACTCCGGAGAAATGGTCGGAAGGCATTGCGCAAACCGTGATGACCCGTTATCCGTCTGCCGTTACCATACCCTTCAAGCCATGGTGCTATCCGCAAGGATACTTCCTCATCGGGCTGGACAAACTCTGGAAAGCAACCGGTGACCGGAAATATTACGACTACATCATGAATTGGGCGAATGAGGTCGTCCGTCCCGATGGTTCGTTAGTTTGGTTCCGCGGTCGCAGCATGGACGACATGATGGCAGGTTCTGTCGTGGTATGGGCTTACCAGCAAACCAAAGAAGAACGTTTCCGCAAGGCAGCAGAGACGATACGAAAAAGCTATGATGACTACCCCCGTACTTCTGATGGTGTGTTTTGGCACGGCCGCGGTACCGTAGGTCAGATTTGGGTAGACGGTGTATTCATGGGGCAGATGTTCCTCACCCGTTACGGAAAGTACATTGACGAAGCATCCTACTGCTTCGATGAGGCTGCCAAACAACTCATCGGCATGCATACTCACCTCAAAAAGGGCGATACCGGACTACTTTACCACGGTTGGGACGAGGACAAAGATGCCCGTTGGGCTAACCCGGAGACGGGCATGGCTCCCGAAGTGTGGAGCGAAGGACTGGGCTGGTATGCCTTGGTACTGGTCGAAGCATTGGAGATCTTCCCCCGCCAACATCCGCAATACTCCACATTGGTGCGCATCACCCAAGAACTGATGAAAGGACTGAAAGACACCCAGGACCCCATCACCGGATTGTGGTATCAGGTAGTGGACAAAGGCAACCAACCCGGCAACTGGCACGAAACATCGGGTAGCGGCATGTTTACGTATACCATACGACGGGCAGTCGAACTCGGGCTCATTCCTGCCCAATCGTATGAGCAAACCATCATCAAAGGTTACAATGGTTTATTGAGTAAAGCGCGTATCAGCGCACAGGACGGTCTTATCGACTTGTACGACGCCAACAACGGTCTGGGCATCCAGAAAGATTATGAAACGTATGTCACCCGTCCCCGGAAGATGAACGGACAGGAAGTGATTTCTTCTTTCCTTTGGGTTACCTGTATCGTCGAAAACAGCCCGTTGTGGGCAAAGGCGAAAGCTGAATCGGCTCCCTGTCGTACTTTTGCCTGTACCGACTACTCACAGGGGAAAGTGTTCCTCTTCGAGAACGGTGAGAAGGTATGGGAACACGATGCACCGCTCTCCAACGACCTTTGGGTACTGGACAATGGCAATTTGCTTTTCACTACCGGAACAGGTGTGCTTGAAGTGACCCGTAGCAAGGACACGGTGTTTTGTTATACCTCGAAAAGTCATATCTTCGCCTGCCAACGGCTGAAGAACGGAAATACGTTCATCGGTGAGTGCAACGACGCCCGTTTGCTCGAAGTGGCGCCCGACGGAACAGTCGTAAAGGCCGTCTCCATTATACCCGAAGGCAAAACCGATGCCGGAAAAGCTTTCATGCGTAACGCCCGACGGCTGGACAACGGTCATTACTTAGTGGCACACTACGGCAGCAAAAGGGTGACGGAGTATGATGCCGATGGCAAAGTCTGTTGGAATGCTCCTGTTTCCGGCGGTCCGCATTCGGTCATCCGTATGCCCGATGGTCACACGTATGTAGCCGTAGCCGATGCTGACAAGAATCCTCGGATAATCGAACTGGATGCAAAGGGCGAAGTGGTTTGGGAAGTCTCTAACAAAGACTTACCCGGGGCACCGCTTAAATTTCTTTCGGGTATGCAGGTACTTCCCGGATTGGGTGTTCTGATAACCAACTGGCAGGGGCACGGCGTGAAGCAGGAAGTACCCCACATGTTGCTCGTTAATAGAAACAAAGAAGTGTTGTCTGTTTTCGGCCAGCGAGAGGGAATTCAGACCTTTTCATCGGTATTTGTCACCCAACAAGGGAATAAAACGGTGTTTCATTAACATTTGAAACAATAGTATAAATGAATGGGATAAATCTGATAAGGTAATCGGAAAGGTTGCCGTAGATTTGCGGTAGTAGAAAGCAAAGATTCATTCTGCTACCTCATTCGAAAACCAACACACTCTTATATCATGAAATTAACAAAAGGAATCCTTCCGTTCGTGGCAATATGCATGGCGGCCTGCTCACCAAATCAGACGACCGACGTAGTCAAAGACAACTTTACGTTCGCCGGCGAACAACTTCGTTTTGCTTTTACGGAGATAGACCAGGCAAAAAGCCTCTTTACCGAAGAACAGAAAGAAAAGATGCTGGTCAGTCCGCGTAACATCGAACCTGATGGCTCATTGCGCATGGTTGCTTCGCGCGACTGGTGTTCGGGCTTCTTCCCCGGCGAGTTGTGGTACATGTACGAATATACCAAAGACGACTTCTGGAAACAGAAAGCCGAAGCATTCACCGCACCCATCGAGCGCGAGAAGACCAACGGCGGCACTCACGACATGGGCTTTAAGGTTTACTGCTGTTTCGGCAACGGATATCGCCTTACCGGAAATACGCAATACAAAGATATCATGCTCGAAGCCGCCCGTACGCTGACTACCCGTTACAAGGAGAAGGTTGGTTGCCTTCGTTCGTGGGACCATAACAAGGACAAATGGCAATGCCCGGTAATCATCGACAATATGATGAATCTCGAACTGCTTTTCTGGGCATTCAAAGAGAGTGGTGATTCATTGTTCTACAATATCGCTGTGAACCATGCGAATACAACGATGAAGAATCACTTCCGCGAAGATTACAGTTCGTATCACGTCATCGATTATGATACCATCACCGGACAGGTGTTGAAGAAGAATACCCATCAGGGTTATGCACACGAATCGGCATGGGCGCGTGGACAGGCGTGGGGAGTGTACGGTTACACCATGTGCTATCGCGAAACCAAGAAACCGGAGTATCTGGAACAAGCTAAGCACATTGCCAACTATATTTTCAGCAACCCTACATTGCCTGCCGACTTGATTCCGTACTGGGACTACAACGCTCCGCAGATTCCCAACGAAGCGCGGGATGTATCGGCTGCTACAGTGACGGCTTGCGCCTTGTATGAGCTCGGTATGTACGACACAGCAAATGCCAAACAATACAAAGCATGGGCAGACAAGATACTGGAAAATCTAACAGCTCACTACCGTGCCGCACTGAATGCCGACCGCGGATTCCTGCTGCTGCATAGCACAGGTTCGGCTCCCAGCAACTCGGAAGTAGATGTTCCCATTATCTATGCCGATTATTATTTCCTCGAAGCTCTGCTGAAAAAGGCGAAGTTGGAAAGTGAGGGCACAGCTATTTTGTAGACTGAATTTCTTAGGAATGAATCTTGGCCCAGCGGGCCAACGCGTCCGTAGCCGTGGGCGACAGCCCACGGGGCAGATGTCCCCCATACATGCACCACGTAGTGGTGCCGTGTATAATTCCAAGAGCGAGCATAACAGCACCACTCCGTGGCGCGTAGATGGGGATATGTCCATTCCGGGGGCTTACACCCCCGGCTACGGACACACAGCCCCTCTGGGACAGGGGAACCAACGGTCAGCGAAGCTAAAGAAAGCGGATAATCATTACATAAAATATAATATGAAAAGATTTTCAATAGGTGTTTATATATGTTTGTTCCTGCTGGCGGGAAATCTTCAGGCGAAGATTCCCGCCGGACAGAAGATTCGCCTCACCGAGAACTGGATGTTTGCCGCTCATGATCTGGGTGGTGTATGGGAAGCGGTACGTCCTGTCAAGAAAGGAAACCCCGAAGACATGATAGCCTGGCAAGCCGTCACCCTTCCTCACTGTTTCAACGCCGAAGATGCAGTAGACCCCGATGTAAAATACTATCAGGGAGCAGGCTGGTATAAAACCATGCTCGATGTGCAGAACCCGTATCCCCAAGGCCGTGTGATGCTGGAATTCGAAGGAGCCGGACAACGCACCGAAGTATATGTGTACACCACCAAAGTAGCCAGTCACGTAGGCGGTTACGATAGTTGGAATGTCGATATCACGGAAGCTGTCGAAGCCTTCCGCAATCATCCCGACGCTGTACGCTTCGACGGAAAAGTGCCGCTCATCATTCGTTGCGACAATACCCGTGACCTCGAAACTATCCCGTCGGACTTGTCCGACTTCAACCTCTACGGTGGCATCTACCGCTACCTCAATCTGGTTTATCTGCCCGAAGTATCTGTCGAAGCCCTGAAAATAGAACCGGTACTCGATAAGACCTTAAAGAAGGGAACACTGAAAATCACTTCTTCGTTCTATAACTGCTCCGATATACGCAAGGCCGATGTGCTGGTCACCGTCAAAGATGCGCAGGGCAAGATTACCTTAACCCGGCAGTGGAAAGAAATCACCCCGTTGGGCGAACTCTGCGTCCTCGATATTCCGGTAGACAAACCACAGATATGGAACACTGAGCGCCCGCAGCTTTACACTTGTGAAGTGAAAGTTACCGCCAACGGGCAGGAAAGCACAGCCACCGAACGTTTCGGTTTCCGTCACTTTGAGTTCATCGACAACGGACCTTTCCACCTCAACGGGCAACGTTTATTGCTTCGCGGCACGCACCGCCACGAAGACCACGCCGGAGTAGCTGCCGCTATGACCGAAGAACAAATGATCACCGAAATGAAGATGATGAAAGAAATGGGCGTCAACTTCATCCGCCTGGGACACTACCAGCAATCGGAAATCATTCTCAACCTGTGCGACGAACTGGGTATCCTCGTCTGGGAAGAAATTCCCTGGTGCCGTGGCGGGGTAGGGGGTGAAGCCTACCGGGCGCAAGCCAAACGGATGCTCACGAATATGATTGCGCAACACTATAACCACCCGTCGGTCATCATCTGGGGGCTCGGCAACGAAAACGACTGGCCGAACGATTTCAGTACATTCGAACAGTCGGAGATACGCGCCTTCATGAGCGAACTGAACGTACTCTCGCATTCGTTGGACGGTACCCGCAAGACAGCCATTCGCCGTTGCGATTTCTGTAGCGATATTGTCGATGTCTATTCGCCTTCCATCTGGGCGGGTTGGTACAGGGGAGAATTCACCCAGTATGCCGAATTCTACCAACAATATAAGGATAAAGTAAAACATTTCCTGCATGTGGAATGGGGTGGCGACAGTCACGCCGGGCGTCATGTAGAAGATGCCAAACCGACGAAGGTCGACTGGTCGGAAACGTACATCGTCAAACTCATCGATTGGCATCTGAAAGAACAGGAAAACATGCCTTGGCTTACCGGAGCGGCTTACTGGCCTTTCAAAGATTTCTCCACACCGGTTCGTCCGGACAATCCTGTGCCGTTTGTCAACCAGAAGGGAGTCGTAGAACGCGACTTCACCCGGAAAGAGAGCTTCTACGTCTTCCAATCGTACTGGACCGACAAGCCGATGGTGTACATCTACGGACATACGCATCCGGTACGTTGGGGTGAAGCCGGGGAGAAGAAAGAGATACTCGTGTATTCCAACTGTCCGGTAGTGGAACTGTTCGTTAATGGCGTCAGCATGGGAGTGAAGAAGCGCAATAGCCAGGACTTTCCTGCTGCCGGTTTACGTTGGGAGTCGGTATTCAAAGAAGGTATCAACACTGTGAAAGCCATCGTCCCCGGTGCCAAACAACCGTTGGCAGATGAAATCTCATTCGAATACCAAACTCAGAAGTGGGGTAAACCTGCTCGCCTGCAAGTAACGACAATGCCCGCCGGAGCAGAAAAGACAACGGTACTTGTGCAGTTGGTCGATGACAAAGGCATACGTTGCCTCGATGCTGCTGATTTTATCTCGTTCGAACTTGCCGGGGATGGCAAGTTGATACAGAATCAGGGAATTGCACGGGCTTCACGTAAAGTACAGGCTGCCAACGGAAGAGCGCAGATTACAATAGACACACAGGGCGGTGAATCGGTTTTGGCTGTAAAAGCTGAAGGTATTCCTACTGCGTTTGTAACGATAAAGTTTAAATAGTAAGTTCATCTATCATACCCCAGAGGGGTAGGGTGTCCAGCAAATGACGTTCATTTCTGAATCTCTTAGGAATGAATCTTGGCCCAGCGGGCCAACGTGTCCGTAGCCGTGGGCGACAGCCCACGGGGCAAATGCACCCCCAATATGCGCCACGTAGTGGTGCCGTATTACCGATAGCAATCATCACAGCACCACTCCGTGGCGCGTAGGTGGGGATATGGCCATTCCGTGGGCTGTCCGGCTACGAAGACATAGCCCCTCTGGGGCAAACCCTGTTCGATAATCGAGAATGAACGTTATTTACTGGATACCCTACCCGTTGGGGCAAAATAAGTAATAAAAGAATATTATGGCATCAAGAATCCTTTGCACATTAGTAGCGCTACTGGTTACAGCTGCTTCCACCTTTACGCACGCGGCAGAAAAACCGGAAGCACAGATACGCCAAACCCTTCGCAAACAAGTATTGAAACAGGCGGCAATCGACCTGAAAGCTCTCCCCATTACTGTTACAGCTGCTAAGGCAAGCCGTTCCGCCGGGGGAATTCACGATTTCTATTCTGAAGGTGATTACTGGTGGTCCGACCCACAAGACCCCGATGGTCCCTATATCCAGCGGGATGGACAAACGAATCCCGATAACTTTGTGGCACACCGCCACGCCATGGTTCGCTTTAGTATGATTGTGGGGAACCTCACTTCCGCTTACCTGCTTACCGGCAACAAACTATACGCCGAAGCAGTGATGAAGCATGTACGAGCCTGGTTTGTCGACGAAGCAACCCGGATGAATCCCAACCTCCTCTATGCCCAGGCTATCAAAGGAATAGCTACGGGGCGGGGCATCGGCATCATCGACACTATTCATCTGATAGAAGTGGCCCAATCGTTGTTGAGACTCGAAGAAGCCCGCGCTGTTACTTCGGTCGACCTTTCCGCCGTCCGCCAATGGTTTGCCGACTACCTGGAATGGATATCTACCCACCCGTATGGCATCAAGGAGATGGAAGCCACCAATAACCACGGTACCTGCTGGGCCATGCAAACAGCTATGTTCGCCAAGTTTACCGGCAACAAGGAACGCATGACCTTCTGTGCAGATCGTTACAAACAAATCTTCCTGCCCCAGCAGATGGCAGCCGATGGCAGCTTTCCCCGTGAAACTGCGCGCACCAAACCATACGGTTACTCACTGTTCAACCTCGATGCTATGGCTACCCTTTGTGAGATACTCTCTACGCCCCAGGATAACCTGTGGACTTATACCACCTCCGAAGGGAAGAATATGCAGAAAGGTATCGACTATCTCTATCCCTATGTCACAGATAAGGAGAACTGGCCTTTCCCGCACGATGTCATGTACTGGGAACAATGGCCCGTAGCCCATCCTTTTCTGTTGTTTGCTGCCCTTCACCTGCCTGATAAAGGATATCTGGCTACCTGGAAGCAACTGGAACATTTCCCTACCAACGACGAAGTGCTGCGCAACCTACCGATACGCAACCCCATTATCTGGATAAAAAACAACTGATAATATGAGAACAAGACAAACCCTCGCATGCCTGTTGGCGGCCGCATTAGCGCTCCCCGCCGTGGCGCAGACAAACAGAGTAACCACCGCCCGCACCACCGGAAGCGTGGTCGAAGAAGGAGTAACCATGCTGGTGACCGAAGAAACCACCACCCGTTACCGCCGCACCACCTCGCAAGGAGTACCCGATGCCCGGCTCGACTACACCCCCGGCAGCACGCCCGACCTCTACTCACATGCCATTGCCTGCACCGTCATGGCACGCTACCCAGACTACACCAAGGCATACTGGAAAGACTACACCTATGTGCAAGGCTATATGTTCGAAGCCATGGACCGCCTGGGTCAACTCACCAATGACTCTCGTTACACGGAATACATGAAGGCATACATCGACAACTTCATCGACCGCGAAGGGAATTACAAAGGACACGCCCTCACCAATCTCGATAACTTCATGACTGGCTCGGCTTTCTGCACGCTATACAAACGTACCGGCGACGAACGTTACAAGAAAGCCGCCTTGCAGATACTCGCCGCCGTAGAGACATATCCCAGCAGCGACGGGCAATTCTGGCACGGAAACAAGTCGCCCAACATGTGGATAGACGGCGTGTTCATGATGCAAATGTTCCTCGTCCGCTGCGCACAGTATGTAGGCGAAGCCGATTACTGTTTCGATGTCGCCTGCCGTAATATCCTCACTGCCGCCCGTCACCTGCAACTGCCAAGCGGTTTGCTGCTCCATGCCTGGACAACGGAACCCGAAAAGGCGGTCTGGGCGGATAAGAAAACCGGACTCTCGCCCGAAGTATGGAGTGAGGGAATGGGCTGGTACACACTCGTCGTTCCCGAACTGCTGGCGATTCTTCCTAAAACGCACAAGGACTACAAAGCCGTACTGGATGTATATACCAAAATGTCCAAAGGTATTAAAGACTCGCAGGACAAGCAGACTGGCGGCTGGTTTTTCATTGTAGACAAACCCGCTCATCCGCTGAACTTCATTGACGCATCGGGTACAGCTATGTTCCTGTATTCCATCCAACGGGGTATTAACCTCGGATTGTTATCTGCCAAGGAATATGCCGCGGTTCCACAGAAAGGTTACGAAGCTCTGAAACCATTCCTCGTCGTAAACCAGAACGGACTCATCGACCTGATTGGCGCTTGCGACGGAGTAACCATCAAACGAGATTTTGTGGAATACGTAATGGTGAATAAAATACTGAATGCCAAAGAAGCAGTAGCCGGAGCATTGTGGGCAGCCGTCATTATGGAAGAGAATAAATTAGTACAGAAGAAGTAATATATTGTAGCAACATAGTATAATGAATATTCGTCATTTCATAGTAAGTCTTTGTTTGTTCGTTCTCTTGCCCGGCTCTTTACTTGCCGGAGAAGCAGACGAGTTGCAACGCATCCGCAAGAACTACATTCGTGCCTTGTTGCCTTCCGGCGACGAGTCGGAACAATTGGTGCGACTACTCTCTGCCATCCCCAAAGAACAAGAACTCTCCGACCAGATGGTAGCCGAACTGCATCAGCGTTACCCGCTCGATGTAGATAAGATACTTACTTACCTGCGAGCGATGAAACCCGACGGTTCCTGGGCGGATATCAACTATGCCGATACCCGTCGCTCGGGATGGGAACCGAAAACACATGCTGAGCGGGTACTCGAAATGACAAAGCTCTATTGCTCGACTAAGACTTCCTACCACCATTCAACTGAAGTAGAGAAAGCTATACGTAACGCCATGCAATATTGGTTTACCACCCAACCCGTTTCTCTCAACTGGTGGCAAAACCAAATCGGCGTGCCCAAGACAATGGGAGCCGCCTTTGTCCTCTTCGAAAACAAACTGACACCTGCAGAACGCGAAGGTGCCATCGGAGTGATGCAACAAGCACGTTTCGGTATGACCGGGCAAAATAAAGTCTGGCTGGCAGGCAACGTACTTATCCGTGGCTTACTACAGAACGACTTTGAACTCGTAAAAGCCGCGCGCGATACCATCGCTTCTGAGATTGTCACCGGGCAAACCGAAGGCATCAAGGAAGACTGGAGCTTCCACCAACACGGTCCGCAACAGCAATTCGGCAATTACGGACTGGCTTTCATCTCCGGCATGAGCTTCTATTCTGGTCTGTTCAACGGCACCTCACTGGCTTTCGACGAGAAGCAGCTAACCATTCTGTCCACCTTACTCGAAGAAGGCTACCGCTGGATTCTGTGGAACGGATACATGGACATCAGCTCCTTAGGTAGACAGTTGTACCACAATGCCCCTATTCACAAAGCTTTCTGTGTAGCGTTCGCCGCCGCTTCTTTAGCCGAAAGCGGACTGCCTGCCGCCGATACTGCATTCAAACACATCATGAATGAGAACTTCCTTCCGCAGTCAGGCAAGAACTCCTTCACCGGGCACAAACATTTCTATTGTTCGGACTATACCATTCACCGCGCCCCGCAATGGATGGCATCGGTGAAGATGGCTTCTACACGGGTCATCGGCACAGAGTTGGTCAACGAAGATAACCTGCTGGGCTACTACCTGGCCGACGGTGCCACCTATTATTATATACGCGGCAACGAGTATCTCAACGACTTTCCGTTCTGGGACTGGCGAAAGGTACCCGGCATCACTTCCTACGAAACAGATGCTCCGCTTCCCCGGATGCAGAAAGCCAAGACCGGCAACGAAAGCGCTTTCGTCGGCGGTGTAACGGACGGACACTACGGACTGACAGCCATGCAACTCAATCGCGACGGTTTGAAAGCACACAAAGCCTGGCTTTTTACCGATGAGTTCGTGCTGTGTCTCGGTGCAGGCATTGCTTCGGATAGTCTCCTGCCGGTGACAACCACCATCGACCAACGTGGGAAGCAGGCCGATTTGCTGTATCTCAAAGACAAAACTCGTTTCTTCCATGATAACACCGGGTACATTGTACTTGATGGCACATCCTGCACAGCAGAAGCCACTACCCGCAACGGACAGTGGCACGACTTCATGCAAATGTATCAACCTGAGACATTGGAAAGGGAGATGGTTACCCTCTCGCTGAATCATGGTACTTGTCCGAAAGATGCTGCTTATCAGTACATCGTACTCCCGGCATCGACACAAGAAGCCGTCGCTGCGTTCAAACCGTCACGCATCCGCATCATCCGTAACGATGCCAAAGCACAAGTCATTATTTTGCCGAAAGAGAACATCTACTGTGCAGTGGTTTATGAAAATAATCTCTCATTAGGAAGCAACTTCCCGGTGAAAACAGAGAAAGCGGGATTGTATCTGGTAATAAAACAGGGTAAAGAGTACAAAATATATTATGATAATCCGCTTTCTTCGGTAGGGTGTTCAATAAAGTGAGTTCATTTTGAGACAGCTTCTTGCCCCAGAGGGGCTATGTGTACGTAGCCGTGGGCGAAAGCCCACGGGGCAGATGTACCTCATACATGCGCCACGGAGTGGTGCCGTGTATGATTCCAAGAGCGAGCATAACAGCACCACTCCGTGGCGCGTAGGTGGGGGATATGTCCATTCCGGGGGTTACACCCCCGGCTACGGACACATAGCCCCTCTGGGGCAGGGGAACCAACGGTCAGCGAAACTAAAGAAAGCAGATAATCATAAAATATATTACGAAGGTCCACTTTCTGTTTCCTTTTGATATATTATTGAAAGCATTTGATGCAAAACTGTAAACGAGAACGGTTTTAACTCCTTATCATTGCAGTAGATTTTATAACATGCAGATTATATGAATATCCATAAAAGTGCAACATTTACTTTCATCTTACTCTTATTATGGGTAAGCCAACTCGGAGCACAAACCAAACTACCACCTGCCTGGCAGTCGAGCTACGTGCGCATCGACACAAAAGGCAAGCTGACATACACGCCGGATAAGGAAGGAAATACGATTCCTGATTTCAGCCGGGTAGGGTATCATCACGGTGATAAAAGCATTCCCGATTACCCTGTCACTTGCACCGTTTCCCCCGTCACAGGCGATTGTGCGGTAATCATCCAACAAGCTATCGACAAAGTATCGGCTTTGAAACCCAACGAAGACGGGCATCGGGGAGTGGTACTGCTGAAACGGGGAATATATCACGTTTCGCAAACCCTACGCATTACCACAAGCGGAGTGATACTAAAAGGCGAAGGTTCCAATGTAAACGAAACCCGCCTGATTGCCACCGGAAAAGAGCAATACCCGCTGATACAAGTCACCGGAACAGGCAACCGGGAAGAAATTCCAGGCACACGGGTAACTATTACCGACGAATTTGTTCCGGTGGGCACACACTCCTTCCGCGTATCTTCTTCGCAGGCGTTCCAGGCAGGCGACCGCATTATTCTCTACCGCCCCGGTACGCAAAACTGGATACACGACATCCGCATGGATCAGATTGTGGAACGCAAAGGCACCCGCCAGTGGACCCCCGGGGAATACAACCTGGCTTTCGAACGGGAAATTACCCGGATAGAAGGCGACCGCATCTTCATCGATAACCCCGTAGTGATGCAAATGAGCCGGAAGTATGGCGGCGGAGAAATATATAAGTATAACTTTGCCGGGAGAATAAGCGAAGTGGGCGTGTCCGACTTGTGCCTGGAGTCAGAATTCCGGGATTATGAAGACAATCAACACGGTTGGATAGGCGTTCAGATGGAAAAGGTGGAAAACGGCTGGATACGAAATATTACCACGCGCTATATGGGCTATGGAGCAGTCAGTTGCGAACGTTTTACCAAAAATATTACAGTGGACGGTTGTCGTTGCCTGGAGCTCAAATCGGTGATCACCGGAGGGCTGCGCTACTCCTTTAATAATATGGGGCAACAGAATCTGTTTATGAATTGCCAGGCTACCGAAGGCCGGCATGATTTCGTGACCGGTTCGCAGGTTTGTGGTCCGAATGTGTTCTACAATTGCACAGCTTCGCAGACGTATGCCGATATCGGTCCGCATCACCGATGGGCTGTCGGTACGTTGTTTGATAACATCATCACTGATGGAGAAATCAATGTGCAAGACCGCGGGTACATGGGAAGCGGGCACGGTTGGGCAGGAGTGACGCAGGTGTTATGGAATTGCCGGGTAAAGCGGGCAGCTATCCAAAACCCGTGGGCATCGGGCAACAATTATAACTTCGGCATGAAGGGAGAAAAGTATCCCGGACATTTTACCGACCGTCCCGAAGCTATATGGGAAGGGCAAAACGAAGAGAATGTATTCCCCCGCTCGCTCTACATCGCTCAACTGATGGCCCGGCAACAAGCCGACTTGCGGATACTGACCAAATAACTTTAGAAATACTCATAATACGATTACTATCCATGAAAATACGCTATTTAATACCTTTGGCAATATGCTGCCTGATGATGCACACCACGTATGCGCAGAATCCTACGAACGATAAACAGTCTCCATCGCCGGCCGGCTATCAACTCCAGGGCAGCATGCAGGCAGATGCCACGTTAGTGAAGAAAGACTATACAGCCATTCATCAATACATGCGCAGCAAGGGATGGGACTACTCTGAACACCCCAATTCATCGGACAAAGACCATAACACGGTCAATCATTGCGAGGTAGTGTACGACAAGCAACTGCAACAATACGTATTCAGGTTCATCAACCACGCCGGGGCAAAAGCCTTAGATGGCGACCGTGGAAGCATAGTCGACCGTCAGCGGAATGAAATGAAAACGCAAACTTCCCCGCAATGGAGCCATCTCAACGGTCAATGGGACGAATGGCAGGTGCTCCAATGGAAGTTCAAAATCCCCAAAGGCTTCCGTCCGTCGTCCAATTTCTGCCACATCCACCAACTCAAGGCACAGGAAGGCAATAACGGCGCACCGCTTATCACCCTTACTCCCCGTTCCGATGCCGACGGAAGCAACCCCCGCATGCAAGTCATCCACTCGGGCGATACCCGTGAAAGCACCAAAGGTGTACTCATCGACCATGTGCCGCTAAGCGAGTTCGAAGACGAATGGGTACAGGTAGAAACCGAGATGCACTACACCCACCACGGGAGTTTCCGAATCAAGATCATCCGTCTGCGCGACGGTAAAGAACTGATGAACCAACGCTTCGACGACGTCGACCTGTTTCGCACAGGAGCCACCAACATCCGTAGCAAATTTGGCATTTACCGCAGCTACGGCCGGAAAATGAAAGATACGACCGACCGTCCGGACAATGGAATCAAGGACGAAATCCTGTTCCTTGCCGACTTCAAGGTCTATGAGAAAACTTCCACTCAACCTCTTGCCCAAAGCGAATGGGTGTACCCCGGCAAGGACGGAAAGCTGGTGTACAAAACCACTCCGCAAGGCGACCGCATCATGGACTTCTCCTACGCCGGTTACAAAGGGGGCGGAGTGCCCCTGCCCGAAGTCCCCGTGCAAGTCACCGTACACCCACTTCCCAATGGCGTAGAATGTTCGGCCATCATCCAAGCAGCCATCGACAAGGTATCTGCCTTGCCGTTGGACAAAGATGGTTTCCGGGGAACGGTACTGCTCGCTCCCGGCGAATACCTCTGCGATAAAAGCCTGATGATTTCTGCCGATGGAGTGGTGCTACGCGGCAGTGGAAAGACCCAAAAAGAAAGCACCATCCGCATGACAGGACCGAAACACACAGCCATCGTCCTGAACAACGGCCGGGGCCAACGCACAGGCAATCGTTTGGGATCTCCGACTTCCGGCAGCGCTTCTACAAAGATTACCGATACGTATGTCCCTGCCGGGGCGATGCATTTCACGGTAGCCGATGCTTCGGGCTTTGCCGTTGGCGACAAGGTGGAAATCTGCAAACCGGTGACTGCCGAATGGGTGAAGTTCATGCAGATGGATGACCTGGTACGCGACGGAAAGCCACAAACATGGATATCGACTTCATCGTGGCTGATTACTGAACGGGAGATTGCTGCCATTCAGAGAAATAAAATAACACTCACCGTCCCTTTGGTCGATTCTTACAATGCCGCATATACCGGAAACGATACCCGGATGGTACAAGCCAACGGAACAGAGCGTCTGAAGCAAGCCGGCGTAGAGAATCTGCGTATCGTTTCGCCCCCGCAAGCGGTAAATCATACAGAAGCATTATATTACGCTGTAAGGGTAAGCGGCGAAGATTGCTGGCTGCGCGACCTCGATTTGTTCGAAACCATGGAAAGTGTAGGACTGAACGGCTGCCGCATCACCGTGCAACGGGTGTCGGTCGTGCGTGAAGCCATGCACCAAGGCTCTTCCAAACCTGCCGAGTTTGCTCCCAATGCCGGGCAAGTGCTGTTAGACCGTTGTTCGGTTGCAGGCGATAATATCTGGTATGTGGCCGTAGGCGCCGGACAGACGGGCCCGATTGTCTTTCTGAACTGTAACTTTACCGGAAACGGACGTATCGAAGGTCACCAACGTTGGAGTACGGGCTTCCTAATGGATAACTGCAAGGTTCCCGGCGGGGGTATTGATTTCAAGAACCGGGGGAGCATGGGTTCCGGTCACGGTTGGGGAACGGCTTGGGCGGTTGCCTGGAATTGTGAAGCTATGAGTTACGTCAACCAGCTTCCTCCCGGTACGTGCAACTGGGTGATTGGTTGTTATGGTGAGAGTACTCCGTTGCCCCGCCCGTTCAACCGGGAAGGACCCAATTTACCCGAAGGCATATTCGATTCGCCGGGAGTGCATGTTACCCCGCAAAGCTTGTATCTGACACAATTGAAAGAACGGCTGGGCGAGCAGGCGTTGAAGGCTATCGGATATTAAGGCATCTGCTCAATGGCTTTAGCCTCACATCCGCAACAATGGAATGATTGTTGCGAATACGGTATAAAAGTAGGTAGGAAGTGAGGAAATGGGACGTTTTAGAGCGGTGTTGTCGTGACCTTCTGGGTTAGGTCACAAGATTACAAAAAAAAGGCGTGAAACCAAGTGGAATCACGCCTAATTTTGAATTTAAAAGCTCTGGTTTATAAAGTAGCAGATTGTAATTCCGCTCCGATATACTTTATAGTATTGAGAATCTTCTTTGTAGTTGATTCTCCTGCAAATGCCAATCCGTTTTTATATTGCCGCATTTTGGATTCGTTTATTCCTGCCTTCTTGGCAAACTGGCTAACATTTATCCAATCAAAGTAATTAAAGAATGATTGGAGGTCATATTTGAACGTTACTTTTATAGAATCCGCTCCATCGGGAAGGGGCTTGCCCTCCTCTGTTATCATTTCCTTTGCTTCGTTGATGCTTTCAAAGAAATCAGCCTTTGCCTCTTCCACGTTTGAGCCATATCCTCCCAATCCATGATTAAGCAACATATCATCTGAATAGATGGAATACAAGCCATCTGTTCCCTTTTCAATAATAGCAAGTATATTCATAACTCTTTGTTCTTATTTTAAATTTAAAAGCCATTGAAATATGAGTTCTCATAAGTAAGCGAGTGGCAGGGATTAAATCCCCGCCTTCTCTTTAATGCTTCTAAGCGTGCCGTCTCTTAACTCTTGACTACCATGTCTTGATACTGGAAAAGTCTGTTTGGTTATTGGACTATACCAAATATCATGATTAGCACCATGACGATGAATAAAACAACCAGCCTTCGTTAGCACCCTTACTAACTCAGATACTTTCATAATTTCAATGAGCTTTTAAATTCAATACAAAGATAACGTTTTTGTTACTATCTTGCAAATATATCGCATTAAAATAATAACGTTTTTGTTACTTTTAACAAAATGCAAATAGTGGAAACTCATTACAAGCGCCGCTATTGTATTATAATGAAACATTTGGGTGATCCGTTCGAGGAGTAGTTGTAATGTATTTTACTTTGTCTACTGTCAATTATTCTCTATTCCATGCATTTGAGAGTGAAAGACAAGCTCGGAAAACAGCTTGTCAACATCTATATATTTTGCACCTTTTTCTCCTTCAAAAAACACTTTGTAGTACAGAACCGGTAAAGTGTAGTACAATTCACATCGCCGTGTAGTACACTCCGCATGGAATTGTACTACAACCGAAACACTCGTGTACTACACAACGAACAACACCGTACTACACTTTTCACGTCCTTGTAAACAAAAAAGCGGGGATAATACATGCACGTACTATCCCCGCTTTCCTCGCGTACTTATATAATAATCTTATTCCCGGAGGGGGAATTCTTTATTTTTTACCCATTTATAGGGGTGAAATGTTCGATTATTATACATGTTCATACGCTTAAATCGTTAATTTTCTGTGCTAATATACGAAGATTTGCGGGATTTTACAAGAGAAAGTTATCTTTTCTGAGATCCTATTGTTAACCATTGTATTCATATGTTGGAAAAATACATAGGAGTATGTGTTTGTAAATAGTGCTCCGGTATTTCAAATACTTTTCGTATATTTGCAAGCATCAGACAGTTTAACCATTAATGCATCAATGACGATGAGAAGGCAAAAGATACCCTACGCCGTAGCTCACTATGGTGAGATAGTCCGGGAAGACTATTATTATGTAGACAAAACCCGGTATATCGAAGAAATCGAGAAGTACAAGGTTCCGGTATTCCTGCGTCCGAGACGCTTTGGGAAGAGTCTTTTCTGCTCCACGCTTGAGCATTACTATGACCTGCGAAAGAAAGATCAGTTTGCCGAACTATTTGGCGACAAGTACATAGGTAAGCATCCCACCGGGCGGCAGAACTCTTATATGGTGTTGAGCCTGAACTTCTCAATAGTTCGGATAGCCGATAACCTGAAAGATCTGGAGAAACATTTCAGCAATGTGATGTCGCCTGCTTTCTGGGGTTTTACAGGAACAACCTATAAAGAGTATTTCCCGGATTTTCAGTTTACCGACCGCCTTAGTCCGGGCGATATGCTGGCTAATATCATTGATTATATCAAGCTGAATAATCTTCCACAGCTTTATCTTATCATCGATGAGTACGATAACTTCACCAACCAGTTGATTACCACCCATAACGACCCGTTGTACAGTGAAGTTACTTCAGGCGATAATTTCCTGCGTACCTTCTTCAAAGTAATCAAAGCCGGATTCGGCGACAATGCCATCGGCGGATGTTTCATCACTGGTGTGCTTCCCATTACGATGGACGACCTGACAAGTGGTTTCAACATAGCCCAGATGGTCACTCTTCAACCTAATCTGATAGAAATGTTGGGCTTCAACTATACCGAAGCCCGGGAATACCTGGATGTCATCTTCGAACAGTACGGGTATGCCCCGGAATTGCTGCCTGAGATATGGCGCATCATCATTAGTAATTACGATGGATATCGCCTGCTGCCGGATGCGGAGCCCATATTCAACTCTACTATACTGACTTATTTTATCAAGAACTTCACCATCAACGACGGTACGGTTCCCGATGAACTGATCGACGAAAACGTACGTACGGATGTGAACTGGATCAAACGTCTGACTCTGGGAACGGAGAATGCCAAAGAGATGCTCGACACCATGGTTTTTGATGGAAAGATGGAGTACAACCGAACGGACCTGAAAAGCCGCTTCAACCGTTTCCAGTTCTTCCAGAAGGACTTTTATCCCATTTCGCTTTACTATTTGGGAATGACTACGATACAGGATGAATTCTATATGACACTTCCCAATAATACCCTACGTAACATCTTTGTCGACTACTACAACACGTTGAACGCACTGGAACGACGGGCCGACCGTTATGTCCCGATTTTTGTTCAGTATCTTAAAGACAGGTCGATGGAGACGCTTTTTGGCGGGTACTATCAAGCATATCTGGGCCAGTTTGCCGCTCAAAGCTTCGACAAGATCAACGAGAATTTTATCCGTAACACATTCTATGAGCTTTGTGTGCGTTATCTGAGCTATATTTACACCTTCTCCATTGAGCAGAACTATCCCAGCGGACGGTGCGATTGGGAGATGACCGGCATACCCGGCACAGCTTATCATGGCGATAAACAGATTGTAGAATTCAAATACCACCCTTCAAAGGATGCTCCGAAGATAAAGAAGCTCACCGCTCCTGCCCCTGAAGATGTGGAGCAGGTAAATGGCTATGCCCGTGATATACTTATAGATTTTCCTTATCTGAAAATACATAAATATGTGATTTATGTGATGGGGAACAAAGG
>JAVBVA010000067.1:0-13875 GCA_031554665.1 Bacteroides sp. | reverse complement strand
ATGATGTGTTGAGAATATTAACTGTGTCATTATTGGATAAAACCAATCTTTCAGACTTGTTTAGACAGGTAGAGGAAGAGCTGAACTATCAAAATGACACCCAATTAAAACTTAATTTTATTTAGTGGACACTAGTGATCTTATATATATACCTCGCACTCATGTACAAAGAACGGCCAGGGCTGGTTTGGCAGCATTGGTTGCTTTTTCCATGTTCTCTTATCCGGCATATGTGTTTCCCTTGTTGTTACTCTTTCCGATATTAATAGGAACTTCGGGCTGTCTTTCATTGAAGTGTATTTCTATTCCTCGTTGGCTATTGGCTTGTAGTATGCCGTTTGTGTTTTCAATTGGTATACAATCGGTCATAGAAATATCATTTTATGAGAAAGCATCAAGAAAAATCAGGCAACTTCTTGATACTCCCCATACAATATCTGTTCAGTTTATAGATGCGAATTATCGAAAATTGGCATACAGCGATTCATTTATTGGACTATATACAGCATACTTGAGCCAATATCATAATATTGAAAAAATGCAGCAGCTTCCTCCTTCAAGCGAACTCTATTGTGAGATTGGGAATGCGTTCGCTGAAACAAGAAATACCGACAAGGCAATAGAGTATTATACATTGGCTGCCAATATGATACCAACAAGAGTATTGCCCCGATATTTACTATGGAAGTTAGAAGTGCAAAGCAATAATACGGAGAATGCTATTAATATTGCAAAAACAATCATTGGTCAGCAAACAAAGATCGAGAACACATTTACTATTCGTGTACGCGCTGAAATGAAGAAGTATTTAGATTCTAATGACTTCATGATAAACATATACGAATAATAGTCTGTACAGTAACAGACAAAGCATTCAATTGCGACAAACTTTATTTTTAAGATAATACTTGTTGTGTTAAGTTTCCATTTTTCCTTTATATTTGCATAAAGTTTTTATTACTATGAAGCACCAAGTATCCGTATTTTTATTATTCATTCTTCTTAATTTACCTGTTTATGCCGGCTGGCAGCGTTCGGTGACGAACTATCCCCGCAAAGATTATCACTCCGGTAATCAGAACTGGATGGTAGCACAACACGAAAACGGTTGGATGTACTTTGCCAACAACAAAGGTCTGTTGGAGTATGATGGGTCCGAGTGGCATACCTATACCATCCGTAATGCGAAAGCGCGTGCCGTGAAGATAGGGCCGGATGGACGTATCTACATTGGAGGTATGGGACAGTTTGGCTATTTTGAAGCCGACCGCAAGGAAGGGTTGAAATATATATGTCTTTCGGATAGTGTAGATAAGAATAACGATGTCGGTGTAATATGGAATATCCATATCGTCGGTGACAGGGTTTTTTATCAGTCGGATTGGAAAGTATTTTACTTTGAGCGCGGAAAAGTTCAAAGTATTGAAGCGGGTACTGAAATAAAACAATCGGCTGTGATCAACAATAAGTTTTATATTGCTTCGAACAAAGGCCTGGCCGTTCTCAATGGCGATAAGTTTGTTCCCTTAATAAATACCGAAGCTTTGGCTCCTTATAAGGTTGCCGAAATGCTCTCGTTCCAGAATCAGATATTGATAGTGACAAGTCGTAACGGGCTATTCGTGTACGACGGAAGCTCGCTGACCCGCTATCTCTCGGCGGCAGACTCCTTTATCCGCAATAATTTATTGTTTTGTGCAGCTGTGAGCGACTCTTTGCTTGCACTCGGTTCGGTGCAGGATGGGATATTATTGCTGAATCTGCAGTCGGATGAGGTCGAAAAGATCTCTACCGCCAATGGTCTACAGAATAAAACGGTATTGGATATGTCGTTCGACCGGGATAATAACCTCTGGTTGGGGCTCGATAATGGTATTGATTGTGTGCATCTGAGTGCCCCTCTCTTCGCTTTGTACGGCAATAAACTGGTAATCGGTTCCGGATATGCCTCTGCCCTGTATGGTAATTCGCTCTACTTGGGAACGAATCAGGGATTGTATCAAACGGATATCCCGGATAAGCTGAACGAACCGATCCGGATGACTTTTGTCCCGACTACCGAAGGACAGGTATGGGCGATGGACGAATACGACGGTAAACTCTTTGTCGGAGCCGACAATGGGGTCTTTGTAGTAGACAACCGGGAGGTATATCGCATAGAGGGTACGCGTGGGGTATGGAGAGCCGTACAGTTTGGCCACCGGAAGGATCTTCTGCTGGCGGGTTCATACAGCGGACTCTACCTGCTGTACAAAGATAAGGAACGTTGGCGGGCGCTTCCGCGGCTTGCCGGATTTCCTCATTCCTGTAAAACGATGTTGGTCGAGAATTCCAATACCATCTGGGTAGCTAATAAAGGAAATGGTTTATTTCGCCTGACCTTGTCCGATGACTTGACACAGATCGTGAAAGCCGTCAACTACAATAATGATGACTTGTCGCCCAATAACAATGTGTTTGCCGGTAAGGTGAACGATGAGGTGGTGATAGCCTCTCAGGAAGGGATGTTCCGGTACGATCAGATCAAAGACAGGGTGGAGCGATTTGCAGCATTGGAGAACCAGCTTGACGGGCGGGTGGCTTATACCTATATTAATCAGGATTCGCTGGGTAATATCTGGTATGTGGGCAACGGCATGTTGAAGATACTCCATTACGACCCGGTTCACAAGAACTATTATAAGAATTCCAACGAGATCTATCTCCGCGGATCTTTGATCGAGAGCTTCGAGTGCATCTATGGATTTGGTAAGAACCGTTATATCATCGGGACAGAGGAAGGCTTTTCTTTGCTTGACCTGAACCAAAAAGTGAATGCCCCGCAATTGAATTTGCAGATACGGAGAGTATTCCTGACAGGTGTACGCGATTCGTTGATTTACAACAGTACGATCCGGGAAATCAGGGAACCGCTTGTGATTCCTTACAAGGAAAACTCTCTGCGCATTGAGTATAGTGTGAACAACTACGACAAGTCGTCCACCGTTTTTTATTCCTATCAGTTGATCGGGGCAAGAGACGAAGGATGGAGCGAGTACAGCGAATACAACACGAAAGAGTATACTGATCTGAAAGAAGGAAAGTATAAGTTCAACGTAAAGATTGTGACCGAGAAAGGGGAGACTCCGGTGATTGCTTCGATAGCTTTCGAGGTTCTGCCTCCCTGGTATCGCTCTTTGCCGGCTTATCTGTTTTATATCATCGTTGTCGGTATCATTATCTTCTTTACATATCGGTGGATGGAGAATAGCCGCAAGCGATTGTTGCATCAGAAGGAAGAAGAACTGATGCAACAGCAGCAAGCCTTTCAGGAGGATAGCGAGCGGAAGGACGAGGTGATAAACATCCTGAAAGAAGAAAACCTGCAAGCGGAACTCCGTTACAAGTCCGAAGAACTGATCAGGATGTCTTTGAATATGGTTCGCAAGAATGAGATGTTGCAGGAGATACGGAAAGAGGCGGTTGGCATTACACATTCCATCGCCGAGGAGAATCTGGTTGCCATACGGCGGAAGAATCTTCGCATGATCAACCATATCGATACCAGTATTGAACATGATGACGACCTGAAAATTTTCCAAAGTACATTCGATATGGTGCATCATGATTTCTTCAAGCGTCTCGACGCACAATTCCCGGAGTTGAACAATCGCGAGAAACTGATGTGCGCGTATATCAAGATGAACATGATGTCCAAAGAGATTGCTCCGTTGCTGAATATATCAGTGCGCGGGGTAGAGGTCAGCCGGTATCGCTTACGGAAGAAGCTGGGATTGACTGAGAAAGATAGTCTGACGGAGTTTTTGCAACGTCTATCCCGGTAGGTTTATTCGACTGCCGGAAGTTCGGATAAACTTACCGTATGCTACGTTGTAGTACCAGTAAGCTTTCCGGTCCCATGTTGAACAACAAGTCGATGATGCTGAGGTTGGGCAGAAAACCGTACCGGGCTTCGAACACCTGGTAATAAGGTGCAGGAATAAAGGCAGGGTCGGTGAGGCGGAAGTCTTTTTTAGGATGGATGAGTTCGCGGAAATCCTCTTCACCTGCGGTAAAGCCGGTCTTGTATTCCCCGGTGCGGTGTATGCAGGGTTGCATGTCTATCAACTTGCACACCAACCGGCAGAGCTCTTCGTTGAAATCGGCCAAAAACTCATATTTCTTCTCATAAAAGGGGCGGAAGTCGTCTTTGTAATATTCAAAGAACGGGGTGCTGTTGTAGGCAGCTTCAATGGCGTTCCAGTGCAGGTGCCGCCAGTTACCGTGATCGGAGATGCGGATATCCTTCACCGGACATTTCAGGTCATTGGGTTTTACAGTGGGGATGGAGAGTGCCAGTTCGCCATTCGGTGCGGCAATGGTGCAACGGTTGCGATAGGTTTGTTTCATGTAGTGGTCGTGCTGTTCCACGAATGCCTTCTCGCACATCAATAGCTTTGTGTAATACTGCACCGGCGCCAGATAAGCCGAAGAAAGATATACAACCATGCTTAATTTCTGATTCTTAATATTTAATTCCCACTCCTATTTAATTTTCCGGAAGAAGCGGTTCCAACGATATCCTTCGAACAGATCGGTATCTGTTTCTTTGGAGAACCAGATGAAAGAGCCTTTCCCTATCAGATGATCCTGCGGCACGAAACCGAACAAACGGGAGTCGGCATAATTAATGGAGTTATCGGAAATCATCCAGTAGTAATCTTTGGAGAAAGTGCATGCCTGAGTGGGGCGGCCTTCTACGTAAAGTGTATCGTTTACTATTTCCGCCTGTTTTCCTTCGTGCAGAACCAATGTATTCCTCAACAAAACCCGGTTCCATGGATAAACATGGATAGAAGCACCCTTTCCGGGTACTACCAGCGGACAAATATGGGTGGTGTCGACAGATACTTGTTGCAGCCAGTCTATACCGTTCATGGCCTGATCAAGCAAATAATACTCATAACGGCTTAAGCTTCGCATGTAGTGGGTAGAGTCTTGCCCCATCAATTCGTTGTTGGTGATGGAAAGCAGAATGAATAAAGAGTCGAGCTGGCGTTCCCGTTCGTGGGGGTAGGAGTAGAGTTGCTTCCGGTCGGGGTTCAGTATATTGTCCGATGGAATTAAGGAGAACAGCGAGTCGATCCATAAGGTATCACCCGGACTTCCGGCACAACGGCTGATGAAGACTTCCCGGCAGTCGATAACCGGCTCTTTCATATCGGCCGGGTTATTGAATATCACCAGATCGCCCTTGTGTACCGGGCTGCTGTACCAACGGTGGTAGCCGAACCACCGTATCAGCGGGGTACGCAAGCCGTAGCTCCATTTGTTGACTAAGATACGATCACCTTGTAAAAGTGAGTTCTGCATGCCTTCGGACGGGATGAAGCACGATGTGACAGCAAACCCACGGAGCAATCCTGCTATTACAATTGCTCCGGTGATGATGACGGCTGTCCATTTCACGCTCTTTTTCATCCTGTCCGATGATGTTTGTCAGATTAGTGTACCCACTTGAATATACGATTCCAACGGATCTTTCCATCGAACCATCCACGGTCTTTATCTAAGGAGAGCCATACAACGATGGGCTTTCCTACAACATGGTCTTCGGGAACAAATCCCCAATAACGGGAGTCGGACGACTTGTCACGGTTGTCGCCCATCATCCAATAGTAATCCATCTGGAAAGTGTACGAGTCGGTTTTGGTATCGTTAATATAGATATCGCCGTTCTTTACTTCCAGCTTGTTGCCTTCGTAAGCATGTATGCAACGTTCGTACATCGGCAGGTTCTCCAATGTCAGCTTGATGGTAGCGCCTTTGTTCGGAATCCATAACGGGCCATAGTTGTTCCGTCCCCAGTGAGTCGGGGAATTGAGCGGGTAGAGATATCCCAGCATATCCGGTTCTATGACGATCTTTGATATGAGTTTCTTGTTACCGTTCAAGGTGTTATACATCTGTTTGGTCAGCGGCAGATGATACACCGGGTTGAGACGTCCGGTAGATTCCCGGGTCATCCCGATGGTTACCAACCGCTCTTCGGCATCCCAAATATCGGCTTCCGAGTATCTTCTTTGAGCCACCAGTGCGTTGAACAAGTCATAGTCATTGAGGTATGCCTGGTCTTCCTTGCTGATACCCAATTCGCGGAACATCTCTTCGGTGAACTTCGGACCGGTAGTTTGTACGTAATAGTTGAACTGCATGTTTTCCGGATTCTCGATGGCTTTTCCATTGATCATCACCTGTCCGTCGATGATTTGGAGTGTGTCGCCCGGTAATCCCACACAACGCTTCACGTAGTTCTCGCGGCGGTCTACAGGGCGGTACACCACTTCTCCGTATTCCCGCGAATTGTTCAGGATCTTTTTTCGTCCGGCGGCATACATTAGATCATAAACCATTCGCTGTTGGATAGGCGACATGCTATCTAAGTTGTCCTGATTCGGATATTCACTTTTGCCAATCTCGTATGCCACGGAATAGAAGTCAGGCACTTGATTGTTCAGCATCACCGAGTCACCTGCCGGGAAGTTGAATACCACGATGTCATTCAGCTTCACTTTCCCGAATCCTGCCACCCGCTTGTATTTCCACTGCGGCCATTCGATGTACGATTTGGTGTTGATAACCGGTAACGTATGTTGTGCCAACGGCATTGAAAGCGGTGTGTTCGGTACACGCGGCCCGTAACTAACCTTGCTTACATACAGGAAGTCGCCTACCAGTAACGATTTCTCCAATGACGACGAAGGAATCTGGTAATTCTGGAATACGTAGATGTTCACAAAATAGACCGCCACCAATGCAAAGACGATGGCATCTACCCAACTCATAATGCTGAGAACCGCCTTGTTCTTCGAGCTTTTCCAGAAAGTCCAGGGTATCTTTTTAGAAATGTATATGTCGAAGATGAAAGGAACTACGATCAGTCCCCACCAGCTTTTCACCCAAGCTAAGAAAGCTAAGTATAACAGGATGGCGATAGCGCATTTAATCCATTGCGCGCGGGTTGCTTGTCTCATGATAGTTCGTTTTAATCATTTAAGAAGGGGAATAAATCACTCATGCCCAGGAATCCCTGTTTGTCGGCTGTGTATTCGGCAGCCAGTATGGCACCCAGCGCGAAACCGCCCCGGTTCTTGGCATCGTGTGTGATGGAGATGATATCGGCTTCCGACTCATACCGGACGGTGTGGATGCCGAATACTTCGCCTTCACGGATGGAGTGGATAGGCAGTTCGTTGGCCGATGTGGCTTCCTCTTTGACCCATTTATCCTTGCGTTGCATATTTTCGAGGATGCCCTCTGCCAGTGTGATGGCTGTACCGCTCGGTGCATCTAACTTATGGATGTGATGCGTTTCGCTCATCGTTACATCATAAGCGTCGAATTGATCCATGATGCGGGCCAGGTACTTGTTCACGGCGGAGAAGATCGTTACCCCGAGGCTGAAGTTAGAGGCCCAAAACAAGGTCTTGCCTTCTTCCGAGCAAAGTCTCCTGATTTCATCACCATGTTCGGCCATCCAGCCGGTGCTGCCCGATACGAGTTTTACGCCTGCTTTGAAAGCTTTCATATAGTTCGAATAAGCTACCATCGGGTTGGTGAACTCGATGGCTACATCGGCCGACTTGAATGCGTCCGACTCAAAGTCTTCCTGATTATTGATATCGATGATGCAGACAACCTCATGTCCGCGACTGCGGGCAACCTTTTCGAGTTCTTTGCCCATCTTTCCGTAACCGATTAATGCTATTTTCATATTTTATTGACTTATATTCGTGTATATGAGTTGCAAAGATAGTATTTTTATTACATTTGCACCTTACATTAACTTCTTCTTAACATGGAACTACTGCTTCAATACGCGTGGAAACATAAGATCTTTCCGTTGAAAACCTTAGAAACAATGACCGGGGAACCTGTAGAGGTGATCGATCCCGGTTTGTCGAACATGCACTCCGGCCCTGATTTCTTCAATGCCAAGCTGAAAATAAACGGTACGCTCTGGGTGGGCAATGTCGAAGTGCATCGTCTTGCTTCGGATTGGTACCGCCACGGGCACGATAAAGACAAAGTTTACGATTCGGTGGTGTTGCATGTATGCGGAAAAGTCGATTGCGAAATAGCTCGTTCCAACGGCGAAAAGGTGCCGCAACTTGCACTGACCTTACCGGATGCCATGCGGCAGCATTATGAAGAGCTTCGCCGGGCCGATATCTATCCTCCCTGTTATTCCATCCTTTCGTCCATTCCAAAACTTGTGGTGCATTCCTGGCTTACCGCTTTGCAAGCCGAACGTTTCGAGCAGAAAACTACCGCTATTACCGAACGATTGAAACGGTACGCCGGGCATTGGGAAGATGCGTTCTTCCTGACTCTTGCACGTAACTTCGGCTTCGGCCTTAATGGCGATGCTTTTGAAGCCTGGGGTACGTTGATTCCTTTCCGCGCGGTGGACAAACACCGCGATGATCTGTTCCAGGTGGAAGCCATTTTCTTCGGTCTGGCTGGTTTATTGGAAGAAACGTGCACGGATGCTTATTACCTCCGGTTGCAGAAAGAGTACCGTTACCTGAACCGCAAGTTCACGTTCCCTGCTGCTATGGATGCATCACGATGGCGTTTTCTGCGGTTGCGACCCGGTAACTTCCCGCATGTACGGTTGGCGCAGCTGGCCTATCTGTATCATCACGAGTCCTCCCTCTTTTCCCGGGTGATGGAAGCCGAAACGATCGATGAAATCAGGAAAATATTCACAGCACATACTTCCACCTATTGGGAGAGTCATTATCACTTTGAGAAAGATTCTGCACAGAGCGAGAAGGTATTGAGCGATGCTTCCAAAAACCTGTTGGTGATTAATACCGTCGTTCCTTTCTTGTATGCTTATGGGCAGCACAAGGGTGACTTGCGGATGTGTGAGCGTGCCGCCCGTTTTCTTGAAGAGCTCAAGGCCGAGAACAACCACGTCACCCGGTTGTGGAGTAATGTCGGATTGCCCGTTTTCACCGCTGCCGATTCCCAGGCGCTGCTCCAATTACAGCGCGAATATTGCGAACGGAAGAAATGCCTTTATTGCCGGTTCGGTTATGAATACCTGCGTCGTAAATAATCGGCCCTTTTTGCTTGTATATTAGGAAGATATAGTATCTTTGCGCGCTGAAATTTATCAAGAAATATGAAAACAAAAAGCATTGTATGCTGTCTGCTTTTGACAACCTTGTTGTCGGGTGTTGCCTGCTTGTTGGGGAGTAGTACATTCCCGGAAAAAGCAGAGTCGTTTCAATCGGGTGGTGAAGACTTTAAAACCTTTCTCGAGAAGTTTACCGCCAGCGCTGCATTCCAGATGACGCGCATCAAATTTCCGTTGAAAACGCCTATTACATTAATGACTGACGATGGTGAACACGAGAAAACATTCCCGTTTACCAAAGAGAAGTGGCCGTTACTTGATTCGGAAACCTTGCGGGAAGAAAACCTGACGGAGGACGAAGGGGCAGTGTATGTGTCGAAGTTCGCAGTCAACGAGCGCACTCACAAGGAATTCGAAGCCGGTTATGACGAATCGGAACTCGACCTTCGTGTGGTATTCGATCTCATTGACGGAAAGTGGTACGTCACCGATTGTTATACCGGTTGGTATGCTTTCGATCTCCCTATCAGCGAACTAAAGCAAACCATTCAGCAGGTACAGGAGGAGAATGAAGCTTTCAAGGAAATACATCCGTAAGAACAGTTGCCATACTTATCGTTTTAATTTGTCATTTCACAGTCTTAGCCTCTGATTTAGATACAGCTTGGCGTATGGTGACCATTCTGTAAAACCATGAAAGGCTTATTTCAACTATTTTACCTACCTTATGGATGGGTTGACAATAAAAAACCCTTTGGACCAAAATAAATAAAAATGAAGAAACTTTTATTACTGACATGTATGGTAGTCATCACTTCCATGCTGAAAGCCGCTGAGGAACAATTTATCCAGATAGGCACTGATAACGTGAGTCTGGTTTACCGGGTAGGGACTAACGGACGGCTCTACCAAAGTTACCTGGGCAAAAAACTCTCTCACGAATCAGACCTGAAGTACCTTCCCAAAGGTACCGAAGCATACCTCACTCATGGTATGGAAGATTATTTCGAACCCGCCGTACGCATACTGCACAACGATGGAAACCCGTCGTTACTTCTGAAATATGTTTCGCACACGTCGAATCAACTATCGGCAGGAGTGAATGAAACCGTGATCACTTTGCAGGACGATAAATATCCGATGACGGTATGCCTGCACTATATCTCCTATGCAAAGGAGAATGTGATCAAGACTTTCACCGAGATCGTTCACCAGGAAAAGAAACCGGTGACGTTGTACAACTATGCTTCGAGCATGCTGCACCTCAACGCTGTCACCTACTATCTGACCGAATTTACCGGCGATTGGGCCAGTGAGGTACGGATGACCGAACGGCAACTCGACTTCGGAAAGAAGGTGCTCGACACCAAGTTGGGCTCCCGGGCCGATATGTTTGCCGCTCCTTTTTTCCAGTTAGCATTGAACCAGGGAGCTGCCGAGAACAGCGGCGAAGTACTGGTCGGTACCCTGGGCTGGACGGGCAACTTCCGTTTCACCTTCGAAGTGGACAACAAGAACCAACTGCGTATCATCAGCAGCATCAACCCGTATGCTTCGGAATACACCCTGATGCCAGACGAAACCTTCCGTACGCCCGACTTCTATTTCAGCTACAGCCTTAACGGCACCGGGCAGGCCAGCCGCAACTTCCATGATTGGGCCCGTACATACCAACTCAAGGACGGCGATAAAACCCGTATGACGTTGCTCAACAACTGGGAAGCCACTTACTTCGATTTCAACGAAGACAAACTGGTGCACCTCATGGACGATGCAGTGAAACTCGGCGTGGATATGTTCCTGCTCGACGATGGCTGGTTTGCTAACAAATATCCGCGCAGTAGCGATCGCCAGGGCTTAGGCGACTGGCAGGAAACAACCGGGAAACTACCCAACGGGGTGGGCAGATTGGTGGACGAAGCGCAGAAGAAAGGCATTAAATTCGGTATATGGATAGAACCCGAGATGGTCAATCCCAAGAGCGAATTGTATGAGAAGCATAAAGACTGGGTGATCCATCTGCCCAATCGCGACGAATATTACTTCCGCAACCAACTGGTACTCGACCTGAGCAATCCGCAGGTACAGGACTTCGTCTTTGGCGTCGTCGATAACCTGATGACCCGTTACCCCGGCATCGCCTTCTTTAAGTGGGACTGCAACAGCCCCATCACCAATATCTATTCGCACTATTTGAAAGGTAAACAGAGTCACCTATATATAGAATATGTACGTGGATTGTACAAGGTGCTCGATCGTGTAAAAGCCAAGTACCCTCACCTGCCGATGATGCTCTGCTCCGGTGGCGGCGGACGCGCCGATTACCAGGCCTTGCAGTACTTCACCGAGTTCTGGCCCAGTGACAATACCGACCCCATCGAACGCCTGTTCATCCAGTGGGGCTTCTCGCAGGTATTCCCTGCCAAGACACTGTGTGCGCACGTCACTACCTGGAATAGTCAAAGTTCCGTAAAGTTCCGCACCGACGTAGCCATGATGGGCAAGCTGGGCTTCGATATCAAACTGGAGGATATGGGCGACTCCGATATCATCTATTGCCGTCAGGCCGTTGCCAACTACAACCGCCTGAAACCAGTGATACTCGATGGAGATATGTTCCGCCTCGTTTCGCCTTACAGCGGCAACCATACCAGCACCATGTACGTGGGTAAGGACAAACAGAAAGCCGTTGTCTTTGCTTTCGATATCTTCCCTCGTTATGCAGAGAAAACCGTTCCGGTACGTCTGCAAGGCCTGGATGCCGGGAAGAAGTACCGCGTGAAGGAAATTAACGGGATGCCGAATGCCGGTTCCTCCCTCGAAGGAAACGACCAGTTATATAGCGGTGAGTTCCTGATGAGTGTCGGTTTGAATCTTTTTACAGCGAACAAGCTCACCAGCAGGGTGGTAGAAGTTACAGCCGAATAGATTCTACTTTCCCTTTGTATATAAAGAGTTCCCCGTGCATCTTCATCGTTGGGTGGCGGGGAACTCTCTTTATATAAAAATTCGTCAGAAAATGTACTATTCTTCCATAGCACGACATTACCAAATAACATACGTGCACGATGAGGATAAATTGACCCAAATGCAGCGGGTAGGCTGCACTCTCAAATATTTTACGACGCTTGATAAGAATACAGGTGTTTCCTTCCTGCGTACTAATGTTAGAACTTTGGGGGAGCAGACTACCTGGGGCTATTACAATCTGATATGTGAAATCGAGTGTACAAACCTCCAACTGAAGACCGACCTTAATCTACGCCCCATTTATCATCAGAAGGATGAACGCAGCGATGCCCATTTGTTCTTCGAACTGCTTGCTTACTGGATTGTCAACTCCATACGTCTGGGACTCAAACAATCGGATGAAAATTGTTACTGGACGGAAATCGTGCGCCGCATGTCTACATAAAAAGAAGCCGTCAATGCTCTAAGGGAAAAGGTCACGCTCAGGCAATGCAGTAAACCCACAAAACAAGCCGAAAGGATATATTCGGCTTTGAAACTAAAACAGGCGCCATTCAAGAAAATAAAAATCTGTAGGTCACAGCCACCGACGGATTAATCCTTCTTATCTCATTCTGACAAGAAATTAGTGGAGGGAAGAGTGAAAGTTAGGTTAAGGTTTATTGGATAGAATCCATAAAACAAATGAGTTCTCCGGCTGTTGTAAGGATGTTTGTATAGAATGAACCAACACCTAAACATGTGTTTTATGGAAGAATTTACTTTTGAGAAAGATTTTATCAAGAAAGAGTTTCTGATTACCAGCAGCTTCAATGCCACATTGAAGACGGTGTGGGATGCGTTTACCAAACCCGCCATTCAGGAGAAATGGTTTGCTCCCCGGCCCTTCAAGGCTGTCACTCAAAGCAGTGACTTCAAACCGAGCGGACACTGGCTGTACTACATGCTTTCGCCAGAAGGTGAGAAATACTGGGGACTGACCCGCTACTTAGCCGTGTACCCCAATAAATCTTACGAAGCCATCGATGGTTTCTGCGACGAGAACGGGGTCATCGACACAAGCCTCCCGCAGATGAACTGGCATTTCGAATTTACCTCCGCTGGGGGTGATACACAGGTACATACCCGTATTCTGACTTCTGGCGATGCTGCTATGCGGAAGATCCTCGACATGGGGTTCGAAGAGGGATACCTCAAGGCGTTGGAACAGCTTCGGGAGTTACTGGCCGGGAAGAAGAGGTGATTCCTATTCCTTCGGCCAGATGTGGTGGGTTTTAGCTCATTCTTCCCATTTCCCTGCCAGTTTGGCCAGTATGCCGGATGTTGTGAGGATATTTGAATTTCAAAAACTGGATAGTCTACCTTTTAGAGCGGACTTTTACATTCTCAGACTATATCTCTTCGTAATATCTATCTTTTGTTGCAAGTGTATATCCTGACTGGAGCTTCCTGCCATCAGTGAAAAACTTCCGGGTTCCACAGCCCATTCGCCATCTTGCATATACAGCATGAGCGATTTCTTATCCAGTGTGAATGTGACCATCCGGGATTCGCCCGCTTTCAAGTGTATGCGTTTGAAAGCACGCAGTTGCTTAGCGGGAGTAGTGTAGCTGCTGATGTCGTCACGGACATAGAGTTGTACCACTTCATCGCCTGCTTTATTTCCGGTATTGGTAATTCTCACATGGATGTCTGTGATACAATCATCGTCGGTCTCATTCACTTTCACCTCCATATCTGAATAGGCAAACGTGGTGTAGCTCAGTCCGTAACCGAAA
>JAVBVA010000084.1:0-20292 GCA_031554665.1 Bacteroides sp. | reverse complement strand
TACGTACGCAGCCGACGGCAGGAAACTAAAAGTGATACAGAAATGGAATTCCAACTATTCTACCAATCCGGTGATCGGTTCGGCCATCAATGTGAGTTCTTTGAATAATACGAAAACCACAGAATATGTAGGTAATATGATTTACGAAGGAACAGGAACCAGTGTTACTTCCCTGAAACGGATATTGATTGATGGTGGTTACATCGAAGGAAATGTATATCACTTCTATTTCCGTGATCACTTGGGAAATAATCGTGCAGTGGTCAATGCCACGGGAGGTGTTGTTCAGCGTTCTCATTATTATCCGTTTGGATTGACGTTTGCAGAGACTTCCAGTACAGACCAGAACAAGCAGCCATATCAGTATAATGGTAAAGAGTTTGACCGGATGCATGGGTTGAATCTGTATGATTATTCGGCAAGGTATATGGAACCATCTTTGGGAAGATTTACTGCGATAGACCCTTTGGCGGAGAAGTATTATTCTATTTCGCCATACGCTTATTGTGCGAATAATCCCATGAAGTATGTTGACCCTACGGGCATGAATTACAGGTATAATTGGGATACGGGTAGCTATGAAGGAAAAGATGGAGGAGTTGTTTCTTGGACAGAGGTTAGCCGTTGGATTATGAATGGATGCAAATCTATAAGCGATGGAGCAATAGCACTGGGGCAACAAGCTAATAAAGGTGCTATGCACCTCACAAATCAGGTTTTTAGTTTTGGAAAAGATGTATCGGTCACAACAGAATTTGTATTTGGATATGGCCCTGAGAGAAGATTTTTTGGTCCATATGATGCTTCTACAATCTCATTGAAAGAGTCATATCTCACAACTGTAGCCTTAAAGAAGTTCTTTGAGTATATTAAGAATAATCCATCGGATACAAAATGGTCTGTCGGTGTAGGTTTTTCACCTCTTAAAGGAGCTGAAGTAGGTCCTTTCAATTCCGTATGGCACGACAAAGGTTACTCTAGTGCTCAATTTGTTGGCTCTGCTCAATACACTATTGAAATAGTAGGTGATGCTCTAAAAGTAACTGTAGATAATAGAACCTCTCTTTGGTCTGCCCTCTATCATATTCCTGGAGTAGGAACTCCATCCAGAGAAGAAACACCTTTTGGGATAGGAGGAAATATTTATCAAGTATATAATTTTTCTGTTCCTTTAGAAGAAGCTAAGGAGCGAGCAAATCAATAAACAATTCTATATTATGAAAAGATTTTTTTTAAATTGCGCCCTTAGTAAGATCCTTGTATTGTGTTTTTCTTTCATGAGTTTAAATGCTTGTCAAGCGTTTTTCTATGAGGAACATATAATTGGAAATTACTATCTGGTAGCTGTAGATGGAGATGAGGATATGTGTATATCCTATCAAGTAGAAGATCAAAAAATGTATGGTGAAATTATTATTCCTTCGACAGTATTTGCAGTTGGTTATGATGAAGATTTTATTATTGTGAAACAACACCCAATGAATTTCCCAGATGTGGATAAGTCTATCACAAATTATTTCATTATTCCAGTCAAAAATAAGATTCATAAAACACTAGAGTTAAATAAGATTGGACCACTTTCCTTGGAAGAATTTAACAAGAAACGTAACGAGTTAAATATCCCACAAGAATTGGCGTTTACTCTCGTCTTTGATAAATTGAAATAATAGCTGGGTTATGATAGGTACATCATCATAATACTGTTGAGATTAAAGGTATCCGTAAACACCTATATTGATGTAGCGGATACCTTTTTTACGTTATACATGATCATACATAACGCCTGATAGAGACAAAGTACAAGCTGGACTCTGGTGTGGAGTATTCCCTGGTATCATATGACGACCTGGGATGGTTGAAGAAGATAGTGTGTAACGGCCGTGCCTACCTGACGGAGAACTTTACCTACAACGTACGTTCATGGATGGAGAATATCACCGGAACGCAGTTCGCCGAGAACCTGAAATACTACCATAACGGTAACATACAGTCGATGGGCTGGACTATGAATGGCCAGAAGCGCACTTATACATTTGCGTACGATTCGTTAGCACGGCTAAAAATGCCGTATATACAGGGATCGGTAACGAGAACTATACAACTGCCTATACTTATGACAAGATGGGTAATATGCTGACCCTGAAACGAAACGGAAAGACGGCAGCAGGTAGTTATGGCCTTATCGATAATCTGACGATGAAGTATACAGGCAACCAGTTGGCCAATGTAGATGAAACGATTCCCAGAATATCATTGCCCGAGTCTAATGACTTCAAGAAATATTCCACCACTAATCCAAGATACGCTTACAATTTGAATGGTGCTTTGACGAAAGATTTAAATAAAGGAATATCAAGTATTTCGTATAATTATTATCTTTGCCAGAGCAGATGGACATTAAGAGTCCGGTGGCAGAAGCGCGGAATACCTACACGTACGCAGCCGACGGCAGGAAACTAAAAGTAGTCCAGAAATGGAATTCCAACTATTCTACCAATCCGGTGATCGGTTCGGCCATCAATGTGAGTTCTTTGAATAATACGAAAACCACAGAATACGTAGGTAATATGATTTACGAAGGAACAGAAGCCAGAGCGAAAAAAGAAGGCGCCCAGCAGCTTATAGAAAATTACGAGACTATGTTAGAAGGTGAATATACTTGGAACGGAAAATCATGGATAAGAAACTAATAATTAAAGTACATGAAAACAACAGTATCACTTTTTTTAGTCTTGGTTTTATCGGCATGCTCGATTCCAAGAACAAAGAATGAAGATAGTATTCTTTGTAATGACAGCATCAAATTCAGTGCCTTGATTGCAGCAACAATCAACCAGAAGAATTTTCAGCGTTCGAGTGAAACTCAGAAACTTTTTGGACAAGAAGACTTCATTATCCTTAATAATGACGAACGCTTCAATAAGTTAGGGAGTTTGCGTGTGAACGGTTGTGCTGTTAGGGCTCTTTCAGAAAGAGAGATAATGGAACAAGATATCCGTGCATACTTCATTTTTTTGAGAATACATATAATTGGGGATAGTGCGTTTGTTTATTGTCATTACAATATAAGAGGCGATGGTTTGGAAGGAACTTTCCGTTATAAAAATTACCAATGGGAGAATGATAGCGTTGACTTCTTCAACTATTGAAATGCAAAATTCCGGATAATTCGGGAATCTGACAAATGAGGGTGTGCACTTTTTACACATTCAATGCTGCTAAAATAAACGAAAGTTTAGGTGAACTTGACTTTACAGGCAAGTCGTTAGAAGAAATGCTTGAGAGGTATTTGCCGGAGTTTAATCAACGATATTGAATCATGAATAAGAGAAGAAAGAAGAAATGGACAACCAAAAACACTCATGTAAAGAGAAGAAGTGAAAGTCGTTATATTGAATCAGAGAAATGGTATGATAAAGTAGCAACATGGATTATCATAGCAATAGCTGTATTGATAATAATAATAGTCGCTTTCAATAATCATGTTGTTGGCTATGATAACTTTATTGGTATCCCTAGTGAGTGGGTACGATCATTAAGGTGAAAAAATAGGGGAGCAAACGCCCCCCCCTCAATAAACCTACTTTTCCGCATGCGGATAATCAATCGTATAATGCAACCCACGGCTCTCCTTCCGCTCCATAGCCTGCCGCATGATAAGATATCCCACATTGATCATGTTACGCAATTCGCACATCTCTTTGGTAGCCACACTGCGCTTGAAGAGGCTTTCTGTTTCCTCATACAAGATATCTAACCGGTCCCAGGCACGTTTTAGACGCAGGTCGCTACGCACAATACCCACATAGGTACTCATAATCTGGTTCACCTCCTTCATGCTTTGAGTGACGAGCACCATCTCTTCCCACGAACGGGTTCCTTCGTCGTTCCATTCGGGAATGTCTTCGTTGAATGTGTACTGATCGATCATAGCCAACGAATGCTTGGCTGCTGCGTCGGCATATACCACGGCTTCGATCAGTGAGTTCGAAGCTAAGCGGTTGCCACCGTGCAGACCGGTGCACGAACATTCGCCCGCCGCATACAGCCGCTCGATGGACGACTGGCTGTTAAGATCGACCTTGATACCGCCACACAGGTAATGTGCCGACGGAGCTACGGGTATGTATTCTTTGGTGATGTCGATGCCCAGGCTGAGGCATTTCTTATAGATGTTAGGAAAATGTTCTTTCGTTTCTTCGGCATTCTTGTGCGTTACGTCCAGATATACATGGTCGTCGCCCCGGTTCTTCATCTCGTTGTCGATGGCGCGGGCTACAATGTCACGCGGAGCCAATGAAAGACGCTCGTCGTACTTGTGCATGAATTCTTTGCCGTCTATGGTACGAAGTACGCCGCCATACCCGCGCATGGCCTCGGTGATGAGGAATGAGGGGCGGTCGCCCGGGTGATACAGGGCGGTGGGGTGAAACTGGATGAACTCCATATCCTTCACCGTACCCTTGGCGCGGTACACCATGGCAATGCCGTCGCCTGTTGCTACAAGCGGGTTGGTGGTAGTCTGATATACAGCCCCTACTCCACCGGTGGCCATCAGGGTGACTTTGGCAAGGAAGGTATCTACCTTGCCCGATCGCGGATCGAGAATATAGGCGCCGTAACACTTGATATCGGGAGTTTGGCGGGTGACGGTGATGCCCAGGTGATGCTGCGTCAGTATCTCGACGGCAAACATATTCTCGAAAACAGTAATGTTGGGGTGCTGATGAATGGCCCGTATCAGACTGTCCTGAATTTCGGCGCCGGTGTTGTCCTTATGGTGCAGGATGCGAAACTCCGAATGGCCGCCTTCGCGGTGCAGGTCGAACTCGCCTTGTTCGTTCTTGTCGAAGTTCACTCCCCAGTTGACGAGCGCTTCGATCTGTGCGGGTGCTTCGCGGACTACTTTTTCGACTACCGCCCGGTCACTGGCCCAGTCGCCCGCTATCATCGTGTCGTTGATGTGCTTGTCGAAGTCGTCGACCAACAGGTTGGTGACCGATGCTACTCCGCCTTGGGCGTAAAACGTGTTGGCCTCCTCCAGACTGCTCTTGCAGATGAGGGCTACTGAACCTTTGTGTGCCACTTTCAGGGCGAAACTCATACCGGCTATACCGGAACCTATGACGAGGAAATCGTATTTTCTGACCATGATATTCTTGTTTCTTTACGCAAAACTACGAAATAACTCTTTTCATTTGTCTTTTCGTTGCCACTAATTCATAAAATTAGTACCTTGCGCACAAAAATCAGATGAAATGAACCGAGTTTTTCAGGCTCGTATTGCCTGGTACCAATACTTTCTGCTGTTCGTGCTGGGAGCGAATGCCGTAGGTGCCTTGTGGGTGAAGATGGCTTTGATTGCTTTACTCTTTATGCTGGTGCTGGTGGTGGTCATCGAGCAGATCGTACATACGTCGTACACCATCACTGCCGAAGGTACACTGGTCGTTTGTACCGGACGTTTCTCCAAGAAGAAGATAATTCCGCTAAAAGATATCCGCACCATTCGACGGGGGCATTCTATGAAGTTCGGCCGGTTCTCGGTGACGAGTTACTTGCTGATAGAGTATGGCCAAGGAAAAGTGGTCTCTGTGATGCCAAAGAAGGAAGACGAATTTATTGAATACCTCAAGAAGAAACGAGAGCATTGTCAATTAAAAAAGTAATAGTATGAAATACCAAGTGATTATTATCGGTGGCGGTCCTGCCGGATATACAGCTGCCGAAACCGCCGGGAAAGCCGGTCTGAGTGTATTGCTTATTGAAAAACAAAGTCTGGGTGGCGTTTGCCTCAACGAAGGGTGTATACCGACCAAAACACTGCTCTACTCGGCTAAAACATACGATAGTGCAAAGCATGCTTCGAAGTATGCTGTCAACGTGCCGGAGGTATCGTTCGATCTTCCGAAAATCATTGCCCGTAAGAATAAAGTGGTGCGCAAGTTGGTGCTGGGCGTAAAAGCAAAACTGACCAACCATCAGGTGACCATTGTAACCGGAGAAGGCTATATAGTTGATGCTCATACGGTGAAGTGCGGCGAAGAAACCTACGAATGCGATCACCTGATTCTCTGTACCGGTTCGGAAACATTTATTCCTCCTATACCCGGCGTGGAATCTGTAAGCTACTGGACACACCGGGATGCGCTGGACAGCAAGGAGCTTCCTGCTTCGCTGGTTGTGGTAGGCGGCGGGGTCATCGGTATGGAGTTTGCGTCGTTCTTCAATAGTCTCGGGGTACAGGTTACGGTAGTCGAAATGCTGGACGAAATACTCGGGGGTATGGACAAGGAACTCTCGGCCATGCTTCGTGCGGATTATGCCAAGCGGGGCATCAAATTCTTGCTCAGCACCAAGGTGGTTGCACTGGCGCAGACAGACGAAGGCGTCGAGGTATCTTTCGAAAATGCCGAAGGAAGTGGCCGGGTGGTAGGCGAGAAACTGTTGATGAGTGTAGGCCGTCGTCCGGTAACGAAAGGTTTCGGGCTCGAAAACCTGGATCTGGAACGGACGGAACGCGGAAGCATCTGTGTGAATGAAAAGATGCAAACCTCTATCCCGCAGGTGTATGTATGCGGTGACCTGACCGGATTCTCATTACTGGCGCATACAGCTGTTTGCGAAGCCGAAGTGGCTGTGCATGCTATATTGGGCAAGGAAGATACGATGAGTTACCGGGCTATACCCGGTGTGGTGTACACCAATCCGGAAATAGCCGGTGTGGGGCAAACCGAAGAATCGTTGCAGGCCAAGGGTATTGCATACCGCACCATCTCGTTGCCGATGGCTTATTCCGGTAGGTTTGTGGCCGAGAATGAAGGAGTAAATGGGGTATGCAAGGTGTTGCTGGGTGAAGATGACGTGGTGCTCGGCGCCCATGTATTGGGAAATCCTGCTTCGGAAATCATCACACTGGCTGGTATGGCGGTGGAGATGAAGCTCACGGCGGCGGCCTGGAAGAAGATTGTCTTCCCGCATCCTACTGTCGGAGAGATTTTCCGCGAGGCATTGTAAACAGAGAATGATGAAAAGAATATACTTCCTATTGGGGCTTGTGTTCTGCTTCTCCACGGTGTGGGGGCAGGCAAGTTTAGCTGCCCGACTGGATACATTGATTAAATACGAGCTTCCTGAGGGCTCGGAGGTAGGCATTTCGGTGTACAACCTTACGAGCCGGAAGTCGGTGTACACGTATCGCGACACCAAACTATCCCGTCCGGCATCGACGATGAAGTTGCTCACCGCCATCACCGCATTGGCACGTCCGGATGCCGGCGAACCGTTTCGTACCGAAGTGTGGTACCGGGGGAACATTGTCCGGGATACGTTGCAGGGTGATTTATATGTCGTAGGCGGTTTCGATCCGGAGTTCGACGACCGTGGAATGAATGCGTTGGCCGATAGTGTGGCCGCTTTCCCGTTCCGTTTCATTACCGGAAAGGTATATGGCGACGTATCGGCAAAAGACTCCCTGTATTGGGGCAGCGGTTGGGCATGGGACGATACGCCCGCTTCGTTCCAGCCCTATATGTCGCCGTTGATGTTTCACAAAGGCATGGTGACGGTTACCGCCTATCCGGGAGCCGCGAAAGGCGATTCGGCCCGCGTAGAGTGCGAACCGTTTTCTACTTACTATACCGTGACCAATCAAGCGCTTACCCGTACCCCGGACGAAGGGCGATTCAGCGTCTCGCGCGACTGGTTGGCGAATGGCAACAACCTGCTTGTGCGGGGAACGGTAGATAAGAAAATATCCAAGGATGTGAATGTCTATTCTTCGCAGGACTTCTTTATGCATGCATTCGTCGAACGGCTCTTCCTGCGCGGAATATCCGCACCGCATGGGTACGATTTCGGTGTACTGCCTGCCGATACGCTTGCTTATCGTATAGCCGTCTGGGACTGTGCCGTACAAACTGTCCTCAATCAGGTAATGAAAGAGAGCGACAACCTGAATGCTGAAGCCATGCTCTGGCGGTTGGGCCGACAGGCTACCGGTAAGAAAAGTATATCAGCCGGGGATGGGATTGTGCAAATCAGAGGTCTGATCCGTTCGTTGGGAAGTGACCCCGACCGCTTCAAGATAGCTGATGGGTGCGGTTTGTCCAATTATGACTACCTCTCCCCTGCCCTGTTGGTCGACTTTCTTCGCTTTGCCTATTCGCGCACGGACATCTTCCGGAAACTGTACAAGGCATTGCCTGTTGCCGGTGTGGACGGAACGTTGCAATTTCGCATGAAGAACGGCAAAGCGTATAAAAATGTGCATGCCAAGACGGGAACGTTTACCGGTATCAGTGCGCTGGCCGGTTATGTGCAGACTACCGGCGGACACCAATTGGCATTTGCCATCATGAATCAGAACACGCTTTCGGCTTCCGAAGCACGGGCTTTCCAGGATAAAGTGTGTGAAATGTTGGCTGCTCTCCCGTAGCTGGTTTTAAATAATTTTCTCCCGATGCATGCAGTCTTTCCGTTTTTTTGGTACTTATTAGTATACAGCGAGTATTTACTATTAAAACAAATAATATGAAGAAGAACATTTTAGGACTGTCCTTGCTGCTCTTATGCGCTTGCCAGTCGGACGAGAATGGGGGAAGCGGAGCCAATACGCGCACCGACATCAAACTCACTGCAAGCGAACAAACCATCGTGGACGCGGGCACTACTTTCGCCTTCGGTTTCATGCAAGCCATCGAACAGGCTGAGGGAGAGAAAGAGAGCTATTTCGTTTCGCCGCTCAGCGCTTCCCTGGCGCTTTCTATGGTGACCAATGGCGCCAATGGCAATACCTTGTCAGAGATGAAGCGCGCCCTTGGTTTTGGCACTTATACCATCGACGAGCTGAATGATTTCTATGCCAAGTTGGTAGCTGGGTTGATGAAGGTGGATAAAACTACCGAGCTGGCAATAGCCAATTCCATCTGGGTAAACAAAGATTTCCCGGTGAAGGATGCGTTTATGAAAGTCAACCGGGAAAAGTATGACGCCGAGGTGCGTGTCATCGATTTCTTTACACCACAAGCAGTACCAACCATCAACCAATGGTGTTCCGACCAGACCAAAGGACGGATTGATGAGATCGTCAAAACAATCAATCCGCTTACTCGTATGATTCTTCTCAATGCCCTTTACTTCAAAGGGACATGGGTTTATCAGTTTGATAAGAAGTTTACGATGAAAACCAGCTTCACCAATCACGATCATAGCACAACGAGTGTAGATATGATGATGCAGACGGAGAAGTTACCCTATCTGGAAGAAGCAAATCTGAAGATAGCCGAGCTTCCTTATGGCAACGAGGCCTACAGCATGGTGGTGCTTCTTCCCCAAAACGATCAGACTCCCGAACAGGTGATAGCCGCTCTGACCCCGGAGATGTGGAACGGATGGATGGAACGTCTGCCGGCGAATAAAACGACGATCGATGTAGCCTTCCCGAAGTTCACCCGGAAATTCGAAAGATCGTTGGTAGACGACTTGAAGCAGATGGGTATGTTGCTGGCATTCGACGGCAGAAATGCTGACTTTAGCAAGATATCGGATGCGTTCTTATATATCTCGGATGTGCGGCAGAATACGTTTGTGGAAGTCAACGAAGAGGGAACGGAAGCGGCTGCCGTAACGGTTGTCACAATGGATACCAATGCATTCCCGAGTAATCCCGCTTTCCGGGTCGACCGTCCGTTTGTTTACTTCATCAAAGAGAAGAGCACAGGCGCTATCCTCTTTGCGGGCAAGATGCTCAGCATGGAATAGTTTACTCCTCGGCCACTCCGGCATTTATCCAGCTCACGCCTAATGCGCATGCATCGGCGTGGGCTGTTTTTTCGTCTATATCGTACCATTGGAGGAGGAGCTTCCCCATCTCTTCTACGGAGAACTCTCTTTCGGCTATCTCTTGCCACAAGCGGGCAGCCGATTCGTTCAGGCTGATGATGGTGGTGAAGTCTACACTGTCTTTCCCGCCGGGTATTACAATGTATTCGTTGCCTATCCGGCGGAGGTTGAACCCTTCTTTAATTCTCATTTTGTTTATTTATGGGGTAGTTGATTGATTCTTGATGGTTGAATAACAGGTTTCGGCTGCTTCCCGGTTGGGCAGGCATTCCAGGTGGTATACCGGAATGTTTGCTGCCAGCGCTGTTACTGTCTGGCAAGTGTATTCGTATTGGTTACTATCTTGTTTCAGGCACGAACAGGAAGGAAGCAGTGCGGCAAAAGCCCGTGCCGTTCCCTGCTGGGTGATGCGGTTGTAAGGAGCCTGTTGCAGGCGTACGAAGGCACGTACGGGTGCTTCTTCGTTGCGGTAGCAGGGCGTTTTACCACTCCAGGGCGATCCGTATACCACGGCACGTCCATCCGGATACCAGCGGACAATCGGATTGTCGTCATTCAGTAGCTCGGCGCCTTCAATATGCTGTAGCCACAAGCGGGTGTGTGTGCTTTTCCCTGTTCCGCTTTTCCCGAGGAAGAGATAGCCTTCTCCATTGCAGCGAATCACAGAAGCATGAAACATCAGCGTACCCTTTGGAGAGGTAGCAAAGGTAAAGAGCATCATCAGGAAATTCTGGAGAACAAAGCCGTTGCGGGGATCGTTGTCGTGCATTTCTGCCCGGGCGTTGCCGAATAATTTGTCGGTTTGCATCCTCCATCCCTTTCCGGCGCCTTTGGGGAATATATTTACTTCGAAAGCGTCTTGGTTCTCATTAATTACACACTCGGCTCCCTCCCATTCGAAATGAGTCATGGTGTTGCCGTCCGCAATCGCATCGACCTGCTCAACGAGTGTCAGGCAGAAAAGCGGTTCGACGGGAGCTGTTTCCTGTACGAATGGTTGGAACGAAGGGAGTATATCCGCTGCATCAAAGTAAGCGGGAGCAACCAATGAAAAAGGATGATCGGCAATTCGAAAGTATAGATGCTTTGTCATAAATGAATCGGAGTATGGCGCAAAGATAGTTTTTTGTCGGGAATAAAACAAAAGGGATGGCTTTTGGAGTCAAGCCATCCCTTTGTATTGTATCTTGGTTGCTGTTACTTTGCGTAAGCCGACCAATCGGTATTCTTCATATCGCCGCTTTTTGCCAACTCGGCATGCATACCGAGGGCTGCCTGGATGCAGTGCGGTGTCTGAGCCTTGGCGCCCGAGAGTTTCATGTAGTCCCACAACAGTTGTTTGTAGTCCGGGTGGGCACAATTCTCGATAATGGCTTCAGCTCTTTCTTTCGGGCTCTTTCCACGCAGGTCGGCAATACCTTGTTCGGTGATAACAATGTTTACCGAGTGTTCGCTGTGATCCTGGTGTGATACCATCGGCACGATAGAGCTGATTTTCCCTTCTTTGGCAATCGACGGACAGCTGAAAATAGAGATATAAGCATTGCGGGTAAAGTCGCCCGAACCGCCGATACCGTTCATCATCTTCGTTCCACCGATGTGGGTAGAGTTTACATTGCCATACAAGTCGACTTCGATAGCGGTATTCATTGTAACCAATCCCAGACGGCGAACCACTTCCGGGTTGTTGGAGATTTCCGACGGACGGAGAACCAGCTTGTCGCGGAAGAAGTCGATATCGTCATAGATACCCTGCAGGCAGTCGTTGGTTACCGACAATGAACAAGTACTACCGAATTTTACACGTCCGGAGCGAACGAGATCGATAACCGAGTTCTGGATCACTTCCGTGTACATCTCGAAAGCCGGGATGGACTCTGCACGTCCGAGGGCGCCTAATACTGCATTGGCAATATTGCCTACTCCCGATTGCAGCGGCAGGAAGGTAGACGGAATAATACCGCGTTTCATGTCTGCTACTAAAAAGTCGGCCACATTTTGTCCAATTTGGTCCGTGATAGGATCAGCTTCGGAGAAACCGCGGGCTTCGTCCTGAAGATTGGTTTCCACTACGCCAATGATCTTTTTCGGATCCACTTGTACGTATGGCAGGCCAATGCGGTCGCTTGGTTTGTAAATAGGTATTTCACGACGGTAAGGAGGGTCCAGTGGTTCATACAAATCGTGCATACCCATCATGTTCTTGCTGTGAGCGCTGTTCAGTTCCACGATGATCTTGTCGGCCAGGCGGCAAACAGTCGGAGTGATACCTACTCCGGCAGTCAGATAGATCTTTCCGTCGGCAGTCACTTCGCATGCTTCTATGATTGCTACATTTACCTTGCCCATAAATCCGAAACGGAGTTCCTGAGCCATCTGTGATAAATGGATATCGTTATAAGCAATTTCACCACTGTTTACAGCCTTGCGGAAGTCGCCGTTTGTTGTATAAGGAGCACGGTAGCGTATCGCTTTGGCACGTGTCATTACACCGTCGCATGAGTCGCCTGTGGAGGCGCCTGTGAAAATGCCCACCTGGAATGGTCTTCCTGCTGCATGTTCTGCTTCTGCTAATTTGGCTAATTCTGCTGTAACGGCTTTGGGGGAACCAGCAGGGGTAAATCCGCTGAGTCCGATGTTGTAGCCATGTTGTACAAGGCTCGCAGCTTCTGCTGCTGAAATAAAATTGAATGACATAAAATTTAAATAGTATAATTTCGTGTTGGAATTTCACATTAAAACTTTCTTTGAAGAATTTCCGACCAGATAATTGCACGGCGTGCTTCTTCGGGCGAATCAATGGTGTATTCGCTTGTTTCGGCAGACTCGGTTTCGTCTGTCTGGTGAGGCGGGGCGGAAATAGTCGGAGGATTGTGAGCAGTTCGAACGCCTTCTTCTATATGAGTCGTAAATTGCTTTTGCTTTTTGGGAGAATTTGCCTTTTGGGAAGATTTCCGTTGTACGGATGATGGCTGAGGAACGGGGGGAGGTACGGGCACAGGAATATCATTCTCGGCATTTTTCTTAGACTTTTCTTTACTCACCTGTTTGAAAACGCCAATTGCAATAAAACCTATGATCAAGAGAAATTTAATGACATCTTCCATAATTATGTCCCTCTTTATATTATCGTGGGCAAAGTTAGACAATTAATCTGATTACTACCAACTTTATTAAAAGAAAAAAGGGCAGCTTCACAGCTCCCCTTAATTTTTTTAACCTAAACCTTAACTATGAAAAAATCTAATGTTTCTTTCGGAAGCAAATTTGAGAAATAAATTGATATGAACCAAACATACCGGAAAAAATGTTTTGTAAATTAACTTGTTTTAACCGTTTTAACTCGTTTTCGGGTGTTTTGGCTATATTTCTCCATGCACTTTGCTATAAATAATGGATGGAAGCAGTATCTTTGTGACCTCAATTTAAAAAAGGAATATATGAAAAAATTGACGGAAACGGACTTTAAATCCGTAACTGGCGACGACAACAAGAGGTTGTTTATCGAGACGTACGGCTGCCAGATGAATGTAGCCGATAGTGAAGTGATTGCTTCAATCATGCAAATGGCCGGGTATTCGGTGGCTGCTTCGCTGGACGAAGCCGATGCTGTATTTATGAATACCTGTTCGATACGTGACAACGCGGAACAGAAAATTCTGAACCGGTTGGAGTTTTTCCATTCGTTAAAGAAAAAAAGAAAGAATCTCATTGTAGGGGTTCTGGGTTGTATGGCCGAGCGTGTCAAGGAAGATCTGATTGAGAATCATCATGTAGATCTGGTGGCTGGTCCCGACTCTTATCTGGAATTGCCCGACCTGATAGCTGCGGTAGAGACCGGTGAGAAAGCTATTCATGTAGAACTTTCGACTACGGAAACGTATCGGGATGTGATTCCGTCGCGCATTTGCGGCAGTCATATTTCCGGCTTTGTCTCTATCATGCGTGGGTGTAACAACTTTTGTACATATTGTATAGTACCATACACGCGCGGGCGCGAACGCAGCCGTGACGTGGAAAGCATCCTGAACGAAGTTGCAGATCTGGTAAAGAAGGGTTATAAGGAAGTGACTCTATTGGGACAAAATGTTAATTCGTATCGATTTGAGAAAGAAGACGGAAGCATGGTCACTTTCCCGATCCTTTTGCGTATTGTAGCTGAGGCTGCTCCGGGAGTCCGTATTCGGTTTACCACTTCCCACCCTAAAGATATGAGCGATGAGACCCTGGAGGTTATTGCCCGGATGCCTAATGTATGTAAACATATCCACTTGCCGGTACAAAGCGGCAGTTCGCGTATCTTGAAATTGATGAACCGTAAATATACCCGTGAATGGTACCTGGAAAGAGTGGCCGCTATCAAACGCATCGTTCCTGATTGTGGGCTGACTACCGACATCTTTTCGGGATTCCATTCCGAAACGGAAGAAGACCATCAGCTATCGTTGTCCTTAATGGAAGCGTGTGCATACGATGCAGCATTTATGTTCAAGTATTCCGAGCGCCCAGGTACATATGCCTCCAAGAACCTTGAGGATAATGTGCCCGAAGATGTGAAAGTGGCCCGCCTGAACGAGATTATCGCCTTGCAGAACCGCCTTTCGGCCGAATCGAACCAACGGTGTATCGGTAAGGTTTATGAAGTATTGGTGGAAGGCGTTTCCAAACGTTCGCGCGACCAGCTTTTCGGGCGTACGGAACAGAACCGGGTGGTGGTGTTCAACCGGGCTGCCTATAAAGTGGGCGATTTTGTGAACGTACGCATCACAGAAGCAAGTTCGGCTACCTTAAAAGGTGAAACGGTAGAAGCTGATTGATACTGCTGTATTAAAAGTACTTAAATAATACGCTTTACATCGTATTTTATTCGTTCCTTTGCACCAACTTCGGGTAAAGTGTAGCCATATCAGTTGGCTGCACTTTGTTTATTGACGGAAAATTGATGGATAAACTTCTGATACATGCCTGTCCATTGTGTGGCGGCACACACTTCACAAGTGCGATGACCTGCACGGATTATTTTGCTACAAGGGAGCAGTTTGATCTGTTTTCTTGTGATGATTGCGGGTTTATGTTCACGCAAGGCGTTCCTGTCGAATCTGAAATAGGCAGGTATTACGAAACTCCTGACTATATATCTCATTCGGATACCCGGAAAGGGGTGATGAATACATTGTACCATTATGTACGCAGTTACATGCTTTGCCGTAAGGCACGTCTGATAGTGAAGGAAGCTCACCGGAAGAAGGGGCGTTTACTTGATGTCGGAACCGGGACAGGGTATTTTCTGAATGCGATGCAGAAACGGGGCTGGACAGTAGAGGGTATTGAGAAGAATCCTCAGGCACGCGAATTCGCTCAACAGAATTTCGAACTGACTGTACAACCGGAACCGGTTCTGGATACATTGGCTCCGGGTTCGTTCCATGTGATTACCCTTTGGCACGTCATGGAACATCTGGAACACCTGAATGAGACATGGAGTCGTCTTTGGGAACTTTTGGCTGATAAAGGTGTTCTTGTAGTGGCCGTTCCGAATTGTTCTTCATATGATGCCCGGAAATATGGCGCCGGTTGGGCAGCTTATGATGTGCCCCGGCATTTGTGGCATTTTACTCCGGCAACGATTCAGAAATGGGGTGCCAAGCATGGGTTTATTATGGCCGCCCGCCACCCGATGCCGTTTGATGCATTCTATGTATCCATGCTTAGTGAGAAGAATCTTGGCAGTTCGTGGCCGTTCCTTAAAGGAATGTATTCCGGAATATGGGCCTGGTTTGTTTCCTTGCCCCGGAAAGAAAGAAGCAGTTCAATGATTTACGTCTTTAGAAAGAAGAACGCATGAAAAAGAAAAACCGACATAAAGGGGGCTCGTTTTTTGATATGCAGTTCATTACATCGAGCATCAGCACCACATTGGTATTATTGTTGTTGGGGCTTGTTATGTTTTTTGTGTTGGCGGCACATAGCCTGTCTGTTTATGTACGCGAGAATATCAGCTTTTCTGTTCTGATCAGTGATGACATGAAAGAGCCTGATATCCTGAAGCTACAACGTCGGTTGAACAAGGAAGCATTTGTGAAGAGCAGCGAATATATCTCCAAAAAGCAGGCTCTCAAAGAACAGAGTGAAGCAATGGGGGCCAATCCGGAAGAGTTTCTGGGCTATAACCCGTTTACCGCTTCCATTGAAATCAAACTCCATTCGGAATATGCCAATGCCGACAGTATTGGAGTGATTGAAAAATCGCTGAAGCGGGAAACCAATATCCAGGAGGTACTTTACCGGAAAGAGTTGATCGATGCGGTCAACGAAAATATCCGGAATATAAGTCTGGTGCTTCTTGGATTAGCGATAGCTCTCACCTTTATTTCGTTTGCATTGATAAACAATACCATTCGGCTTACCATCTATTCCAAACGTTTCCTGATACATACCATGAAACTGGTTGGGGCGAGTTGGGGATTTATCCGCCGTCCTTTTATTATCCGGAATGTTTGGATAGGTCTTCTTTCCGCTTTTGTTGCTGATGCAATTTTGGTGGGAGCCGGCTATTGGTTAGTGGTTTATGAGCCCGAGTTAATACGGGTTATTACCCCTGAGATCATGATGATTGTGTCGGGTAGTGTTTTGGTGTTTGGGGTTGTTATTACTACATTGTGTGCTTACATCTCTATCAACAAATACCTGAAGATGAAAGCAAGCACGCTTTACTACATCTGATTGTATACTAAAATTCAATTAAATATGAGTGACAAAAAGAAATTTGCCTTCGATAAAGTCAATTTTATTCTGCTGGCCATTGGAATGGCAGTCGTAATTCTCGGCTTTATCCTGATGACAGGACCTTCATCTTCGGAAGCTGCTTTTCAGCCCGATATTTTCAGCGTACGTAGAATCAAGGTGGCACCTGCCGTGTGCTTTTTTGGTTTTATTTATATGATCTATGCCGTGTTGCGTAAGCCTAAAACCAAAGAATAGGAATGGAGTGGTTTGAAGCGCTTATCCTTGGATTGATTCAGGGATTTACAGAATATCTGCCGGTAAGCAGCAGTGGCCATCTGGCCATCGGTTCGGCTCTGTTCGGCCTTGAAGGAGAAGAAAACCTGACGTTTGCCATTGCCGTGCATGCAGCGACGGTACTGAGTACCATCGTTATTCTCTGGAAAGAAATCGAGTGGATTGTTACCGGGGTATTCAAGTTCAAGTGGAATGATGAGACACGGTATTTTGTCAACATTGTGGTTTCCATGATTCCGATTGCTGTTGTCGGCGTGCTCTTCAAAGATCAGGTAGCCGAGGTTTTTGGTGAAGGACTGTTGCTGGTGGGGTGCATGCTGTTGCTGACGGCTGCATTGCTTACTTTTTCGTACTATGCCAAACCCAAGCAGAAGGAGAAAATATCATTGAGAGATGCATTTATTATCGGGCTGTCGCAAGCTTGTGCCGTATTGCCGGGATTGTCCCGATCGGGTACCACGATAGCTACGGGGCTGTTGCTGGGGAACAAGAAAGAGAGCATGGCTCAATTCTCATTCCTGATGGTGCTGGCTCCCATTTTGGGCGAAGCATTGCTCGACCTGATGAAGGGGGGATTCAGCCCTGCCGAGTCGGGTATACCCACCCTTTCGCTGCTGATCGGATTTATTGCAGCTTTCGTATCAGGATGCATTGCTTGTCGTTGGATGATTAATATTGTAAAGAAGGGTAAACTGATTTATTTTGCCATTTATTGTGTTGTAGTAGGGGTGATTACGATTATTTACTCGTTGATGTAGTAGCGGATGGATTTTATAAAAGGAGAGATCTTGTATTTTAATAAACCGCTCGAGTGGACTTCGTTCAACCTGGTTGCCCGGGTGCGTTACCACTTGACACGCCGGTTGAAAGTGAAAAAGTTGAAAGTAGGTCATGCCGGTACACTCGACCCTCTGGCTACGGGAGTGATGATTGTATGCACCGGGAAGGCTACCAAGCGAATAGAAGAGTTCCAGTATCAGACAAAGGAGTACGTCGCTACCTTAAAAGTGGGTGCTACCACTCCCTCTTACGACATGGAGCATGAGATCGACGCCACGTATCCCTGGGAGCATATCACCCGGAAGCAGGTGGAAGAGACCCTGAAGCGGTTCATCGGAGCCATTGAGCAGATACCTCCTTCCTTTTCGGCTTGCCGGGTAGACGGGAAGCGGGCATACGACCTGGCCCGCAAGGGTGAAGAAGTAGACTTGAAGCCCAAGTTGCTGGTAATCGACGAAATTGAATTGATGGAATGCAACCTTCCCGAAATAAAGGTTCGGGTGGTGTGCAGCAAAGGTACCTATATACGTGCGTTGGCACGCGATATCGGCGAAGCGCTCGGCAGTGGAGCGCATCTGATCGGGTTGGTACGTACCCGGATAGGCGATGTCCGGTTGGAAGATTGTCTCGACATCGAGCAATACCCTGAGTGGCTGGCTGCGCAAGAGATAGAAATTACAGACGAAAATTAATAAAACGAATAAATATGAAACTGTCACAATTCAAATTTAAACTTCCGGAGGAAAGAATTGCATTGTATCCTACGAAGTACAGAGATGAATCGCGCCTGATGGTGCTTCACCGTCGTACTGGAGAAATCGAACACCGCATGTTCAAGGATGTTCTCGATTATTTTGATGATAAAGACGTATTTGTGTTCAACGACACGAAAGTTTTTCCTGCCCGTCTGTATGGTAATAAGGAGAAAACAGGTGCCCGCATTGAAGTGTTCCTGTTACGCGAGCTCAACGAAGAGCTTCGTTTATGGGATGTATTGGTAGATCCTGCCCGCAAGATTCGTATCGGCAACAAGCTCTATTTCGGCGAAGATGATTCGATGGTGGCCGAAGTAATCGATAATACCACTTCGCGTGGACGTACGTTGCGTTTTTTGTATGACGGCCCGCACGATGAATTCAAGAAAGCGCTCTATGCACTGGGCGAAACTCCCCTGCCCCACTCCATCATTAATCGTCCGGTGGAAGAAGATGATGCCGAACGTTTCCAGTCTATCTTTGCCCGTAACGAAGGTGCGGTGACGGCGCCTACTGCCAGCCTGCACTTCAGCCGGGAGTTGATGAAACGCCTGGAGATCAAGGGAGTGAACTTTGCTTATATTACTTTGCATGCCGGTTTGGGCAATTTCCGCGAGATTGATGTGGAAGATCTGACAAAGCACAAGATGGACTCCGAACAGATGTTTGTCGACACTGCTGCTGTACGCACAGTGAATCATGCTAAGGATCTCAATAAGAGTGTTTGCGCCATAGGGACCACTGTGATGCGTGCCATTGAGAGTGCAGTAAGTACGGATGGTCACCTGAAAGAATTCGAAGGATGGACCAACAAGTTTATATTCCCTCCGTATGAATTTACGGTAGCCAATAGTATGATCTCTAATTTCCACATGCCGCTTTCTACCTTATTGATGATTGTAGCGGCTTTCGGTGGCTACGATCAGGTGATGAATGCTTACAATGTAGCGCTGAAAGAAGATTACCGCTTCGGGACGTATGGCGATGCTATGTTGATAACTGACAAATAATGACCGTTTATTTCGGTCTCGGAACCAATTTAGGCGATAAGGAGCAGAACCTTCGGGTGGCTGTCCGACAGATAGAAGAGCGGATAGGGAACATAGTGTCCCTGTCTGCTTTTTATGTTACTACCCCATGGGGTTTTACTTCTGAAAATACTTTCCTGAATGCTGCTGCCTGTGCAGAAACGGAACTATTACCGTTGGATGTATTGCACGAGACGCAGGCGATAGAACATGAACTTGGGCGTATGGCGAAGTCGGCAGGAGGCATTTATGCCGATCGATTGATCGATATTGATCTGCTATTGTATGATAACATGATAATGCACGGCGAGGAACTTGTCCTCCCCCACCCTTTGATGGAACAACGTCGCTTTGTTATGGAGCCGTTGAGCGAAATTGCTCCCGCTTTGATACACCCTGTATTGGGGAGATCCATGCAGGAATTATTTCTTCTTCTTTCTTAATTTACGTTGCTCGATAAATCTGGGCAAGTAGGCTCCACACCCTCCCATCAAGTGACTTTCAGCGGTCTTTTCATTGCGAAATGATGTTAATGTGCGGTAAATGTAGCAATTATTCAAAGATAATATTCTAATTTTGCACACGAAATGAAATGTGGAAAGATTTGAGCTTGCTTGCAACCACAGAAAAAAATGCTAAAACACATCCTTTTCTGCGTGCCGTAAGGCTTCTACAGCTGGCGTTCACCCATTTCATTCGCACTTTTTATTCATTTAATCCATATTGAAATGGGATATTTATTCACATCCGAATCGGTGTCTGAAGGACACCCCGACAAAGTGGCCGATCAAATATCGGACGCCGTACTTGACAAACTGTTGGCATTCGACCCCAGTTCGAAAGTAGCATGCGAAACCTTGGTAACT
>JAVBVA010000011.1:0-103487 GCA_031554665.1 Bacteroides sp. | reverse complement strand
CTGAGTGTGAGCAAGGGCAGTTTCAAGACGGACTATGTAGGGAATATGATCTACGAGAATGGTGTTTTGAAAAGAATTCTGGTGGATAATGGTTATTATGAGAATGGAATGTATTACTTTTACGTCAGGGATCATTTGGGTAATAACCGTGTGGTGGCTGACCAGAATGGGAATATCGTGCAGAGTACACAGTATTATCCTTTCGGGATGGCGTTTGCGGATGGGCTGGAACCGAGCAGGCAGCCTTACAAGTATAGTGACAAGGAACTGGATAGTGATCGGGGGTTGAATTTATATGATCATGGGGCGAGGTATAGGGGTGGTGATGTACCTACTTTTCTTACGATGGATCCGTTGGCGGAGAAGTATTATTCGATTTCGCCGTATGCATATTGTTTGAATAATCCGATCCGATTTATTGATTTAAATGGTCGAGAGCCTATTCGACCTTATATTGGCACTGCAATGATGTTTAAACTGTTATTAAATAATAGTCCAAGTGGAGTCGGATATTATACAGGGAAACAGGCTGCAAACTATTTAAAGAGTTTAGGAAATACAGAATGGAGTTGGAAGCAAATGCGTCCTTTGCCAACACAAACAGGTTATTTTAATATGAAAGCCGGTAGATATATATATACAGAAAAAGGAGGGTGGTTAGATATGTCTCATTTCATGTTTTATGCGGGTAAGGCGTATGAATATAAACTCCAGAAACAAGCGGCAGAAGAGGTTACGAATAGTAGTGGGATTTCTTTTTTAAGTTCAGAAGCCCAGTCATATTGGCGTAGACAAGCGAACATAGATCCCACTGGTGAATCACTTCAAGATGGATATCGTCAAGAGTTAAGTGACAAATTAGTGGCTCCGTATTCCGCTTATAGTTATGAAGATTTACCAAGTGATAGATTTGGGGCTGATTTTGGTGCAAATTATTTTGACCCCAATAGTAAACTTACTTTTGCTGAGCAACTTTATGAATATTTAAAGGGGTTAGGCGCCACCGATCCAAAGAATGCTCCTAACTATAAAAGTTTACCAGATACTGAGCCTAAAGAAAGGCCTACTAGAATTAACAAAGGACACAATCCTGTTTATACAAAAGATAATCCATAATGAAAAGAAAGTTGACAATAATAATATTTATTTCTATTTTAATAATTGTACCTGTCTTTATTTATGAGTTACAAAGACAGGAAAACAATGATTATTATAGACGAGGATCTTTCTTAATAAATAAGATAGAAACATTCAAACAGATAGAAAAACGATTACCTGATAATATTGATGAGCTAGGGTTAGAAGAACCCATGGGTGAAGGGCCTTATTACGAGAAGAAAGATAGTATAAATTATATTGTATTCTTTAATATTGGATTTGATGATGTTAAGATCTACTATTCTAATAAGAAAGAATGGAAAGATGAGCATTGAGACTGACCGGCAGTTATGCATACAATGTGCGTTCATGGCTCGATGGTATCAATTCTTCCTTGTTTACGGAAGCCCTTACATATAGCTACTCCGGAAACATTGCCACCCAACAATGGAAACAAGCAGGCAAAACACGGAACTATAATTTCAGTTACGATGCTCTTTCTCGCTTGACTGCCGCTGTGTATAGTGATAACGAGACCACCACCAGTTATGGGAAACCCAATTACAGTACTTCGTATGCGTACGATAAGCAAGGTAACATCATCCGTTTGTTACGTTATGGCAATATAACTTCCTCGGTTTACATGGCGGTGGATAGTCTTACCATAAATTACAGGGGTAACCAATTGCTTAAAGTAACCGATTCCGGCATCCCACCCTCACTGTCCTCTTCGGCTGATTTCCGTAAGATCTCTACAGCTGCGGGTACAGTGTATGCTTACGATACAAATGGGAACTTGAAAAGAGACCCGAATAAGGGTATTACGAATATCGAGTACAATGTATTGAATCTTCCGGTTTCCATTTCCATCAACAACACGCTGGGGCAGATTACGAATACGTATGTATATACAGCCAATGGCGAGAAGCTAAGAGTGAGTAAGGGCAGTTTCAAAACGGACTATGTAGGGAATATGATTTACGAGAATGATGCTTTGAAAAGAATTCTGGTAGATAATGGTTATTATGAGAATGGAATGTATTGCTTTTACGTCAGGGATCATTTGGGTAATAACCGTATTGTGGCTAATCAGAATGGGAACATAGTGCAGAGCACGCAGTATTACCCTTTTGGGATGGCGTTTGCAGATGGACTGGAACCAAGCAATCAGCCTTACAAGTATAATGGTAAGGAACTGGATGGTGACAGGGGATTGAATCTGTATGATTATGAAGCAAGGCACATGGATTCAGCATTAGGACGATTTATGACTATGGATCCGCTGGCGGAGAAGTATTATTCTGTGAGTCCGTATGCATACTGTAAAAACAATCCAGTGAATAGGATTGATCCAGACGGGAAAGATGATTATAGGTTTTCGAAACTTGGTCAAATATATGTTGTTAAAGGAACGAAAAATAATGGGAGTAAGACGGATAGACTTATCGCTGCAAACGGTAGCTATATCATAGTAAATGACAAGTATCTTTTACCGGGATTGAGTAAGAATAAAGGGGGAAATGTCTATAGGCGTAGATTTTATGAATTTACTTCCAATATAGAAGACGCTGTAAACGTTTTCAAGTTTTCTGCAGATAACACAGAAAACGAGTGGGGACTTGACGTTTATACAAATGGTGAAGGACTTACTGCAGCAGTGACAACGGATATGAGTCCGGAAGGGGTATCAGACTCATCAGGATATAAAGAAGCAGTGGGGAAAACTAAGGTTGTAGATTTGCATTCTCACTCTAAAGATAATGGAACTAGAGGTGGATCTCCTGGGGATTTGGAGAATGCCTCTAAAAAGGAAAATAAAAAATCAAGGAATGCTGTATATCATAAGAAAGATCAAAAGTTGTATGAGTACGATAGTACTCAAAGCTCCTATAATACAGCTTCGGCTACTAGTTATAAAGAAATATTAGATTACGTAAAGAAATGGGGAACAGAATAATTTATTGGGTACTTATTTCTCTCCTGTTATTAAGTTGTACTAATACCACTCTAACTCAGGAAGATAAAAACAAGAAAGATTTAATTGATGCAGTAAAGAAATGCATCAATTCAGGTGAGCTTCCAGGTAAACTGGTGGAGGTGCATAGAAGCCACATAGATCGTGGAGACTGTGAACTCTATTTTATCAGACAATTTGGCGGTTTGATTGTTGATGAGGGATTTCTCAATGAGATTATAGAGTGGAAAGGCAAAAAGATTCTTTTATGTTCTAATGTCGACACTGGTATTTCTGAAGAGGTGGTGGATAAACTGACAGAAGAGATAGTAGATTCTGCATGGAATAGCACAGTGTTCTTTTTCATACAATGCAAAACTACAGGGAAAAGTTTGTTGGTCAAACCTGCCAATAGGAGGGTTGAAATATACGAAATCCCAGAGATAAGAGAGTTTACTTGTTCTGAAGATATCTATATAAAAGAAAATATTGAAATCATCGCTACAAGTTATTCATTCGATGCATTCGACAATTATGTTTTGGGAGAAGATACCTTAAAATATTTCCCTATAAGGTACGAGGGCTATTTTACGATCTATAATAGGTCTGACTCTTGCCTGTTTTTTGGTAGCCCGAATGACTCCTTTGGTTATTTTGCAATAATCAATGGACATGATACATTGTATTTGGATGCACATCCAGCTTCATTGGACAATGACAGGATTAAAAGTCTTGATCATGAAGAGGATACGGGTAAGTTTATGAGATTCTCTGTAAGCTCAGAAGCAAATCCTAAATTCTTCAGAGGAATAGCAAATAGAAATTATTACCAGAAGTTGCGTAAACTATTACAAGATTCCATTTTCTACTTTCCGAGTCGTTATTATGGAGAATATATTAGTAAAAAGTGTATTTACCCCAAAGAAAAATTGAAAGTAATAACCCCGAAAGAAGTTGTATATACGTTTGGAACCCCATCTCGTTTGTATTATTGTGTCAATGATTCTATTCTGTATACAAAAGTACGATAATGGAGGGGGTATAATTAAGTATGCAGATTTGGAGACTGACGTAGGTTCTTTTATAAACCAGGTTTATGCTTGTATTATAAATAGAAAACGACAATTTAATTTGCGCAAGTTTGTATTTAGGTCTGACTAAAACTTTTGAATAGTAAAATCCCGTTGGTCTTTGTTGACTAACGGGATTTTTTGTTCAAAGTGGCTGAAAATTCGATGGTTTGATTGACAACCTGTCTTTGACTTTGAATGGAAATCAATTGGAATCGGTGGAGAGCCACGGCTCTGCTCCAGCTTATAATGGAGGGTTTAAATTTAAGAATGGTGCTTCGAAGGATGTTGAGTATGTGTATGATGCCAATGGATGTCTGATAGAAGATTCCAATAAAGGGATAGAGGAAATTCGATATAATTTCTTATATTTGCCAAGTAGCCTTACGTTCTCGGCCGGTGGCTCCATTTCTTATTTGTATGACGCTGATGGCGTAAAACGCCGTACAAAGCATATTATAGGGAATACAACTACGACGACCGACTATTGCGGGAATATGGTTTATGAGAACGGAACGTTGGTGAGGATTCTGACAGAGAACGGTTACATCACGCTGTCCGACATTACACCGACTTACCATTATTATCTGAAAGATCATCTGGGCAATAACCGGGTGGTTGTTGACCGGAACGGAACGGTCAAGGAGGTGAATCATTACTATCCGTTTGGCGGGTTGATGTCTAATTCGGTAAGCAATGGTGTCCAACCTTATAAGTATAATGGCAAGGAACTGGACCGCAAGAATGGATTGGACCTGTATGATTATTCGGCTAGGTATATGGATGGGGTGTTGGGCAGGTTCACGACGATGGATCCGCTGGCGGAGAAGTATTATTCGGTGTCACCGTATGCATACTGTGCGAATAACCCTGTGAATAGAATAGATCCGGATGGGAGAAACCCGATATTCGTATTATATAGAGCATATAGAGGGTACAAGGCTTATAGAGCGACAAGGGCGGCGACTGCAACAATAGGAGCTACAGATGCAGCAATCGCTACGGCCACTACAGCAACTGCAGCTTATAGTTACAATCATTTTCTAAATCCTGATCAAGCAGCAAAGGCACAGCAGTCATTGCTTAATGGGATTGAAAGTATTGCAAATCAAAATGCTGCGGTTTCTCCAGAATATAGTAATCAGCGTAAGCGAGAGAGGGATGCAAGAGATAAACGAAACCAAGAGCAAGCGAATGTCGCCAAAAGCATTGATGCTAATGTATCAGGTACTATGCCCAATGGGGATCCTGCTCCTAAAAGAGATCCTAATGATGGGGGAAATAAAACAAAAATAGCAATAGGAGTTTCTGCAATAGGAGCTGGTGCAGCAGCTGTTGAATCCGTAACTGAAGGTACACAGCCTGAAGAAGTAGTACCACAACAGCCTTTAAATCAACCAGAAACTAAGCCGCAAGGGACGCAGCAAAATAACAGTTGGTGGCAATCAATTTTAAATTTATTCCAATGAAGTACATAAATAAAATAGCAGTATATGTGACATTGATCTTTGCTGTCAAGAAAATGTTTTTTGACAGTTACATAGATTTGGGAGTAATAGATAGGCACTATGGTATATTTTTTTTTATGTTACTATTGATATTGATAGGTTGCAAAATATTAAATAGAAAGAAAAATGAAAAATAGAGGCTTTGTATATAAATTATATTACAACTCAAATATAATAGTGAATCGTCTTTTTTGGGGATATTTTCTTTTGATGGTTATATATCGTTTTTTTATAAGTGAAGATATTCCTTTACTCTTATCTTATTTGTTTTTCATGTTGTTTGGAATATATTTGGGGTATAAATTGGCTAGGAAAGCATATGATTATTTGAAGGCTAATCAAGAGGAAAAATGATTGTCTGCAAGTTTGTGTTTTGGTCTGTCCAAAACTGATTGAATAGTAGAATCCCGTTGGTCTGCAATGACTAACGGGATTTTTAGCTTGAGCCGGACTAAAACGCATGTTTGATTCTCAGTTACTTGCGAGGTTTACTTTTTATAAAAGTGAACCTACAGCACTGTCAGACTCTTTTGGAAAGACACAAATAATATCGAATAATTATGGTTTTTTTTATTAGAAGAAAAAATACCGCTGAAAGTATAGTTATTATGATAAATGTATTTATTACAGACGACCATACCATGCTGGTCGAAGGATTGGCAAAAGCTATTGATTCGTCCGGCATTGCCCGCGTCGGCAACGTTTCTGCAAATATAGCCGATTGCCGGAAAGCGCTTATTGCAGAGCAACCCGATATATTGTTACTTGATATTTCGCTTCCCGATGGTAGCGGAGTGGATTTTTGCAAGGAAGTGGTTTCTGTTTATCCCTCAGTAAAGGTCATTGCCATTACCAGTCATAACGAATATTCTACAGCCCGGCAGATGCTCGATAACGGAGCATCGGGGTACATACTGAAAAACTCTTCGAGTGAAGAGGTTATCGAGGGGATTCAGGCTGTTTCTAACGGCAGACGTTATATCTGAGACGAAATAGATTCACTGATCCGTCGCCGCCAGTCATGCGAAATATTCCTGACCGGCAGTGAACGTAAAGTATTGAAACTGATTGTCGAAGGTTATACCAATCCCGAAATCGCCGAAAAACTTTATCTGAGCCCTCTTACCGTCAAAGGCTATCGTAAAAGTCTGCTTCTTAAGCTCAATGTTCGCAACACAGCCTCCCTTGTACATCTTGCTCTTACGGAGAAATTGGTGTAACAGCCCTTACCAATTCATACTGGGCGTTCTTCATCTTGGCATTAACAAGCGAATTGAGTTCTTCTTTGGTCAAAAATTCCCTGTCTTTCGCTTCGGGGCTTATCAGGTAACCCGCGAATGGATTTATGGCTAATTACCCTGAATTCCGGGCAATGGCAACAAGGTATTAATTTTAAGACAACATCTATGAAACCAAGGGAGTCGGCTACAATTTCATGTCAAAAACTTTTTTTTAGCATGAAATTGTAGCCGACTCTCATACATTTATCTTATATTTGGCGTGTTACTATAAAACAGACCAAAAATGAACAAGAATACTTTTCTCTTTATCATATTCCTTTGTATAGGAATCTCTATCAGTGCACAAACCGCTCAAGAAGGTGCTACATCCCTGCAAACTAAGGCTCAGGAGAGTTTGAAGAAGCAGGAATACACCCAGGCCCGCTACCTGTTCAAGCGTGCATACACCGCCTTTGTTACACAAGGCAACTACTTAGAAGCCATTCGTTGCGGGGTGCAAGCCAATGCACTCTACACCCGGGAAAACCTGTACAAAGAAAGTTTCGACTTTTGCCGGGAGATGGATGCCGCTTTGCTCAACGGTGAGTTAGTACAGAAAAAGAAACTCAACACCGAACGCTTCCTGCTGGCCAAGGAACGGCTGAATGTGTTCAGTAAACTGAAGAATACGGAACGGGCCAAAGAACAACTGGCACGACTCGAGGAGTTGGGTGGCGCCATCAAGAACGACTCTGTCAGCGAGGAAGTGCTATACCTCAAGGCCAACTACTACTTCACTTTCGGACCGGCCGAGCAAGGAGTAAGCAGTTACAACAAACTGATAGGCAAGTACAAACAGTCGGGAAATCAGGAGAAGATAAACGAGTGTTATAAAAACATGATTGCACTGGCCGAAAGGGTAAATAATGCTCCGATGGCCGTACGCACGTACAAAGCATTTGTAGCCTGGACCGATTCCATCGAGGCGGTGAATGCCGGCAATGAATTGGTTGCTACGAAGCAGCTCTACGAAACCACCAAAACCAACCTGCAGGAGCGGGAAGACGAACTCTCCATGCAACGTTACAAGATCATCGCCCTATGCACACTCTCGGCCATACTTGCCGGGGTATTGGTGTTCGGAGCACTGGTTCTGTTGCGTTTCATCCGCCTGTCGCGAAAACAGAAGAAGAGCATAGAGATAGCCAATGAACACAACGAACTGAAATCACAATTCATCCGCAACATCTCCGCACAGATGGAGCCGGCGCTAAACACCCTGGCACAATCGGCCCAGCAGCTCTCTGCCAATGGCAGCGATGCCCGGCAAATGATCGTTCAGATAGATGCGTTGCGCGGTTTCAGCAACGATATTCAGGAACTCTCTCATCTGGAACACACGCTCACTGAACCGTATAAGTTGAGTGAGATGAATGCCAATACCTTCTGCGAAAGCGTTATGGAGAAGCTTAAACCATTCGTCAAAGAAGGGGTCGAGATTGCTGCCAATGCTCCGAAGCTGCAAGTTAAGACAAACCCGGAACAATTAGAGCGCATCCTCTTCCACCTCTTGAAGAATGCCGCTTTCTATACCGAAACAGGCAAGATCAGTCTCGACTTCAAGAAGCGCGGTGCACACACCGTACAGTTTATCGTAACTGACACAGGCACCGGCATCCCGACCGAACTGCAAGCCAACCTCTTTAAACCGTTTACAGAGATCAAGGATCTGACCGAAGGCGATGGACTGGGACTCCCCATCTGCTCGCTTATCGCTACCAAGATGAACGGTAGCCTGGTGCTCGACACTTCGTATACCAAAGGAAGCCGTTTTGTGCTGGAACTTCATTCGTAAGCAGAACAAGCTTTTAGATTTTTATTGGAGATACTGCCAAAGAGCAGACCCCCAAAGGCGCTACAGCTTTCAGAGGCTTTAGCGCCTTTTTGTAGACATGACCAAACAGGTTATTATTACTGCATATACCTGCATAATATAAAAGCCCCGGCACTCCACCCCAGTTTTAACCGGAAATTGCACAAAAGTGAAAGAAGTCTGCACCAAAGTGATAGTTAAATAGCCATTCTTACACAATAAAAGAACGGTAAACAAGCGGAATAGCAAGATAAAGAAGTACTTTAGCAACATCAAAAAACAGTCTAATTCAAAGGATAAGTTCTGTATGAAAAACATGCAAAAGATTCTTCTATTCGCCCTCTGCCTGTTCATTGCGTTCAACGTTTATGCACAGGATACCACTATTACCGGAAAGGTGGTCGACTCGGCCGGCTTGGAGGTCATCGGTGCCAATATCACCATCAAAGGGAGCCAAGGGGTGGGCGCCATTACCAATATGGACGGACAATACTCCTTGAAGGTCAATGATCCTGCCAAAGATGTACTCATCTTCTCGTATATAGGAATGAGAACCCAGGAAGTTCAGGTGAAGAACCAGAAACTACTCAACGTAACCCTGCTGGACGATAGCAAGGTGCTGGACGAAGTGGTGGTTATCGGTTACGGCGCCACCAAGCGGAGCGACCTGACCGGGTCGGTGGTTTCCGTCAAGAGTGAAGACCTGATGGAAACGCCTACTTCCAATGTGGCGCAAGCCCTTGCCGGACGGGTGGCGGGGGTACAGGTAACCCAAAGTGAGGGTGAACCTGGTGCTGCCATATCCATCCGCGTGCGTGGGGGAATCTCTATTACCCAAAGCAACGAACCGCTGTACATCATCGACGGTTTCCCGAGCGAAGACGGCATGAGCAGCCTGGATCCGGGAGAGATTGAAACAATAGATATCCTGAAGGATGCCTCTTCGACGGCAATCTATGGGGCACGAGGCGCCAATGGTGTGATTGTAATTACCACCAAGAAAGGTGGGAAGGATGCTTCGAAGATGACGGTCAGCTTCGACAGTTATATCGGTATAAAGAAGGTTGCCCGCAAACTGCCGGTACTCTCTTCCAAAGAGTTTGTGTTGCTGGACTACGAACGAAACCTGGCGCTTTACGGCGAAAGCGGTGTACGCAAGTTCCAATCAACCTACGGCTCTTTCCTCGAAATAGACGAGAATTATGGAAACCGCCAAGGCGTGGACTGGCAGGAAGAAGCGTTGGGCCGGGTGACGACCTCGCAAAACTACCGCATAGGACTCTCAGGAGGCAACAAGGAACTTAAATACAGCTTAATTTATAGCTACTTCAAGGATCTGGGCGCCATGATCAAAAGCGGAACAGATAAACATACGATCTCTTTCAGCCTGTACCACAAAGCATCGGACCGCCTGCAGGTGAATGCGCGCCTCAACTATGACGAAACAACCGTCGATGGAATAGGAACTTCGGAAAATGCCAACCGGTTCAACAAGATGGAGCACATCCTGCAATACCGTCCGGTGATCGGACTGAATGGCAACGACCGCGATTTGATCAGAGGTGAAGACCCTTTCATGATCGATGATGAATCGAACCCGATGCAAAGTCCGCTGATCTCTGCCGAAGAGGAACTGAAGGAACGTGTCCAACGCAGCTTCCAGGCCAGCGGCGGGTTTACATACAACTTCAACAAGCGGCTGTCTTTCCGGAGTAGTGTAGGTACGCGTTACCTGAACTCCCGTCAGGATATCTTCTACGGGGCAAAGTCGGTCATCGGAAAGCGTTCGAGCATCAACGGAAGCATCACGTACAACGAAAGCGGGAGTTTCCAGACCTCCAATGTGCTTACCTACGACTACAAGAGTCACAACAAGAAGCACAAGCTTACGGCCATGGCCGGTCAGGAGTGGATCTCACGCTGGACCAAGTACGTCGTGTCTGCGGCTACCAACTTCCCGAACAACGACATCGGACTGGACGACATGAAGTTGGGTACGCCCAGCAGCATCCGCACAGGGGTGAACTACGACGATAAACTGCTGTCCTTCTTCGGACGCGCCAACTATAATTTCAGCGAGAAGTATTTGTTTACTGCTACCCTGCGTGCCGACGGATCGTCCAAATTCAGCGCCGGTAACAAGTGGGGATTCTTCCCGTCGGTATCGGGTGCCTGGCGGTTGAGCGAAGAAACATTCATCAAATCAACGGGTCTCTTTTCCGACCTCAAGTTACGGGTGGGCTACGGCCTCGCAGGCAACAACCGCATCGCCAGTTATAAATCGCTCGACTTGCTTACCTCAGCCGGTTACCCCAGCGGTGATGCCATCGCCCCCGGTTATGCTACCGAAGGCATTCCCAGTACTGATCTGCGGTGGGAATCGAACCGTACGCTGAATATCGGAGTCGATATGGGATTCCTGGAACAACGCATCATCGTATCACCGGAATTCTATATCAACAAAAGCGACCACTTGTTACTGAACTCACGGGTTCCGACCTCTTCGGGACACAAGAATATGATGCGCAACATCGGGAAAACAAAGAACCAGGGTGTCGATCTCACCATTACCTCGGTGAACATACAAAAGAAGCACTTCTCCTGGACAACGAATTTCAATATCTCGTCCAACCGCAACACGATCGAATCGCTCTCAGGCGAACAGTACTTTCTGGAAGAAGCCAGTTTCGGTTACAGTCAAAAAACACATAAGATAGAAGTAGGCAAACCCATCGGACAGTTCTACGGGTATAAAACCCTGGGCCTGTATCAGGTGGACGACTTCGACTACAACTCCGCTACGCAAACGTACACCCTGAAAGCAGGCATTCCCTGCATGGGCGACCGGGCAGCCGTGAAACCGGGTATGTGGAAATTTGCCAACCGGAACGACGACGATGTGATCGACGATGCCGACATGACGGTGATCGGTAATGCCAATCCTGATTTCTATGGCGGGTTGAACAACAAGTTCAACTACAAACAATGGGACTTCAGCTTGTTCTTCAACTTCAGCTATGGCGGGCAGGTACTGAATGCTACCAAGCTGACCAATACCAAAACTGCCACCACCAATTACAGTGTGCTGAATGTAGCCAACAGCAGCAATCGTTGGATGACGATCGACGCGAACGGCGCGCTGGTCACCGATCCGGAGAAGCTGGCTGCCCTGAATGCCGGTAAAACCGTAGCTGTACTCTACGACATGGAGATGGGCGACAAGTACATCCACTCCTGGGCGGTCGAAGATGGCTCCTTCCTGCGATTGAGCAACGTAAGCATCGGGTACACCTTCCCCCGTCAACGGCTGCGCAAAGCATCTATCCAAAGTCTGCGCTTGTATGCCACCGGCAGCAACCTCTTTGTATGGACTCCCTATACCGGATTCGATCCGGAGGTATCGACCAAAGGCAGCAGCCTTACACCCGGAGTAGATTACGGCGCTTACCCACGTAACCGTTCTTTTGTTTTCGGACTTAATATCACCCTCTAAAACCATTTGTACCATGACACAGAACAGAACCCTCTATATGTTTGCCCTGCTGGCCGGTATGCTGGTAGCCACAGCTTGCGAAGACACGCTGACAGAAAGCCCGGATTCGTATTACAACCGGAAAGATTATTTCACCACGGTCGATAAAGCCGATATGGCAGTGGTAGGAATCTACAATGTACTCCCTACCTTGTACGGCTATATGGATGGCATGGCCCTGCCCTGCTCGGACGACATGTATTATGCCCAGGGTACTACCAGCGATAATACCCGCCGGGACATCAGTCACTATACCGTACGCCCGTCCAATGCCTGGATACTGTCGGTATGGAGTGGCAAGTACCAGCAGATCAACCGGGCCAACTATACCATCGACGGCATTGAAGGAATGAGCGATTACCGCACCAACAGCAAACTGCAAGCGCTGGTAGCCGAAGCCAAATTCTTACGGGCTCAGGCAGCTTTCGACCTGGTACGGTATTGGGGCGATGTGCCTTTCACCACGGCGTATACGGCCAACTATGAATCGGCCTACCATCCGCGTACCAACCGCGAGAAGATATACAACCAGATCGTAGAAGACCTGAACGCAGCCAAAACCGGTATGGCATGGGGCAATGCCTCCTCCTCGCCCGAGCGGGCTACCCAGGGTGCAGCCCGTGCCCTGCTGATGCGTGTATTGCTGACTCGTGCAGGGTATAGCCTGCAAGCTAGCGGAACACTGACCCGTCCCGAGGAATCCTTACGCACCCAATACTTTAAAGAAGTGGTGACGGAGTGGGAAGCCTTCGGCACAGCCGGATACCACGGTTTCTATACCGGCGGATATGCGAAACTCTTCAAAGGTTTCTCCGCAGGCGTGCTCGACTCGAAAGAGAGTTTATTCGAAGTGGCATTCTACTACCCCGGAGCCGGCAGTTATTGGGGAACGTATATCGGCGGAACGGTAGCCGCCCCAAGCACATCGGCCAATGCCGGCAAGGTGATGGGTCGCGCTGCGGTAGTCTTCCGCGTCGTACCCGAGTGGCGGAAGTTCTTCGAGGAGAACGATCAACGCCGGGATATAACGATTTGCAACTACAATTACAATTGGGACAACGCCACAGGAACCCATGTACAGTCCAAAGTTACCGGCATCACGAGCTGGACCCCCGCCAAATGGCGACGCGAGTGGATGCCGCTGGGATACAAAGACCCCAATATCACCGATATAAACTTCTGTCTGCTACGCTACGCCGACGTGGTACTCATGGCAGCCGAAGCATACAATGAATTGGGCAACACCGCTCAGGCTTGGGAACTGCTGAACAGTGTACGCACTCGTTCGGGCGCCACCAAGATAACGGCAACCAATTACAAGGCACTGTTGAAATCGCCGAAAGTGCACGATCTCAGCTTTATCGACGACTCCGGCGAAGCCGGGAAGGTGCGCACGGCTCTCTACTGGGAACGAGGCTTCGAACTAGCGTTCGAAGGACAACGCAAATACGACCTCCTCCGCTGGGGCATTCTCAAAGAAGCGCTGACACTCTTTGGTGAGAAAAGCGAGCTTAATCTTTCGAGCCAGAACTATCCGGCTTACAAGAATTTCCAAACCGGGAAGCACGAGTTATTCCCCATCCCGGAAGATGAGTTGCAGGTAAATCACCTGTTAGAGAACCGGAACAATCCGGGGTATTAGTTTTCTTTAAAGATGAATGTATGAGACAGTTTACTTCGACCCTGCTGGTGGGGATTTCATTTCCGGCAACAATGTTTGCTCAGGAACGACCCAATATCATCTACATCATGACCGACCAGCAAAGCGCTACGGCCATGAGCTGCGCCGGCAACCCGGATGTACATACGCCTAATATGGACAAACTGGCCCGGCGGGGCGTGCGTTTCGAGAATGCGTATTGCGCGTTGCCGTTGAGCGGTCCGTCACGGGGAGCCATGTTCACCGGACACACCCCTGCCGAGGTAGGTATGCAAGAGAACGGCACCCCCATGCCCGACTCCCTGCATACCCGTACCTTGGGCGTGCTGATGGAACAAAATGGCTACACCACTGCCTACGCCGGAAAGTGGCATGTACATACCAACTCCTTGCCTGCCGTACAGGCGTTCGGTTTCGAGCGGTTGCACGAGCACAGCGACTACGGGTTGGCCGAGTCGGCTGTGAAATTCCTGCGCCGCAAGCATACAAAACCCTTCTTCTTAGTAGCTTCGTTCGACAATCCGCACAATATCTGCGAGTATGCCCGCAAGCAGAATCTACCTTTTGCCGTGTTGGAAGAACCGGCGTTGGACGATTGCCCCAACCTGCCCGCCAATTTCCAGGTAGCTCCATACGATGCCGATGTGCTGGCTTATGAGAAAAGCCTCAGCTACCGCCTGTACCCCACCGCAAACTATACCCCGGACGACTGGCGCCGCTACCGCAATGCTTATTTCCGACTGATTGAGACAGTCGACCGTGAGATTGGTAAGATCATCGACGAAATAGACCGGCAAGACCTGTGGAAGAATACCGTTATTATATTTACCTCCGATCATGGCGACGGATCAGGCGCTCACCAATGGAACCAGAAGACCGTGCTGTACGAAGAAGTAGTCAACGTACCCTTCATCGTCTGCCTGCCTCAAGGTAAGAATGCCGGTACGGTTATGCCTCAGCTCATCAACAATGGAGTAGACTTCCTGCCAAGTGTATGCGACTGGGCGGGAGCACGCACCTCCCCCTATTGCCAGGGAGTAAGCTTCCGAGCCGTGACCGAAAGCGGTAACGTGCAAAAAGAGCATCAACCCTACGTGGTAGCCGAAACGGTCTTTTCCGAAACCGGCAAAACACGGGGGTGGCTGGTACGCACAGCACACTATAAATATGTATTGTACGAGGCCGGTAAGAACCGCGAAATGCTGTACGACATGACCAACGACCGCGGAGAGATGCGCAACCTGGCCATCGAGAGCAGGTACAAAGACGTAGTAAAACAGCACCGGACACTGTTGCTGGAATGGATGAAAAAACATCCTGCACCCGGAAAATTCAGTCCTACACGTCTCGTACCGCAATAACAAGTAGTTTTTTACACAAAAATGGAAACATTTCGCACAGATTTAAACTCCATTTCGTCAATAGTGAACAATAAAAAAACAGAGCAGCACCCCTTTTTGATCGAATTCAAATAGATTTGCAAACAAAGAACCCCCAAAGGCTAATAGTATGAAGAAAGTTTTATATCTACTATGTTTTGTGCTGACGGCGACTGCCACACAGGCCCAAACACCGGCAACGATCAAGCTGACCGATTTCACCCTGATGCACGAAATGCGCGCTACACCCTCGCCCGTGAACAAAGCCATGATCAATGATCGCAGCGTATCGTTTCAGTGGCCGATGCTGGCTAATCTGATTACGGTAAACAGCGAGCTGAGTGCGATGGCTGCCGCAGCCAATCCGCGCCCCGATAAAACAACGTTGCGCTACGCCTTGCGTTACTCACAAGATCCTACATTTAATAAAGGTACTACTGTAGCCGAAACCCGCTGGCCGTTCTTCAATCCCGAGAAAGATCTCGACGCAGGCGTATGGCACTGGCAGTTCGGATACATCATCGACGGAAAGACTTATTGGAACAATCCTCTGCAATTCACCGTAGAGAAGAATGCAGCCAAGTTCTGTCCGCCTTCCTTCAAAACCATCATCAGTAAACTGCCCAAAACACACCCGCGTGTGTACTTAGATAAAAACGATTGGGCAGATTTCATCAAGCGCAATGCCGAAAGCCCGGACCGCGCTTCTTACCTGGAACGTGCCGACAAAGCGCTGGCCGAACCCATGAAGACGCTGAACGATATCAACACCCAATTGGCAAAGAACCTGACCAACGAAGCGCAACGTATTTCCATGCTTACCCGCGAAAGTCGCCGGGTGGTCGATTTTGAAGAGATAAATACTGATGCACTCATCCGGGCGTATCTGCTCACCAAAGACAACCGCTATGCCGGTGAAGCCATCAAGCGGGTCAAGGAAATGGCTACCTGGAATGGTAATAAAGAGATAGCAGGCAACTTTAACGAAGCGACCTTCCTGTCGCTTTGCGCCACCGCATACGATGCTTTGTATGATTTGCTCGACAGCGAAACCCGTCGTCAGTTCCTGGAAGTTATCAAAGAGATTGGCGAACTACTGTACAAAGGATACAACAACCGGTTGGAGAATCACTTAGCCGATAACCACGTGTGGCAGATGAACCTGCGTATCTTCTCTATGGCTGCCTTCTCGGTGTATGGCGACCTGCCCGAAGCCGAACTGTGGGCGGAGTATTGCTACAACGTATGGTTGGCACGCTTCCCGGGACTCAACAAGGACGGTGGCTGGCACGAGGGCGACTCGTATTTCCATACCAACATCCGTACGCTCATCGAAATGAATTACTTCTATAGCCGCATCTCCGGGTTCGATTTCTTTGCCGACCCGTGGTACCAGGGCAATGCCATGTACACCATCTACCAGCAACCGCCTTTCTCCAAGTCGGGTGGTAACGGAAGTGCGCACCTCAATATCAACCGACCCAGCGGTCCCCGCATCAGTTATGCCGATGCATTGGCACGCCTCACCGGCAACACCTACGCAGCCGACTATGTACGCGGTATCTTGGCCAGTCAGCCCAAAGCCTTGCAACAAGGCAACCTGACCAAGGAAGCCGGTCTGGCCTGGTTCCGTCTGCAATGTACCAAGCCACTGCCCGAAGGCCCGGGACTGGCCGACATGCCGATGGGATACGTATTCCCACAATCGGGGCTGGCCTCATTCTCTACCAGCCTGGGACGCTTGTCGCGCAGCGCCATGATCAGCTTCCGCAGTAGTCCGTATGGTAGTACCGGGCATGCCATTGCTAATCAGAATTCGTTCAATATCTTCTTTTCGGGACAACCGCTCTTTTACAGCAGCGGACACCACATCAGCTTTATCGACCCGCACAGCATGTACTGCCACCGGGCTACCCGGGCGCACAATACCATTCTGGTCAACGGCATGGGACAGCGCATCGGTACCGAAGGGTATGGTTGGATTCCCCGCTATTATGTAGGCGAGAAGATCGGCTATCTGTTGGGCGACGCCTCTCATGCATACGGCAAAACAATCTCACCCTTCTGGCTCGACCAAGGGAACAAGAATAAGGTGGAATACAGTCCCGAAAACGGTTGGGACGACGTACCCTTGAAAACCTATCGCCGCCATGTGGTGGAATTGGGGAAAACCGGACTTACCTTTATCTACGATGAGCTGGAAGCCGAAGAACCCGTAACCTGGAGTTACCTGCTGCACACCGTCACCAATCCGATGAGTGTAAACAAAGACAACAAAGACTTTGTACACGTGCAGGCCACCAGCAAGAACGGTGTTGCCGATGCGTACATCTTCTCTACCGGCGAACTACAGACAGATACCACCAGCACCTTCTTTGTTCCCGCCGAGAACTGGTTGCGCGCCAACGATAAAGGGGAATTTGCGAAATACCCCAACCACTGGCATTTCACCGCCACCTCGGCCAAACAGAAAGTGTACCGCTTTGCCACCATTATCAATACACATCCCACCGTAGTGGAACCGAACCGGCAAATAGCGCCGCCCCAACTCCTGAAAGACGGTACCATCAAGATAGGAAGCTGGATCATCAAGGCCAACCTTTCGCCCAACGGCAAAGCGTCGTTCGTGGTACGCTTCCCCCGCAATACGTATGATGCAGCAGTCATGTACGATGGCGATGTAACGGTGGTACGCGAAGACGGCAGTGAAACAACCCTGCGGGATAAGATGCCCGAATTGGAAATCTAATAACGAAGACAGATATGAATGTGAAATACACCATACAACGAGGATTTATCCTGACACTCTGCCTGGCGGCATCGCTTTTCGCCACGGCGCAAACACCCAAGAAGCCGCAGGTGCAGACATCAGCATCGCCTTCCGAAGTGATACAACGCTCTTGGGAAGAAGCACAGCCGGATATCGATAAAGCCATGCAGGCAGCACCCAAGACTACACCGGTCAAGACCCCGGCAAGCAAGGAACCTGCAACAAAGGCTCCGGCCACTGCAAGCGCTCCGGCGAAGGCAGCGGTGAAGAAGGAAGCGATTACAACAATATCCGACCGCTACGTAGCCCTGAAAACCAATGTGCCGATGCTGGCCGTTGCCATACAGAACCTCGCGTTGGAAGTAAAATTGAGCAAACACATTTCTCTCGATATTCCGGTGATGTGGAGCATAGGCGACCTGGAGCCCGAACATGGGCTGCACGCCATTGCTGTACAACCCGAAGCACGGTGGTGGTTGAAATCGGCCGGTACCGGACACTTCTTCGGGGTGCATGCACACGCTGCCTGGTTCAACCTGAAGTGGAACGAAGACCGCTACCAGACAGAAGCCCGCCCACTGCTGGGGGCAGGTATCAGCTACGGCTACAAACTACCACTGTCCGACCATTGGGGAGCTGAGTTCAACCTTGGTGCAGGGTATGCCAACATGAAGTACGATACGTTTTACAACATAGAGAATGGAGCCCGGTTAGACACCCGCATCCGCAACTATTGGGGCATCACCCGCGTAGGAGTGTCGTTAGTTTATCAATTTTAAGAATGAGCAAACATGAAAAAGAATAGATATACATCCCTCATCAAGCATGCATGCCGGTTGCTGATGCTACCCTTGTTGCTCACCGCTTGTAACATGTACGAGTATCCGGAGGAAACCGAGAACGGAGAGAAGGGCATCGACCCCACGGAGGTCACCGTAACCGCCGAGCTGAACATGGTCATGAAACTCACAGAGGCCGAATCGCCGGTAGCACCGCTGGATGGAAATACGTACCAACACCGGTTTATCATAGCGGCTTACCTGAATAGAGAAGAGGTGGCCCGCCAGGTGGTATACGAAGAGATAACAAGACGCACCCAACTCAACATCCCTGTAACCATGAAGTTGCACGCACGCAATTACCAATTGTTGGTATGGAGCGATTACGTGAAGGTAGGTAGCGAAGCCGACTTGCATTACAACACCGGTAACCTGGTGCCGCTTATTTCTGCCGAACCCTATACAGCCAATACCGAATACAAAGATGCATTCACAGCCTGTACACCATTAGACCTTACGGCCTACCGCGACGCGTGGAATGCCAAAGTTCCGGTCAAAGTAGAATTGAAGCGTCCTGTAGCCCGTTACCAGCTGATTGCTAACGACGTGGAATCGTTCCTGAGCAAAATAGCCAACGGCAAGATCAAAGGTACCCGCTTCACAGCCCGCATCAGTTACAACAACTACCAGCCGGTGGGATACAATGTACTGGACGACGTACCCAAACATTCGTTGATGTACCTGCAATACTCGAGTAGTTTCACTGCCCCTGCCGCAAGTACGAAGGAGTTAACGCTGGGCAAAGACTATGTGTTCGTAACCAACGGGAAGGAAGACCAGGTATCTATCATGGTAGAGATCCTGAACGAGAGCAACGAGGTGATAGCCCGTACATCGTTCTACCTCCCCTGCCAACGCAACAAGAACACTACCGTCCGCATGCCGTTTCTGACAGCCAATCCGGAAGGTGGAATCGGTATAGACCCTGATTACGAAGGGGAGATCAATATCGACTTAGGGCCTTTATAAAAACAGATCTGACATATATAAATTAAGTATTAATCCCTTATAATTTAAAAACATGAAGAAGAATTTCTTATTCCCGTTTGTGGCATTATTCACGTTGTTATTTGCATCGTGCAGTCAAGAAGAAATCGTATCAAACGAAGAAAGCAAAGCACCGATTACGTTGTCGGTAAATGCTCCTGTAGACAATGCCGTATCCAGAGCGGCAACCCTTGATGGCTATACATTGACGTGTATCATGCAATTGCTGAATGCTACTGGTGACCAGGTAGGTACTCAGATGACTGCTGAGTTTAGTGGTAATAATGCAACCTTTACTTTTGATCCGACAACGGCTACCCAGGCATTGTTCTGGGCTGAATACAGAAAAGCCGGCAGCAGTGTGTACAATACTTCCGACTTGAAGAATGTACGTTACTCTACCAATGCATTCGATTTATCGAAAGCTACAGACATGTCGGCTACTGATGCTTTCTGTGGTAAGCTGACTTCTTTGAGTACCACTACCGTTACGTTGAAGCGTCCGTTTGCAAAGTTGAACGTGAAAGCCAAGAACCCGGAGCTGGTAGCTGGTTATACTGGAATCGCTGTAGCATTCAATGCACCCAGCGGATACAGCGTATTGAATCAAACAACTGCATCTACTGCGGCTGTAACTTTCACCAATGCTTCAGGTTTTAATCCTGCTAACACTTGGTTCTCTGTATTGGTATTCGCACCTGTTAGCGAAGCTGCACTTGGTCAGAATATCACTATCACTTTAAGCGGAAGTGGTAAGACAGATAAAGTCATCACCCTTCCTGGTGCTGCTATTACCACCGATGATAACAAAATAACCAATGTTTCATTTGATATTGAAAACACAAACAATATCACAGTAACTGTAGGTATTGATGATGAATTTGAAACGGTAGCTATGGCTGTAGGTGATTATATCTATAAAGATGGAAATTTTGGTAAGACTTATAATGAAGATGTGATTGCTATTGTATATGCTTTGGCAGGTAAAACTGATGCCAGTGACTATGGCGTAGGTAAAACAATCGCTGGATATGCAATGGCTGTAACATGCCCTGCACGTGCACTTGGTGCAGCGACTGGTATTACTTTCCCTACAATAACTAAAACTGGTACAGGAACTACTCCATGGGCAGATGACTACAATGGGCTCACATATACAAATGCCTTGATTACAGGTCTTGGTGATTTTTCATCACCACTATTTGATGGCTATAAGACTTGGGTTACCACCAATACATTTACTGGAACCAATCTTAGCGACTGGTACATTCCATCAGGACGACAATTGCTGGATATAGCTGGCATGATATTCGGATGGACGGATACAGATCCTTCAGTAGCTCCCTCTGTTGCAAAAGATGAGGCCTTCAGAGCTGCTTATGATACTGCTGTAGCAGGAGGTGGAACAAAATTTAATTCATATACAGCTGCAGCTACTATAATATCCTCCTATTTAAAGCAGGATTCAACGCCAGCAGGAGTAATGGTTGATAAAGATAACACTGAAATCACCGGTTTTGCTGGTGGTAGCTACAAGCTGGCCAATGCGAGCTTCATCCGCCCCGTACTCACAGTATTCAAATAGGTAAACAAACAAATACGACCTTACAATTTAGGGAAAGCAAAGTACCCCCATACCTTGCTTTCCCAACTTTCTCCCTACTTTAAACGAATGCTCACATGAAGAAGCCACTCCGCCTTTCCGTACTCACTTGTCTTCTTGCCGCAGTGCTGTGCCACTACTCTTGCGCATCCGACGAGTTACCCGAAGTCGACACTACCCCCGAAGTGCCCGAAGCGGAGCTACTGGATGCTTATCACGACAAGATACGCACACAGCCCTACCCCAAAACAAACAATGAAGTGTATATCAACCCGACTCCACTCATTGTACCGCAACACCTGAAAACGGCGGAGTTGCTTCAATTCTCCCTCTCACAAAATGCAGACTTCAACGATGCAGAAACTATGCTATCCGAGCCGAAGGCCTGGTGCATGTTCAACCCACACAAGACATTAAAGAATGGTACCTGGTACTGGCGGTTCCGCAACGTTACTGCCGGCGGACAAGCCCGGGAATGGAGCCAGACTTACCAATTTGATATAACAGAGGAAACACCCCGCTTTCTCACCCCCAGCTTTGCCACATTCTATAACAATGCCCCTCACTTGTATCCGCGTCTGTACTGCTTTCTGGATGGGCGTATCGATGAGGCCCGCCGAAAAGCCACTTCACATCCGGAATACAATGCGCTGGTGAACCGTGCTGCCGGTGCGCTTACCGTCGACCTGTCGACTTTCCAGCAACCATACGATCATATCACAGAAATCAAAGGTTACATGCAAAACCTCTATCAGGCCTACTACATGACGCAACTCTTCAAGTATTCCCAGCGTATGCGCGAATTGTTACAACCCCTGATAACTACTCCACCTACCGATAAGCAACTGTTCGCTTCCAACTTTGGCAGCACCGACATTGCTTTCTGCTTTCTTAAACCGTACGATTTGCTGTACGATACCCTCACCCCCGACGAGAAACGGGGAGTAGAAAATGTACTGCTACGTGTGTTGCGCTACTATTACAAGATGTACTGCGGCATGCAGGAGAATCATATCTTCGACAACCATTTCTGGCAACACAACCTGCGTGTGCTGTTCCAGTCGGCCTTTGTGTTGTACGATAAGAGCGAATACGCGCAGGAGGTGCTTCCCATGCTGGAGTATTTCTATGAGTTGTGGACGGCACGTGCTCCGGCCTCGGGTTTCAACCGCGACGGCGTATGGCACAACGGCGCCGGATATTTCAATTCCAATGTACGTACACTCTATTACATGCCCATGCTCTTCTCGCACATTACCCGCACGGATTTCCTGCAACACCCCTGGTACCAGCATGCCGGACAGTCGATGGTATATACATGGCCGCCACAATCCAAGAGCGCCGGCTTTGGCGATGGCAGCGAACAAGGCGTAGAACCTTCCTGGCAACGTCTGGCTTTTGCCGACTTCCTGGCCCGCGAAACAGGAGACAGCTATGCCGCCTGGTATGCCACCCAATGCCAAAAGACTTTGGTACGCGACTATGATATGCGCCTGTATCGCATGGCAAGCGTATCGCGCACCTACGGAGCAGAGTTACCTGCCGATTGCCCCAAGTTTGTATGGTACAAAGATGCCGGCGAAGTGGCTATGCACAGCGACCTGGCTCATACGGACAACAACCTGACGCTCTCGTTCCGTTCCAGCACGTTCGGTTCGGGTAGTCACACGCTCTCCAATCAAAATGCATTCAACCTGATGTACCGGGGTGTGGATGTGTATCGCAGTACGGGCTATTACCTGGATTTCTCGGACGCCCACAACCTGACATCCTACCGGCATACCCGCGCCCATAACACCATTCTGGTCAATGGTATCGGACAGCCCTTCTCTACTTTTGGCTATGGAAACATCATGCGGGTGATGGGAGGTGCACATATCACGTACTGTCTGGGCGATGCATCGAAGGCTTATAGTGGTATTACCGACCCGATGTGGGACAGCGCCTTTGCTGCGGCAGGCATTACTCAAACACCGGATAATGGTTTCGGTACCACCCCACTCACCAAGTATCGCCGGCACATCCTGATGTTGCATCCGGATATCGTACTGGTGTATGACGAGCTGGAAGCCAGCGAACCTGTACGTTGGGAGTGGTTGCTCCACAGCCCCACGGAGTTCTATATCCATACAGCCGAAAAGATGGTAAGCTCGGCCAATACCGGTAGTGGCTTTAAGGCGGTTACCCAACTGTTCAGCGGGGAAGCGATGACATTCTCCCAAACCGACCGTTTTGTGGTGCCCCCTACCGCCACACCCAACCCGCAATACCCCAACCAGTGGCACCTGACGGCACTTGTCGAAGGACGTGACAAGGTACGGTTCCTGTCCGTTATTCAGGTAAAGTCCGATGGGAAACAGGTGTACACCATCCGGCACGATGGCAACACGCTGGTTTGTGGCGACTGGAATATAACGGCCGAGCTGAATGCTTCGCAACCGCCCACGCTGACCGTTGCCCACCGTACAGATGATGCAGTATTCAGTTACGGAAGCAACAACCCGGTGCTGAATGGGCAGGTGCACATGCGGAACTATGCTCAATCGTCCCTGCTGTATGATGAGGCAAATGGAGCATACACTGTGGAAGAACAAAAGGATCGCTTGCCTGCTTCTACCCGGAGCGGATCGGTTGAGTAGTAGAGAGTTACTGAGCGGAGCCTCTGGGTCTTTCAGCCGTGCAACTCTCTCCTGTGTTGAAAATGTGATTTGATTCGTCATTCACCATATTTTTCGAGATATCATGCTGATTATGCACTGATTACGCGATGGTGAATCCGTTTTTTATTCACCATTCATTCACCATTTTCCGGGGTATTCACCATTTGCTTGCAGCGATACTACTTTATAAAATCACGTTTCCCTAACAGATTGATAGTTTCACACGACTTGAAACAAACAGTTTCACGCTACTGAAACAACTTGTTTCGTTATAATGAAACACTTTGTTTCTCGGTGTGAAACACTATGTTTCAAAGGATGAAACACTCTGTTTCACTACGGGCAACAACCTGTTTCACCGGACTGAACATTTTGTTTCGCGGAGTGTAATAGTTTGTTTCGTGGAGTGTAACAGGTTGTATCACGCCGCGAAACAGGGTGTTATATCCTACGAAACAGACTGTTAGCTTGCTTGAAACAAGCGTACACTAACTAAGAAGGAATGGTGAATACCTTGGGAAATGGTGAATAAATGGTGAATAAAAAACGGATTCACCATCGCGTAATCAGTGCATAATCAACGTGATATCTCGAAAAACATGGTGAATGGCGAATCAAATCAAATTTTCAACATAGGAGAAGAGTATTGAGTTTGAGTCAGTAAATCGATCAAAGCATCTTCATTTCCAGCAGACAAATACGGGAATGAAGATTTATTTATATAACTTTGCCCTACGTATCACATAGCATTAATCAGCATCTTATGACAAAATACTTTTTATCTTTTATGTTGTGCTGGGTCATCTGCTTCCCACTCCAGGCACAGACTACGGAGCCCTTCCATTTTGTTCGTATCGGTCTGGACGAAGGCCTGTCGCAAAGCACGGTATTCGGCATCACACAAGACAAACGTGGTACTATGTGGTTTGCTACGTACGATGGCTTGAATAAGTACGACGGCTACAACTTTACCGTCTACCAGCACGACGAGAAAAACCCAAACAGCATCGGAAGTGATATGATACGTACAGTGATGACCGACAGCCAGGGCCGGGTGTGGGTAGGTACTGCGGAAGGACTTTCGTTGTACGATGCCGACAGAAATTCGTTCCATAACTTCGGACACACCCGAAACGAACAAAAGATGATCGTAAGCGAGGTAGTCGAAGTCAACGAAAAACTACTACTCGTCAGTGTAGGCAGCGAACTCTTGTTGTTCGACATCGAGGCACGCACATTCTGCAACAACCTGTTGAATCCCGAACTGTTTACCATCAGCCCTACCACCATCCGCCGCCAGGGAGATCACATCTACATCGGGAGCTATAAAGGACTTTTTGCTTACAACATCTCCCAAAACACCCTGAAAACCATTGCCCCGGAACTGTTGAAGGGCAAACAGATACTCCCGGTTTTGCAAGAGTCGCCTGCCCGGTTGTGGATAGGAACCGAGGGCGACGGGTTGTTCCTGATCAATCCCCAAAGCGGAGAACTGATAAAGAAGTACACCAACACGGATGCCGGCAACGGACGAATCAGCTCCAACTATGTACGATCACTGGCCTTGGACGCCCAAAGCCGGTTGTGGGTGGGCACCATCAACTCGCTGAACATATACCACCCGGAAAGCGATACGTTTGTTACCTACGAAAGCAATCCGGTAGAACAGGGAAGTCTTTCGCAAACCTCCGTCCGCAGCATATTTATGGACTCACAGGGAGGTATGTGGCTGGGTACTTTCTTCGGCGGACTCAATTATTACCATCCGCTCAAGAACCGGTTTGGCAAGATTCAGTTTGTACCCAACCGGAATTCGTTAAACGATAACGTAATAGGTTGTATCGTGGAAGACGCGCAAAACAACTTGTGGATAGGTACCAACAGCGGCGGCGTGAATTACTACCAGACGAAAGCCAACAACTTTACGCATTACATGCAGAAAGACGGGCTGGGTTCCAATGATATAAAAGCGATCTGTATAGACGAAAGCAGCAACCAGGTGTATATCGGCATGCACGCCGGCGGACTCAGCATCTTGCACCGGGCTTCCGGGCGTATTGAAACATTCAAGAACCTGCATCATCCGACAACGGTTCAGAGTGTTTACGCCATTTCGCCCATCGGGAATGGCGAATATTGGCTGGGTACCCTCGAAGGGGTGGTGCGCTTTAACCCGCAACTGAAAACATTCACCCCGCTTACCACAGAGAAAAACGGGCAACCGCTCAAAAGCACCCGCATCACTACCGTCTACCGGGATAGCCAAAAGCGCTTATGGTTTGGCACAGAAGGCGGGCTAACGGTTTACAAGCAGGAAGCCGACGAGCTGCAAAGCATTTCACTGCTACCTGCCGAGTCTACGGTAACGGGGCGCTTCATCAACTGCATCTACGAATCCCGCGACGGGTATTTCTACATCGGAACACGTAGCGGTATGTACCGCTTCCGGGAGAGCAGCCGGGAAATAACACAATATACCACCGACAACGGGCTTCCTAACAATGTAGTATATGGTATCCTGGAAGATTCGTACGGGAAGCTATGGATCAGCACGGATAAAGGGCTGAGCTGCCATCAGCCGAAAACGGAAAGCTTTCGAAACTTCACCAGCGCCGACGGACTACAGATACAGTTTGCGAATGCCTACCACCGTTCGGCCAACGGGCAGATGTATTTTGGCGGTATAAACGGTATTTCCACCTTCCAACCGGAGCGGTTGGCCGATAATCCGTATAACCCGGCAGTGGTTATCACCCAACTTCGCTTATTCAATAAGCCCGTACAGCCGGGCGATGAGAACGGCATACTGAAAAAAAATATCAGCGAAACACCCGGCATCACCCTGACTGCCGCCCAGTCGATGTTCTCGTTGGAATTTGTGGTGAGCAACTACATCGCCGGCGACCATAACACCTTTGCTTACAAGCTCGAAGGGTTTGATAAAGAGTGGTATTACTCGAGCACGCAACGCATCGTATCTTACTCCAACCTGCCGCAAGGCACCTATCACTTCTTAGTGAAAGCCGCCAACAATGACGGCAAATGGAACGACACCCCTACCCGGTTGGAAGTGATCATTCTTCCCGTTTGGTATAAGACGTGGTGGGCATTTTTGCTGTTCGCCGTTGCCTTCCTGGCAGCTACGGCTTTCGTGTTCCGCTTTTTCTGGATGCGCAAGAGCATGGAAGCCCAGTTGCACATCGAGCGTATAGAGAAAGAGCAGCAGAAAGAGGTGAACGAGATGAAGCTGCGCTTCTTTATTAATATTTCCCACGAGTTACGTACGCCGCTGACCCTGATTCTGGCCCCGTTGCAAGAGATGTTGCTCAAAGTAGACGACCGCTGGATGTACAAGCAACTGGAACATATCCAGCGAAATACGAACCGGTTGCTCAATCTGGTAAATCAACTGATGGATTACCGGCGTGCCGAACTGGGCGTGTTCCATCTCCGCGTAAAGCCCACTGCCATCTACCAGGTTATCAAAAAGAACTTTTTGTATTACGAACGGTTGGCGCAACGCAAAAAGATTGATTATAACCTGTACGCTGAGATAGAAGAAAAGCAACTACTCTGCGACCCCAACTATTTAGAACTGATTGTGAACAACCTGCTTTCCAACGCATTCAAATACACAGCCGAAGGACAAAGCATCACCGTAACGTTGAAAGAAGAAAAAGAGATGCTTCTGTTACAGGTAAAAGACACCGGAAGCGGCATCCCCCTCAGCAAACAGGGAAAAATATTCGAACGGTTCTATCAGGCAGACAACGAACACCTCGGAAGCGGGATCGGACTCTCATTGGTACAACGGTTGGTAGAGCTGCACCACGGACGTATCGAACTGGATAGTGAAGAAGGTGTAGGGAGCACATTCTCCATTTACCTGCCCACCGCCGCTACAGCCTATCAATCCCATGAGATCGCTACCGAAGGTGAAGTTATACAGGAGCAACAATTGTACACCACCAATGATCAGCGTATGTATATGGTCGACCTGGAAGCCAAAGAAGAGACGGAAGAAATTCCGCTTCAGGAAGAACGGAGAAAAGAGAACATCCTCCTGGTGGAAGACAATGCCGACATCCAGCAATACGTAGGCGACGAGTTAGGACGGATATACAACGTATTTAAAGCCGAGAATGGAGAAGAAGCCTTGGCCATCGTAAAAGATGAAGAGATAGACCTGATTCTGACCGATGTGATGATGCCTGTGATGGACGGCCTGCAACTCTGTAAGTTGTTGAAGCAAAACCTGAATACATGTCACATCCCTATCATCATCCTCTCGGCCAAGGCCGACTTGAAAGAACAGTTGGAAGGCTTACAGGTAGGAGCCGACGATTACATCCCCAAACCATTCTCGTTGGCGCTGGTTACCACCAAAATACGGAATATGTTCCGTACACGCCACCGTGCCATCCAGCGCTATTCCAATTCGCTGGAGATAGAGCCCGAAAAGATCGCACTGAATCCGCTGGACGAAAGTTTGCTCAAGAAGGCGATAGAGGTGGTAGAGAAACATCTGGATGACATTGAATTCTCTACAGATGAGTTTGCCCGCGAAATGTATATGAGCCGCTCCAACCTGCACTTGAAGATGAAAGCATTGACAGGTGAATCGACCAATGACTTTATCCGTAAGATCCGTTTCAAACGAGCCTGCCAGTTATTGAAGGAAGAGCGTTATACGGTATCCGAAATCAGCAGCATGGTAGGATTCAATACCTCTTCTTATTTCAGTACCAGTTTCAAGAAGTATTTCGGATGTTTACCTTCCGAATACACGAAGAACAGAGGTTCACAGCAGGATTGATCCGTTGTTTTCAACAGGAATGTAATCGACTTCAACACAATTGAAGTTGTTTTACGCCATACTCAAAAACCTTTCAACATTACGAAAGGGGTTTTTAAGGCGTCCCGGTTATCTTTGCTGAAAACAAATAATCAAACAAATTTGGATAGTGCTATGAAAACACTACTTACGGTATTGGCTTCTTTATACCTTGCGATGGGGCAACTATGCGCCGGCAATCTGACCCGTATCCATGAGAATGAGCGAGAGACTCCTTATCCTCAACAGGAGCATACGCTCTTCTTGAATCCATCGCCTTTGTTGGTACCGCTTGCCATGAAGCAATCGGACTTCCTGCAATTCAACCTTTCGCAAGACCGGAATTTTGAAGCGGCAGGCAGCATACTATCCAAGCCTGTGCCCTGGTGTATGTTCAATCCGCATCAGGAGTTAAGCACAGGTATCTGGTACTGGCGTTTCCGTTCGGTGAGCCGGTCGGGTGCAGAGATGCCTTGGAGTAAGACGTACAGTTTTACGGTCACCGATGAGACTCCCCGGTTTGTGACACCTGCCTTCGATGTAGCCCTACGAAACATTCCCAAATCCTATTCGCGTATCTATTGCTTTCTGCAGGATTCGCTGCCGAATGCCCGCAAAAACATGCGGAAGCATCCCGACTTTGAACCCATGATTGCCGAATCGCGCGATGCACTGGCCATGGATTACCGTACGGACAAAGCACCTTACAGGAAAGTGGCATTGATGTACCAGCATACCGGCTACCTGCATACAGCCTACACGATGTTCCAACGGGATGTCTATGCCGACAAAATGGTGCAGAACATCCGCTGCCTGCTAACAAGTGAGGCGGACGAGAAAGTGATAAGCAATGATTTCAGCGCCGGTGAACTCGCTTACCTGCTGGCATGTAGCTACGAAGACTGTTACGACCGCTTCACAGCAAGCGAACGTGTACAAATAGAACAGCTCATTCTGAAGATTTTAAAACAGTACATTCCGCATATCGTCGGAAAGAAGGAGAATCACCTGTTCGATAATCATTTCTGGCAGTTTACATTCCGTCATCTTCTCCAGGCCTCCCTGGTTTTATATGACAAGTACCCCGAAATCAAAGAGTATCTGGAGTATAGCTATGAGCTCTGGACGGCCCGCGCCCCGGCCTCCGGCTTCAACCGGAGCGGCAACTGGCACAATGGGTCTACTTATTTCAGTGCCAATGCCATCTCGTTATATTACGTACCTACCCTGTTTTCGTATCTGACGGGAGTTGATTTCTTTCAACATCCATTCTATAAAAACGTAGGACTGGGCCTGACGTATAGCTGGCAACCCCAATCCATGAGTGCAGGGTTTGGCGACGGGCACGAGCAGATGAATCCCAAACCATTGCGCATCCGGAGCGCTTTTGCCGACCTGCTGGCACGCACTACAGGCGATCGGTATGCAGCCTGGTACTCGTCCGTTAACGATTGGTATAAAGACGAATACGAAACCCGCTTCTTCCGGTTGGCAAGCGGTAAACAACGTCCGGCCAACTCCGCCCTGCCTGCCAATGCCCCAAAAGCAGCCTGGTTTAAAGACAGTGGCGAGATGATAGCCAACTCCAACCTGGCAGATTACCGGAACAACCTCAGCCTGAGTTTCCGTTCCAGTCCGTACGGTTCGGGTAGTCATACGCATTCCAACCAGAACGCATTCAACCTGCATTTCCGCGGAACACCGGTTTACCGGTCGGTAGGGCATTACATGAACTTCTCGGATGCACATAATCTATTGTCATACCGGAACACCCGTGCGCATAACACCCTGTTAATAGATGGTATCGGGCAACCGTTTACCACCCGTGCTTACGGAAGTATTGTACGCATGTTCAACGGAGAGCACATCTCGTATGCCCTGGGCGATGCCTCCAATGCTTATTGCGGTGTGAGCGAATACCCCATGTGGGAACGTAATTTTGCTGCACAGCAGCTGGAACAATCACCGGAGAATGGATTTGGTGAAACTCCGTTGAAGAAATACCGCCGCCACATCTTCCTGCTGCATCCGGATATTGTAGTGATCTACGATGAGTTGGAAGCTGCCAAACCGGTACGCTGGGATTGGTTGCTACACAGTCCCACCCGATTTACGGTCGATGAGGCTACAGCTACACTTACTACAGAGAACAAAGAGAAACAGTTCAGCTCTGTGGCTCAACTATTCAGCGAGCAACCTTGTGCAATTACACAAACCGACCGATATGCAGCAGAGCCCAACGAAAAAATAGCGGTGCGCGGCGAAGACTTTAGCAGACCGTGGTCATTGACTGCCGGCTTTGCTCCTTCCAAGGCCAACCGTATACTGACAATCATCCAGGTACTACCGGATGGCAAACAATCCGCCCGGATTCTACGTTCGGGAAACACTTTCCAATGTGGCGACTGGAATATTGAGGCGGAGTTAAACACGAAACGTCCGGCCGGTTTGCGCATCCATAACAATCAAAACGAAGCAGCCTTCAGCTTTGGTTCGCAGCATCAGGGAGCTTCGATCCTGCACGACCGGATAAACGGCGCATGGGAAACGCAAGAGATGCACGACCAGGAACCCCAGTTTACCGGTAAAAAGTAAAGTAGAAATATTAAAAGACACCATACAATGAAAAGGAATTTTATTCTATTAGCCACCGCGCTTACATGGGGGCTGGCGTCCTGTGAGGATAAGCCGAAAGATGACTGGACAGCCAAAGCACTTGAAGTGGCCTCTTACCAGTTAAAACAAATGGCGGAAGAAGTTGCAGGTTCTGCACAATTGCCCCGTTCTACCTATACCGGGTATAAGTTGGACTTCTTAGTCAGCCAGATGGAACAACCTTTAGAGGTGTTCCAGGATTCTTTGTGTACGAACCCTGCTGCCGATAAACAGGGAGCAATAAGACTTTGTGGCATTTACGACTGGACAAGCGGGTTCTTCCCCGGCAGCCTTTGGTATGCGTATGAAATGACAGGGGATGAAGCTTTGAAGCAAGAAGCCATCCGGTATACGAATCTGCTAAATCCCGTACGGCATTACAAAGACAATCATGACATCGGCTTTATGATGAATTGCAGTTACGGAAATGCCCTGCGTCTGGCTCCCAATGATACCATTCTGTCTGTTTTAACCGAAACGGCGGATAACCTTTGCACCCGTTTCAACCCGGAAATTGAATGCATCCGTTCCTGGGACTTCGGACAATGGAATTATCCCGTTATCATCGATAACATGATGAATCTGGATCTGCTGTTCAACGCCAGCAAGCTTACCGGGAATAAAAAGTATTATGATGTTGCCGTGAAGCATGCCAAGAAAACGATGGCGAATCATTTCCGTTCGGATTATACCAGCTACCATGTGGTCAGTTACAACAATGACGGAACAGTAGAATCCAAAGGAACTCATCAGGGTAAGCACAATGAGTCATCGTGGTCGCGCGGGCAGGCATGGGCCGTGTATGGCTATACATCCTGTTACCGGGAAACCAAAGACACAGCCTTCCTGAATGAAGCCATTCACATAGCCGACATGATCATGAGCCGAGTGAATACCAATGACAGCATTCCATATTGGGATTATGAAGCACCCGACAGAAAAGAGACGCCACGCGACGTCTCGGCTGCAAGTATTACCTGCTCTGCCTTGTTGGAGCTTAGCACCTTTGCACCCGACGGATTGAAGTATTCCAAATATGCCGAGTCTATCCTAAAGAATCTATCGACCGACAATTACTTAGCGGAAAAAGGAGGAAACCAAGGCTTTGTTCTGATGCATTCGGTAGGTTCGCTTCCGCACGGATCCGAAATAGACACCCCTCTCAATTATGCTGACTATTATTATCTGGAAGCCTTGAAACGCTATCTGGATATGCAGAAATGAGGAAAACTCTTACAGAAAAGGCCAATGCATGATGCATTGGCCTTTTCTGTAAGAGAATAATCAGATCCTACCTCAACGCTTCCACCTCCTCGGGAGTCAATGGAATTTTCTTACCCAAACGACGGGCACCGGTTTCGGTAATCAGGTAATCTTCTTCGTTACGGATACCGCCAAAGTCTTTGTACGTCTCCACCTTATCGTAATTAACGAAGTCCATGAACTTCTTCTCTGCCTTCCACTTGTCGATCAATTCGGGAATGAAGTAGATACCCGGTTCGATGGTATGTACAAAGCCCGTTTCCAACGGAATAGCCAGGCGCAACGACTTACGGCCGAACTGGGTACTCTTCGGTTGTCCGTTATATCCTACCCAAAGCTCGCCCAGGTTTTCCATGTCGTGTACATCGAGTCCCATCATGTGTCCCAAACCATGCGGATAGAACAACGCATGCGCTCCTTCGCGCACCGCATCGTCGGCATCGCCCTTCATCAGACCTAATGCTTTCAAGCCTTCCACCATCACACGGGCCGACAGATCGTACACCTCCATGAATGGGATACCCGGACGAAGTGCATTGACCGAAGCCACATGCATGGCATTCTGGATCTCGTACACCTCACGTTGGCGTTGGGTGAAGGTCTTATCGGCAGGAACGGTAGACGACATATCGCCGGCATATCCCATAGCGGTCTCTGCTCCGGCATCGATCAGGAACAAGTCGCCCGGCTTCACGATGTTACCGTGATAATGATTGTGCAGCGTTTGCCCGTTGATAGTAGCAATGGTGGGGAACGACAGGCTGCCACCCGCGCCCAAAGCCACTGTTTCGATAACAGCCGCCACTTCGTACTCGTACATACCCGGACGAATCATCTTCATGGCCGCCAGATGCATATCGGCAGTGATGTCACATGCTTTTTCGATTTCAACGATTTCCTCGGCCGACTTATAATTGCGCTGACTGATAATAGCACGGATGAACGGCACCGAACCTCCTTGAGTACCGGGACGCAAACCCATCCAGTCCATCAATTTCAATTTATGTTCTGCCCGGTAAGGGGGCAGGTAATGAACCGTTTGTCCTTTCAGCAAAGCTTGATGCAAGTATCCTTCCACAGCATCTGCCGGGCGGTTTTCGCATACCCCTACCCGCTCGCTCTTTTCTTTCAGCGTAGGTTGCGTACCCATCCATACAATATGGTCGATGGACAGCTCGTCGCCGAATATGATTTCTTTGTCTTCGTCGATATCAATAATTGCCGACAAACCGGCAAAGGAAAGTCCGAAATAGTAAAGGAAGGTAGAATCCTGACGGAAGCGGAACGTATTGTCTTCGTAGTTCAATCCGCAATCATCGTTCCCCAGGAACAACAACACACCGGAGCCTAAATTCTTTTTCAGCAGGGCTCTGCGCTGCATATACGTCTCTTTGGCAAACATAATGTCTATTTTTAAAAGTTAGTTCAACAAAGATAGCGATTTTCATGTTATAGTATTAAAATTTATCCACCGTTTCTGTGGAATCTCTACTTAAAAACTTACTTTTGCATCGAGAATTACTGAAAACCGATTTACAGAAGTATATGGCACAAGGTTCCCGTCAGATACAATCGCAGGCGCAGCAGCAAATACAGACGCTATCGCCCCAGCAAATTCTAGTAGTGAAGCTATTGGAGCTTCCTGCTGTGGAGCTGGAAGATCGTATCCACGCCGAACTGTTGGAGAACCCTGCGCTGGAAGAAGGACGCGAAGAAACATCGGCGGACGAGTATGCCGACGGTGATACCAACACAGAGGCTGACAACGAAACATACGAATATGATTCACTGAACGACTACCTCAGCGAAGACGATATCCCCGATTATAAGTTACAGGAGAACAACCGTTCGAAAGGAGAACAACCCGAAGAGATCCCTTTTTCGGAAGCTGTCTCGTTCTACGAACTGCTGAAAGAGCAGTTGCGTGAGCGTAACCTCACCGAGCACCAGCGCGAACTGGCCGAATATCTGATCGGCTCGTTAGACGATGACGGGTTGCTCCGCAAATCACTTGAAAGCATTTCGGACGAACTGGCTATCTATGTAGGAATCAACACTACCGAGGAAGAACTGGAAGAGGTACTGGCTGTCATTCAGGATTTCGACCCACCCGGCCTGGGAGCGCGAAGCTTACAGGAATGTCTGCTGATACAGCTTCGCCGGCGGGAAGAACCAGGCGCGCCAAACCCGCTCCTGAGGATAGAAAAGGAGATCATTGAAGATTGCTACGAGGAATTCACCCGTAAACATTGGGATAAGATCATCCGTAAATTGGGACTCACCGAGGAAACGTTCAACGAGGCAATCGGCGAAATCACCAAGCTGAATCCCCGACCGGGTGCATCATTGGGCGAAGCCATCGGGCGTAACCTGCAACAAATCGTTCCCGACTTCATAGTAGAATCTTATGACGATGGAACAATCGCCCTGGCGCTGAACAACCGGAATGTACCGGAACTCCGTATGAGCCGTGACTTCACCGTCATGGTCGAAGAACATACCAAAAACAAGGCCAACCAATCGAAAGAGTCGAAAGAGGCCATGATGTTCCTCAAACAGAAGATGGATGCCGCCCAAGGATTTATCGATGCCGTAAAGCAACGTCAACATACACTGATGACCACCATGCAGGCTATTATCGACATGCAACGCCCGTTCTTCTTCGAAGGTGACGAGCTACTGCTCCGCCCGATGATCCTGAAAGATGTGGCCGAACGTACCGGACTGGATATATCGACCATTTCCCGCGTAAGCAACAGCAAATACGTACAGACCAATTTCGGCATCTATCCGTTGAAGTTCTTCTTTAGCGAAGGGTACACCACCGAGGACGGCGAAGAGATGTCGGTCCGCGAGATAAAGAAAATATTGCAAGAGTGCATCGAGAGCGAAGACAAGAAGAAACCGCTCACAGACGATGAACTCGCCAAGGTATTAAATGAAAAAGGATATCCGATAGCGCGGCGCACCGTTGCCAAGTACCGGGAACAACTGAATATTCCGGTTGCCCGTCTGCGGAAATAATGTAATTCAAGGATTATGAGTGACACTCCTATCATCGTACAAGATGACAAACAAGCAAACCCACAGCATATCATTGCCGACCGGACCATGATACGCACGGCAAGGATCATATCGGGTATATTTACGCCGTTTTCGATTCCTTTCCTGGCATTTCTGGCCTTGTTCCTGTTCTCTTACCTGCGCATCATGCCGTTGCAGTACAAGCTGATCGTATTGGCTATCGTATATAGTTTCACCATTCTGCTGCCCACCATTACTATTTTTCTATTCCGCAAGATCAACGGATTCGACATCCAGGAAATGAGTCAGCGCAAAAGACGCTACATCCCTTTCCTGCTCACGATCCTCTCCTACGTTTTCTGCCTGATGATGATGCACCGGCTCAACATTCCCTGGTATATGACGGGAATCATTCTGGCTGCTTTACTGGTGCAGATCATCTGTGTGGTAGTGAACCTGAAATGGAAACTGAGCGAGCACATGGCCGGTATGGGTAGCATTGTCAGTGGAATGATCTCGTTCAGCGCCTTGTTCGGTTATAATCCGGTATGGTGGTTATGTGGGGTTATCCTCATTGCCGGGGTACTGGGTACAGCCCGTATCATTCTGGGGCACCACTCACTGGGCGAGGTCTTGTTCGGCTTTGCCGTAGGCTTCATTTGTACCCTAATGGTATTGCACCCCATGGCCAACAGTTTATTCCGCGTTTTCTTATTTTAAAATATTTATAGTACCAATCTTTAAAACGAATTATTATGAACTTCCCACAAAACTTGAAGTACACCAGCGAACACGAATGGATCCGCCTGGAAGGTGATGTAGCTTACGTAGGTATTACCGATTATGCACAGGAACAATTAGGCGACATCGTATTTGTTGACATACCCACAGTGGGTGAATCATTGGAAGCCGGCGAAGTTTTCGGTACCATTGAAGTTGTTAAAACTATTTCCGACCTATTCTTGCCGGTAGCCGGTGAAGTGGAAGAACAGAACGAAGCCCTGGAAGGCAATCCGGAACTGGTAAACAAAGATCCGTACGGCGAAGGCTGGCTGATCAAGCTTAAGGTAGCTGATGTGGCCGATGTGGAAGCTTTGCTGGATGCTGAAGCTTACAAGGCTGTAATCAACGCGTAAAAGATTATTCACCACAGAGTCACACAGAGTTCCACAGAGGAATCAAATTAAAACTCTGTGTGACTCTGTGGTGAAAAACATTACTTATCACTAACCCCTAATCGTTCATAAAATGTCCCCGATTGTTAGTATCATCATGGGTAGCACCTCCGACCTTCCGGTCATGGAGAAAGCCGCCCAACTACTCAATGATTTACAGGTTCCGTTCGAAATGAACGCACTTTCGGCCCACCGTACACCTGAAGCTGTTGAGGTATTTGCCAAGAATGCCCGCGCACGCGGTATCAAAGTGATCATTGCTGCTGCCGGTATGGCTGCCCATCTGCCGGGTGTGATTGCAGCTTCTACCCCGCTTCCTGTTATCGGTGTGCCCATCAAATCGTCGCTCGACGGTATGGATGCCCTGCTGGCTATTGTGCAGATGCCTCCGGGTATTCCTGTAGCAACTGTTGGCATCAATGGCTCCCTCAATGCTGCCATCCTTGCCGTGCAAATGCTTTCGCTGGAAGACAAGGAACTGGAAACGAAGCTTATCGCATACAAAGAAGGTTTGAAGAAGAAAATCGTTCAAGCCAATGAGGAACTGAAGGCCGTTAAGTTCGAATACAAAACAAACTAAGAGTTAGTGATTAGTGTTTAGTGATAAGCTTGTTTCAACTAATCACTGAGCAGCTAATCACTAATCATTAATCACTCATTTTATGTCTCTTTTCAATTACTACCGCCGGGAAACTTCCGAAGTCAACATAGGCGCCACTCCATTGGGTGGTACTAATCCCATCCGCATCCAGTCGATGACCAATACATCTACCCAGGATACCGAAGCTTGTATAGAACAAGCCAAACGCATTGTTGATGCCGGAGGAGAATATGTACGTCTTACCACGCAAGGTATCAAGGAAGCCGAGAACATGCAGAACATTAGCATCGGGCTACGCCGGCAGGGCTATATGGTTCCGCTGGTGGCCGATGTGCATTTCAACCCGAAGGTGGCCGATGTCGCTGCACAGTATGCCGAGAAGGTACGTATCAACCCGGGAAACTATGTAGACTCGGCGCGTACGTTCAAGCAACTGGACTTCACCGATGAAGAATATGCGCAGGAATTGCAAAAGATTCGCGACCGTTTCGTTCCCTTCCTGAATATCTGCAAGGAACACCACACGGCCATCCGCATCGGAGTAAACCACGGTTCGTTGTCCGACCGCATCATGTCGCGCTACGGCGATACACCCGAAGGCATGGTCGAATCGTGCATGGAGTTCCTGCGTATTTGTGTGGCCGAGGGGTTCAAGGATGTGGTCATCTCCATCAAAGCCTCGAATACGGTAGTAATGGTGAAAACCGTCCGTCTACTGGCAGAGGTGATGAAGAACGAAGGTATGTCGTTCCCACTTCACCTAGGGGTAACCGAAGCAGGTGACGGAGAAGACGGACGCATCAAATCGGCTTTAGGCATCGGCGCACTATTAGCTGATGGGTTGGGCGATACCATCCGCGTATCGCTGAGCGAAGAACCGGAAGCCGAAATACCCGTAGCCCGTAAACTGGTCGATTATGTGACAGCACGCACCGGGCATCCGGAGATAGCCGGAACCGAAGCGCCCGGATTTAATTACTTGTCGCCTGTACGACGTACCACCCGGGCGGTACGCAACATCGGTGGCGATCATCTGCCGGTAGTGATATCTATCCGCCTCGACGGAGACATTGCAGCAGAACCGCAATTCACCCCGGATTATATGTATGTGGGGCGTAATCTTCCAATAGCCTTGGACAGTGGTTCCGCAACAGCATATATCCTCGATGCCGATGCCTGGCAAGGCGAAACCGGCACATGGCCCGCTTTCCACCACGGGCAACTGGCACAGCTTGGCGGATGCGCAGCCGAACTTAAATTCCTGTTCTTACCCTTTGCAGCCTTGGACGAGGAAGCCATTGTGTGCCTCAAACTGCATCCCGAAATTGTGATTATCTCGCAAAGTAACCACCCCAACCGTTTGGGCGAACACCGTGCATTGGTACACCGTTTGCTGACAGAAGGAATACAAAACCCGGTCATCTTCTTGCAACATTATGCAGAGAACGAAACGGAAAACCTGCAGATCAAAGCCGCTACAGATATGGGTGCATTGATCTTCGACGGTTTCTGTGACGGTATCGCTCTGTTGAATCAGGGGAATATCGCCCATACAGTAGTCGATACAACTGCTTTCGGGATTCTGCAGGCCGGACGTATACGCACTTCAAAAACAGAGTTTATCTCTTGCCCCGGTTGCGGACGCACCTTGTTTAATCTGCAAGCCACCATCGCCCGCGTAAAAGCTGCCACTTCTCATCTGAAAGGGCTGAAAATAGGCATCATGGGCTGCATTGTAAACGGCCCCGGCGAAATGGCGGATGCCGATTATGGGTATGTTGGAGCCGGGCGCGGGAAGATCAGCCTGTATAAGAAAAAAGAGTGCATTGAAAAGAATATTCCCGAAGAAGAAGCAGTAGAAAGACTGATTGAGCTGATCAAAGCTAATGGTGACTATGTAGAGCAATAATTAAAAAACTTGCTTGCATAAATGCTTTCTGGGTTTATGCAAGCAGGTTAGTCATCAATATCCGGTAACCAGTAAATTACGGGCAGCTTTCTCTCCACATTTCTGGTACTGGTTGTATGCCTTGGCCGCACTTGTCCGCACACTCTCTGCATTGCCTCCTTGAATATAGGTACTAATGGCATCGTGCAACGTATATGCTTCCGGACACATCAACCCGGTAGTCCACACTAATGGATGGGCGCCGGCCGATTTCAGAAATCGAGCGAAGTAATGTTTGCTGGTACAGGCAAGGATGATAGCATCCCTGGAAAGACTATCGGCTGCTGCATACGTATTCTGCAAGGAGAAGTCCATCAAACCATCGTGTCCGATGTATGATAAGAGCCGGGAATTTCCCTGAACTCCAATAATTACATTTCCAACATGCAATGTATCTTTTATCTGTCCGGCACACGACGATAAGAAGTCTTTGGTACATTGTTTGATTTCTTTCCCATCGTAAGCATCTGCCACCAAATAATAGTTTTGAGTCTTATGCTTGAATACAATCCGCTCCAGAATAACCGTTCCCGGCTTGTATCGCTTCACTTCTTTCCATTCCGCACTTTTCCGGAAATAGGTACGGATTCCATACCCACACCCCCAATAAAGATTATTATCCGGATCTTGCCCATTTCCTATCTTCTTCGGAACAGGAACAATGCCCTGATATGTATTATCGCACAAAGCTACCATTACATGGATAGTCGTATTGGGTTGTTGACCTTTCAAACTAACGGAACAACAAAGCAAACATAGAATGATGCCAATTGAGAGTTTCATAATTCCTAATTTTGGGAACTAAGATAGTTTATTAATTTTACTACTTAGAGGAATCAGGCATCTTTTTTACTTCTACTACAATAGTGGTACTGATGGGATCTACTGCCTTCGCAGGTAATTGTAGGAAAACTCCCCCTTCACCTGTTGTAAACGAAAGAGTTCGCTTTGTTTTATCCGCCAGTAGATAAGCCTTTGCTACAGTTCCTCCTTTCCATTGCGGAATAAAGAGTTTTCCTCCATCCGGCCAATGTTGTGCAAACACATGTAGATAGAGCAGTTCCTTACCATTCACCGTCTTGCGGGTAGCACGCCCCCACTCCAACTGCGGAGAGAAAGGACTGGCCTGCGTTGCATAGATCACTTCACTGTTCACTTGCATCCATCGACCTACTTCCACCAAGCGGTCAGCACTCTCTTGTGGAAATGTTCCGTCCGCTTTCGGTCCGATATTGAGTAGGAAGTTTCCGCCTTTACTGGCAATATCGATGAGCTTCATCACCAGATCGGGAGTGGTTTTCCAACGAAAGTCGTGAGCAGCATAGCCCCAGTTATCATTTAGCGTCATACAGGTTTCCCAATCGGTTCCATCGCCTGTCGAGGGCAGATCCGGGATGCTCTGCTCAGGAGTTTTGAAATCGCCCGTCAGGTGATCGTCTATACGGTCATTAAAAATCAGTTTGTGTGTTCCGGGCATTTGCTTGATGGCCTTCATCACCTGGTAACGAAACTCGGGTTTACTGTGAAAACCCATGTCCCACCAAAGTACATCGACCTTATAATCGCGGATGATAGTGCCTATGTGGCGAATTACCTTCTGGTTGTACTTCACCTGCTCATTGTAAGGAGCCCGATGATCGGGTGTTTCGTTTTGCGGTACGTAATCCATACCACCCACATCGTTCCAATCAAGCGCCTGCGAATAATAGAAACCAATCTTTAATCCGGCTTTACGGGCTTCGTCTACCAACTCCTTCAACACATCGCGCCTAATGTCGGTATCTGCACTGATGCTGTGTCCATCGCCTTTGGTATCGAACAAGGCGATGCCATCATGGTGCTTGGAGGTGATGATAATGTACTTCATACCCGCCTCACGTGCCATGCGAACCCACTCTTTGGGGTTGTAGTTCTCGGCATGGAAGTCGGCACGGGTACGACGCAGGTATTCGTCCCGTGGAATCTGCGCATCGAACATGATCCATTCGGCATATCCACCCCGTTCGTAGGGTCTGCCTGTAACAGGATTAGTCTTGATGGTTCCGTCGGCAGCTATCCATTCGGGGCGATAGCAGGAATAATAATCTTTCATCACACCATCGGGGAGAATCCACGGATGACCTTCCTGTGGTTGGAGAAGTGTCGGTCCGGAGTAATGTCCGGCCAAGGCTGAATAAGGCCCCCAGTGGATAAACATACCGAAACGGGCTTCACGCCACCAAGCCATGCGACGATCTCTGTCTGCCTTCGATTCAGGAGTAGCAATATAGAGTGGTGTACTCTCCACCAATGTCTCCGGATTTCCGGATGTGGCCTTTACCTGAAAACAATAAACATCAAAGGGTTTCAATCCCTTCACGACAAAAGTAGTATCGGTTGCCGCTACCTTTTGGTATAAGGTACCATCACAATAGACCTGATACGAATCGGCTTTTGCCACCGGGCTCCATGCCAAGGTGACGGAATGGGAGTTTACTTCGACTGCGTGCAACTTAGCAGGCGATTGAGCCGATACGGTCATGTTCGCCATAGCCATAAGGATCATAAGAGACAGAGTAATAGCCCTGTAAAGGAGTCTTTTCATCATGTTATTCAATTATTAGTATATAAGATTTTCATCGGCGGCGTTCATCCGCCGATGAGTAAGGTGATTAATAAATAGCAAGTTCGGATATTACCGGATTGTGATCGGAAAGGAAACCGTTTTCCGTCAGATCGTCGATGGCACGGTAGTTGTGTACCTTTATCTGTCCTTTTACAAAGATATAGTCGATCAGCTCCCGTTCTTTCACCTCGACACGACCGAAATCGTGGAACGTCCAATCGGGGCCGTATTTCACGATAGCAGAAGTCCTTGTATCGTGTACACCTTCTTCCGCAGTGATGATCCGGATGGGTTCCGAATCGGGTGTGCCGTTAAAATCGCCTGTTACAATGGAAGGATATCCTTCGTCCAGGTCTCTCATTTTCTCCATCAGCAAACGGGCGCTCTCGCGGCGGGCAATCTCGCCCTGGTGATCGAAATGGGTATTGAAGAAACAAAACTTGCGACCGGTCTTCTTATCTTTCAGCATCACCCAGGTAACAATACGGGGACAGGCAGCATCCCAACCCAGCATGCCGATCTGCGCAGGGCTCTCACTCAAGCCATACGTACCTTCTTTCAGCAGATAGAACCGGTCGGTTTTGAAGAAAACAGGACTGAACTCCCCTTTCTCCTTACCGTCGTCGCGTCCTACTCCCACAGCAGTATATCCGGGCAATGCCGCTTTCAGATCTCCCAACTGATTTTTCAGGACCTCCTGCATGCCCAACACATCAGGATGATAATAACGGATCATCTGCCCGACATTATCCTTGCGGTATTGCCAACTGTTCAAACTGTCGGAAGCGGTATCCAGACGAATATTGAACGTCATCACACTCAGTTCCGTCGGGGCGGAACTACTACAGCCGGCCAGTATGGCTACCAGCATGGCGAGCAACAAACTTTTTGATTGTCTTTTCATGGGTGAATAAGGTTTTATAAACAACAATAGTCTTTTATAAAAACAACAACACAAAGAAAAAGGTTTTCATGAGAATTCCGAACATATCTTCCTGCTTTAAAACTACGACAGGTCTTAAAATAAAAATGGATGGACTACTACAACAGTACTCCACCCATTTTTATCTATTTCATTTCTAACTATTTACGCGAAGCAACTACAGTTTCCGGTTTCCCCGGAGTTGTCAGCATCGTGTGATACTTATCAGGTTCGTTCAGAATCTTGATAGCGGCCCGCAGGTCGTCGTCATCCTTCAACTGCTGAATGATACTGCCCCGCTGGTAATAGTAGCGCTTAATGATCTCCATGCTGATGGTGCCGCGGATATCTTTCGAAAAATAATCGAGGTCGCGATCCAGGTTATGCGACAGTTTCTTCTCCAACGCTTTGAACTCTTCCGAAGCTTCGGGCAGGTAACCTTCGAACTCGGCAGCTTCTTTCAACGTTTTCATGATCTTCTCGCTTTGCTGGTCATATTTGAAATCGGCCTGCTTTACCTTAGTCTTGAAGTCGGCATAATCGGCATCGGTAAGTGCGAATTTCTCTGCCGACGCAACGGTCGGATGTTTCAGGCAATAGTCCGTCGCATAGTCGAATATCAGGTTATCGTTGATAAGGTAGAACAGGATATTGGGCAACTTTTCACGTTCAACAGCCATATCGGGCGTCACTCCCCCACCGTCGCGCACTTCGCGTCCGGCAGCCGTATAGAATACATGAGTCAGACTGTCGGGAATGCGTCCCACGCTTCCGTCTTCGTTCTGGTGCTTGTAGTCGATGGCCTGCACACACCGTCCACTTGGAATATAATACTTGGAAGTAGTCACTTTCAGGTTACCTCCGTAAGGCAACGGACGCGGCACTTGCACCAGCCCTTTACCGAACGTGCGGCTACCTACGATGATAGCCCGGTCGAGATCCTGCAACGAGCCCGAAAGGATTTCGGACGAAGAAGCTGTACCGTTGTTCACCAGTACCGCGATAGGAATCTCCGTATCGATAGGTTCTTTCAACGTTTTGTATGTATTGCTTGCCTGCTTGATCTTACCTTTGGTCGTCACAATGGTCTTTCCACGCGGTACGAAGAAGTTCACAATCTCGATAGCCTCATCGAGCAAACCACCACCGTTACCACGCAAGTCGATCACCAAAGAGGTGATTCCCTTCTTTTTCAGATCCATAAAGGCTGCTTTAAACTCTTTCGACGGGCTTCCCGAGAACGAGCTCAGGTTGATATAACCCACCTTATCGCCCACAAAGCCATAATAAGGAACAGTCGGCATCTGAATCGATTTACGTACAATATTGAACGTCAACGGTTTCTTTTCACCCGGGCGCTCCACTTCGAGTACAAAACTGGTACCGTTCTGCCCGCGAAGCATTTCACTCACCTGCTGGTTGTTCTTGCCGAGCAGATCCTGACCGTCGATCTTCATCAGGATATCACCCGCTTTCAACCCCACAGTAGCTGCCGGCATGCCCTCGTAGGGTTCGGCAATCACCGAACGTTTCAGTTTGGTATTGTAAGTAATGATGGAACCGATACCACCATACGTACCTCTGACCATCTGTTCCAGTTCGCTCTGGTCTTCTTCGGGGAAGTAGTTGGTATACGGGTCGAGCGAATACAGCATATTGTCGATACCTTCGCGGATAGTTTTGTTCGGGTCAATGGTATCGACATAAAACATGTCGAGTTCTTTGACTATGGCATTGAATATATCCAGATTCTTGGCCAATTGGAAACTGCGGCTGTCGGCACTCTTGAAACTAAACATAGCAATCAATACCACTACAGCGCTTCCGATAATCGCATTTCTTCTATTCAGAAATTTCTTCATACATTATCTTTATTATTGAGAGAGATGTAAAAGTAACACATTAGCTACTTATTCGGCTACAATCCGATCGATATTTAACTTAATTTCATTCCACTGCCCGGCCGATACGGTAGTTCCGATAACCTGAATCACATTACCTGCCAACAGCGCACCGATCCGGGCACATTGCTTCAAGGTGTATCCACGTGTAAGTCCGTACATGAATCCGGCAGCAAAATAATCGCCCGCACCGGTGGTATCTACCACCCGGCTTACCCGGATGGCCTGGGTTTTCACGGTCTCTGATCCCCGGCATACATACGCTCCTTCGGAACCTACTTTCACAACGGCAATGCGACACAGCTTCCCCAACCTTTCCAACGCTTCTTCCGGTTGCGTGCATCCGGTGAATACACGTGCTTCTTCCTCATTGGCAAACAAAATATCAACATATTTCTCAACAAGCAACGTGAAAAACTCCTTATCTCCTTCGACGATATTATAGCTTGCCAGGTCGAGTGCAATCTGCAATCCGGCTTCTTTAGCCAGTTTGATAGCCCGAAGAATCATTTCATGATCCTGCACCAGGTATCCTTCAATATATAAATAGGAATATCCTCTGAACATATCCGGAGTCAAGTCCTCTGCTTTCAGTGAAGCAGCAGCGCCCAGATAGGTACCGAATGTGCGTTCGCCCTCGGGAGAGATAAAAGTGGAGGCTACTCCCGACGGCAGATTGGAGGTCAGCAGTTTATCTTCTATACCGTTTTTCTCTAAATTATCCCGGAAAAAGTCGCCGTATGTATCCTTTCCTACTTTTCCGATGAAACCGGTGCCTGCCCCCAGGCATGCCAATCCAAGGATGGTATTTCCTGCTGAACCACCCGTTGCCAAGTGAGTTTGCATCTGTCCGAAAAAGTTATTAATCTGTTGAAGCATAGCGTCATCGATGAGTTGCATGCTCCCTTTGGGGAGTCCCATTTCATCCAGTATCCGGTCATCATTCAGGGTCGCCAGCACGTCTACGAGGGCATTGCCCATTCCAACTATTTTATTCATTTTGATATTTTTTTTGCAAAGATATTGCATAATTCAAAATAACCTATTACTTTTGCATCGCATTTGAGAAACATTCTTCCTTAGCTCAGTCGGTTAGAGCATCTGACTGTTAATCAGAGGGTCCTTGGTTCAAGTCCAAGAGGGAGAGCTCGAAAAGCTCAAATGCACACATTCTTCCTTAGCTCAGTCGGTTAGAGCATCTGACTGTTAATCAGAGGGTCCTTGGTTCAAGTCCAAGAGGGAGAGCAAAGAGGGTGTCCGAAAAGGACACCCTCTTTCTGTTTATAGAGCCTACAACTCGTCTGGACCTTTCTGAGGGTATATCAAAAGTACACATCCTCAGTTGATTGACAAACTAAAGCCTAGTTTCCGACATGGAATAATTAATCTTTTTCACAGCCAATTTCCGCAGGATATCCTTGATTTCACTAATCTCTGCCATCTTGGCCTGAGATGTTATTTTCAGTCCTACAATTGACTCTTCGCCCTCCTTATGCTCTTTCGACCAGTCTGCCAGTTTTGCTTCCAGTTCAGCTACCGTCAAATCTTTCCAAACAATTTTCTTTCCCTGCTGATAAACAGTAATTTCCACTCCTTCCAGCTTTTGATAGGGGGCTTCCTTTATATGCTTAGCACTTTTCATGATACCCGCAAAATTAACAACTAAAGGATGCACAGACCCTTTGGTATCCGACTGACTGGTTCGCTTTAACTCTTCAGCCGCCTCTTTACAAACTGTCAATATATGCTCAACAACTATGGCATCAGCGCCTCTGTCGCACATTATTAACAAGCAGTAGGGTTTCGTTTCAGCCGCTTTTCCAGAACTATTTTGTTGCTTGGCACGAGCAGCCCGAACCAATTCCGTTTTCAATGCATCCATTGTAACACGCTCCTGCTGGAACATCATCGCATTTTTTAGATTAATATACAACGTTCCATCATTGGGCCACGGATTACTAAGCGTTCCCTGCGTTTCATCACCTATAATTGCCCTATATGCAAGCAATTCATCTTTAAATTCCTGCATCAACGAAAAAAGCCCCTGTGGTTTTTCCTCCTGAACCTCTTCTATGATCAAAGGCTCTTCTACTTTAACTTGGGCAAACGTATACATTACACCCATCAACACTGGCACGAGGAACAAAAGTCGCCATCGTACACTACTTACTGTTTCTTCTTTTAACATCATACTGATTCTGTTTTTAAGTTTACTGTGATTAAAGCCGTTGGCCATAGAGTAGAGCCTTGTGCCAACCGCTTTCTTTACTAATAAAAGTTGATATCTCGTTGCATCGATGCCTGATTGAATTACACCGTTATCGGCCTCGTACTCGTGTATTTCCTGCAATTCGCGTTTCAAAAGCCATACAGCCGGGTTAATCCAATGAATAACCAGAAATAACTGAGTAACCACTAAATCGAATGTGTGATGAAACCTCACGTGCATCTGTTCGTGCAGGATTATTTCGTCGGCGTGGTTATAGTAATCCTGTTCGGACAGCACAATGTACTTTCCCCAACTGAACGACCCAATAGGCTGGGATACTATCACCAGGCTATATCCACAACAAGGAATCTTCCGCGAGTGAGCTATGAGCTGCAGCATGCGGAAGGTAGACATTGTCAGGTAGAGCAACACACCCACCCCACCCAACAGATAGAATATCGTCAGAATGCGAATAAACAAACCGAAGCGATTCATTGCCGGCGGGGCATTAACCGTTTGGGAAAATTGCACATCCGACGCCTGAGGTTCCATATACCGTTCATCCTGTACATCCCATTCCTGCATACCCTCCCACGGAGTAGGAATAGTCATTCGCTCCGGAATAGAGATCTCAACCAAAGGCAGCAACAGGCAAACCAGCATACCCACCAATATCGTGATCCGGTTGAAACAAAAGAAGGTAGTGCGGCTCATCAAAAAACGGAAAAAGAGGTAAAATACCACCAGACAAAAGCCGGACTTCAGTATGTATATAAAGAATGCGCCCATATAGCAAGATATTACCGGATGATTTTACTTACGTGCTTTTTCTATTTGATCGATGAGTGCCTTCAGTTCTTCAACCGACATGCCCTCTTCTTCGATTAAAGAAGATACTACGCTGGCATACGAATTGTTATAAAAATTTACAACAACATCTTTCAACGCCTGACTCTTGTACTCTTTTTCGGTAAGCAACGCACGATACAGATAAGTGTTTCCAAACTGCTTATATCCTATAAAGCCTCGTTCCTCCAACCCACGTACCAGTGTAGAAACTGTGTTATAATGAGGCACAGGGGGATCGTAATAAGTCAAAAGCTCGCGTATAAATAAGGGGCCATGTTGCCAGAATATACGCATTACCTCTTCTTCTTTGGGAGTGAATCGTTTCATATTATTATTTATTTCATTATACTTGGATCGTTTATGCCTTGATGCAAATATAAATATCTTTTCCAACAATCAACTGCAATAAGCAGTTATACAACTTAAAGTTTTAGTTATTTAACTAAAAGAAGCAGTAAATTCCTGAACTGATAGGAAGCATGCTCCTTTCTGAATCATGCACATTATTCAAAAAACTTGCACCTAAAGCGGGGAGAGTCTTTCTTATAGGAAGGAGAGAGTCATAGAGAGAAAAGGGAAAAATGATTTATTCGCATAAAAGAGTTCATGCCGCTAATTGATACATAACTCCTCGGATTGTACGGAAACAACGGACAGATGTCCGATTTCGAACAGGACCTCAGAAACAAACAGTATTGAATATCAGTATTTTAATTTTTTGGCACGCCACTTGCATTTTAGAAAGCAAGAAAATAACAATTAAAAACTTATAGTCATGAAAGCAACAGTAATAAAAGCAATCGCAGTAGTAGTCGTGGTAATCGCATCGGTAATGAACACCAATGTATATGCAGGTAACAAATATGTGGTAAACTACGAAACCGTAGGCGAACAGATCGTATCGAGAACAGTGTACCGGAATGATGGTTCGCTCACCCGCCATGCCAAGTACAACTACGCGTACAACGAACAAGGACAAATGATCGAACAAGTAACGTACAAATGGGACAGCGATTCGCAAGCATGGAAACCCTGCCACAAAGCAACGTTCACCTACGCCGATAACGGAACAGCATCGACCGTAGAATACAAGAAGTCAGAGAAGTCGACCGAATGGATATTGGTTCAAAACATCAACTTTTCCCAGCCTACCATCCTGATGGCCGACTCAGGGAAATAAGCCCAAAAACCATATAAGAAAAGAGAGGCTGTCTCATTTGCGTTGAGACATTCAGCCTCTCTTTCCATATTAGGAATATCCCTAATCGAATAATCCTATAATCTAAAAAGGAATAACTGCCGATACTCGGATTGACACTCACTTGGTAGTCTCTCTTCGCAACTGGACGGGGTTTTTATAGCGCACAGGCTGGTTATTCATCAAATCCCGATGTATCTCAAAAGTTACTTCATTCCAATCTTCGTCTTCTAACCATAAAGGTTTTATCAGTCCCTTTTCCCAGTTCATAAGTTGGCGATTGAGTTGCTGATATCTGTGTTTCTCCTTTTTGCATAAATCCTCTGCTTCTTTTCTATTATCAGAAAGATCATACATTCTTTGACCTAAGCCTTCTACACGGATTAGTTTATACTGCCCTATTCTGACTGCGGCCATTTTGTCTTTACGCCAGAAAAGCACTTCATGAGGATCTCCTTTTTTCTGCCCACTCAGATATGGTAAAATATCAACTCCATCCAAAGGCTTGTTTAATGAACTTAATTGAATTCCTGTTGAAGATATAGCTGTTGCACAAATATCCAGCGAAGAAGTGAGTCCGTCAAACTGTTGACCTCCCTTTAATCTGTCTTTCCATACGACAAAGAAAGGCACATGAATTCCTCCCTCATATTTATTACCTTTAAAGCCTTTCAGGGGATAATTGCTAGATTGGTTATCATGCGCTCCTCCATTATCGCTCAGGAAGAATATCAAAGTATTGTCCATCTGTCCTGAGTTTTCTAAATGACGGATCACTTTACCGATAGCCCTGTCCAGCGCCCAAGTCATGGCCGCCAGTTTCTGCCGTGGGTGCCCTTTATACCGATTCAGATCTTCTGTGGTAGCTTCTAATGGAGTATGTACTGCATTGAAAGCCAGATACATCATAAAGGGTTTTGTGTTTTTCTTCATGAAATCAATAGCACCATCTGCCAATACATCGGTAAGATAGCCATCAAATTTCTGTTGTACACCATTCAATTGCAGATTGGTTATCTTTCCCGGTTTGTCATCTGCATCGGGGTGGTAGAAATAATGTCTACCACCCGATATAAATCCATAGAAATGATCAAATCCCCGTTGATTGGGGTGGTAAGCTTCGGCATTACCTTGGTGCCACTTACCTATACAAGCGGTAGCATACCCCTTTTGCTGAAAGATATCACCAATTGTACACTCATCCAATGCCAGACCTAAACTATCTCCCAGATTGCATTCGTATCCGAATCTTTGCTGATATCGACCTGATAATATTCCAGCACGTGACGGTCCGCTTACACTGGCAGAGACATACGCATTAGTCAGAACAACTCCCTGAGAAGATAATCTGTCTATTTGGGGAGTTTCCAAATCCTTACTTCCCATAAAGCCGAAATCATTAAACCCGGCATCATCCAATAAGATGATTAAGACATTTGGCTGTTTCTCTTGCGCCGCAGCCTCACTGCCAATAGCTGATGAGAGAAATAATCCTCCTCCCCATAAATATTTAGTTATATTCATACGCTGAAAACAGTTACAGAATCAGTATAGCAGACTTCCCGCATAATTCCCCTTCCGGCATTTTACAGGTAATCTTCTTTCCATTCAGGGTGATATCAATTTCCTTACACTCCTTATCCATTCGCGCATCCGTAACAGAAATGGTCTTTTTATTACCCTGCTGTTCTATCAATACAACGCAAGGAGCCGAAACAGAAAGCGACAAACCTTTTCCTTTTAGCGTGGTCTTTGCATCATAAAAGACAGCTTCAATTATTTCATTATTAATAGACTTTACAGCCTGTACTAATGTATCGTTACGGAGCACTTCAAACGGATATTCTCCGGAAGGTTTCCCTGTGCCTGCATATACAACATATCCATACGTATCATTTACCGGCTTCTTTCCGTGATCTATCCATATTTGGAAGATGTCAACTTCTTTCGGCAAATCCTTAGTATCTTTATTAGACTTGTTCATCTTCATCCAGTCTGTAGCTCTGGTTTCACAAGTATAATGTACTTGTTTCTTATATTCAGGGAAAACAGAATAGGCGAATTTATCTTCTTGCACTATCCACTCAGTTCCTTTTCCTTTATATAAATAGACACTATCTGTATGTTCGGTCTGCTCGATGGTTGTCCGGATATTCCCGGCAAGTTCCGGTCTTTTGTTTGTGATACCGGCTCCTAAGGCTACCATGTAATCTCCCAGCATGAAATAAGATTTATACGCTTTTACTCCATATAATATCTGGTTCTTACCTGCCCTCTTAGTCTGATTAGTTGTGTGGGTTTTATCTTCTGCATTCATTTTCTCAGAAATATATCCGGCGACAGCATTCTCACCTCCCGAAGTAGCTCCTGCAGCAAAATTATACATACTACAATATCCTCTCCAATTTGTTACAGGAGTCAGATTCTCCATTCCCTCACGAGCTGTTACCCCAGGAAATGCCGTTACATCATACGCGCCAAAAGCTTTCCGATACTCATTACCTGTCTTCTGAAACATAGTGGTTCCATCTGTGGTATAGAAATTGAAACAGTCAGCAAAACCATCTGCACTTTCCAATCCGTCACAACGTACGGAAGCCATATTCACAATAATGTGATAACGTTCATTCTTTTTTATCAGGTCATCATTGTTGAAGAACCACCGCGTACCACTGTAACAAGCATACGGCGCCATTTGTATCACATTCTTCAGCGATTCCGCATAAAGCTGCTTGATCTCCTTCAATTCTTCATTCGTAAATGAACCCGACCAATCTTCAATCAATTGCTTCAACATTCCACTATACCTGATTTCAGTCGGCAATGGTTTATATTGCATGGAGTAACGATCCAGGCAGGGTAAAATATACCCCTTGTAATAATAGAAATTACCTCCACGAAAATAATTCAAAAGAGCAGATACATTCTCCCGAGATAGTTTTTGCTCCCATGGAGTACCTTTTAATAAACTTAGCAAATCGATGGCATTGGCTGTTCCATCAATAGGATATCCCCAAATCAAGCATTGCTTTCCATGTCCCCAGCCAGCCCCATCTGCGGTAAATCCTTCTGTCCAGAAAGATTCATCGTAGGTATTCTGAGATGTCGTACTGATACATTTCTGAGAAATCTCGGCCAATAAGTCTATCATAGGAATAGAACGGTACATAAACGCTACATAAAACAGGGGACGATAACCGATTGAATTTCCGCCCACCCACCATACATGGTTGCGGAACCGAGGGATGGATACTACGTTTTTATCCGTCTCATCATGGCGCAACGGCTGTGTCCAAGCTTGCAAACCGATAATTTTAAGCATGTCACATGCCTCTTTCAACAAAACACTTCCTTTACCGCTCTCCGCATTGTCCATTTGATTCAGGTAGCAGAAGTAAGTATTGACCGCAGCAATGGGCATGGCAAAGCAAGAAGCATGAAAACGGCGAGTCTCATTCAAACGGCTTATTTCGATATTGCCGTAATGCAGGATAGCCTTCAACACCTTATCAGGCAGGGCCTGTTCTTCAGATATTTCACCTTTCCGGTAAGCGTCTGCAATCTTCCAAACCATAATAAAGGCATCGGTCAGAAAATTACCAGCTTCCTCTTGCAGATCAAAAGAGTTCTTTTTGAATGCATTCTCCTTTCGCAGGTATTCCTCCTTTTCCTTCAAACCGGAGAAGGCTCCATCGGCATCAAGCTGTTGAAGGCATTCCTGTGCACTCCAAGGAGTATTTAAGACCTTGTACCTAAAAGGAGATTGCCTGAAAGAAGAGCGAAAAGCATCTATCGCTTTCTCTTTTTCAGGCGATTTCATTGCTTGGGCTTCCCGGTAGTATCGGAGATAATTGTCGATGGCCCATTGCGTTTCTTTGTCCTGGGCATAGAGGCATATATTACTCAGCCCCAATAAAACATATAAAATAAACAATAACTTCTTCATACTATATTTCTTCTATTTCATCGGTACTATTAAAGAAGAGAGGAAAACCATTTAATAATTTCCTATTTCCGGTTTTCCTCTCCTTCTGAATTTATAGCCAACCGGAGTTCTGAGTCAGATTCGGATTCTTATAAGTCTCTTCCGCCGGGAAAGGATAAAGATACATCTTATCCTCCCATTTGCGTTCCTGTATTTTTACCGGTTTATAGGTATCTTTACCATCTACTCGTTTTATCTCAGCTCCGTAGATATTTTGAACTACTTCGCCAATCTTCCAACGGCGGATATCCCAAAAACGGTGGTCTTCAAACGCCAGCTCTACCCGCCGCTCATTGCGTAGTCTTTTTGTAAAATTATCTCCTGTATCGTTGATATTAGGCATCTTAGCAGCAGTGCGCACAAGATTGACAGCCTGCCGGGCCGACATGGGGCAATTGCTATCCGTATAGTCCGGTCCTTGCCATTCATTCATCGCTTCTGCATAATTCAATAAAATTTCCGCATAACGGAACAGAATGAAATGATGAGGTTTCTTAATAGGCTGTACGGCAGACAAAGATACTGTTTCATTGATATATTTCTTCAAATAATATCCGGTTAATGTCGCTCCATTCAACGGATAAGCATTTTTTCCACCTTCAAAAGTCTCTACTTTGGTATTCATCAGCGTTGCTCCGTTATACACAATAGTCTTGTAAAAGCGCGGATCGCGATTTACATAAGGACTGGCTGCATGTACCGGATTGTTCCAATCGAAAACAGTTCCATCACTCATCTCGTAGGCGTCTACCAGGTTCTGTGTCGGGGTATTTCCACTGTTCGCACTTTCAAAGCCTATCGGAAGATTAGTGCTTTCAAATGTATTACTATCTCCGTTGCGGTGTTCGAAAATTAGCTGTGTTGATTTCAATACATTATTACCTCCATCAGCATGATATAAAGGATCGCTATCTATACTCGGGAGCACATACCATCCTTCCTTAATGATACTGTAAGCCGCTATGGCAGCTTCTTTCCATAGTGCCTTATCATTATTGGGATTATGCCATTTACTGGCAGCGTAGAGCAATGCCCGTGATTTAACAGCCATAAGCATACCGCGAGTCACGCGTCCGGTTCCATTGTAAAAGTTCTTCTGTGAGATGGGTAATTTGGGAGCAACCGCATCACACTCCTGTACAATGAAATTAATGATTGCACTGAAAGAACTCTTTTCTACCGAATTTATTTCATCTTCACTGTAAGTACGGGTTAGCAATGGCAAATCACCATACCGCTTGGCAAGTTCCAGGTAATAAAACGCACGCAATGCCCGCACTTCATAAATCAGCATTTCTGCTTTTTCTACATCCTCTTTGTAGCTATTATTCCACTTGAATCGTTCTAGCCCTTCTAACGAGAAGTTTTCCAGGAAAGAATTGGCCGAACGAATAGCCGTATAGAAGTTGCCGAATTGGTCATCGACAGTATTAAGCGGTCCCCAGGCATTGTTATAGATACTATAAACACTATTATTCTCCCACGTATAAACCGCATTGTCTGTAGCTGCATCTCGCATGGCATTACTAATTGCGCCTAAATCCTGTGGTAAGAATGTATACACATAAGTGCCCAACTTCATTAAATTATCGAAGTAGCCATAAGCTTCTTCTTTCTTCATGGTGGTATCTTCTTCCAGATCAAGATAATTGCATCCTGCAACAGATACTGCCATACAAATAATTGTTATATATTTTTTCCACATAACTTTTGTCTTTTAGAAATTAATATTCACACCCAGATATATGGATGTCATGTCCGGGTAATTGACATTCAAGTCTTCGCAGTTCATGTAGCCTATGTGATCCCAGGAGATGAGATTATTCCCTTTAGCAAATATCTGGCACTTTTCAAGTTTCAACTTGTTTGTAAAGTGCTTCGGAAGATTATAATAAACATTTACATTACGCAACTTCAAATAGGCTCCGTTTGCTAACCATTGCGTGCTGCTTTTGTAATTATTGGCATTGTCGAGCGTAGACAACCGGGGAACATTGGCAATGTCTTTGGTCTCTTCCGTCCAACGTATTCTGTCGTCCAGATACCATGTGGAAATATTTGTATTGTTACGCAAAGGTTGATACACATTGGCAACGTTCAGCATTTTGCTGTAATGGTCTACCCCCTGGAACAACAAATCCACTCCAAATCCTTTGTATTCAAAGCCTACATTGAATCCATAATAGATTTCCGGGATGACCGACGAATAGCCGATGGCAACCATATCATAGTCGTCAATTCGTTTGTCGCCATTCTGGTCTTTATATTTGACATCTCCCGGACGTACCTGAGAGAATGTTTGTTGTGAACTGTTGGCAATATCTGCTTCATCGCGGAAATAACCAATAGCCTCTAAACCAAACTGTTGACCGATAGGATATCCTTTGGCGGACAAATAAGGATATGGTTTGTAGCCTTCTCCATTCTCCAACACTTCGCTTTTGGCATACGAGAAAGTAGCGCCTACATAATAACTGAAATCTTTGTGCTTATCTCTCCAGGTGAGACCAATGTCCGTCCCCTTCGTTTCTACCTTGCCCTTAAACATTTGTGAAACAGAAATACCCAAAGCAGAAGACACAAGGTTGGTTCCATCAATAAGAATGTTTGTACGTTTATCCAGATACCCGTCTACTGTCAGTGACAGTTTATTGAAGAGCCGCATATCCAGACCTACATTGTATTTGTCGGCAATTTCATAAGACATATTATCTGCTGATATCGGCAAACGTCCTTCTGTAATGCCTCCGGTAGTCACATTGCCATCCTGGAAATAATAAGAACCACTACCCTGCCAGAAATACCTGTCCAGATAATAATCGAAATCATCATAACCCGAACGTCCCCAGGAAGCACGCAATTTCAGGAGATCCATCCAGGGAAGTTGTTTCATGAACTTCTCGTTCGAAATAACCCAACCGGCAGAAATGGCAGGATAGGTACGGAAACGATGTCCTTCGGGCATTACGCTTGTTCCCCAACAGTTAGCAGTCACATCCATCATATAGCGGTTATCATAACTATAACCTGCCACTCCCGTAACATATTGGCGATATTTACTCGTTGCTTTTCCTGTAGAAACGTACGACCATTGATTATAGAAAGCTCCGGCTGTGACTTCATGTTTGCCAAACGCGCGGTTATAATGTAGTTTAGCTTCCAGACCGGAGCGTATAAATTGTCTGGCTAAGCCTGTATTGGTTACCGACAATGCACTATTGTCACCGAACAGTTCTGAATTGTTTTTATTCGTATCGGTACCTAAAGTGTTTACCTCATACATATATGTTTTACTGCCGGTTTCCTGATAAGTGGCATCATTGTCGTAGGCCACTGCTACTTCAGCGTTCAGGCCAGGCGTAATAAATTTCAGGTCTTGCAGCAATCTCAAGTCAGCTTGCAACATACGCTGGTCGGTCTTGTAGTAGCCTACATCCGCTATCTGAGCTATCGGGTTGAGTTGACGTATATAGTCGCTACCCCAATATCCATGAGAGGTTCTTACCGGGAAAGCGGCCGACGGAGTTTGATAAAGGTTTGTGAAGAGCGTTTCTTCCGATCCTTTTGGGCGCTTTCTTTGAGCAAGTTTGCCCAACATGGATAACTGCGCTTTAGTAGTGGGAGTAATGTCTGCATCCAAGTTGATGCGAAGATTTAAATCATACTTTTTCATCTGAGAATTATAGCGGTCCGAATAATTAGTATAGTCCGGACTCAAAATACCCATGTCGTTCTTATAACTCAACATACTGAAATAGCGAACCTTTTGGCTTCCACCACGGAAAGTCACATCCAGTTGGTTGCTCGTAGAGTAGTTTCTCAGACCTTCGCCCAGCCAGTCGGTGTTGGCATATACATCCCGGTTACTTCCTGTTTTGAACGCCTCTAAAGCGTTCTCCGAATATAAAGGTTGCAGCCCATCCAGTCTGAGAGCCTCGTTTTGTGCCAATGCATATCTATAGCCGTCTGCAAATTCCGGTTGGTTGATGGGAAGCCCCATCCCAAACTTATACTCCGCCTCGATACTCATTTTCTGCTCTTTACCCCTCTTAGTGGTTACTATAATCACTCCGTTGGCACCCTGTCCTCCATAAAGGACAGTAGCGGCTCCGTCTTTTAAGACAGAAACCGACTCTATCTCTTTGAGATTCAAGTCTTTCATGGAACGCACAAAACCATCTACAATAATCAGTGGCGCCGCACCGTTCAGTGACCCTCTGCCACGAACATTCAATGTCGCATTCACATCCCAGCCGGTTTGCTGCATGACTTCCAATCCCGGAAGAAGACCATAAAGAGCATTATAAGGATTCGGAGTGGCATTCTTATCCAGTTCTTTCCATGTAATTGTAGATATAGCTTTTGTCTCTCTCAGTTCTTGCCTGGAGATGCCGTTAGTAAGTGTATCTCCCGGCACACCCTCATTCTGCGCTCCTACCGAAACAGAGAATAGAGCGGCGAGACCCACCATATATATATTTTTATTCATAACTTCTCTAATTAAAGTGATTATTCTATTCTTTTTTACCATTCAGGGTTTTGAATAAGACCATACTTCTTGTTGATTTCATCCTGCGGAATCGGTACTAAGTAGTATTTGTCCTCCCAACGGTTAATCCACCCCCGAGCTCTCAGCATATTATAGTTTAATTCATAGGTAAAACTCCCGTCAGCTTTTTTGGTGGTAACCAGACGATAATAGTCGACTTTTAACCAATCAGCACGTTTCCAGCGAGTGATATCAAAGTAGCGCACTTCCTCATAACCGAATTCAACGGCACGCTCATGGAGAATAGCTTCCCTGAGAGCTTTTCCTTCCGTAGCCACACCCTTGTCCAGAGAAGGCATACCTGCACGGGCTCTCACCAGATTGACATAATCATAGGCATCATTTCCTAATTCATCCTTTGTATGTGCTTTCCCCAACTCATTCATAGCTTCGGCCATGCTGAGATATACTTCCGCCAGGCGCAAGAGAGGACATTGATAAGGTTTATTGAGACGTTCACTACCAAGATCACGCTGGAACTTGCGCATACCATAACCATTATAACCATTCTTCTGAAAAGTACCGTTCGGAGCGTTCCATCCTTCCCGCCCACCGGTATATGCTTCGAGTTTACGTCCCTGCCACTTGTCTTCATTGACCATTAGGGTTTCATACATGCGGATGTCACGATTAGGATTGCCGTTCTTATCAAAGAACGGATATGCGCGATGTGCCGGATTATCCCAACTGAACGGAGTACCATCTTTCCATTCGAACATATCGGCATAGTTGCCGGTCGGCGCGCTTATTCCGTACTTAAGTTGCAGCATAGCCTTTTCGTCTAAAGTTCCATAGAACTGCCAGCGATGTGAAGTAATCAAAGCCTCACCGTTATACCGATCGAAATAGGCGCTTACAAAGTCTTCCCTTGGGTTGCCTGTATTCACCAGTTTATAAAAGTTACCTTTCTTCTGGTTCTCCTTCAAAAAGTTCAATCCGGCATCTACAACGGCTTGCCAACGCGAAGGTTGATAATTGCCATACCAAGTCAAGTGAGCATCCGAAGCTTCGCCTGGCAAGAAGGGTTCATTGCTGTTAAACAACGGACTGGCTGCAAACAACAAAACACGTGTATTCAACGCAAGTGCACCGGCAGCGGTCATACGTCCGTCATCAGCAGCCGAAACGCTCCACGGCAGAACTGCTGCCACTTCTCTCGTCAGTTCCAGAATCTTATTAACTGTTTCTTCTACAGTCATGCGAATAAAAGTGAAATCATCTTCGGGTTTATAAGCATGGTCTATCCAGGGCATGCCACCGTAATACCTCAACATTTCTGCATAGTGGAAAGCGATAATCATTTTTGCTTCCGCTTTGCGTACTGCTTTTTCTTCGGCAGACATGTCAGGCACGCGATCCACGTTTTCGATGTAAGTCCACGCTTTGCGGATACCGTACACCGGCCCCATGTGGATTGTTTCCGTGCTTCCGATAGGTAATAGTTTTATAGGTAGTTGACCTAAAGCGACAGAAGAAGATAACTGCCCATTATAATAAGCTCCTCCTCCTTTTACATTGTCTGCTAAGTCCGTAATCGCCTCCAGTGTACCCCACGCCAGCCTGGCATCCTGTGGTAAATAGTCTGGTAAAGAATGGTAAACTTCTGCTAATGCCTGATCTGCATATTTCTTACTTGAGAATACCGTATCGATCGTAACATCCGTACTGATAGGTTTGTCAAGAAACGCATTGCCAAATTTTAGATCTTCACATCCGGTAAAGAATACAGATGCTGCCACAAAGGCTAATAGTAAGTTATTTTTTAGTTTCATACTGATTCCCTTTTAAAAAGTTATGTTTACTCCTAAACTGTATATTTTGCAGACAGGATAGGTATCATACTGGCTCGGACGTGACTCCGGGTCCATGATACTGAAATGATCAAATGTCAGCAGATTATACCCGGACAGTTTCAATCCCAACTGTGATATACCCATGCTTTTCAATGCCGGGCTGTTGGTAAAGTTATAACCAATGGTCAGCGTCTTAAGCTTCAGGTAATCACCATTGCGCAACCACATGGTAGAGGTCTTGGCATTGAAATCGCGGGTTACAAGTGTCAGTCTTGGGACCGTAGCAACATCAGCCCGGTCTTCCGTCCAGCGATTATCTGCATGAAACTTCATCAATCCTCCGGAAAAGGGGTTACGGAACTGATCTTCGAGAACCAATGAACGCTGCGCTGCTCCGGTCCAGTTCATGGAAAAGAACCAACCTTTATAATTAGCGCCATAATTCAAGCCGAATGTATAAGCCGGTCGTACAGGATGTCCGATAGCGCGTTGGTCGTCAGTGTCTATAATCTTATCATCGTTCAGGTCACGGAATTTCACATCACCGGGAGATACTTTCACTTTGGGATCGGGCAAACCTGCCTTCAGGACACCTTTAGCGACATCTTCAAAGTCGTCTTTTGTATAAAAGCCATCGGCCACATAGCCAAAGATTGTTCCGACAGGCTTCCCCGTACGCCACAAAAACGTTTCATTAGGCTCTACTTCGTCCTGATAGATGATTTTGTTTTTGGAGTAAGACATATTACCATCGACCCAATATCTGAAATCTCTGATATTGTCGCTCCACTTTAATTCTATTTCGTAACCGTGGTTCTTTACCCGCCCCATGTTTACAACAGGCAATATGTTAGAGGTCAAACTCGTCAGTGCAGGGACTGTACTACGATTGATCAGGATGTCTTTCCGGTCTTCAAAGAAGATGTCCACGCTTGCTTTCAGGCGGCTATCCAGAAAATGTACATCGATACCGTAATTTTGTTTCAGTGCAGTCTCCCAAGTTACGTTCGGGTTACCAATCCGGCTTTCGTATGCACCGGGCCAAAGAACCCTGCCATCCGAGCCGAAATTATATCCGTGCATGGGAGCCAACCACTCTGAACTAAGCCCGCCTCGGTCTACCAGGTAGGAGTCGGGTAAGTAAAGGAAACGATTGCCGGAAATATTATCATTACCAACCAACCCTACAGATGCACGCAGTTTCAGATAGTTTACTACCTTCTGGTTTTTCATGAACGCTTCTTCCGAGAGGATGTAACCGATAGAACCGGCGGGGAAAGTTCCATATCGTTTATCTGGTGCAAAGTTTTCAGAACCGTTGTAGCCAACATTAAATTCGGCCATGTAGCGTGACTTATAATCATACGTTAAACGACCGACAAGACCAACATAAGCCGAAGGTACATCTACATACTGTTCCGGGTAATATTCTTTACTTTGATTGTAAAGCAACAAAGCGCCTACACTGTGATGACCGAATTTTCGATTGTAACGTATGCTACCTTCCAGATACCAGTCACGTCCTCTGCCTGTACTTTCAGTAAACCCCAAAGCGCCGTTTGTATGGTCTATTTTATAAGCAATATTCTTGTTGTAGCCGGTTTCTCCTTCGAGCGGATGGCTTACCTCTGTATGCAGACCTTCCAGGTACGACTGATAGAAAGGGGTGTAAGTCTCTACATAAGAACGTTTTCTGTTTTTGGTATAAGAATAATTCGAGTTGTACGCACCTTTCACTTCTACGGAGAGTCCTTTGGTAATGAAGTCCAATTTCTGCGATAAAGCCAAGTCCATATTCATGGTGTTAGCAGTCTCTTTACTGAAACCTGTTCCATAAAGTTTAGTCAAGCCGTGATTTACCCCCATCACAAAAGGATATTTGTTTTGGTCGACCATGACAAGTTTACCGTCGATAACGCCTGGAGAAGCCATCGGTTGCGACAGGTTCATCTGCCGGAACAGCCCAACTCCACCGCTTGCCTCACAAGGCTCATATTTCAATCCGACAATACCTCCCAGACCAATTTTCAGAGTAGTTGATTTGGACAAGTTCATGTCCAGGTTGGCACGGTAATTATAGCGGGTATAGTTATAATTATTATCATAGTCCAGTGATTTGAATTGCTTAATCAAACCATCCTGCCAGAGGAAACCGGCCGAAATAAAATAACGCACTTTGTCGGTACCGCCTGATATATTGATGTTATGCTGCGTCTGTACAGTCGCTTTCTTCATCAAATATTCACGCATATTCAGGTTAGGATAGAGTATCGGTTCGTCTCCAAGCCGGAAACGATCCAGTTCATAGTCATCAAATGCAAGCGCCTGCCCGTCATTGGTGTTCATCTCATTATACAACTGTGCAAATGTATAACTATTCATCATCTCAAGCATGCGTGTGGGCTGTGAAATTCCGACAGAAGAAGTAATATCTATCTTCGCCCGTCCTTCATGTCCTCGTCTTGTTGTTACCAGCACAACGCCATTGGCGCCACGCACACCGAATACGGCTGTAGCCGAGGCGTCTTTCAGCACCGTGATACTCTCAATTTCGTTGGGATCCATCTGGAAGAAAGAGCGCTCTACACCATCCACCAAAATAAGGGGTTTGGAACCGGCAGTGGTTAAAGAGCCTACACCACGTACATAGATAGAGGGGTCTTCGGCACCCGGCTGTCCGGAAAGAGTATTGGAAGACAAGCCGGTAATTTGTCCTGCCAGAGAACTTGCCACACTGGCGTTGGGCGAACGCAACAAAGCGTCTGTTTTTACTGAAGAGATGGCGCCTGTTAACGTTTCTTTCTTCTGTACGCCATAGGCTACAACTGTGACCTCGCCCAGCTCGGTAGACGATTCCTGTAGAATAATCTTAACGCTGGTTTTACCTTGCAAACGCACTTCCTGCGTGTTGTAACCAATAAATGAGACAGATAAAACCGCTTTGTGGACATCCGGCACATTTATCTTAAAGTGACCTTCAACATCAGTGATTACACCGACCGACGCACCTTTTAATGAAATACTTGCTCCGATGACGGGTTCTCCAAGATTATCCAACACCTTTCCGTTGACAGCCACCTGCTGTCCGAACGCAAAGATTGCGCAGCATAACATCATCAGTAACACAGAGATTCGCCGCTTATAAGCGTACTGTTCCTTTTGTGTATTCATAATAAATTAATAGATTTATGTATCCTCCTGCAAGGATACAGATTAATTAAGAGAAAAATAGTCTATTCTTTTATCTTTTGCTTTCTGTATAAAGCTTCGAGAAAATAATAATCTGCATAATTAAGTGGAACATCCATCTCAGCGTGGTGTGGAATGCTACCAACACAATGCATCAGAAGGAAATTATTGTTGCTACCCACTTCCGCTCTATAGGCAGGCGATGCCAAAGACTCCAATATTTTATCGGCAGTTTCTTTATAAGGTTGATTCGGCACATACCCGTTCAGTTCATACAAGGCAGAAGCAATTATGGCTGCCGCCGAGGCGTCGCGCAACTCATTGGGAATGTTCAAGGCATCGAAATCCCAATAAGGAACCAGATCGGCCGGAAGGTTCTTATGCGTAAAGATGAAGTCATAGACTTTGCAGGCTTGCTTCAGATACTCCGGTTTGTGCGTATACCGGTAACACATGGTACATCCGTAAATAGCCCAGGCTTGTCCCCTGGCCCATGCCGATTCATCAGCATAACCTTGTGCAGTCTGCCTACTCCGCACTTCACCTGTTTCCGGGTCATAATCGACCACATGATAAGAACTGCCATCACTCCTGAAATGATTCTGCAATGTTTTGTCGGCATGGCTCACTGCTATATTATAATAGGTAGAGTCGCCGGATAAGCGTGTAGCCTCAAAAAGCAATTCCAGATTCATCAGATTATCAATGATAACAGGGCATTTCCAACCGGTCGTAGCTTTCCAACCTCTGTTTACATTCCATGACTGGATGACGCCTGCTGCCGGATGGAAACGGGTTATGAGCGACTTGGCTGTTTGTACAATCACTCCTTTATATGCTTCTTTGTGTGCAAAGCGTAATCCGTTCAGGTAGCTGCAACCAATGATAAAACCGACATCATGGTGCCAGGTGATATTTTGCGCCTTTTCTAATGTTTCCGTATATTGTTCTGCCAAAGGCTCCCATTTACGGTCTCCTGTCAGCTTATACAAATACCAAAGGCTCCCCGGGAAAAATCCGCTTGTCCAGTCTTCGTAAGGTGCATGTACAATGTTCTTTACCGAATCAACTGTACGGGGATTCAATAACTTGTCGCTATTTCCAAGTTCTTTCATCCGCAACTCATATTGGGCAACGACATGCTTTATGTTTTCTGAGAGAAAATTTTGTTCTATACTTTCTTTCCATTGGCAACTTGCCGTCGACATAAGGAGGAAACCGAAACAGACAGAAATAACCTTTTTCATACACATTTTATTTTTATATTTATTCTTACCTTTTCTGGAAATCGATAAGACAAATATAGAACGATAATAAATGACGAGGAAAGTTATTTATACCAAAAAAGGAGGTAAATTATACAATTAAGTATAAAAAAACTTTTTGCACAAAAAGCATACCTAATGTGTACAAAAAGTAGGCTTGCAGAGGATATTAACTATAACCTGTTAGCGGAATTAATTGATGCTCTTTGCCCTACAAATCCTTCCTTTCTTTGCTAACTTATTGTTCTCGTAGAGCAAGATTGGCTTACTCTACGACATAGCTTATGTTACTCACCGAGGGTCGATGTTAAACATGTACATCTTATGCAGTACAAGATGTACATCTTATACAGTCAAAGATGTACATGTTATGCTGCATAAGATGTACATCTTTAACATGCCCCCTTTTAAAGCAAAGCTACTTTCCTCTACGAATATCGGTGGCTTGCTCTACGAACATCGGTTCGATTCATTTTGTGCATAGCGATCTGCTTGTCTGATGAAGGATTCTTTCATTCTGCCAACGGGTTAACTATAATATAGCTATATTGTACAATAATATATTCAATACGTTCATTTTCATTTTCATGTACGATTAAGACGGGTTTTCAGTACGAATAAAAATGTACTCTTTTCCCAAAATGGCGTAGCTTTGGGACTATTATTAAAAAGGACAGCATGCAGTGCGCTATAATGAACTGATTTATAGGTATTAATTAAGTTTATCAGACGTATAAACTAACTTTTAAGGTAACAAATCGAGTGGTCCCCTTATAATAAGCTAATCATCCCCCTGCAACGAGCCAATAGTCTTCTCATAAAGAACCAATAGAATCGTTGCAAGGGGGCCACTTCATTTTAGTACAGAGATATCTAATACTTAATACGTATCGGCCACATGAATAAAAAAGTACTTTTTCCACTTACCCTCCTTCCTCTGGCTGCAACAAGCTTGCAGGCACAGAACGATTTCCGGGCGGAATACAAGGACAAACGTCCCAATATCATACTCTTTATGGTAGACGATATGGGTTGGCAAGACACTTCGCTTCCTTTTTGGACAGAGAAAACACGCTATAATGAACTGTACGAAACGCCTAATATGGAACGCCTTTCCCGGCAGGGAATGATGTTCACGCAGGCATATGCCAGTAGCGTTAGTTCGCCCACACGATGCAGCCTCCTTACCGGAGCCAACGCCGCCAGACACCGGGTAACCAATTGGACGCTTGAGAAGGATGTAATGACCGACCGCGTGGACGACCAATTGGAATTACCCGACTGGAATTACAATGGAATCAGTCAGGTGCGCGGTACTAACAATACGTTTGCAGGCACTTCTTTTGTGCAATTGCTCAAGAACAACGGCTATCACACCATCCATTGCGGAAAAGCACATTTCGGTGCCATAGATACTCCGGGAGAAGACCCACATCATTGGGGATTTGAAGTGAACATAGCCGGACATGCGGCCGGAGGACTTGCCAGTTACCTGGGAGAAGAGAACTACGGCCATACCAAAGACGGAAAACCTATAGCGCTTAATGCTGTCCCCGGATTGGAAAAATATTGGGGTACAGAGACTTTTGTGACCGAAGCGCTGACGTTAGAGGCAATGAAGGCATTGGACAAGGCAAAGAAATACAATCAACCCTTCTATTTATATATGGCTCATTATGCCATTCATATCCCATTGAATGCCGACAAGCGTTACTACGAGAAATACAAGAAGAAAGGAATGACCGACCACGAGGCAGCTTATGCTACGTTAATCGAAGGAATGGATAAGAGTCTGGGCGATTTGATGGACTGGCTGGAAATGAATAATGAAGCCGAAAATACCATTATTATCTTCATGAGTGACAACGGAGGGCTTGCTTCCAGTTCTGCCTGGCGTGATGGCGAACTGCATACGCAGAACTATCCGCTCAATAGCGGCAAAGGCTCCCTGTACGAAGGTGGCATTCGGGAACCGATGATTGTCAGTTGGCCGGGGATAGTAGCTCCGGGCAGCCGGTGCAATGACTATCTGTTGATAGAAGACTTTTATCCTACCATCCTTGAAATGGCGGGTATCAGTAAATACAAGACCATACAACCCATAGATGGTATCAGTTTTCTGCCTTTGCTAAAGCAGACCGGCAATCCGTCAAAAGGGCGTAGTCTGGTTTGGAACATGCCCAACTATTGGGGCAATGACGGTCCCGGTATCAACTTTAACTGCGCTATCCGGAAGGACGACTGGAAACTCATTTATTACTATGGAACCGGAAAAAAAGAATTATTCAATATTACGAATGATATAAGCGAAAAGAATGAACTCAGTGTCCGGTATCCGGAGATAGTAGAGCGTCTTTCCAAAGAGTTGGGCGGATATTTAAGAAAAGTAGATGCGCAACGGCCAACGTTCAAAGCTACCGGTAAGCCTTGTCCTTGGCCGGACAAAAGATAATGCCAGACAACGTAGACAAGTTAAATCTTTCAACATAGATAGCATGTAAAAAGAAAACGTCTATATTTGTTTATCCGTATGAAAACACATTTAGGAAGTATGAACTTTCATTCAATAGACGAAATTATGAAGAACCAGCAATATCTGTTATTACTCCTTATTCTCTCCTTTGGCAGCTTGTCTGTTTCGAGGGTGCATGCGCAAGAAGCCTCTTTTTCACATCTGACTACTGACGAAGGCTTGTCACATAATTCTGTTATGGCTATCTATCAGGACGAACGGGGATTGCTATGGTTTGGAACAAGGAATGGAGTCAGCTTGTACAATGGTAAAGAGTTTAAAATCTTCAAACAACAAAAAGATAATCCGAACAGTATTTTATACAACGTTATTTCCGACCTTACGGGAGATGGAAACGGACATGTTTACATAATGACCAGCCGGGGGATATCAGATTATGATATTCATAAAGATACCTTTACTCCGATTATTCAGAAGGACATGAGGGCTCTTTTTTTTGATAAACAGTTGTATGCCGCTTCCAGTAGCCGGATATTCAGGTATGAAAACAACCTGTTCGTTCCTTTTTATCAATTTCCTCAAAAAGAAGTCGCGATAAGTAAGCTTTATATACATAATGATTCTGTTTTTATCGGGACAAACCAACATGGGCTATATTTACTAACCCCGCAAAAAGAACTGGTCCACCTTCTACCCAAAGGCTCAATCCGGGATATATTGAGAGACAGTTCAGGCAATTATTGGATAACCGACAAACAAGGCAGTGGGCTCTATCAGATACAAGGCAGTCAAATCACAAACTTCCGGTCTGTCGAGGGAGATCCGGCAACTCTCAGTTCCAATATTGTCCACAAATGTTGCGAGGACAAGCAAGGGAACATCTGGGTCGGCACATTCGAGGGATTATGTAAATACGATAAAAAAACGAAACAGTTCACCCGGTATGCCAAACACACCACTACCAAAAGTTTAAGTCACTCGTCCGTTTGGAGCTTATACTGTGACAAGCAAGGCACCATCTGGGCAGGAACCTATTTCGGAGGAGTGAATTATATCAATCCGGAGAAACAGATTTATCGTGAATACCAAGCTTCTTTTCAGGAGAGCGAAGGTTTAAGTTCGCCTATTGTAGGACGAATCATAGAAGATAACAAAGATAATTTGTGGATATGTACCGAAGGAGGTGGAGTGAACAAATACAACCGTTTGACCCGAACGTTCCGCTGGTATACGCACAGTAGCTCACCAAATAGTTTGTCGCATAACAACATCCGGGCAATTTACTATGATTCCATACAGTCCACACTTTGGTTGGGAACTCATACAGGCGGACTTAATAAAATGGATTTAAAAACGGAGCGTATTACCCGCTATAGACATCAGGAAGGCAATAAAGAGTCCATACCCTCCAATATTATTGAGGGCATCATATCTTATCAGGGAAAACTTCTATTGGCTACACACGGAGGGATAGGTGTGTTCAACCCGCAAACAGAAAAGTGCCATCTGCTCTTAAAGGATGCTAAAGATTTATCGGAGACAAAGTCAACGATGGGGTTACTCTTTGACCATAAGGGTACATTGTGGGTTACCAACAATAATAATGGAGCCAGCGCTTATAATTTTAAAAGCAAAGAACTTAAAACCTACTTGCATAATCATGCAGTAGAACACAGCATCAGCAGTAACAGCATTAACACCATCTACGAGGACAGCCAAAAAAGATTGTGGTTTTGTACGAATGAGCAAGGACTCGACTTATATCGTTATGAGACCGATGATTTTGAAAACCTTGATGTGCGGAAAAACGGACTCTCCAGCAATGTCGTTTACAATATATGTGAACTGACTCCTGACCGGCTTTTAGTAACAACCGATAATGGATTCTCGATTCTGAACGTTTCGGAGAAAAGATTTGAAAATTATGGGAATCTCCCATTGAGTTCTATCAATGAAAAAGCTTTGTACAAAGCCCGGAACGGAGAAGTCTTTATCGGAGGTGTTACCGGAATGATCGCTTTTTATGAGAAGGATATACATAATACGTTGCGCTCTTACAACATCTTCCCTTACCGGCTTATTGTAAACGGAGAGGAAATAACCGTAGGAGATAAAAGTGGAATACTAACACAAGATTTTACCTCCACTCCTAAAATAACACTGAAAGCTGACCAGAACGTATTCAGCATTGAATATGCCCTGACAGATTATGTTCCCTTCAATAAAGATGAAATTGTTTATAGACTGGAAGGCTTCTCGGACAATTGGACAAATACTCGCGGACAACATACAATTACTTATACAAATCTCAGTCCCGGGCAATACACCTTGGTTATTAAAGCTCAAAGCAGTATTGAAAGACAGGTACCTGTTTGCAAACTGCAAATAGAAATTCTTCCTCCGGTTTATAAAACGGTATGGGCATATCTCATTTATATCATTAGTGCCGGAGCTATTGCATATTATTTAGTTCGCGCTTACAACAACCACATCAAACTGCGTGAATCACTTAAATTTGAAAAGAAACATGCAGAAGATATTGAAAAACTGAATCAGGCGAAACTACGTTTCTTTACCAATGTATCTCATGAATTCCGCACCCCTCTTACCCTTATTATCGGGCAAATGGAGATGCTGCTTCAACTACGCTCATTTACTCCGATGGTATACAACAAAGTGCTGGGAGTCTACAAAATCAGTTTGCAACTGAAAGAACTTATCACCGAATTGCTGGATTTTCGGAAACAGGAACAGGGCTATATGTCTATCAAGGTGAAAGAACATAACATGGTAGACTTTGTGTATGAACATTATTTGCTTTTTCAGGAATATGCCGCACAACGGAAAATAACGTTCACTTTTCAGAAAACAAATAATAATATACCTGTCTGGTATGATGCTAAGCAAATGCAGAAAGTGATGAATAACCTGATTTCAAATGCTTTTAAGCATACCGGGGAAGGAGGGGAAATCTCTATCTCCATCCGGAAAAGAAGTCAGGAAGTGATACTTGAGGTAGCAGATAATGGTACAGGTATCCCACTCAAAGATATAGATAAGATATTCGAACGTTTCTATCAGATAGACGGACCGGGCTCTTTATCGAACACAGGAACCGGTATTGGTCTGGCATTGACTAAAGGCATTATTGAGTTACACCACGGAACAATCGAAGTGTTCAGCGAACAGGGAGAAGGAGCTACATTCTGCGTCCGTCTGAAAAGTGGAAATGCGCATTTCACTTCTGAACAAATAAGTGAAGCAAAAGAGGAAGTATCAATACTTGATACGAATGTGGCGGGAACAGAGTTTCAGGAATCTCTGTTGTCAGAAGTTCAGGAGAATGACACACAACTGAAAGCAAGGGGAAATAAGATGCTGATTGTAGAAGATAATGACTCGTTGAGGGACATGCTCATTAATATCTTCAAAGAGTTTTATACCGTAATCACCGCCTCTAATGGAGCAGAAGGTCTGGAAAAAGCGCTTTCGGAGCAGCCCGACATTGTGCTTAGCGATATTATAATGCCCGAAATGTCGGGTATAGAGTTGTGTCAGTCTATCAAGAAAAATCCGGACATTTGTCACATACCGGTAGTGTTATTGACGGCTAAAACAGCCATCGAACATACTATAGAGGGACTCAAAATGGGAGCTGATGACTATATTACGAAACCGTTCAATATCCGTATCCTCCTTTCACGCTGCAATAACCTGGTAAACAACCGGATTATGCTGCAAGAGAAGTTCAGCAAGCAACCACAGGCTTCTGCAAATCTACTGGCAACCAATGCCATGGACAAAGCATTTATTGATAAGGTAGTGAAAGTGATAGAGACTCATATTGGCAACGAAGCGTTCAACGTTGATATGCTTGCTACTGAGATGGGTATTGCACGTACGAAACTCTTTACCAAGCTGAAAGCGGTGACCGGACAGACCCCTGCCGATTTTATCATGACCTATCGGCTGAAGAAAGCGGCCATCATGTTAAAGAATAACTTCGAACTGAACATCTCTGAAATTGCAGATCGGTTGGGTTTCAGTTCTCCCGCCTATTTCAGTAAAAGCTTTAAGGAAAAGTACAATGTAATTCCACAAGTATATAGAAAAGGTGAATAATGTACCTGGAATAGGGGTATCATGTATAAAACAGATACCCCACTTGCTTCCTTACACCTTATCTTTGCCTACAGAAAACATTCTATTTAATCATTATGAAAACAAATTTTGTAAACCGGCTGGTGGTAGTTGCAGGTTTTCTACTCTTTCTGTGTACAGCAACATTGCATGCACAAAAGAGAATTGATAACTTAGTAGAACTGAAACAGAAATCCGGTAATGAACTCTTTCATCGTTTGGATAAAGCCCCCCGTACCCCAGCCTTTGAATGTGAGGGATATTGGTCATGGGGAAGCTCTGTCGTAATAGGAGAAGATGGGAAATACCACATGTTCGTCTCCCGTTTTCCCAAATCGCTTCCTTTTCATCCCGGTTGGATGGTCGCTTCGGAAATAGTGCATGCCATAGCAGATACTCCGGCAGGCCCTTATCAGTTTAGCGATGTGGCGCTTCCGGCTCGTGGCGCCGAGTATTGGGATGGACGCTCCACACACAATCCACGTATATTGAAATACAAGGATAAATACTACCTTATATATATGGGCTCCACGCATCCTTTTGCCGACCCGACTTACGATGAACTCACTTTAAGCAGTCACTGGTGCATCGTAGCCCGTTCCAACAAACGTACAGGATTAGCCATAGCCGATTCTCCTTATGGACCCTGGAAACGCTTCGATGAGCCTATCCTGAAAAACAAGCCCGGAACATTTTATAGTTTTTTTGCCTCTAATCCATCCCCTGTTATTCAGGAAGACGGTTCGGTGTTGATGATATTTAAAGGACGGGCGCATACGAAAAACGGTAAGTTCTCTCAAATGTCATTAGGCGTGGCCTATGCGCCGTCTATCGAAGGACCTTATACAGTCTTGAATAATGAGCAACCTATTTTTCAAGTAGAAGGACAAGGCGAAGCAGAAGATCCTTTCCTTTGGAAAGATGAAAGAGGGTATCATATTATTTTCAAAGATCAAGTCGGTAAATTCACTGGTGAACGTGGAGGTGGCGTCATGGCACATTCCAAGGACGGCATCAACTGGATGGTAGACAAAGACCCGAAAGCCTATTCGCGGACAGTAGAATGGGCAGATGGTAAGGTAGAAATGCAAGGGCAACTGGAACGGCCTTTCCTCTTGTTTGAGAATGGAAAAGCGACTCATGCTTTCTTTGCTACGATGGATGGTCCCGGAGGTTTCGAGAATGCAACCAAATCATGGAATATGGTAATTCCTCTCAAATAAAACAATCCTCTCTCTAACCGAGACAATTTTATGAGAACGAACATATATACTAAGAAATTACTGTTATTGATGCTCACAACGGGCGTTGTAATCAATAAAGCATACGGACGTATAGAGCCTACTCCTCCGCAAGAGAAGAAAAAGCCTAACTTACTTTACATCTTTCCGGACCAATACCGGCTACAGGCGTTAGGTATTTGGAGTAACCCCAAGTATAAGAATGCCATCGCCACATCAGGAGATCCGGTTCATACTCCCAATTTAGATAAACTTGCCAAGCAAGGGGTATTGTTCACCCAGGTATGTAGCACGTTCCCATTAAGCAGTCCGCACCGCGGCATGCTCATGACCGGAATGTATGCACAAACCAATGGCCTTGATATGAACTGCAAACTGGGACGGAATCAAGAAATAGACCATGACATTGAATGCTTTACAGACGTATTGGCGAAAGCCGACTATGAAACTGCATACGTCGGGAAGACACATTGGCATAAAACAGAAGCCGTATTCGACAAGATGGGCAATTATGTAGGCAGTACAGAAGAGCCGGGAGGGCATTCCATCTGCGAATATGACACATATATACCCGAAGGAAAGAGCAGGCACAGCAATAAATATTGGTTTCAGCACATACTGGATAATCATTACAATGCAAAAGCATATTCTAACCGCCCGGAATTAATCGGCGGAAAAGCTGATGGAATGACATATAGCAATCAGCAATTTACAGCTACCAAAGAGGCGGATATTGTCATTCAATATCTAAAAAACAAAAATGGCGAACGGAATCCCGATAAACCTTTCAGTCTTATATGGTCCATCAATCCTCCTCATCCACCCTATAACAAGTTGAGCGACTGTGATACTACCATTTATAACCAATACTACAGGGATATGCCGGTAGATCAGTTACTGGTTCGTAAGAATATAGATAAGAATTTGATGTCGGACTCTCCGAGCAATGAAAACAGGACGAGGATTATGAATGCCCGCATTTATTTCTCACTTATCACGGCTGTGGATAGAGAAATTGGACGGGTACTTCAAGCATTAGAAGAAACCGGAGAGGCCGACAATACCATCGTAGTGTTCACTTCCGATCATGGCGAGTTGATGGGTAGCCATCAGATGATGGGCAAAGGGTCAATCTATGACGAGTCATTTCTGGTACCATTCATCATTCGTTATCCCGGAAAGCTGAATCATCGGTTAAGTGATCTGATGTTTAGTTCAGTCGATATAATGCCTACGATGTTGGGATTGATGGGACTGGATAAAATGATTCCATCTTCGGTCATGGGACGGAATTATTCTGACGGAATAGCAACCGGAAAATACAAGAAGAATGCCAAGCCCTCGTCTGCCTTATTTTTTTCCGGAAAGTCGAAAGGAGTGCGCACAGAGCGGTATACGTATGAAGTTATTCAGGACGGTACCTATATGTTGTTTGATAATTTGAAAGATCCGTATCAGGTGGCTTCTCTTTCTTTGGAATCCATTCCTGCCAAAGCTACATTAGAGTTAAAAACGACATTGGGACAATGGTTGAAAGAGGCTCATGATAAATGGTATAGTCAAAAAACAAATGAGCAACTAATCATGTATCCTAAGAAATAATTTTTAGACACCGAATGGTTTATATAGAATAAAATAATATGGTAGATATGTTACACATCAAAAGAACTTTATCCTTATCTGCCTGTGGAGTTTCCATGCTACAGGCAATAGCAATCACCGGAGCAGATAAACTGCCGGACAAACCAAATATCATTATTATATTAGCAGATGATATCGGCTATGGCGACCTCAGTGCCTACGGAGCCAGACGGGTTCAGACCCCCAATTTCGACCGACTGGCCTCCAACGGCATTCGCTTCACCAACGCGTATGCAACGGCAGCCACCAGTACCCCTTCTCGCTATGCACTGCTGACAGGCGAATATGCTTTTCGCAAACCCAATACAGGTATAGCTGCCGGAGACGCATTCACCATCATTAAACCGGAGCAAGAAACCCTGCCTCGCACTATGCAACAAGCCGGCTATCAAACTGCAGTTGTGGGCAAATGGCACTTGGGCATTGGTGATGAGAAAAGTCAGAGCTGGAACGGATTACTGACTCCCGGTCCGAAAGAGTTAGGCTTCGACTACTCCTACATTATGGCTGCCACGGGAGACCGTGTACCCTGTGTCTTTCTTGAAAACCAACGTATTGTCAACCTCTCCTCGAACGACCCTGTGGAAGTGAGTTATGAGAAACCTTTTCCCGGTGAACCTTTGGGGGAAACCCATCCCGAACTACTCACCAAGATGAAACCCAGTCATGGGCACAATATGGCCATTGTAAATGGTATCAGCCGAATCGGATATATGAAAGGAGGCAAATCAGCCTTATGGGTTGATGAGAATATAGCTGATAGCATCACTGCCAAAGCTGTTGCTTTTATCGAAAGAAATAAAAAGAACCCTTTCTTTCTCTATTTTGGAACCAATGACATTCATGTCCCCCGGGTTCCCAATCCCCGCTTCGTTGGGAAAACAAATATGGGGCCACGTGGCGATGCTATTGCCGAGTTCGACTGGACGGTAGGACAGGTCATCGATGCACTGGAACGAAATGGCCTACTGGAAAATACCATGATCATCATCACCAGCGACAATGGCCCGGTGGTAGACGACGGTTATCAGGATCGCTCTGTCGAACTATTGGGCGACCATAAACCGTGGGGTCCTCTACGGGGTGGTAAGTACAGCGCGTTCGAAGCTGGAACAAGAGTTCCTTTCATCATCCATTGGCCCGCCCAAATAAAAGCCAGCCAATCGGCTACATTAGTTTCGCAGATAGATATGTTTGCCACACTGGCAGCACTTACAGGCCAGGTATTACCGGAACAGGCAGCACCGGATAGCTTTGACCAGTTGAAAGCCTGGATGGGAAAAGAAAAGAAAGGGCGTCCGTATATTGTGGAGCAATCGGGTACTTACTCGATTGTCAAAGGGCATTGGAAGTACATTACATCTAAGGAAGGAAGTGCATACTTGCCGTTGACCGATACGGAAACCGGGCTGGACAAGCAGGTGCAGCTATATGACCTGTCGAAAGATGTAGGCGAGAGACACAATTTGGCCGCACAAAACCCTAAAAAAGTGGCTGAACTATCTGCTATTTTGGAGCAAGTCAGAAAACAATCGAAGACAAGATGATATAGGAAACATATTAAAAATAAAAGTGATTGAAAGATGGACTACAAAGTCTTTTATGTACCAAAATATCTGAAACAAGAAATAGAATGACAGGCGTAATAAGATTCAATAAAGCGATACTATCTTTGGGAGTATTGGCGGTTGCCGGGAATCTGAATGCCCAGAAACAAGAGAGGCCCAATGTACTTTTCATTTTGGCGGATGATTTAGGATGGAACGACTTAAGCTGTATGGGGAGCAAGTATTACGAGACTCCCAATATAGATCGGTTGGCGAGAAAGGGTGTCCTGTTTACCAATGCTTATGCTACGTGTCAAGTGTCAAGTCCATCCCGGGCAAGTATATTGACCGGAAAATATCCAGCCCGCCATGGGATAACAAACTGGATTGGAGAACCTTCAGGAGAAGCGTGGCGTAAAATGGAACGGCATACAAAGTTGCTTCCCGCTGATTATGTACGGAGTTTACCTAAGGAAGAACTAACTTTGCCCGAATGTTTAAAGAAATACGGATATACGACCTTTTTTGCAGGGAAATGGCATTTAGGCGAAGAAGGCTCCTGGCCGGAAGATCATGGTTTTGATATCAATATTGGAGGATGGACTTCCGGTAGTCCGAATGGAGGATATTTTAGTCCTTGGAACAATCCTAAGTTGCCCAACACGCAACCAGGAGAGGAACTCTCCATGCGATTAGGAAATGAGACTGTAGCGTTTATGCGTGAACATTCTAAAAAGAGTAAGGAAAAACCTTTTTTTGCTTATTTGTCTTTTTATGCAGTACATAGTCCTATCCAAACGGATTCAATAAAATGGAGTTATTTTCGTAATAAAGCGGAGAAACTTGGAATTAAGGAGCATGGGTTCGAAATCGATGGTAACTTGCCGGTCCGCAAAACACAGGATAATCCTGTTTATGCCGGATTAATCAAACAGATGGATGATGCTATCGGAGTTGTGCTCGATGCCATTGAAGAGATGGGATTGGATAAGAATACACTGATTGTTTTTACGAGTGATAATGGTGGCGTTGTTTCTGGTGATAACTATTCCACATCATTATTACCTTTACGGGGAGGAAAAGGTCGTCAATGGGAAGGGGGCATACGCGAACCATTGTTAATACAATACCCCGGATGTAAATCTCCGGGTAATGTTTGTAATGTCCCAGTGATTGGTACCGATTTTTATCCGACCATCCTTGATTTCGCAGGGCTTCCTTTAGAACCCAGGCAACATGTGGATGGAGTAAGTCTTATGCCTCTATTGAGAGAAAAAGAAATTACTCCCCGTGCTCTCTTCTGGCATTACCCGCATTATGGGAATCAAGGCGGAGATCCTTCTTCTATTATACGTAAAGGTGATTGGAAGTTGATTTACTATCATGAGGATAAATATTGTGAACTATACAATCTGGCGATTGATCTTTCGGAAACGAATCCGTTAAATAACATTTATCCGGGAAAGACAAAGGAACTTAAGTCTCTGTTGGATCAATGGTTGATTGAAACAGGAGCAAAGATGCCGACTCCGGACCCTTTATACAATGCAGAACAAGGAGCGAAAACAACGCAAAAGCGTATAAATTCGGCGCTAAACAAGCAAGAAGAATTGCGTAGAGACATGCTTACCAAAGACTGGAAGCCTAATGAAGACTGGTGGGAAAGTCAAGTTACTAAAGATTGATTCGGGAGGAGAAACATAGCAGATGTATAATGCGAAAAAATACTCGATATGTACACTTAGGTTAAAAAGCTCAAATAGACTCAAGAGGTGTATGAAATGTACCCAAGTGACCTTCGTCTTGACCCAAATAACCTTTCTTTACGTGTCAGTAATCAATCTATAAAATAATGTCATGAGAAAGACCTTTATCCTATTCATTGGGTTCCTTTTTTTCAGCCTTAGTGCACAACCTCAAAAAGGGCCTGCTGATTATGTAAATCCATTTGTCGGAGCCTCTACATCGACAGCAGTAGCTAAAAGTAGCCATGGGCTAGGAAAGACCTTTCCGGGAGTCGCCACTCCTTTTGGACTGGTCCAGCTTAGTCCTGATACGAAAACCGGAGGTGATAATGGCCCCGGGTATTCCTGGCATCATCCTACCATCGAAGGTTTTAGCTTCCTGCATTTGAGTGGGATTGGCTGGTATGGTGAATTTGGAAACTTTCTGGTGACTCCCACCGTTGGTCCGTTACATACTTGGGCAGGGAATGAAGCTAATCCGGGAAACGGATACCGCTCACGTTTCAGCCACGATACGGAGGAGGCATCTGTCGGATATTATGCTGTGACGTTGGATGATTATGGAGTTCACGCAGAATTGACAGCTGCTCCACATACCGGTATGTTGCGTTTCACTTATCCGCAATCGAACACTGCGCGTATCAGCATTGACCTGGCGCGGCGTATCGGAGGTTCGGCTACCGAGCAGTTTGTACAGGTAGTGGATACTACCACTATCGAGGGTTGGATGCATTGTACTCCCAATGATGGCGGATGGGGAAACGGTGCTGGTGGTGTGGAATACACTGTCTATTTTCATTGCGAGTTCAGTCGCCCGCTACAAAATTTCGGCGTATGGAGTGCGGAGATTCCCGAACGTTTCAAACGGCGTAATCTGGGTACACTGGTTGAAAAAGAGTATCAACAGGCCATAGCTTCTGCATGCATAGAACGTGGATGCCGTGAAGCAAAAGGAAAGCATTTAGGATTCTTTACTGAATTTCCGACCAGTAAAGGGGAGCAGGTTCTAATGAAGGTAGGCATCTCCTTTGTGAGCATAGAGGGAGCGCGTAAGAATTTGTATCAGGAAATTCCTCATTGGAGTTTCGAGACTGTGAGGAATGAAACACGCGAACGCTGGAACAAGGAATTTTCACGCCTGGAAGTTAAAGGTTCTGAGCGTGATAAAACAATCTTTTATACAGCGCTATACCATACCATGATCGACCCGCGCGATGTTTCGGATGTTTCCGGCGAATATCGCGGTGCAGACGGGGAAATATATACCAATCATGATTTCACCTATCGGAGTGTTTTCAGCGGGTGGGATGTTTTCCGGAGTCAGTTCCCTTTGCAGACTTTGATAAATCCGCGGATGGTCAATGATGTGATCAATTCGTTTATTTGTCTAGCTGAAATAAGCAAAAAGGAGTACTTGCCACGCTGGGAAATTATGAACTCTTATTCGGGGTGTATGATTGGCAATCCTGCAGTTTCAGTCATATTTGATGCTTATCGTAAGGGTATTCGCGATTGGGATATCGAAAAGGCGTATCGTTTTTGTCGCAATACAGTGGAACGTACCGGGAACGGGACACTTGGTTATACACCTAAGAGTATATCCCGTACATTGGAGTATGCCTATTCTGATTGGTGTGTGAGTCGTTTGGCTGATAGGTTAGGGAAGAAAGACGATGCACGTTTGTATGGATTACGCTCTCAGAATTACCACCGGATATGGGACGACAGCATCCAGTGGTTCCGTGGCAGGCTGGAAGATGGACGTTTCGGAATATGGTTGGGCGAAACCAAGCAAAGCCATTACTGTGTAGAATCCAATCCACTGCAACAAGGATGGTTTGTTCCGCACGATGTTTATGGTTTGATTAAACTGTTAGGTCGTAAAGAGTTCGCCCGTAAATTGACAGATTTCTTTGACCGTTCTTCAGAAGATTTCTTATGGAATGACTACTATAATCATCCGAATGAGCCTGTTCATCATGTGCCTTTCCTCTTTCCGTATGTTGGTGAGCCGTGGTTGACACAAAAGTGGACGCGGCGTATCTGTGAAGTCGCATACGGTACGGATGTGACAGGATTGTGCGGAAATGAAGATGTAGGGCAGATGAGTGCCTGGTACATATTGGCGTCCATTGGTATGCATCCGGTTTGTCCGGGCGATGGCATCTATATTTTGACTTCACCTGTGTTTGATGAGATTACGATGCAGTTTGACCCGGAGTTCTATTCCGGAAGCGGCAAACTGACTATTCGTGCACACAACAATTCTTCTGAGAATGTATATATACAGAAAATTCTTCTAAATGGAAAGACTTTACGCCGTGCATGGATAAAACAGGAAGAGGTAATAACCGGAGGAACGTTGGAGTTCTTCATGGGGCCAAAGCCAAATAAAGAGTTTGCAAACTATCCATCACCACCTTCAAACTCTTGAAATCATCTTCCCTACCGTTAAAGGATTCAGTATGTCCAGCTTTGTAGAAGGTAACTCTGCCATTTACTAAATATCCCTATTATAGAGTATGTAAGGTAAGATTAGCTTCAGGATAACTATAAGAACTCCTCCCGAAGAGCGTAATATGGTATTCGAAAACGGCATTAGACTCTGGGGAGGAGTTTATTTGATTACTAAAAAATTGGCCTCTGGCAGAAATACCAGAGGCCAATACTATTTTAAGGAATCCAGCGGGTATCACCGGCTCGGTTGGTCACGATCGGTGAAGCAGGGTCTTTGATGGTCAAATCCCCTTTCTCAGGATTGACAAACAGATCGGCAGCTGTGATATCCAGATCGGTAGCCTGCATCTTACTTCCTCCCAACGCATAGTCCTTCGTTGTATAGTTGTTGGAGAAGGTAGTGGACGTATTGGCGCCGATGGCATACAAGTCACCACTCGGCGAAGCAAGCAATGTGCTCTCTATAACCAGTTCCGAACCTACGGCCGACTCGATATTAATCATACGCTGATTACGACAGTAGTTGTAGAAGGTTATATTCTTAAATTCCAAGTAGATAGGTTTGTCCAGGTAAGGAGCATAGAATACATTACCCCAGCCGTACCCGGTAGTACCGTCCGTATCCCGGCTGAATGTACAGTTACGGAAGATGGCTCTATCAAACTGGTCGTACGAAATGCTACTACCATACGAGCTCAAGTGGAACGTGCCGTATGCACCGGTTTGCCAACCGCATTCGGAGAACATACATCCTTCCATTTCGAAGTTCATCACATGCTTGTTATTGGCTCCCTGATGACGCCAGAATCCACGGCCGAAGCGGATGAAGTCACAATTGACGAAGCTTACATTCTCCATTGTATAGGTATTTCCGCAGTTCAAGAAATAATTGTTCAGGATCTCCTGGCGGAACTCGATGTTTACAAACTCCAGACTGGCAATATAAGAACTTGCCAAAATATTCCATGATGACTCCATCGTAACAATCGGCTTGGCGCCTTCCGTGCTACCCACCAGGCGGAAACCTTTTTTAATAGCGAATCCAGTGAGGCGATACGAAGCACCTGCTGGCAGGTAGTATTCCGTACCTTCCGGTATTTCCGAATCGTCGTTATTATTTTTCAGGATAGCAGTCAGGTCGTCGCTCCAACCCACCTGAATCGAAGCAGCCGACGGTCCGGCTGTGCGGAAGGTCACCTGGTTGTACGGTTTGTCGTACGTACGGGGTTTGCTTGTATCGTACAGATTGGCGGCATAGAGCGTATTCTTGGTCAGCCCGGTGACTTCGGCATAGCCTTGTGCTTTTTCTTCTGTTGTCAGGTAACGATAGACAGCCGGGAGGGTTTTGTCCATCATCGGCATTACGCTGATGCTATCTACCGGATTCTGTGTATCCTTCTTCCACCGGATGATGGCCGACGCTTCGGTAATTTCTGTCTTCGAAACATCTTCCACGATCTTGGCATACACCGGACGGGCTTCAGTGGCAGCGCTTGTGTACGCCCATTGCGAATTATTGATCTCATTGGCAGCATTGCTACGCACACGGATATAGAAAGTAGTACCGTAGGGTATATCGTCAAGGAAGATATACGGATTGGTAGTCTCGACAGACATGAACAAGCTCTTATAATAGTTATCCTGATGTAACTCCACGGTATACGAAACCGCATCGTTCACCTTATACCACACCATGGTCACGGAGTTGCTTTTTACCTCTGGCTTCTCCAATACGAACCGGGGTTGGAACAAATCGTCTATCTTGTTATACTTCTCGTCCTCGCAACTTGCAAAGAGGGCGCCCCAAAGCAAAACGGGGAGTATGACTTTCGCTAATTGATATATATACTTTATCATTTCGTACTTTTTTACTGATTAATAGCCATAATAGTTCTGAATTAATCCGCGGTGGTCGGTGATGACTTTCGAAGGATAAGGACAGAGGTATCTCAACGGAGTGGCGGCAGTAACCGTACTTGCATTGTTCACGTTGATAAATCCTCTGAAGCTCCAGCTGATATCGGATACAGTTTCGAACTGCTGTGTCTCCTTGTTCAGTACTCTCCATCCGATGGCATATTCCAGCGTGGTATATCCGGCAGGACGACCGACACCGGGACCGTATTCGTCAATACCGACAATGTCGAGGATGGTTCTGCCCGGATGATCGGGATCGGTTACAGACTTGTAGTAGATGTTGGTCGGCACCTTTTCGAGTCCCGGAACATAAGCGCCGTTGGCTACCAGCCCCCAGTTTATCATATCGTGATAAAGATTATAGATCACCTCGCTGTACTTGTTCCAGCGAGCCAGGTCGTACTTGCGGATGCTTTCCCCACCGAATTCCCACTTGCGTTCGTTCATGATGGCCTGGAAGAAATCTTTCTTACTGCTCAGGTTCTCTACGTACGACTCTACTTTCTCTGCCCAGTAGAGCGATTCGAATGCGCGTTTCCGTACCGTCTTCAAAGCTTCCTTGGCGTCGTCGCGCGGACCATAGAGTTCGTTCACGGCCTCAGCATACATCAGCAGTACATCGGCATAGCGCATCCGCACACTGTTGATACCCGTGTTTGAACCACTGGTAGCTCCCAAAGGCGTCTGCATATCCAGCTTCGACCACTTACCGACACCCATGGCGGCGATTCCCATATCGATTTCCTGATTCAGGTTCTTATCATATTTATAAGGAACACAAGTAACGTCGCGGCGCAGGTCCTTCGTATCGAACGAGTACACATACGTACCATTTAACGTACAGTAATTACGGGCGCTTCCATACTCGTGTTTGTCGGCAGTGATGGTTACACCTATATTATATCCGTAACGGCTGGTAACACCTTTCAGCATAGGAACGGCAAACAGGATATCGTCGTTGTTGGCTGTTTTCCAGTTGCACTCATTGTACCACACCTCTTTGTACGTCTGAGTCAGGCTGTGTTTGCCTCCTTTGATCACTTTTTCCAGATAGGTGACGGCTATTTCGTAATAATGTTGGAAGTTATCTCCCCGTTCCATGTAACCCACACTCGCCCGGTCGTCCTTATTGGGACGCAACGCCCAACCACCGCGATACAGTGCCAACTGGCCGATAAGCGCCTGGCAAAATTCGCGTGAAGCTCTCTCTACACCGTAATCCAAATCGGCAGCGTATTTCATCATTGGCTCCACGGCAATCAGGTCGTCGATCAGGAACTCCAGAATTTCGTTCCGGTCGGTCACGCCTACCTCAAAGAACTTATTGGTCGACTTCGACGGTTTGGTCACGAAAACCACATCACCCCAGGTACGTATCAGGTCCAGATAAAGCATAGCCCGAAGCGTTTTCACCTCTCCATACATTTGCTGTGCTTCGGTCGGAACGCCATCCTTCACCTGCGTGGAAAATGTATTGAAATGCTCCATGCTCTCTACAAAGTCGTTCGTATAGTTGATGGTAGAGTATGCCGCATTCCATGTTGTATTCAGTACCGACCAGGTAGGGCGGGGGTCAAAACAACCGATATCCGAGCCTGTCGTAGCCACGGTATTGTTCTTGAACGAACTCATTTCCACATCTGTATTCGTATTCAGACTGTTGGCAAAGGTACTTCCGTACAGGCCGTCTTCCGTCATGGCCGAATAGATGCGTGTCATCAGCGACTTCATTTCAGCTTCTGTGGAGAAGACGTATTCGGGTGTGAATCCCGAAGGAGACTCCACGCTCAGAAAGTCGTCACAAGAAGTGGCGGAGAGCATCAGGCAAGCTATCGTTGAATATAGTATTTTCTTATTCATAATTCTTTCGTTTTTATGAGTTGATTAAAAGGTCAGTTGGGCTCCTACGGTGTACGTACGGCTTCTCGGATACCGGTCGTTGTCGATGTTCGGCGTCAGTCCGGTAGCAATATTCACTTCGGGGTCGTAGCCACTGTATCCGGTAATGGTGAACAGGTTGTAGCCCGACACGTAGAAACGTACCTTGTTCATACCAGCTTTGGTAGTCCATGCACGTGGCAGGGTATAACCGAGGGTAGCCGAGTTGAGGCGCAGGAACGAGCCATCCTCCACTGCATACGACATACAGATGGGGCGTCCGATGGAAGTAGGGTTCCACATCGTGGCATTCTTGTTGAATGCAGCAAGCGCTGCCGGGTCGTACCGTAGCTCATTGCCCATATCGTCGAAGTTACGCCAACGTTTGTCCGAAGCCACATCCATGCTGAAGTTGTTGTAGTTGTTATTTGCCCAGGTAGTCATCATCACCTTGTTGGCATTGAACACGTCGAAACCATACATGAAGTTGAAGAACATGTTCAGGTCGAATCCCTTGAACGTAGCGTTCAGCCCGAAACCTCCTGAGAACTTCGGGGTTGTTTCGCCGATCACGGTACGGTCGGCATCGGTCAGTGTATAAGGAGTGGCACTGTTCGGATCTACCGGAGTGAGTTTCTTGAACTTGGCGTTACCCGGACGCGGGGTACCCGACAGCGGACTGGAATCGACCACTCCTGCTTTCAGTTTCCAGGTTCTGGCCTGTGTGTCGAACGACTCAAAGTCGTCCATCGTATAAATTCCGTCATTCACGAATCCGTAAATCAAGCCGGTAGTACCACCTACATACGCGCGGTAATCGTCCGTGTTCAGCAAATCGGTGCCTGCCCAGTTGGAAGTAAGGATCCATTCTTTTTCACCGCTTGCCAGCTTGTCGATCTTGTTCTTGTTATGGCCAATATTGAAAGTAGCATTCAGCGTGAAGTCCTTCTTTTCGATAAGGTAGGCATTCAGCGACAGCTCGATACCCTTATTGGATGTTTGTCCAACATTCTTCAGAAGCTTCGTATAGCCGCTGTATCCGGGAATGTCCGTAGGCAAAAGTAAGTCTTTCACCGTGTTCCAGTACAAATCCACCGATCCGCTCAGGCGTTCTTTGAAGAAGCCGAAATCGATACCCAGATTACGGGTGATCGTCGTTTCCCATTTTACTTCGGGGTTGTACAGGTAGTTGGTATTATAGAACTTGTAGTAGTAGCGGCTTGTTTCGCCCCATCCGGCAGGACGGGAACTGCTGATGCCGTACAACTTATGATAGAGATCGGCCCCGATACGGTCGTTTCCCGACGCACCATAGCTGGCTCTCAACTTCAAGTTGGACACTACCTGAATATCTTTCATGAATGGCTCGTTGGAGATACGCCATGCCAAGGCACCTGCCGGGAAGAATCCCCAACCGTTCTCGGAAGCGAATTTCGACGAACCGTCGGCACGCAGGGTCACTGTAGCCAGGTATCTGTCTTTGTATCCGTAGTTCACACGTCCGAAGAAAGAAGAGATGCGCGAAGGCGAATCGGCAGAAGATGAATTCTGGTAAGGCGTACCCAACGACAGGTTATCGAATGCCTTTTCCGCCGTGGTATTTTCCGGGAAATAACGGGTCGTGTAGGACTTGTTTCTCGACTCGGAGTTTTTCATTTCCTGTCCCAACATCAGGCGGATATCGTGTGTATTGTCCAGTACAAAATTATAGTTCAGCACATTGGATAACTGCCATTTACTACTCTGCTGCATGCCCCATTCGGCAAACGGCTGGTTGTTGTTAGCTTTTCCGGTTTTCGTATCCGCTGCCCAGAACAGGCGTGTTTCCTGTGAGCTTTCTTCGTAACCGAACTCCGTACGGAAAGTCATCCCTTTGAGTATATTCCATGTCAGAGCTCCTGTTGTGTTCAGAGACTTATTGATACGTTTCTTATAGTTCTTTTCCGATTCTTCCTTCGGATTGAAGCGGGTTACCACATCCAATTGGTCGGGATCATAATAGGTATCGTCTTCGGGGAGGGTCATATATTCGTCCAACCCCTCGGTAGGAGCCTGACGGAGTGCGCTCAGCAAACTCACGCCTTCCGTACCCTTACCATCCACTACTTTATTCAGCAAACGGGTGCGGTATTCCAGTGTAAGGAACTTGAAAAGTTTCGTATCAAGCGTGAAGTTCATATTGGTTTGCTTCATACCGTTGCCTACCATCACACTGGGTTGGTTCTGGTGAACGAACGTGAGTTTATACTTCGTCTTCTCCGAACCGCCGTTGATGCTGAGGTCTACATATTTGGCTACCGGGTTGGTTCCGAACACTTCGTCCTGCCAGTCGGTTCCCTTGTCGCCCTGATAGATGTAGTATTCATACGCCTGCCCGTACTTATTATAGAAGCCAGTAGGAATGGAGTTCTTCTGACGGGCATTTTCGAACTGCATCAGTACATATTCATACGGATCCATTACATCGAGTTTGTTGGACAATGTTTTGGTTTGCAAGTAGGTATTCAGACTGATGCTAACACGTCCTTCGACGGGTTTTTTCGTGGTTACTAAGATTACGCCATTGGCTCCACGTGCACCATAGATGGCTGTCGAAGCGGCATCCTTCAATACATCGATGGATTCGATATCCGTCGGCGGAATGTCGTTCAGACTGTTCACTTCGAAACCATCCAGCAGAATCAGCGGACTGTTGTCTTGTGTGATGGAACCTCCACCACGTACCAGGATCTTGATCTCCGCATCCGGAGAGCCGTCCACAGCCGTCACCTGCACACCCGGCAGCTTACCGACAATGGCTTCGGCCACCGAAGCAGTCTGTACTTTATCCAATATCTTACCCGATACACTGGCTATCGAACCGGTGAGGTTACCCCTTTTCTGGGTTCCGTAACCGATAACGACCACTTCTTCCAACTGTCCGGCATCTTCCGTCATCTGGATATTAATGCCTGAAGTGCGTCCTCGCAGCGGTTCTTCCACCTCTTTCAGGCCGATGTAGCTGATTACCAGTATTGCTTTGGCAGGGTTCGATACACCGGTCAGTTTGAAGACTCCTTCCATATCTGTGACCGCACCTACCGATGTGCCTTTCACCTTCACTGTGGCGCCGATCACCGGGCCGAAATCATCTGTCACCTTACCGGTTACGTTGACAGTTTGCGCCATGGCACCGACTGCTACCCACAACAAAGTGACTATACTTATGATTAGTTTATTCATTATTGTATGTTTTTTTATTAGATACATGTTTTTCTGTTTACTTCTGCTCAATGGCTTGTCCTCCCTGATTCTGGTGGTAGACGATGTGTTGAACCAGGTTGTGGAAATAAACTTCCAGGTTGGAATAGCGTCCGTTGGCATCTACCGATGTGCTTATCTTCGCAGCGTCCGACGGATCGTTAGGATCCAATCCATAAGCTATCTCCCAGATATCGGGTATACCGTCACCGTCCGTATCGGGCCAGGGTTTCAGCGACTTCACCACAGGATAGCCTTCGGTATCGCCTACCGTATCGATGATACCCGGACGAGGAGTCGCATCCTTAGAGCCAGTGTAGGTCGAGGTCTTCGTCCTTACTTCATTGACAATACGCTGGTCGATGGCATCTCTGCGCAGAGAAGCTCCGGCATACGCCAGTACCTTTTCGTAAGCTTGTTCGGCCGAGTGATTCGTCACCTTGCTGAAAGGTTGAGGAGTGGCCATTTTCATCGCACGCATCTCTTCCTGAGTAGGATTGAGGTCGCGCCAGAACTGGCTCCAGACACCGTTTGTCCAGTTGTCGGCTGTGACTTCTGCGCTGGTCGTCATATAATTGCCTTCGATATATGCCCTGGCGGTGGGATCGCTCGAAAGGACTCTCCACGACATACTTCCAGTTCCGGTAGCGGGACCAGCTTTGTAGTAGCAGTTCGCGATATTAAAGGTTCCGTATTTACCGCCGTAGCTGCCGAATCCGGCTTCGCTCCAGTTGTAGTACACGTTGTTCCGTACATCGAAGAAGCCGATGTGGTCGCCTGCTCCCTGGGTACCGGGCTCGGGCATATCGGAGATACGCGGACAGCGACTTCCGTGGTGCGCCATCAGGATGTGATGGAACGAAGCGTTATCACCGCTGAACATACTGCCGTAGCCATGAGCGCCTTTTGCATGGTTCGAGAAGTTCAGACTCTCAGTAGCCATACACCATTGAGCGGTAAAATTCTGTACCCCATAGAAAGAGAAGGTTTCGTCTACTCCCCAACTGGCAGTCACGTGGTCTACGATGGCATTGGTGAAGTATCTTCCGCCGATACCGTCTTCCGCATAGTCCTCGTATTTGTCACCCGGGCGGCAACGCAGGAAGCGGATAATGGCATTCATCTCCTTGCTGTTTTGCGACAGGTTGAAGGAGAAGTTATAGTTTTTCAGCGTGATACCGTCGCCGGGAGCTGTCTGACCGATGATGCTTACATTGGGTTTGTCCACTAAGAACAAGCCTCTGGTCAGTTCGATGATACCCGAAACATCAAAGATGATGGTACGCGGCTGGTCGGACTTCTCTATTCCGTAACGCAAACTTCCTTGTATCGGTGTTTCGTTCTTGGCATAATCCTTCAGATTGGTCACACGGTAGATCTCGCCGCCACGTCCGCCGGTAGTGAAGCGTCCGCCACCTTCTGCTCCGGGGAACGCCAACAGTTGTCCTGCCGACGGGTCATCACCGATACTGGTATCGGGCTTACCGTATTGGAAGATCTCTACCGTCTGCTCCATGACACTGTTCTTCACCGTGACGATGGAAGTACGCGGAAGGAAGTCCGTATTATCTTCTATTTTCAGAACAATAGCGTCGTCGGTCGAAGCCTCTTTGTCCAATGTGATCCATGATTCTGCAAGGATGCTATATTCAATGGCATGCTCCTGTACGACGGGAATAGACAATGTTTTGCACTTGTACGGAATGATGTACTCGTCCTGTTCCACTTTCATCGTATTCTTCACAGCTTCCTGCGTAACGGCTACGATTCTTTTCAATGCATAGCCTCCTTTGGCTTTGATCACAATCTCCCCTTTCCGTTCTGCGCCGATGTTGGCAGAGATGTTGAACCGGACATCTTCGGTCGTCATACTACGCCCGGTCGCTTTGAGGTGATCGGTTTCAATCCAGTTGCACTGTTCGTCGATGATCACTTCCCAGTCGATGTTCGATACCACCTGGCATACCAATACCGTTCCTGTAAACGGAATCACTTCTTTAGAATAGTCGATAAGGATATCCGGGTCGGAGCCTAATTGTTCCACGGTAATTTCCTCTTCCAGGGTCGTATTGCCTACTTGCATCTTTACCTTGATTTTTCCGGCACGTTTTCCGCCGTCCGTATTTTCGGTAAAGAACAGGCGCAGGTCACCGCTTTTGCTTCCATTGGTCTTGGACAGGGTGAGCCATCCGCCATCAACTCCCGAGACTTCGGCAGTCCAGTCGCCGGTAGCAGTTACGTTGATGGTAAAGGAGCCTTCATGGTTGGCGAGCTTTACTTCACTTTTCGATAATTCCAGCTTATCGGCTGTCTCCGTTCCGGTGAGTTCGTTATCCGAACTACACATCCAAAACAGTGTTGCCAGCAGTATAACTAATGTTTGTTTCATACTCGTCCTTATTTAATCCAGTAAGAAGCACCTATTTTCTTCGTATAGACCTCGGAGCTCTTATCCTTGATAGTCAGATTCCACCCGTTGACATCGGTAAAGAGTGCGTCCTTGGCTGTTGTCTCTTTCGGGAGCTCATTGCTCAATACACCCCAGTCGTTCATCACAAAACCTTGCGTATAGTAGTTATCAGCAAAAGTGCGGGTGGTAACATTCTTCAGGCTGAACCACTTGCCGCTTCCGGCTGTAGATACACCGCTGAACAGGTTGTTCTTAACGTTCAGTGTGAAGCTGCTTGTTTTGCCCGGAGCCAGGTCGAAGAATACCATTCCTGCAGGTGCCAAGCCGATGAAAGTACAGTTTTCTATCGTCACGCTCAGATTGCCTGTCATGGCGCCCAAGCCGGTGATCAATCCTTTTGTCAAGTCTTTGGCATGGAAGGTAGAGTTCTTGAATACGAAGTTGTAGATCGGTGCATCCTGCTTGGTAGACAGTCCGATGAAAGCGCTCTTGCTGTGATCCAGGTTGAAGAAGCGGCAATCTTCAATGATGAAGTTGTCTACCACTTGCGCCAGTCCGGCATTTACTTCCTGATACCACATGGTACGCGGCAGGTCGTTCAACTCGCAATTCTTCAATACGATGTTCTTGACATGGAAGAACTGATTTTTGAATTTGAGGAAGTCGGAGTCTGTCACCTTTATCTTCACGTTCTCGAAGTGAATGGCATCGATGGTATTGTCTCCGGTGGAGATACTCATGTTACCCATTTCCATGTAAGTCATATCCTGTCCTTCCGCCGGTTTCTCGGCTACAATATACAGGCTCTTCGGCACATCGTTCTGACGGCCCAGTTTGTAAGAGCCACCTGCCTTGAGGAAGAGTTTCACGTCGGTTATCTCCGCATTGGTCATCTGTGCAGCACAAATCTTTTCCAGATTCTCTTCGGGGCTTACATACGTATAGCCTGCCGGTATTTTCATCGGAGCTTCGGGGTTGAGTTGTTCTTCGTCCCATCCTTCGGAAGCAAGGGTTACTGTATAGTCCTGAATAATCGGCTCGTCAGCATTGTTGAGAGCGAATGCGATCTGGGTGGTATCATTCGGCAATACATCGAACTGTCCGTCGATGGTTTTCGTCTGTATCACAGAAGTACTTTGATCGAGGTATTCGATGCGGATCGTTACTTTTTCGTTAGCTGTCTTCGTCTCGAACATCACGAAGTCGTCGGTATAGTTCACGCCTCCGGTAGTGGTAGCCTTACTGCGTGTTGCCTCCATCGACTCCTTTACGTAGGTAGCATCCGAGAGTTTGTAGCCCGAAATGGGTGTCGATACAATGGCGCGTACAGACGTATAACTCTTATCGGCTTTCTTATCAGTAGCTTTCAGGCGGAGTACTCCGGTGCGGCTGTACATGCGGGCAGTAAGCGGCTCGTCAAACGGCGAGGCGTAATCGACTGGCGCCGAAGCTGAGAATACGAAAGTAGGTTTCGCCGACGGGTCTTGCTTGATGATAATATCGTTCAGATTCGCCGGGCGGGGAATTGAGTCCGTAGTCGGTGTAGATACGATTTTGTATTTTCCATTGGGCAACTGGAAGCGGTAATGGGAGGTATAATTGGCAAAATATTCACCGTCTTCCTTATAGATAAAGAGGGGTTTGGTAGTAATACCCGTATTTACGGCCCACGGTTTATCGTTGAGGTACAGTTCGATCTGCTTCACTACCGAGGTGTCGTATTTATCTACCTCAGAGCAGGCATACATGCCCAACAGAAGCGCTAATGCGGCTAAAGAGTATATTATTTTTCTCATAAACAGCAGTTTTAAAATTCAGATTCTTCGATTGTAAATAAAGGCGCTTCTGTGCCTGTGCTGGTCCATACGCTGGCACGTGTCCATGCTTTCGACAGATAGGCTTCTTCCAGAATAGGCATATTGACCACCGAACGTTTGGACGACTCGAAGGCGATACCGGTATCGAGCGGGCTGTTGGTGCGGTTCACCTCTTCGTTGTTTTTCAGGTAAACGACATTGACGGCTGTCCGGGCATCACCGCTCAGGGTGGGAAGTGCATAGATGGATGCACTGAAACCGGCAGTACGGTCTACCTTCACGGTTACGTCTTCCTGTGTACACACACCTGTTTTTATCTTATAAGCCACGCCTGCATTGGTGAAGGTGATGCTCAACTGGTCGAACTGGGTAACGGCATTCAGCACCTCGGTAGTTTCCTTGGGTTGGAATACGGCCTGTCCTACCAAACGTTTCAGTTCCAGACTCAGTGTCTTGACAGACTTATCCGATGTAAAATCGACTACCTTTGAGATAAAGACTTGTTTCTGCATGGCTGCATCCATACGAACCGTCACCTTGGAAAGGCTGTCGGTATCGATCATCTGACCGGCATTGGCGATGGCAAAGGTTTGCAGACTCTCGCCTAATGGAAGGTCTACTTTCAGGTTACCGTCGTTCAGCGGCATGGTTTTTCCGAATACTAAAGAGTCTTTCAGGTAGGCATAAATACCGATTTCGGTAATCCCTTGTTCGGCAAATGATTCAAGGCTCGACCGGGTGAAAGTGATCTCCACCGGATTGGTCTCGTCCGTCTGGGGAGGATCGATTGTTCCCCAAGCGTCGTCCGTTTGTTGGCTACAAGAGTAGAACACCAGTAGCGACAGCATTAATAATCTTGCTAAATGCTTCATAAATATTAGTTTTTAAAATTGAAAAATGTATGTTCTATTTATTTCAGGGTGAGTTTATGCACCTGCAAATCGCTATCCATGGAGCTTCCTCCGATCATGACATCAAAGACGGCTTTACCTGTCTGCATGGTGTTCGTATGCTCGTTCCACCACTCCAACTGTTTGGGGGTGAGTTCCAACTCTACTTTCACGGTTTTCCCGGCGGGGATGCTGACGCGCTTGAAGGCGCGCAAGGTTTTGACAAGTCCGGCGTCTCCCTGTTTCCGGAGATAGACCTGTACCACCTCGTCGCCATCGCACTTACCTGTATTCGTAACGGGAACGGTTATCTTAGCCGTTTTTCCTGCCTTGATGCTGGAAGCAAGTTTGACTTTTCCGTATTTGAAAGTGGTGTAGCTCAATCCGTATCCGAAGGAGAACAACGGTTTCTCCGTCATGTAGCGGTACGTGCGACCAGCCATGTTATAGTCTTCGAAATCGGGAAGTTGCGACACGTTGCGGTAGAACGTTACCGGCAGGCGTCCGGCAGGATTGTAATCGCCAAACAACACATCGGCTACGGCCTTTCCTCCGGCTTGTCCCGGATACCATGCCTGTACAATGGCTTCGCACAACTGCGTTTCGGGTTCCAACCCGATGGGCGAACCAGAACAGTTCACCAGAATGATTTTCTTTCCGGCACGCTGGAGTGCGGTGAGCAATTCGCGTTGTACGGCAGGCAATTCGATGTCCGTACGGTCGCCACCCTTGAATCCGGGGAGATTAACACCCATCTCTTCGCCTTCTAAGCTGGGGGAGATGCCTCCTGCAAAGATCACGATATCAGCATCCTTCACCCGTTCGACAGACTTGTTGATATCCACCTCTTCCTTGAAACCAAGGTCGAAGTTCAGTTGGGCGTCACTGCGGAGGTATTCATATTCGATTTCCAATGCATAAGATTGTCCGGCGACGACGTTCATAGTATGGCTTACTTTACGCGCACCGTGTTTGTTGGAGAATCCTTTCACTTCAACGCTGTCCACCCGCAGGCGACCGGTGCCGTAGCTGTAGAATTCGAACACGATATCGCCCGACTTATCGGGAGTGAATACACTATTATACGTAGCCGAGAAGTCTGTCAGGTTCACTCTAGGAGCAAATACGATAGCTCCCGAAGTACAGAAGCGGAACGGTGTAGTGACCTGTGCAGTGGCTACCGGTGCACCCTCGCGTTGGGTATTATTCCAGTAACGAGCAGTAAAACCGGGTCCGGCAGGCGATTTGCATTGGTTGAACGCGCTCTTGATCAGTGTACGTTCCACCCACGGGCATCCTTGTTCGTAGATGAGTTTATCATTGGCGCCCAGTGCAGCTTGTACACCTTGCAGGAGGGTTACAGTATGCGACGGGGTTCCGTTGTAGTTTCCCCACTGCATCACGGAGTCATTGGCGTTGGGGCCCATGACGGCAACAGTCAGTCCGCCACGTTTCAGGGGCAGACTGTTGTTCTTGTTTTGTAGTAAAACGATCGACTTGCGGGCAATGTCGAGAGCCAGCGCATCGTATTCGGCCGAGCCTACTACAGAGAGTGGTATCTTTGTCCAGAAAACATCGCTCTGATTGTCCATTTCGCCGAGTTCGAAGCGGGCTTTCAGCAGTCGTGTTACTGATACATCGATATCCTTTTCGGAGATCAGGCCTTTTTGCACACTTTCTATCAAAGCACGGTAGCTTGAACCGCATTCCAGGTCGGTACCACTCAGCACGGCAGCTGCCGAACCGGATGCCGCATCGGCATGCGTATGATGTCCGCGATCGTTGTAGAAATCGGCAATCGCACCACAATCGGAAACGACGATGCCTTTGAATCCCCATTCTTCGCGGAGGATCTGCATTAACAGGCGGTCGCTTCCGCAACAAGGATCGCCTTCGAAGCGGTTGTAGGCGCACATCACTTCTTTGACATTTCCTTCTTTCACCAATGCTTCGAAAGGAGGCAGGTAAGTTTCGTGCAAATCGCGCGGCTGAATGTTTTCAGCATTGAAAGAGTGACGGTTCCATTCGGGACCGGAATGTACGGCGAAGTGTTTGGCACAAGCGTGCAATTTGTCGTACTTCTCGCCGGCAGGTCCTTGCAGTCCTTTTACTACCATGACGCCCATCCGGCTGGCTAAGTAAGGGTCTTCACCATAGGTTTCGATACCTCTGCCCCAGCGTGGGTCACGGTAGATATTGACAGTCGGTGTCCACATCGTCAGCCCCTGATAGCGTTCATAGCTACCTTGGGAAGTGTAGTAGGCGTTCTTGGCGCGGGCCTCATCGGACACCGCATCGAACACCTGGTAAACGATATCGGCATCAAACGATGCAGCCATACCGATGGGCTGGGGAAAAACAGTAGCCAAACCTGTACGGGCTACTCCGTGCAACGCTTCGTTCCACCAGTTGTACGGCTTGATGCCTAAACGCTCTACCGGACGGGAACCGTCCTGCATGAGTTGCACTTTTTCTTCCAATGTGAGTTGTTTCACCAATGCTGCTGCCCGTTGTTCTGCTGTGAGGCTTTTGTCTTTGCAAGAGACATCACCGCCTGTGAGCAGCAAAAAGGGTAGTAAACAGAGAAGTTTAATGTTCATGGGTTCTTTTATTTTTATTGTTTATACTATTCTATTGGGATGTTTCTTTGCTTATTTGCTTCCCTCGTAGAGCAAGCCTACGATACTCTACGACCAAGGTTATGACACTCTACGACCATCGATGTACGAGATGTACATCTGGAGCAGTACGAGATGTGCATCTGGTAGTGTATGAGATGTACATCTCGTACATCGACCCTCGTAGACCTAAACTACCTACCTCTACGAGTAAAGGTAGTTTGCTCGTAGAGGAACAGTAGCTTGCTTCCTTACCATCTATACAATGCCCCTACGGCACTGTATTTCCACTTGTTGTCATCCTGATGCAACATATTTTGTTACCTTAATTAACCTATATTCGATACTATAGAATCGTAGGACGTGCACTCAATTGCCGTCGGTTTCAACCGACGGATTATAGAATGTGGAGCGAAGCGACTTTCCTTTGTGGGTTTCAACCCCAGGTTTCTTATCGATAACTACTTGTCATTTAGAGACCTGGGGTTGAAACCCACAGAGGTATAAATGATTACTAACTGCTCCGCAGACCGTCGGTTGAAACCGACGGCAATTGAGTGCGCGTTCTATGAGTTTTTATGTCAGACTCATGTTAGTCACTAAATACAAAGCTCTTCACAGCCAACCCTTCTGTGTGGGCACGGAATACGAAATACAGTTTAGCTTTTCCTTTTCGTAGGCCTGTAACCTCAAATGCTTGCTTGATCCACTCGTCACTACCAGAGGTTTTATTGACCTGGCACGAGGCGATTAACTTACCATCGATGGTGTTTTCGCGTATCTCTATGATTCCGCCTTCGCTCTTCGCTTGCAGTTCAATGGTGATTTGTTGGGGAGCCTTCTCAAGAACCAGGTTATTGAATACCAACCAGTCGTTCTCTTTGATTCCGGTAAAATGCTGCATGGGGCGTTTAGCGACAGGGCGAACCAGTGTCATTCCGTCGCGGTCATCGTATTGGGAGAAATCTACCTGTGAGAAGGCGTTGTAGTTGTTTCCTCTATGCGTGCTCTCCAACCGGAAGAAGTCGAAATCGGCATACCCTGTTGGAGCTCCTTTAGATACATTGTAGCAGCAGAGGGCATGGCGGATGCCGAGGAATCCCCAGAAGTTGGATACTCCTTCCGGGCCGAAGCGTTGGTATTGGCGGCCGCCGGCGCTATAATAGAATAAGATACTGCCCTCTTTCGTGACCTCGGTACGCAAGTATATCTTTGACGAAGCATAATGCAGACTATCAATTACTATTTCAGCCTCGCGGTCGCCTTGCCGCATCTCTATCCAGTAGCCATCAGCATTTTTCCGAACACCGAACTGATACATCACCCTGCCCATGATACCGTTTCCGGCAAAATCACCTTCTTGCAAACCGGCAAGGTCTAAGAGAACCGTACCTGTACTGTATGGACCCGATACTTTTTGTGTCAGGGAATTGCGCGCCCATTCGAAGCCTTTGGCATATTGGGCGTATATTCTGAAATGCCCCGGACGGTCGGTGAGACTCCATTTCTCTTTGAGCGGTACATGATTGAATTCCCATACCTGTGCCAGGGTCGTTGCACTGAAATCGTCCGAGTGTTGGGGGAAAGACATTTCCTGTTTGGCTTTGATGGCTGGTTTGCGATACGTCACCACACCTTTGTCGGGTCTTTCTTCGGCACCTACAACAGGCCAGTCGTCCACCCAACGCATGGGGTAAAGCATGATATCCCGGCCCATATAATCGCGGTCTTGAAAGGTGTACGCCCATGATTCTCCTTCGAGAGTCTCCACATATCCACCCTGATGTACGCCGGCATCGGCATAATTAATGTCGTCATCTATCAGTACACGGGTTTCGTAAGGCCCGTAAAGATTCCGGGAGCGGCTGATCATCTGCACGCCATCATATCCCAAAGCAGGGTTGAAGATGTAATACCAGTTATTTCGTTTGTATGTGTGGCATCCTTCGAACAGATGTTCATAGCCTTGGGGAGCGGTAACGATCAGCGTACCGTTGTCGTCCGGGTCCATCACGCCCGTTCCGTCGTCTTTCAGGCGGGTGAGGTAGATCTTCGTCTTACCGTGCGTTACGTATTTCTTTCCGTCTTCATCGATAAAGAAGCCTGGGTCGTACAGACGCTTGTCGAACTTATGCATGGTGTAAGGACCTTCGGGAGTGGAGCTTTTGAACATGACGAAACCATCATCGGCAATGTTGACCCCGATGTAATACGTACCGTCGTGAAACTTGATGGAGGGAGCCCAGCACAGGCGGCTGTAGGCTGTCTTTTCGTCTTCCATCCGGTATTGCGGACGGAACGTTATGCTGTCGTAGGCATGGCCGATAATCCGCCAGTTGACCAGGTCTTTGGAGTGGCAAACGGGGATTCCCGGCATGGCTACGAAGGAAGAACTGACCATGTAGTAATCTTCGCCCACCCGGATGATATCGGGGTCGGGATAGTCCGCCCGGATCAACGGGTTGGTATAGGTGCCGTCGCCATTGTCGGACGACAGCAGGTGAGTATTCTGTTTCAGAGAGGAACATGCCTGAAACGACAGGCAGACAATGCACAGCACCCACAACAAGGGAAGCACCCTTCTCATTTTATTCATGCCATTCATATTGTATTTATTTTAATGTTAACTGTAATCTTCCGGAATCACTTCCGTGGTACGCGGATGGTTCCGTTCCTGTCTCCGCTGATAGACACAACCTCGGCCACATCGGCCTGATACACCAGATCGGGAGCGTTGAAGTCTTTTACATTCTCCAAGATCAGCACAGGGCCTTTTTCGATATTCAAACTTACATTCTTGAATTTCACGTTGGTCGATTCGCGCAGTTCTGCACCGTAAAGGGCAGTTATAACTGCATTCTCAATGTGGATATTCCGGATATTCATCTCGGGAATACCGTGGAAGAACATGGCTTTATTGGCATTGCGGCAGGTGATATTCTTGATGGTGATATCCTTGAAGACAGGAGTTGTTTCGTCCACCGCCGGAATGGTATCTGTTGGCTGGGTAAAGTAATAAAGGCTGAACGACAAAGGTTCGTGTACGATATCCAGCATGTTTATATTATTAATATATATATGCTCTACCACGCCACCCCGTCCGCGGGCGCTTTTAAAGCGCAAACCGATATCGGTTCCGATAAACTGGCAGTTGGATACGGATATGTTCCGTACGCCACCCGACATTTCACTGCCTACCACAAAACCTCCGTGTGCTTTGAATACACGGCAGTTGTCTACAATGACATTCTCCGTAGGTAGGCCCCGACGGCGTCCGTCTTCGTCCTTACCCGATTTGATGCAGATGGCATCATCGCCCACATCGAAATGACTGTTTACGATCAGTGCATTCTTGCAGGATTCGAGGTCCAGCCCGTCACCGTTCTGTGCGTACGACGGGTTGCGCACTTCGATACCGTCGATAATGATGTTCTCGCACATCAGCGGGTGTATGTTCCAACTGGGAGAGTTTTCGAACAGGACGCCTTCGAGCAACACATTCTTGCAACCGGTAAAGCTGATCATCACCGGACGGAGGTAATCCTTCACCGACTGCCAATCTGCTTTCGTCAGAGGGTGTTTTCCTTTGTCGGAGGTAAGACTATCGCCCAACAGGGACTTTTCAGTAGGGAACCAGAGTTGAGCGCCCTTCAGTACCCCACCGGAGTTAACGACGCTTTTCCAGTATCCTTCTGTTACCTTGGCTTTCTTCAATGGGCGCCAGGCATCTCCCGAACCATTGATTGCCCCCTGACCGGTGATGGCTATGTTCTCCAAGTTTTTACCTGAGATAGGCGACTGGCTCCGGTAGGTATTCAGTCCTTCGAACACAGTTTCGACCAACGGATAGGCATCAAAATCGGGGGTAAAGAGTATCAAAGCACCCTTATCTAAATGAAGATTGATATTCGATTGGAAAACGATCGGGCCTGTGAACCAGATACCGGAAGGTACATGAACAGTTCCTCCGCCTTTGGCAGCTACCTCGCTGATGGCTTTGTTGATTGCTTCGGTGTTTAAAGTCACCCCGTCGGCAACGGCTCCATATTCTGTAATGCTTACCTTTAGTTGTGGGAATACCGGTTTTTGCACCACCGGCATGTGGAAAGGCAATTCCTGGTACAGATACGAGTAATCGCCCGCCATTATATAATAAGGTGTACAGACAATCAGTAACAGCATCCATAGACAGCGTATGTTTCTTCTCTTTTTCATGGTATTCATTTCTTTGATAATATTCGGGCTTGACATTACAAAAGTAGGTATAGCCTGCCAGAGGGATGGGATACTTTCTAACCGGATAGGTGTAACTTCACACACGGAGTAAAAAACTTTGGTACCCGCACAGGCAGCACATACCGCCAGGGGGTGAAATCTGATCTATTATTCGTCTTTTCAGGTACAGGTGATGAACAGAATACTATTTTCCTTATATTTGTTTGATCATTTTCTCAGGCATATACTATGAAGCATTCAGTCATCCTTTCCTTTCTTCTCTTTGTCACAACATCTTTGCTGGCACAGCCTTTCTGTGGCATCAAAGAATTCTCCACCAGTGACGGACTGGCCCAGAACATCGTAACAGGTACCATACAGGATCATAAGGGTTTTCTGTGGATAAGTACCTGGAACGGCATTAACAAGTTCGACGGTTACACGTTCAAAAACTACAAGGTATCGTCGCAACAGGAATATGCACAGCGCAACAACCGCATCACGTTCATGGCCGAAACGCCCGATGGGAATATCTGGTGTCAGACGTATGACAGCAAAGCCTACATCTTCGACTGCCGCAAAGAAACATTCTACGATGTATTGAAGCCCGTTGAGGCAGATATCCAAAAGAGCATGCTGGTGCGCCACATCTACCCCTTCACCAACGGAGTGACCTGGATCGTATGCGAAGACGGATATTGCTTCCGGATGAACGAGGCGTATTACAACCGGAAGGATAGTCTGGTACTGTACAACACATTCAACGGCCGCCTGAAAGGCAGCCAGATACTAACGATCTATCAGGATTCGGACAAAGACGAATGGATATTGACCAATAAAGGTATCACCATCATCGGCAAGAAGAAGATAAAGAATGATTTCCCTTTCAAAACCATCCACCAATACAAAAACAGTATATACCTGATATCCTCTTCCGAGAAACTGGCAGTCTATGTGCCCCAATCGCAAAGCATCCGGTTCATCGAAATGCCTTTTCCGGTAAACTTAATACATTCCATATACACGCTGAAAAAGGACTTGCTGGCCCTCACAACAGACAATGGTATTGTTCTGTACAATCCGGCTGATAACACCTTCCGGCGGGTGGATATACGTACGGCGACACAACCCTCCAATGATGCGCTTTCTTTGTACGAAGACCGTACAGGGGAGTGCTGGGTATTCTCGAACACTCCGGGCGTAACACGCATCAATCTGGAAACAGGCGAAAGGCAACACCTGTCTACTCCCCGGAGTGAAGTGGTGGATTATGGCAGAGACAGCCGCAACCTGATATTTGAGGATAATCTGGGAACCTTATGGGTGCTTCCCTCTAAGGGCAATTTCAGTTATTTCGACCGGGAGAAAAAGCAACTGAAGACTTTCTACACAGACGCCAATAATCCGAATTCCGCCTTTACACCGCTGGTACGGTATGCCCAGTCGGACAGGCAGGGTAATAAGTGGATTGTAAGCGCCCGGGGGATCAAGGAAATGAGTTTCTTCCCCCAACTTTTTAATCTGCGACAGATAGATGATAAAGGTACCGAAGTCCGGGCTTTCCTGTTAGATCGTACGAAGCAGTTCTGGGCTGCCTCGAAAAGCGGATTTGTACGCATCTACCATCCTGACGGAACGCTGAAGGGCTATCTGACTCCACAAGGTACTATCTCGGCCACCGAAGTGAAATTCCACGCCAATGTGTACTGTTTCCACGAAGACAAGAATGGCCTCATCTGGATGGGGACCAAAAACAACGGGCTGTATCAACTCCGGAAAGAAAAAGGAGATTCGTACCTCGTCAAACAGTTCACACACGATGAAGGAAATGCTTACAGCCTGAGCTCCAACGATATCTATTCCATCTTTACGGACAGCCGGTCGAACACTTGGATAGGAAGTTACCGGGGTGGGTTGAACCTGATCAGGAAAAACGAGAAAGGAGAGATTCAATTTGTCAACTACAGCAACGAATTGAAGAACTTCCCCACAGAGGGATTCCTGAATGTACGCATCATCACCGAAGTAGCGGATAGCATCATGTTGGTGGGGACAACCAATGGCGTTATCACTTTTTCGAACCGGTTCAGTCAACCGGAGGAGGTGATGTTTTATCATTACAAGAACAACACGGATAGCGAATCAAGCCTGGTTGGCCGGGATGTAATGGATATATTCACCGACAGAAAAGGAAACACCTACGTACTGACGTTCACAGGGGGGATCAATAAGATTACATCTACCCATTTACTGAACGACCAGATCAGTTATAAATCCTATACACCCAAGGACGGACTGGCTTCCGACCTGGTACTCTCCATGATAGAAGACGAAACGGGGCAGATCTGGGTAGTATCAGAGAATGCTTTGTCCAAATTCGATCCGCAGAAAGAGACGTTCGACAATTACGACAAGACCTTCCTGCGGTACGATTTCAGCTTCACAGAAGCCATTCCGATGTTCAATGCCAGCAAGCAGTTAGTTTTCGGAACAGATATGGGTATGTTGGAGATTGTCCCGGAAAAGCTCCGGAAGAGCGACTTCATTCCTCCCATCGTATTCACCGATCTGAAAATACACGGAATACAATCACAGGAACCGGTGGACGACTTGAAAGTGCTTTCGCTCAAACCGTCGCAACGGAACATCACAGTTTATTTCTCAGCGCTGGACTATATCCGGACGGAGGAGATTCAGTATGCTTACCGGCTCAAAGGACTGGAAGAACAATGGAACATCAGTGGCAAAAACCGGTCGGCCAGTTACATCAATCTCCCGAAGGGACAATACGAATTGGAAGTGAAATCGACCAATAGCGACGGGGTTTGGGTGGACAATGTGCGTACGCTGTCTATCAAAGTGCTTCCTACGTTCTGGGAAACCGGGTGGGCCTTACTGGTCTACTTCATTGCGTTCGTCCTGTTCACCGGCGCCATTGTGTACATCCTGTTCTACATCTATCGTCTACGCCATGAAGTAACCATAGAGCAACAAATATCGAACATCAAGCTCCGGTTCTTTACGGATATTTCGCACGAGCTACGTACTCCGCTGACACTGATCACCACTCCGATAACCGAGGTCTTGGAGAACGAACCCCTCACGCCCACCGCCAGGGAGCAACTGACCCTGGTACGCAAGAATACCGAACGCATGTTGCGGCTCATCAACCAGATACTCGACTTCCGGAAGATACAAAACAAGAAGATGAAGATACTGGCCGAAGAAACCGAGCTGGTCGGTTTTCTGCGCAAAATATCAGAAAGCTTCAACCTGATTGCTAAGGAGAAGAACATCAATTACAGCTTCGAAACCGGTGTGAACGAGCTGTATGTATGGATAGACCGGGACAAGATCGAGAAGATCATGTTCAACTTACTATCCAACGCTTTCAAATACACCTTAACTTGGAAGTCTATCAGCATCCGGCTGGAAGTAAAGAACAAAGAGGTGTCCATTTCGGTCGAAGACGAGGGTATCGGTATAGCGCCGGAGAAACTCGACTCGCTCTTCAAACGTTTTGAAACACTGGCCAAGTACAACATCATGCAACCTTCGTCGGGCATTGGCTTGTCCTTAGTGAAGGAGCTGGTGGAGCTGCATCACGGAAGTATCAGTGTAAAGAGTCAACAGGATAAGGGAAGTACGTTTTGTGTAACACTCCCATTAGACCGGAAAGCATTGGAGAACGATTCTCAGATAGAATTCATCCTGGCAGATTCGTTGAATGAGAAGGAAATGGTTTCTCCTCTTCCCGAAACCGAACCGGAAAGTCCGGTGATGGAAGAAGCGGAAGGCACCCCGGAAGAGAAACAAACCATATTGATTGTAGAGGATAACGTGGAACTGAAAAGGTTACTCCAAACCATTTTAGGCGGTAAATATCACATTATCGAGGCGTCTAATGGTAAGGAAGGACTGGAGAAAGCTTCGGAAATGCTACCGGATATGGTCATTAGTGATGTGATGATGCCTGTGATGGACGGCCTGGAAATGATCAGACAGATAAAGGAGAACAGAGATATCTGCCACATTCCAATAATTATCCTTTCAGCCAAATCGTCTTTAGACGACCGGATCGAGGGACTGGAACAAGGGATAGACGATTACATCACCAAGCCATTCAGCTCGTCTTACCTCAAGGCAAGGGTAGCCTCGTTGTTCACTCAGCGGAAGCAACTTCAAGAGTTGTTTATGAATAAGCTATCTGCTCACCGTTCGTCAGAAGCAGATTTACTGGAACCTTCCAAACCCGAGATCATGCCGCACGATGAACTGTTCATCAAGCAGGTGATGGAGTTTATGGAAGAGCAAATGGACAATCCCGAATTGGTGATTGATGATTTCGCCAGCAAGCTTTCGTTAAGCCGAAGCCTGTTCTACCGGAAACTAAAATCGATCACAGGATTCTCACCGGTAGATTTTATCAAAGAGATACGGTTCAAACGTGCCGCCCAACTGATTGAGAACGGGAACTTTAACTTCTCACAGATTGCATATATGACGGGATTCAGCGACCCGAAGTATTTCAGTAAGAGTTTTAAGAAACATACAGGGCTTAGTCCGAAAGAGTACCGGGAGCAGAGATCGGCTTCGCATAACTCGCCATCCTGATGGGATACGAGAAGAAAAGAATAAGGTTTAGGCATGTTACATTTACAACTTAAACTTAGTCGGCTCCTCAAGAAGTTTGAAAAACAAGCCCCGCACTCGCGCACCTGTGCTCAAACCCTTTATTCATCGGCATTACAGGTGCGTGAGAGGCCTCTTTTTCTCTCACGCACCTCTCGCGCGCCTGTTTTGTTATACTATTGATATTCAGAGAAATAATCAGAACCCCTATATATAAACGTTGCCGATTGCAAGTCACATGATCTCGGCAACAAAGGAGGAAACGACCGGTTACAAAGGAAGAAAGGAGTTGTTTCAAAGGGAGATACAATCGATATCAAAGGAAGAAAAGCTTCTGTCCACCCGGGTGTACAACCTCTGTACATCCGTAAGCATTCGGCCTAGTGCATACTTCCCCAGCCCGCTTCTGCAGTTTTTGCAGTTGCGGGCTTTCCTAAAAGGTTGTTCAATGATTTACTTTTTCCAGTTAAATGGGAGTAATTTGGAGTAATCGTTCTTGTCTTTCACA